>NZ_ATUF01000010.1 GCF_000420065.1 Varibaculum cambriense DSM 15806 | reverse complement strand
TGGCGCCCCCGACAGGAATCGAACCTGCAACCTCGGGATTGCAGGATAATTACAGGTTTCGGCCTGGCCATTTGACACGCTCATTAAAATTAACTCATGTTAGAGTTAGAGCCGGTGCCGGCCGGGTGGGAGCCGGAATTACAGGATTTTATAAAGTTTCTAGTTTCTGAGGGACGCCCGGCAACTACCCGGGACCTGCGTTTCAGGTGGGTTAGGCGGTTTGCCCGCTGGGTCGATATGCCGCCGTGGCAGGTGGATCTAGGCGCGGCGGTAGCCTGGTCAGCTGCTCACGATTGGGCGCCTAATACGCGCCGGTCTGCTCACCAAGCGGTCAAGGCGTTCTATTCGTGGGCGGTATTGGCCGGCCGGATCCAGGTTTCCCCGGTTGCTGATTTGCCAGCAGGAAAAAAGTTTAAGGCGATCAAACGCCCGGCAACCCTGGCAGAGGTCGAGCAGGCGCAGGCGGTAGCCTGCGAGCGAGTAGGGCTAATGATCCGCTTAGCCAGTGAGGCAGGGCTAAGACGCGGCGAGGTAGCGCGCGTACACGCCCGCGATATTACCGCCGATCTGCTGGGAGCTTCTCTTATTGTGCATGGCAAGGGCGGCAAAGATAGGCAGGTACCTATTAGCGACAGCCTAGCCGCAGCGATAAGAGGCGCCGCGCGCGGCGGGTACCTTTTCCCAGGAGCAGACGCCGGCCATCTCGCACCGGCCACAGTAGGCGCCCTAGTGTCTAGAGTGCTACCGGTAGGGGTTTCTATGCATGATCTTAGGCGCGGATTTGCCACCCGCGCCTATCAGGCTACGGGGGATCTGCTTAGCGTCCAAGAGCTTTTAGGACACGCTTCCCCGGAAACTACCCTTGCTTATGTGACGGTGGCGCCCGCGCGTTTGCGGGCGGCGGTTATGGCCGCTGCTTAATCGCGTCTAGCGCGGATCTAGTTTCTTTTATATCGGATTCATGTCGCTCCATGGTCGCGTTTATGTGACGGTGCTCCCGATCCATATCGCGCCGGATCTCTCCCACCTGATGGCCTACCGAGGCTATAGACTCCGTGAGCGCGTCAACCTTATCAATTAGGCTTGATCCGTGATCTGGGTTCATTTCTTGCCGGAAAGCCGCCCGGGTTTTTGATGCATGCCAGGCCGCGATAGTTCCGGGAATGGACGCAATCGCGGTTATTAGCGCGGCCATACCGGCTAAATCTTGCCACCAGGCAAGACTATCGGTGGCTGTGAGTGGGAAAATCAATATCTAATCTTTCTCGTCTAATAGGAGTGTGTGCTAGCGCGGTGGATGTGCCTAGGATGGACGCTGCCAGAGCTAGCCAGAGCGGGGCGGTCTGCTCATCTAGCACGCCATAAATAATTAGTAGTGGTACCAGGGCGGTTATTATCCCGTAGATCCAGCCACGCACAGCTGGGGTTAGCCAGCTAAATCTTTCTTTTGAGTGCTTACCCATGACTCACCCCAGCAGCCTCCGGTTTACGATGGCCTGCACCGCCGCGTAATTGCTACCTAGGGCGCGCCGGCGGGTTTCACCGTTTCCGTATTTCCCGGCGATCACCGCGCTAGCGAGCGCTTCTAGGTCTACGCTGGGAGCGGGTGCAGATTTGCCGGTTAACCGCCGGTTTACGATAGCTTGCACGGCTGCATAATTAGCGCCTAGGGCGCGCCGGCGGGCTTCACCGTTTCCATATTTCCCGGCGATCACCGCGCTAGCGAGCGCTTCTAGATCCACGCTAGGCGCGGGGCTTGCGGGAGCGGGGTGGGTTCCGGTCATAATGTCGTACCAATATTGCGCCCGCTCCATGTAGGCGGCGCGCTGAGAGTGTGCTATCTGGCCGGGACAATCGGTGTTAGCAAAATACTGATGAGGGTAAACGTTTTTTAGCCATTCCGGGCGCCCTAGCTTGTAGGCTTTGCACAAGGCTGCTACCAGATGCGCGCCGGCCTCTAGAGTGGCGGGGCTGATAGTCCAGTGTTTAGTATCGTTATTGGCGTGTTCTATGCCGATGCTAGTTTGATTTGCTCTCCAGTTTCCGGCATGCCAGGCCGTGTCCCGGTCCCAGACTAATTGCCCGATACGCCCGGATTCTTCTACCTGGTAATGCGCGCTAGCCTGCCTAGTCTGCCAGGTTTCCCAGCAGCCACGGGTAGTTAACCGGCCGCTGTTGTGGTGGACTAGGATCTTGTCGATTTTGTGGCCGCCGCGGCCCTTGGTGTAATGCTTATTCATTGGCAGGTTGATATCAGCCTGCAAGGTTTCAAAATTCATGGTTTTTGCTCCTTAGTTAATGTAGTAAGAGCCCGATATCGGGAGGTTATAGATACCATTTCCGGTGCCGGAATAGCCCTGGATTACCGCGCGGCCCTCTGTGGTTATAAATAGATTTGCGGGGCGCCCGTCATTGCTTACAGTTGCAGGGATAAACCGTGTATTTTTGGGGCGGGCCTCATCTGGTACCGAAAAAATATTACTTTCCAGCCCGCCTGATTGGCGGCGTACCATTCCCCGTAGGACTACTAGATCCCCTAGTTTGCAGTATTCCACCTGGTAGCCACCTATCATTATCCAGTTAGGCCCCATGGTTACCGGTTTCCATTCCGGGCAGAGATAGCTCTCTATTAATTGCATAGCTTCCGCAAAGGTTTGCGGGCCGTCTCTTACGGGGTCGCCGCCGGTAGGGTAGGGGATTTTTAGGTTTTTAGTTGTTGCGGGCATCTTTATAACCTTCCTTTATTTTCGCTTTAGTGGTGAGCGCGGCGAACCGCGCCCATGGTAACGGGGTTTTGTCCCAGATTGCGGGGCTCGGTATTTCTTCCCATTTCAGGGCGTAGCCGGCGCCGCCGGGTCTGGTTAGGTTTAAGTTGATAATCCAGGAGCCTTTATTAGCGGTCAGGCTCCCGCCTTCGATGCAAAAGCGCTCTATGTTGCCGGCTCCGGGTATCCATTTAGGCATTGAAAAAATAACTAGCTGTTGCCCGATCCTGTAAACGCTATCTATTAGTTGCCCGGCGGTGGTGTCGCCTTTTAGGTGCGCGGTGTTTATTTTTATTCCTGATATTTTCCAGTCTCCACGGGTTACGCGGCGTAGCCAGCGCCGGCCGGTTTCGGTAGCGTCTTCAGGGTTTTTTAGCCAGGTTTCGATAGTGAGGCCGGCCGGCCCGATATCGCCGGTTAGGGTTTTGACGGTGTCGTAGGACACTTGCCCGGTCTGGGGGTCAGTTTTTTCTATCGGATAGGATACTTCGCACTGGGTGGCGGCAACTTCTCCGTCTTTGGCGATTTGCACGCCTTCTAGGGGGATTTGGCTACCGTCGACTATTAAGCAGTTAGTGACTATTTTTTGGGTGGTGACCTGGCCGGCGGCGTCTAGGGCAATGTAGGAGATTGCGGGGCGGGCGTCTGCGTCCTCTAGGAATAGCTCCCAGTCCCCAGACTCGGAGACTACCGGCCACGCCGTTAGCGCGGCGCTATTGGCGGCCTGGTTTATCAGGTCAAGCGCCGGGCGGGCGTCCACGTCTATTGACTGCATCAGGGGATTTATATCGGATTGGGTGCGTACCCCTAGCGGGGTATAGCCTGCCTTGGTTAAATAATCTTCTGTTTGGTTTAACGCCCATTTGATGCGGTCTAGTAGGGGCTCGGCGGGGCGGCGGGGCGCGGCTATTTTAGCGGCGTTTAACGGGTGGAGGTGGTCGGAGGCGGTTAGGTTTATTTCGCTTTTACCGCCGGGGAGTCCTTTTATTTCGATGGTGGTTATTACCCCGGAAAACACGTGTATGTTTTGGGAGGCTTTGGAGGTTGCTCCTAGTTTTAGGGTTTTTTCTACCTTCCAGGTTCCCCAGATTCTCCAAGACGGGTTAGAGATTGTTTCCCATGTTTCGGCTTGCGGGTAGTTGTCCCAGCAGACGGCGGGAGCGTGTATACATAGCGCGGGGTAGCCATCTACCGGGATAGGGGCTTCTGCCTTAATCTTCCAGGTAGCGGCCGCGGTGTTTTCTGCTTTTATTTCCGGGTCGCTCCTAGTAATCGTAAGACCGACAGCGCTAGGGGTGGTGGCGCCGGTTAGGCGAGCTTTCGGAGCGGCGGGCGCATATTGGGGGGCGGTGAGGGTGAGCTCTACCGCGATTACAGATTCGGCATTTACTTTTTCCGATAGGTAGCGCCATTCTTGCGGGTTCCCGGTGTTCCAAGGTCCCGGACCTACCCAGCAAGAGCCGGCAAGATAATAGTTCCCGCTCCATTCGGCCCATCCGGTAGGGTGGCCGGTGGGCGTGAGGTAGGGGGTTATCCATCCGTCCTTGATTGCAACGGTTTTAGGTACGGCATGGGAGAGCTTATATGTGGAGTCTAGTTTTACGGGGGTTCCCGGGTGTATAGAGTGAGCGCGGCGCGCCGCTTGGAGGGTTTCGCAGCGGATAACGGCTCTCATTGTCCCGATTTCGGGGTTGTCTAGCTGATTTTGCCTCCCAAAGCTCACGGTGGCCCCGTCTAGTACGCCCCAGCCTTCCCGGGTGAGTTCCTGGCCTGACTCAGGTATTTTCCAGTCTCCGATTATTAGGCTAGTCATGCGGTCACCCCGGGGGTGATAGTGATTTGGCCGCGCCCGCGCTCAAGGCCGGTTAATAGTTGCTTTATTTGCCGGGCTACCGCTAGCGGGTCTAGCGCGCCGTTTACGGTGATGTTAACCGGCGCGGCAGAATACGCGGGTTCAGGGGCGGGTGGGGGTACGGGTTGCCATTTAATCGGCTTTACTGGTTTAGCTGCCGGGATTTTCACTAGCCTACCCGCCGCTTTATCCACTAGGGGGCTCATAGAGTCTAGGCCTTTGATGAAGCCTTGCCCGGTCTGCTTACCGATGACGGTAAAAACTTTGGAGGGCGAGGCGATTCCTAAAAAGTGCTTGATGGAGTTTATAGCGTTATTAGCTATGCGTTTGCCTGCGTCCCAGACTGCAGACCCTAGGGAGCCTACCCCGTTTACGAAGCCGCGGATTAGGTCTTTTCCTGCTCCTACTAGACGATGTCCTAGGTTTCCTACCGCCGATACCGCCCGGCCGGGTAGACCTCTTACCACGTTCACCGCGCGGCCTACCCCGCCGGAGATGGCGCCGGTGATCCCGTTCCAGATGGAGACGGCCTTAGCGTGAACCCAATGCCAGCCAGCGCCCCAAAGGTTCTTTATAAGGGATACCCCGCCGGTAAAGAAACTTTTTACACGGTTCCAGCCGCCAGAGATCGCGCCGGTGATCCCGTTCCAGACTGCGGTTACTAGTCCTATGATCCCGGTCCAGGCGTTATTCCATAGGGTGCTAATCAGGGTGAGAGCGCCGGCTATAATGCCTTGTACGCGTTGGATGGAGCCGGTTATGATCCCGCTTATTACTGTCCATACTCCGGAAGCAATGCCTTTAAGACCGTTCCAGAGGGTGTTCCAGTCTCCGGTAAAGATCCCTTTAAATACTTGGAAGATGCCGGTTAGGATTTGCAGGGCGCCCTTAATGACGGATCCGATGGTAGTAAAGACGCCGGTAACTACGGGAAGGAGCGCGGTAAAGATTGGCATTAGCGCGCCAATAATCGCGGATGCTACGGGTTTTATGGCTTGGTAGAGGCTTTGCGCTTGCGTCCCGATATCTTGGAAGATTTTCCCGGCCGCTTTGAGGGCGGGGGAATCAAACGCTTTGCCCATGGCTCCCAGCCCGCCGGGACCGGATAGGTTTTTGATTAGCCCGGCTAGCCACCCTAGCGCTTGACCTACCGTGTTAAATACCCCGGATGCTAAAGGCTCTAACGCTAGTTTCGCGTTGTTTTTTAGTAGTTGCCAGGCTTCGGCGGCATTAGTGGTTTCTTTGCCTACTCCTAGGATGGTATCCCCGGAGCCTTGCGCGGCTTTGGCGATGGCGTCCATGTTGATCGCCCCGGATTTTAGGGCGCCGATGAATTGGGGGGCGCCCCTAGTGCCAAAGAGTTTACTAGCGAGGTTTAGGGCGCCGGCCTCATCGCCCTTTTTAAGCATGGTTCCCATTTCCCCGGTAACCCGCTTGAAAGCATCGGCGGGTTTTTCCCCGGACTTGGAGACTTCTAGGAGGGCTTTACCCATAGATCCCAAAGTCTTATTAGCATCCAGCCCGGACTTGTTTAGCAGCCCGGCCATGGCTGCGGACTCGCTGAAGGAAAAGCCTAGTGATTGTAGGGCGGGGGCGTTCTTACCGAGGATGCCGGACAGGTCGTTCATTGAGATGCCGGTGGCCTGGGAGACTCTAAATAGGGTGTCTAGGCCGGCTTCTGTTTGTTTGCCGGTGATGTTGAAGCCGTTTAGTGCGCCGGTGGCTTTATTGATGTCTACACTTTCGCCTAGGATGCGCCCGGCTTCTAGGAACTGGGAGGACACAGTTTCTAGGGTTTTGCCGGTGAGCCCTGTCCTAGTGTTTACGTCTGCTAGGGCGGTCCCGATTTTATTAAAATCTGCGGGAACGCTGGAGGCCACGGCGCGGGCGGATCCTTTTAGGGACTCGAAAGCTTGCCCGCTTGCTCCGGTTCCTACCCGGATGGTGTCATACATTCCTTTAAATTCGGAGCCGATGTCATAGAGGCCTTTAGCGGCGGCTACTGCTGCCATGGGGATAGCGGCGATACCGGCGGCGACTAGCGGGCCTGCTTTTCCGAACTTGGAAGTGAATTTGTTGAGGAAGCCGCCCGCGCCGTCTAAGGCTTTTTTAGCGCCGGTAGCGTCACCAACGATTTTTATAGCCATAACAGCGGGGCCGGCCATTTTATTCCTCCTGTAAGTCTGCTAGTTGCTCGAGTGCTTCATATAGAATTTGCGGTGGCGCTTCTAGCCACCCTTTAGGACTGCTACCCGTCGCTAGACATAGGGTCGCTATCGCTTCCGTGAGGGTCGTCCCCTCGAAAGGTCACACCTTGGCCTTCTTCGCTTTCTTCTGCTGCTAGCAGGGTTTCTAGCCATTCTTTAAAATCGGGGGCGCCAGGTTCTTTGCGGCGTGCCATGGTCCAGGCGGCATATAGGGTGCCTTCGTAGGCCATTTCACTCATGGACATGCCCCTAGAGGCGGCGTATCCTTCAGCGGCAACGATAGCGGCGGGAAGTAGTGGGTAGGAGGCTTCGCGGCCTCCCACATAGGTCACGTTTAGGTGTTTGATTTTCACGCTCATAATATTGTGGCTCCTTTGAGTTTTGCGGTTTTTTCGTTGATGATCTTGGCGTACATGTCTTGAATTTCGGGATCCATTTCCCTAGCGGCTTCCATGATGAACGGCCTTTTTTCTACGGGGGCGGCAAAGGGTTTACGCCCTGACGTGGGCGGCTCAGCGGTTAGGCTCGGCCACATCTTCCGTCCCCAATGGATAACCCAGGCATACTTAACACGGGCGTTTCCGGCTCTTACGGTGGCTTTGCGTTTTGCCCCGCCGCCCCTGATGGTGCCTTGTAGGGTGCCTTCTAGGGTGGGGGCTTTGGAGCGGGCGCGGGCGGCTACCTTTTGGGCTATCTCGGAGTTGAGGGCTTTGAAGTCTTCGAGATCGTCCCCGATCTTACGCAGAGAGTATCTAAGCTCGTCTAACCCTAGGATTTCGACTGCGCCCCGCTCTTTCTTGCCCATTTATCCGGCTGCAGGGATGGAGGGGGTGGAGCCTTCTTCTAGGGTGGGTTTACCCACGGTAGGGAAGCTAAAGCTAGTGGAGTTGGACTTTTTGACGTCCCCGCCGATCTCGACCGGCGCCACCTGGCAACGCCCTTTAATGGTGAGCGCCCTAGTGTTATTGGGCTTGAAAATAAATTCCACTTCTTCGCCCATGTGGTCAAAGCACCATTTAGGGAGCGAGTCGGTTCCGTAGTCTTGCATGATCTCACCCTCAAGGGAGCCGGTGAGCTCACCGGGCTCGAGGTACTCCGAGCCGTCTAACATCGGGGTCGGATCCTCGGTCTTGTATTCGGGTTTATAGGTTAGTTTGGTACATTGCCCGGCGAACTCCCGGGCGGCGCCTCCCTCATCCGGGGTAAAGGTTAATTTTCCCGGTCCTAGTTTGTCTGCTTTAACTGCCATTGTTTTTCTCCTTATATTTGGTAGCTGTTTGAATAGTTGATTTTGTAGGCCGCGAAATAACGGTTAGTGCCTGGAGGAGTTACCCCGAGCGCGAAAGCGTTATCAAACCCGATCGGAATTAACGCGGCTATGCCATCTGAGAGGGCGGCGCGGGCCGGGGCCTGGTCTTGCGCGGCGGCTATTAGCCAGACCTCAAAATCTGCTACTACTTGGCAGTAGGATTCTGGTTTTAGGTTTGGCTCGGTAATGATCGCGGCGTTCTTGCCTGCTGCCAGGGCTGCATAGCCCGCGGTGGGCTCGCTCGTGACTAGGTAAGAGTCTGGGAGCGCCCCGGCTAGGGCTTCCTGCTCGGCTTCGATGATCTCGGCTAGTAGGCTCATGCGATTCCTACTCCTAGCCAGGGAGCCAGGAGGGCGCGGGCGGGGGTGAGCGGATCCAACGCCGGGCGGGCAGGAGACGCCAATAAAGTGCCGTCTCCGAAAGCCGCTAAATCTTGCTTGCCTACCCGCCGCTGCCACAGATTCCCAGCCACCTCTAAAATCGCCTGGTTTAGTACGGGTCCTGGCACCTGGCAGCGCCCAATATGTCGGTTAACCCGCTCGGTGGCAGCCTCTAGACAAGCGGATAAATATTCGCTGTCAGAGGCCGCCGCCCCGGTAAACGCCCTTAGCTGGTTTACGTCTGCCATGTCTAGGCGCCGATCTTTACCGGCTTAATAAGATCCGGATGTTGACTAAAGATCGCGGCGTACCCGTAGACGGCGAACTCTTTAGTTAGGGTGGTGATGTTTTCATCCTCTAGCCGGAGCGGTGCGCCGGGAGTTTCCGCGGTGGTTAGCGCGTCCTTGGAATAGGCCACCATGTGATCGCCTTCCCACTTGGGAACGCGGCTAATAGTGATCTGTCCGATCTGAGCAGACGGCAGGTTAAAGGTAATAGTTCCCTGGTGCTCTAGCGGCGCGCCTTGCAACTGCAGCGCGCGCGGATCGCGTGGCAGGTTCTTTAGCCACTTAAACACGGCCGGAGACACTAAGAGCCCGTCCATGGAGTAGGGAATATCCTCATAAACATCCGTTAGGTCTAGTAGGAGGTCTTCCAGGTCCGCAACCGTGGCAGTAGTTCCCTTGGTAAGGGTGAGCACCGGGGTGTTATCGGCGGCGAGCGCTTGGAACTTTTCCCGCACGTCCGCTTCAATAGCGGCCGCGTATTCGTAGGCCAGATCCTTAAAGATTTCGTCCAAAATAACGGGGCTCGTGGTGCGCTCGATGGTTTGGCGGGTAATGCCTTCTACCGCGCCGCCGTAGGTAGAAACGGTAGCAGATTGCACGGTCCAGGTAGCGGGCAAACCGGTTACTAGCTTGTCTCCTTCTTTTGCCTGCTTGCCTACCTTGATAGTAGAGGATTCGGCCTTTAACCCGTATTCCATGGTCATGCCAGTGGAGGGTAACGCAATAGTGGTAAATAAATTCTTGATTGGCTGCTTAGCTTCCATCCGCTTCTCAATGTCTCCTAACCAGACTGGAAGGTTCACATAATCGGCGGTCGTTCCGGTAGCAGCAGCGCGCGCTAGCTGCTTTGCGTCATCTTCGCCCTTCTTATATCCGGCTACAAACTCACCATAAGAGCGGTAATTAATCCCCGGGGTGGTAGGGGCGGGCTTGTCTACTAGAGAGGCTAGGGATCGCTCTAGCGCTTCCATACGCTCAAGGGTTTCGGTGTTTGTGGTTTCGTTTTCCATATCTACTTCTTCCTTTTGTGGTTTGGTTTGTTTTTCTCTAACTTTTTCGATCTTCGCGGCCTCGTACGCGGGGAACTCCACGATGGAGAACTCACGCGCCCGGACTTTCTGCCAGGTGATATGCGTCCCGTCTTCGCGCTCTGTTTGGTCGTATTCGATGCCCTCAAACCCGATAGAACAAGCTGTTAATACGCCGTCTTTTAGGAGCTGATACACTTCATCGCCCCGGGTGGTTTGGGAGATTATGCCGTCAAACTCGATACCGTTTTCTGTTTCGCGGGTTGCGGTTATTCGCCCGATGGGCTCAGAGTGTGCATAACGCAAAATTGCGCCGGTAGCGTCTACGGAGCCGGGCGCGAACTGCTCGAACAGTCCTTCCCATATTTGGGTTTCATCGTTATATGGCACGCCTAGAGCGGTTACCCCGCGTTCTTCTTTGTTGCCGTCTGCTCGGATTGTGAGGGAGCGGGTTTGAAGCTGGTCTAGGTCACTCATTCGTTTGTTTCCTCCTGCTCTTGGTCTTGTTCGTCTAGGGGTTCTCTGCCTTCGAGGGCGCGGGCTTCGTCCTTGGTGAGTAGCCCGCAATTGATAGCGATCTGATAGGACTCGTAACGGGTCTTGGTGTCAGCCCGTAGTAAGCCTTCGTAGTTGAATTTGGCTTGCATCCCGGCGGGTAACATCCTGCTCAATTCGCCTTCTATCTTGCGGGTGTAGCCGGTGAGGGTGAAGCGGCTGAACTCTATCCAGGCCTGTTCAATATTGCTGTAGGTTTGAGAGTTTCCGTCTACGGCGGCTAGGAGTAGCCCGGCGGGTACACCGAACAGGCGCGCTATCTCGGTCGTGGTAAAGGCGCGGGCTTCGAGCCATTGCGCGTCCTTAGGGCTAATAAGAATCGGGGTGTACTTTATGCCTTTGGGAAGGACTCTTGCCCGGGATGGATTACTTGCCATGTCTAGGGGTTGCCCGTTTTCGTCTAGGTAGTTCCAGGCCTGCAGAATGTCGGAGGCTTCTGCCTTGTTTAGGGGTTGCTCGGTGGAGAGGATTCCGGCGGGTTGTCCAGAGGAGGCAAAATAGTCGGTTGCGTAATCTCGGATCGCGGCCGCGCCCTCTAAATCCCGCCTTGCGGCGGTGATAGGTCCGATACCGGTTAACATGCCGGGCATACGCGATAAGGCGGCGTGTCCCATCTTCCCGGCCGGGATCTCTTTCCCGTTTATGGAATATACCCGGCGGGTTTTGGTTTTATCCCAGGTAACGGTTACTAGATCCGGGTGGATCGCGCGAAGTTCTGCAGGGGCGCCCCGGTATTCTCCGATGGCCAGCCAGTAGGCGTTACCCCTAAGCGCTAGGGATAAAACTAGCTGTTCAATGAACTCATCTCGTGAGATGTTGAGGTCTGGGGTTTTAAGGATCCCGGGAGTTTGCGCCGGGGTTAGGCGCCGCCCGTTCTTTTCCGCATAAAGGGGAAGCTGGGAGATGCCATTAGCGATTACTTGCACCGCGCGATAAACCGCCGGTAGGGATAGCGGTTCATCTAGGCGGGGGCTACGCGGGGGCGGGGTGATCCCTTTTCCACTCGGAACGCTAAAGGTTTTGGAGCGTTTGAAAAAGTCTAGGAGTCCCATAGCCGCAAAGCTAAGCCAGGCACCCGCAATTCTCCTAGGGATTGTTAACAGGAGGGCTATGGAGGGCTATGGAGGGACACTGAGGGATAGTAAAGGAGTTAGGTGTAAATGGCTAGTTTTTCATCTCTGGAAGCGCCCCATGCGGCCACGGACGCCGCGATCATGGCCGCCGGGTCGTTGGCTGATTTATCGCGGTCTATGCGTTCTAACCCGTTGGTTATTTTGACCATGATCCCGTTTCTTGCTTCTTCTAGGGCGGGGGAATGGTCATGTGCGAGGGTCCCGGTTCTTATCGCAGTGAAATAATCCCCGTCCGCTAACAAGCGCTGTTTTAGGTCTACTTCCTGGATTCTTACGCCTTGCTCTGCGAAGTCTTCTAGTAGGCGCCGGTTGGGTCCTGCTGCGTCCACATATACCGGGGCGGCGGGAAACTTGACTTTTAGGGCTTTGAGGGCGGGAATGATCCACCGTGTGAAAGGTGCCTGCTTTACGATTGTCACGCTTGGCCCCGGGTTGGGTTCGGCGCGTTGCCAGGCGGCGGCGATAGTCGCAGCGGTTCCCCGCCCGGATACCTCTACAGAGAAAGTTAATGTGGGGTTAGTTTTCGGGATATCCCCGGCGTCCTCTAGCCCTTCCCACATAGCGCCGGGTACGTATTCCCCGGTTAGGGTTTTGGTGGAGCGGTTGCAGTAGCCGCGCTCCCACTCCTGGGGGGTGCGTTCCCACAGGGAAAGAAAGTCGCTTTTCAGGGTGTCTAGGGTTTGGGTGTTGCCAAGGGCGGGATGGAATCCCCAAAGATCCGGGTTAGTGGGATCCAGGCCGGGAGCTAGGGACCACTCAAAATAAGCCAGATCCGCCCGCTTATTCTCGCGGCCATCTGCCACCATGTCATTTAAGAATTCGCTCTTATCTGTTCCCATAGTAGAGAGGTGCCATATTTGCGCTTCATCACCAAAGGTTGATTGCGCGGGGCGGATTCCTCCCACCAGATCAGCGCCTTCCAGCGCGTTTAGGGTCCATATCTCGTCGTTAATGACTAGCCGGGGGCTTTTGGAGTGCATGGCTTCCGGTCCCCGCGTGAAGCGCTGGAAGATCGAGCCATTCTTAGCTTGGAAGCCCTCCGCTCCGTTAGAGCGTAGGAAGTCGAAACACGCCTTTAGGTCTTTGTCCCAGTGTGTTTCCCAGGCGCTCCCTAGCTTTTTCATAGCAGCAGAGGCATATAGGCCGGACTGAGCGGAAAAATAGATCTCGCACCCCGGGTTAAGCAAAGCCCTATAGACACCTAATGCGCATACTAGGGTAGTTTTCCCGGACTGCCTGGGAACAGAGATAAGGACTTCACGGAATCGGTAATGGCGTTTGCCCTTTTTGTCTTGCTTGTATTGGGTAGCAGCCTTGAGTACGCGGCGTTGCCAGGGTTGCAGATCCCATCCCATCATTGCCGCTATAACGCATATGGGTGCCGCCTCCGATTTGTATCCTTTCGCGGGGGCGGGAGCGTATGAGGGCGGCGGGTCAGCTTTCCATTTAGAGGCCGGTAGTTTCATGAGACGATATGTAGTAGCTCTGCCACGCGTTCTTGCGGGGTAGCATTACCAGAACTGTTAGCGGCTCTTTCGCGCTCTTCTATCACCTCATAGATTTTAGAAAGGATCCCTAGATAGGTCTTGCGGATAGCGGCGCGCCCGGAGGCAGCATCACCGGGGGCGATTGAGTCAATATCAGTAGCAGTAGAGAGCAGGAGCTCGCACAGCGCCGCGTCCATTTCCTGCAGTTTGCCCTGGCTTGTGAGTGCTTGTATGGTTTGGCTTGCTGCTGTATAACTTTGTCCTTTTTTGCGCTGTGCTGCGTCCCATTCAGGGATTAAAGAATTAATCATTTCTGGCATGCTTTTTGGTTTCTTTCCTGGTCAGGGGATTTTTTTTGAGTTAAAAAGGGAGGGATTATAGCCTGGCGGCGTGGAGTGGACAGGGCGTATTTCTCAGAAAAAACGGCGGCGAAAATATTTTTTCTCACGCTGATAACACCTCGCGTAACCTGTCATAGATGACTATAGGGCGTTTCATTTTATTTCCCCGCGCGCTGTTACATCCCCAATGCGCAGCCCGCAAGTTATCTATAGTGGACGCGCCGCCCCACGATTCCGGGATGATGTGATCCGCGGTTAACTGGTCACGCCTCGTTAGTGGGTAGTGGCTGATAGGTAGCCCGCATAGCTGGCAGATCCAACCGTCCCGCTCTGCTATCTGCGCCGTGAGTTCCCGGCGTACCCGGCCGGGTAGTTCCTTCCACCTAACCATTACGCACCTGCCTAGCGTAGGCGGTAACATCCCCGGGCGCGTACCTAATCGCCCGCCCCAACCGGATGAACGCGGGGCCTTTGTTCGTGTAGCGTAGCTGCTTAACATAGCCCGGCGTTACTCCCAGAATGTTTGCTACTTCCTCCGTGGTTAATAGCCTGCCTGCTTGTGTTGTCCGTGTAGGTTTCCTCATCGCTTGCCTTTCTATCGCCATAACACGGCTTCTCCCTTGGCTTTGTATTCCTTAACCAAGCGGTCAGCGGTAGTGAGTACGTAAGTCATCCATTCCGCCCGGTCCTTAAACATCATGGATTCGGCTTGCTTGGTAGCTATCTGGGTAGCGCGGTCTCTGATTATCTGCTCGTCTGATACCTCTAACAGTCCGGCTTCTTCCGCTCTCTTATAGGCTGGGTCTTTACCAACCCGCCGCCTCCAGTTCTCCATCTCATTCTTATTCCTGGTAGCGTCCACGCATAAGGCGCACTGCCTGGGACTGTATTCACCATGAGGACACACATCCGGCAATAGTTCTAAGTGAGCTTGTGGCATAGCTGGCAACATTCCTAACTCCTCATCATTGCTAACAAAATCTTCTATAATTGCAGGTGACAGAGCCGGTTTATCCTCCACCGGATCAGCCGACGCGTTAAATAGATCAAGCGCTTCGCGCTTGTCCTCATCTGGTGAGCGGAACAATCTCTTTCTTACGCGGGGCACCCGGCAAGCCGGGTACCCTCCTAAGGAATTAGAGGGGCTAGCATTGACTTCCGCATGGCGCGAGCAGGCAGAACGGGCTTGAAGATCATTAGTCTTTACCCCGCCCGCCCCTCTGGATGGCACCCGGACACTATCGGGGGTACGCGCCGCCCCGTCCTTACCACGCCGCCGCCGCAAGATATCCGCGAGCCGGGCAATAAACCGGTTACGCTGTTCCTCATCAATCCGTTTAGAGCGCGGCCGCGCAAACTTGATAAGTTCCACCAGCTTCCGCTTAACCACAACAAATAGGGACGATGTGGGATTACCGGAAACGATCATGCCGCGAGTCCACTTAATGACGCCCATCTCCTCCAGGGTTTGAAGCGCGATCCGTGTCCACCGCTCGCAATAACCAGAGATCCGCTGCAACTGGCAAGCCGTAGAAAGCACCTCACCCTTATAATCAAACCGCGCTACAGCGCTTTTAGAGGTAGGAACCAAGGTCAAAGCCTGTAACATGCCCCTAGCAGCTCTCCACTCCGGGCCATCGAGCACGCCCCAATAAGACCGAGCCAAAGATGAGATAAGAACGGAAGTTGGAGCGCCGGCCGTGAGCCGCATAGCAGGAACAGCCTCACTCACCACGACCACCCCGCGCAATAAACCACACGATAACCGCCGCTAATAGTGCTGATACACAAGCCAGCACAAACAAGCCAGGACTAGCAAACATCAGCACCACCCCGCGCCTTCTCTTCTGCGAGCAGCAGTGAGTTAACTTGAAGCATGGCCGCCCCGCAAAGCCGCGTCAGCTCATCCCTAACATCACCAACCAGATCAGAATCAAGTTCACTAGCGCGCTCCAACACCGCCGGCATCAACTCACCCAGGCTTGCCCGGAACTGCTCAGACCGGGAGCAGAGCCGATCAAGATCTATTGAGAGCTGCATTAAACCAGTGTCGACACCCTTAGGCATAAAGCCTCCTTAGAATAGTTTTCATGAATACAATCGCGATACTCTTAGCGGCTAGCAGCGCAATAACCGCTCTAATAGCGCTCTTAATGGTCATTGCTGAAAAATGGGGACAACGCCCGGAAATACGCTTCATCCAGATAGAACCCACATACGGAATGCTTTTCATCATCTGGCCTCATAACGGCTGGATAAAAGACGTAAGGGTAAAAGTCGGGATAGACGGCGAAACCATTTGCGATGACCTTTTCTATATCGGGCATCAGACAGTTCTAAATCTCGAACTAAATCCTCGTGATAGTAAAAACCGGCGTCTGCTGATCTCCTATAAGGCCGCATCCGGCGCGTTGTCTCTTTTCCGCCGCTCTCTAATCGTGCATCTACCACATGGCACGACCTACCCCGCGAGATTCCACAACCGCATAAGCAACCAGGAACGCGGTGACCGCCGCGTTGCGATCTGCTCCCTAGAACACGCGAACTATATAACCGACACCTACGGCAAACACGACTAACCCGGCGCTCCATTGCTATTCCTCGTCCTCGTCATCGCATAAATCCGCAAGACGATGAGCGAACTCTTTAACAAACTGCTTAAAAATCAGCCCGATAGCCTCGTTAGATACCTGGCTCTCCAAGAGGTCGCGCGTGGTAATATCCCACCGGTTCCGAATTTCGACACTAAGCCGCTTCCTATCGGCCGGGTCATCAGCCAGAGCGCGCTTGACCGTATCCGTAGGAACCCGGATATCAAGAAAATCCTTAATCTCCCACAAATCCACAACTAAACCTCCCTCGTGAACAAATCCGAAAAATCAAACCCAGCATTAGCCAATAACTGCAGGTCGTCGATTTTCCAAAGGCGCTTACCTTTCAGCTTCGAGCAAACGTTAGAGGGAGTAACTCTGAGGATCTTCGCTAGGTCAGCTTGGGAAAGCCTGTTTTCATGCATACAATTTTCTATAAGGTGCGACACTCTCGCATTAACTGCATTAGTCATAATGGCAAGAATATAGTTCAAAATGACTAGAACACGACAAAACGGCGTATTATTGCTTTTTTGTGACGCACCTCATAGACGAAACGTCTTTATGTTTTAGTGATTCGTTTACAAAATGAACATATTGAAATAATATTAGCGATATGGAAACCTTGACCAGCCCCGAAATTCTAAGAACTAATATCCGCATACTTCAGGCGCGCTCAAACATCAATAACACCGAGCTTGCTAAGCGCTTAAATATCTCTCAGTCTGCCATTGGAAATAAATTGCTTGGTAAGCGTGAATGGAAGATCCAAGAGCTTGATAGCGTGGCTTCGGTCTTTGATACTACGCCCTGGGACTTAATGAAGCCCATGTTAGGCGATACTTGGCGCCCCCGACAGGAATCGAACCTGCAACCTCGGGATT
>NZ_ATUF01000009.1 GCF_000420065.1 Varibaculum cambriense DSM 15806 | reverse complement strand
TGTCCTGGGTTTTGTTCCTACTCGTTTTTGAGAGGATTAGGGATATGTCTAAGAGGTATTCTCAGGAGTTTAAGGATCGTGCGGTGCGGTTGCTTTCTGATCGGTTGGCTGCTGATCGTTCGTGTTCGCAGTGGAGGGCGGTTAATGAGATCGCGCCGAAGCTGGGGATCGCAAACGAGTCACTGCGCCGCTGGTATGAGCAGCATCTTGTGAACACGGGTGAGCGGCAGGGGCTCACGCGTGAAGAGCATGAGGAAATCAAACGGCTCAAACGCGAGAATGCGGAGCTGCGTAGGGCGAATGAGATTTTGAAAACTGCTTCGGCTTTTTTCGCAGCGGAGCTCGACCGTCCGGTCCGATGATGATTGCTTATATTGACGAATATAGGGGTCGTTTCGGGGTCGAGCCGATTTGCCGGGTACTGGGTGCGAGTCTGGAAGGAGGGTTTATTACCTCTCGCGGCTACCGGCTAGCCAAGAGCAGACCAGCAAGCGCCAGAAGCATTCGTGATCGGATTCTTACTGAAGAACTACGCGAGATTCACGCACACAATTTTGGCGTCTATGGTATTCGCAAGATGTGGCATGCAGCCAGACGCGCGGGCTGGGATATTGGTCGTGACCAGGTCGCTCGACTCATGAAAATCGCTGGGATTGCTGGTGTTCGCCGGGGACGCACGCCGATCACGACCAGGGGGTCACAGGCTGTGGATCTGCGCCCGGATTTGATGAATCGGCAGTTCACGGCCAGTAGGCCCAACAAACTGTGGGTTGGTGATATCACGTATGTTCGAACCCTATCCGGGTTCGTGTATACAGCGTTCGTAACCGATGTTTATAGCCGAAAGATTGTAGGCTGGGCGACGCGATCCTCAATGAAAACCGAGGCTCTACCGCTGGAGGCGTTAGAGCAGGCAATCATGAACGCTAAAGAGCACCTGTCTGGCTTGGTCCACCACTCAGATCACGGATCTCAGTACACGAGTATTGCCTATAACGAGAAACTGGCTGATTACGGGATCAAGCCCTCCACGGGGACCGTGGGTGATTCCTACGATAACGCGCTAGCCGAAGCGGTCAACGGCCTATACAAGGCTGAGCTGATCTACTCCCACCCCTGGGCATCACTGACAGAGGTTGAGTTCGCCACCATGAACTGGGTGCACTGGTGGAACAATGAGCGCCTACACGAAGCGCTCGGATACCACACTCCAGCCGACATCATCGATATGTATAATCAAACACGGGTCAGCAAGCTGACCCCAGTATAAGAAGCGGAACAAAACCCAGCACGCTTCACCTGCCGACGCTGCTCCAAAGAATACGAAACATTCATAAAACACTCTCCAACAATCCGTCCGCACCCCCAAGTAGTTGTCGACCTCGAGACAGAAGCCGACAAAATAGCGCGCGAATGGCTCACGAAAACACGTGTGGCAAGAACCAGTCTGAGCGATGAAGAAAAGACTGAATACGAACGCCTGGAAGGAATGGCACAACAACCAGAAACAACAGCTCTGGAAAGACCGCATGCGGCTCAAGCCGACACCAAAGTACGTGAAGCAGACGGCAGTGAGAACGAACTACCGACCGACACGAAACATCTACTCGTTGCGAAAAATGGTAGCTATCCGCTCGACCTAAACGATTGGGAGACAAAAGTACTTCGCACCGAAGAAAAGCGTGAAACTTTCCTTGGCTGGTATCGCAACCCAGACCGAGGCGTACATGAATCACTCGCAATCGCCTACCAAGAAAATGGTGCGTGGAAAGCCCTACGTCCAGACTTCCTTTTCTTCCATGAGATAAACGGTGAAATCGTCTGCGACATCGTTGACCCACACGGCTACCACCTTGCTGACGCGTTACCAAAACTACGCGGCCTAGCAGATTACGCTGAAAGACACGGTTCCCAATACCGCCGTATCGAAGCCATCGCAGAAGTAGACGGCCAGCTGCGCGTACTGGACCTCAAACGCAAACACGTACGCCAAGCCATCCGCCAAACTGGGGAAGCTAAAATGCTCTACGCCTCGGATCTCGCACATGACTACCAGTAGAAAATAGAAAAAGGAGCTAGAAGTCTGTTCACTATACAAATCTTTTAGCGCCAGTAAGACTTTTTAGCGCCTCAGACCAAGCGTGCGCCCGACCGCTAGGAATAGCGTTAAGCGCGCCACTTTAGCGGTTCCTGTATAGGCAAGCGAGCGAGTGAGCGAAAGCTAGAAACTTGCGCTGGCAAGCCACAATCCTGTGCCCAGCAACATAAAAAAAGGACGCTCACTTTGTATCAAAATGAGCGTCCTAGTGGTGGAGCCGCGGGGAATCGAACCCCGGTCCAACTGGTACTCCTGCATTCTTCTCCGTGCGCAGTTTGCCTGAGCTTTTTCTCAGCCTGAATCTACTTGGCAAACTAGAGATTCTATAGGCTCAGTCACTGTAAAGTGTCGCTGCAATCCCATTGACGAAAACTGCAGCCAGTGGCTCCTAAAAAACGACGCCAGGAACCGAGGTAGAAGCACCCCCGGAGCTGACGGACTTTTAAAGGCTCTGCTTAAGCAGCTAGAGCGAAGTCAGTGCGGTTATGTTTAGCACTTATTGTTTTGTGAAGGACGTTAGCGAGATGACTCCACATTCTCGGCACGCTTCTCTGCAACCAATACCAGCTGTCGAAACCGATCGACCCCTATGAAGTTAAAAAACAACTGGCGCGAACGCCGCCTTTCATTTTCAAAGATTTTTCCCCGCTAGTCAATAGCTACCGCAGTACTTCACATTTTTGAGGGCGCTTGCCGGCTCCTCGTGCGATATCTGCAATAAATCAGAGAAACTCTCCGCAGCAGTTAATCACTGCTTTTATCCCTCTATGCTTTCGCGGTCAGCAAATATTGCCTCGGCTGTCCCCCTTAAATCTAAAGCTACCGACAAAAATATGTCTCGAGTAGTTAAGATTGAGAGTATGGAAATGCGCAACGGCTTATCGGATCCAGATAGGGGACAGACCGAGGGTGGGGTAGGAGTACTTGAACGCCCCGAAACTCGTAGGCAAGAGCCCGGGGATAAAGACCGTTACGCACATTATGTGTCTGCTCATCGCCTGGCTACCTCCCGACTTACCGGGCAGCCGGTGGTTGCCCTTTGTGGCAAGGTCTGGGTGCCCACCCGAGAGGTGCGAAACCACCCGATCTGTCCGCGCTGCGTAGAGATCAAGAAAGAGATGGATGCCTCCGGCGGCCCCGACTGGCCGTTTCGCGGTCCCGGCTCCCGCTAGCCGCGCGGATCTACACTGGTGGGTGCCTCTACCTCGTCCTCACGCTCGGTTAAATCAATAATCTCAGTGGGAATAGCTGCTTCTCCGGCAGAAAGTCTCCAGCCCTGATAAGGGAGCTCGTTACGTACCTTTATATGGTGATCTTGAGCATCCTGTAGCGCCTGTTTGCCCACATAAGTTCGGTTGGGCTTCCCGGCAGTAACCAGATCTACTAGTAACGGGCGGGCGTTGCGGCGCGCGAACTCGGCCTCAGCCTGCTCGGCGTTATCGGCGACTACCACCAATTCGGCGCTGGCGTATCCGTCCTCGCCGCGGGCACGTCCCGCAAATTTGCGTCCTCCCAAAGTGGATTTAGAGGTCGAACGTTTGGCAACATCGTGAATGGAGCCGTCTTCATTGACCCGCTGCACCAGTTTGTAAACCAAAGCCGCAGTGGGAATACCCGAACCGGTCACCATTTTGGTGCCCACCCCATAAGAATCCACCGGCGCCGCCCCAAGAGCGGCAATCGCGTATTCATCCAGATCATTGGTGACCGTAATCTGGGTGCTTTGCGCATCCAAAGAATCCAGTAGCGCCCTCACCTTGAAAGCCTCCGCCACCAGGTCACCAGAGTCCAAACGGACACATCCCAGTTCTCCGCCAGCTTCCCGCGCCAGTTTTACCCCGCGCTCGACTGCGCGCGGAACATCGTAAGTATCTACCAATAAGGTAGTACCCGGTCCCAAGTTGGCTAGCTGGGCGCGGAAGGCGTCCTCTTCAGAGTCGTGAATCAAAGTAAAAGAGTGTGCCGCGGTTCCGATAGTAGGAATCCCATAACGTTTGCCGGCTTCTAGACAGGAAGTTCCTCTGAATCCAGCAATATAGGAAGCCCGGGCGGCTGACACTGCACTGCGCTCATGGGTGCGTCGCGCTCCCATATCTACACACGGCCTCCCGTGAGCGGCGATAGTCATCCGCGAGGCCGCGCTGGCCACCGCGCAATCATGATTTAGAATCGACAGCAGCAAGGTTTCTAATAAAACACACTCCGCGAAAGTGCCTTCCACCTGCATTAGGGGAGAGGATTCAAAATAGCATTCCCCTTCGGTGTAGCCACGAATATTTCCCTGGAACCGGTAGGATTTCAAGTAATCCAGGCAGTCATCGGAAACTATTTTTTCCCGCGATAAATAGTCAATCTCTTCACTTGAAAACTCAAAACGTTCCAGCGCTTCAATAATGCGAGCATTGCCCGCCATCACTCCAAAGCGACGCGCCGCTGGAAGGCGCCGGCCAAATAGCTCGAAGATAGCTCCCCGATTCCAGGTTCCTGACTGCAAGGCGGCGTCCACCATGGTCAGTTCGTACATATCGGTTAACAAAGAGGTATTCACTGAAGAACTCATGGTTTCAGCATACTCATAAATGGCTGATAATCCAGTTTTCGCCTCGCGGGCGAAAACAAGGTTTTCGTTAGCTTGTAGAATCACAAATAAAATTATTTTTCAAAACCCTCCATTCCCTGCGCCTTCCTAATAGTCTGGACGTATGGTTAATGATCTGGTATCTGACCCGGGTACCCCGGAGCGCACGGGCGGTACTCGCCTGCAGCAGTGGCGGGTTACTATCTCGCGGGATCCAGTTAACCAGCCACGATACGTAGAAAGAGTGTTAGCACACCAGTTTTCAATGTCGCGGGAAAAGGCTAAGCGCACCCGGCTAGAGATTTTCAACCAAGGGCAAACGGAAGTGGCCGCCGGCACTCGCGAAAGAATGGAAGCCCTAGTACAGGCGTTACACGGTTATGGTTTGCGCGCCACCCTGGGCGGACCGGATCAACAATGAATGCCTTTCGTCCCGTTCCCGGTGGGTGGGAATGTCAGATGGGGACAGTTGAACGGGATCTGTTCCTGCAAGCCATCTGTGAAGTGCGCACCCTCCTAGATCCGCCGGTATTGCCTTTTGAGATCACCACCATGTTAGGGGAGGGCGAGGAAGAAAGCCCCGGCGGGGATGTGCATCTCCAGAACGCATCATTGGATCGTTTACTCCCGCCGGGAGCTGCAGACCAGGCAACCGCGCAAACTATGCGCGACTTGACCGATTCGCAATTGCGTACCCAGAAAGCTGAACGCCTGGATCGCCTCTACTCTCTGCTTTCTACGCAAAGCGGCCCGGTGATCGTGATTGAAAACGGGCAAGAGTGGGATTGGCTTAGCGGAACAAACGATGTGCGTCTGGCCATATCTGGCAAGCTTAACCTGGGTGATCATGACGAAGCTGAACAAGCAGATTCTTCCGAATACCCGCAGGTAGCATCTAAGTCACGGGATGAAAAATTTGAAGAAGTCCTAGTATCATCCTTTTATGAATGGCTCTCTGGGTGGCAAGATTCACTACTGCAGGCGATAGATTGCTGGCCGCGGCCTAGCTAGGCTGTTTTTTGTGACTAATGAAGCCGCTATTGGTATTTTCGACTCCGGAGTTGGGGGACTAACGGTTGCGCGCGCAGTCCTAAATGTGCTGCCGCGGGAAGAAATTCGTTACGTAGGGGATACTGTCCACACCCCTTACGGGGAGAAAGATCTGCAAACCGTGCGAGGCTATTCCCTCTCGATCATGGATTCCCTGGTGGACTCCGGGGTAAAAATGCTGGTTATCGCCTGCAATACTGCCTCATGTGCAGTCTTGGATGAGGCGCGGATTCGATATCAAGAGCAGCAAGGGATTCCAGTAGTAGAAGTGGTGCAACCGGCAGTTGAACACGCGGTCACTCGTTCTCGTAACGGCAAGATTGGGGTAATCGGCACCCGTGCCACCATTGAATCTGGAGTTTATCAGCGTAAACTCTCTGGCATGGGGGCGGAAGTTTTCACCCAAGCCTGCCCGCGTTTCGTAGAATTCGCCGAAGAAGGCATTACTGCCTCCCAGGAACTATTCGATGTCACCGAAGAATATTTAACCCCCCTGAAAGAAGCGGGAATAGATACCTTAGTGCTGGGCTGTACTCACTATCCGCTATTAGAAGGACCAATCTCTTATTTCATGGGAGAAAACGTGTCCCTCATTTCTTCTTCCTCCGCAGTGGCCAGAAAGGTTTATGGCGAATTGGTAGAAGAAAAAATGTTGCGTCCCTTTGGGGCACAAAAAGCCGATCACCAGTTTATCTGCACCGAAACTAAAGAAAGTTTTATCGCCCTGGCCTCTCGAATTATGGGGGCTAACTTTAACGGAATCAAAGAAGAGGAGATCACCAAATGATCCTGACAGTGGTGGGGGTAACCGGTTCCATGTCCGGTCCGGCCTCCCCGGCATCCTGCTATCTCTTACAGGCAGAAGGAACTGACTCGCTGGGTCTTCCCCACACTTATTCCGTAGTTTTTGATCTCGGTCCGGGGTCTTTCGGGCAGCTGTGGAACTATACGGATCCTACGAAATTGGACGCGGTAGTACTTTCGCACCTGCATGCCGACCACTGTTCAGATATTGTGTCTATGCAGGTGCATAGGCGTTGGCATCCCCGGGGAGCGTTAGGTCCGATTCCCGTGTTCGCTCCCAAGGGAATAAAGGATCGGGTGCGCGGCTTAGACGGGTTTAGTCCCCGTGACGATTTCAGCTCGGAGTTCGAATTTCACCATATAAAGCAGGGACGAGAATTTAATGTGGGTCCCTTCCGAATCAAGCCTTTTGCAGCTTGGCACTCGGTTCCGGCTTTTTCTTTCCAAGTGACCGGGCCCGGCAAGCACGGGGAGGCAGTTTTCACTTACTCGGGAGATTCCGATGAGTGTGACACCTTGGTACAAGCTGCCACCAACTCGGATCTATTCCTTTCTGAATGCGGGTTCACCCGGGAGGACGAGGTTCGCGGTATCCATATGTCGGGGGATCGCGCCGGCCGGGTAGCCCAGAACTCAGGAACCAAGAAGTTAGTGCTCACCCATATTCAGCCCTGGACAGATCCCGAGGTTGCGCTACAGGAAGCAAAAACTACCTGGCGTGGAGACCTCGAAATTGCTCGCTCTGGGATGCGTTTCGAACTATAGCTTTTCCTGGGAGGGCGTCTTTAGGGGCGCGCTTGAGCAGGGGTAATGTTTCCACCTAGTTCGATAGTGGCCGCGATCGCGGGGGCGAGGGTGCGGAAGGCTTTACCGCGATGTGACAGGGCGTTCTTCTCACTGGGACTTAGTTCCGCATTGGAACGCTGCTGCCCTTCGGCGAGAAAAATTGGGTCGTAACCAAATCCGCCTTCGCCGCGAGGAGCGGTAAGCAATTTTCCACTCATTTTCCCGAGGCAGTGTCGCTCTAAACCAGCCGGTGATACCAGCACTGCTGCGCACACGAAACTGGCATCGCGATTTTCGGCGGGTACGTCTGCCAATTGGCTCAGCAGTAGGTCAAGGTTCGCTTGGTCGTCGCCATGATGGCCGCACCAACGGGCTGAAAATATCCCGGGCGCACCTCCCATAACGTCTACGCATAGTCCCGAGTCATCCGCAACCGCCGGCAGGCCGGTTTTTTGCGCCACCAAACGGGCTTTAATCAGTGCATTTTCAGTGAAACTTACCCCGTCCTCAACCGGTTCTTCGATCCCTAATCCGTCGGCTCCCACTATCATTTCCGGGGAAAAACCCGCAATCAGGGGAGAGAGTATCTCGGCAAGTTCGCGTACCTTATGGGGGTTATGGGTAGCGAGGATTAAACGGGCACCGGCCGGTAGCTTCACGAAAGAGCCTCCGCTTGAATAGCAGAAATATCTTGGATTCCCTTAGCGGCTAAATCTAGCAGCTGACCGAATTGGGAGCGATCAAAAGCTTCCCCCTCGGCGGTTCCTTGAATCTCTACGAACTTTCCCGAGCCGGTCGCCACGATATTCATATCCACATCGGCACGCGAATCCTCTTCATAGGGCAGATCCAGTAGGGCATTTCCATCGATGAAACCAACCGAGACCGCACAAAGAGAATCCGATAAGACTTTACCGGGGCGAATCCATCCTTTTTCTTGTCCTACTTTGATGGCATCTACCAAAGCCACATAGGCGCCGGTAATCGAGGTAGTGCGAGTCCCGCCATCAGCGCTAAGCACATCGCAGTCCAGTACAATCGTGTTTTCCCCCAAAGCGCTCATATCCACGATGGCTCGCAGAGACCGTCCGATTAACCGGGAAATCTCATGGGTGCGGCCTCCAATTTTTCCCCGTACCGATTCGCGTCCTGAACGGGTCGCAGTAGCGCGTGGCAGCATCGCATACTCGGCAGTTACCCATCCTAAGCCGGAATCTTGCCGCCAGCGCGGTACCCCTTGGGTTAGGGAGGCATTGCAGAGGACGCGGGTATTTCCGCAGTCAATCAGGACTGATCCTTCTGCTTGCTGTGCCCAGCCTCGGGTAATCTTTAACGGTCTCATCTGGTCAAAAGCGCGCCCATCAGCGCGTACAAACTTTTCTTCGCTCACGTTACCGATTATAGATGACCGGTATATTCTCCAACATTTGGGGGCAGGGGGGGAGGCTAAATGGCTGCCCTTAAGACCAGAGCGCTTTTTGGTCAGCTCCGGTAAGCCGGTGCGGCCTGGCGCTCGCAAATTTCCGGGCTGTAGAACTGGTTACTGGTCTACAGCGTCCGGATGCCCCCAGCGTCTAAAACGGATAGGTTAGAGGTTATGGATAGTCCTGCTCTTTCGCGTTATCGCATCGATCTGGATACGGGGTGCCGCCAGTTCGTACATGTACCTAGCCTGCTGCGGGAGGCAGCGACAGAAGTTTTTGCGGTCTCCGATCGGCGTCGGGTCCTCTTGCCGCTAACCGCCGGAGTCAGTGTGGGGCCGGAAATGGCAGCCTCTCGCTCTCACGTATCGGCTCCTTTCGGAAGCGGAAGCCTTTACCGGATATCTGGCGCCGAGAGACAGCTCTTAGGGCAACTTCAGTCCTGGGAAGAACGCTACCAAGCAGGCAAAGCCTGGTATCTGGGTAGAACCGGTGCCACCAGCCGGGTTGCCCTGTTTATTACCGATGACGAACTGGCGGGGATTGCCGAACACACGGAAACTTCCCTACGCCTTATTCCTCTGCGTCAAGTGGGAGCCTTTTTAAACGGTCAAGATGCCGCGATCGCTACTCACGCGACCTGTTTGGGGCTCTGGCACCTAGATACCAACTATTGTTCGCGTTGCGCCACCCGGCTCGAGATAGCCGCCGCCGGTTGGGAACTGCACTGTCCACGTTGTGGAGACATCGTTTATCCCCGGCAAGATCCTTCAGTAATCGTGGCGATAAATGATGAGGGTGACCGGCTGCTGCTGGCACATAACTCGCTTTGGGAGAGCAACTTCTATTCGGTGATTGCCGGCTATGTAGAGGCCGGGGAATCTTTGGAGGGAGCAGTTCACCGTGAAGTCGGGGAAGAAGTGGGGCTGGAAGTCGAGGAAGTCCGCTATCTTACCTCCCAACCCTGGCCTTACCCGCGTTCGTTAATGTTGGGATTTTCTGCTCGCTGCCGCACCCCATATTTTATTTTGGATGAAGCCGAGATTGACCGCGCGCTGTGGGTAAGCCGCGCCGAATTTATGGAGTTAGTAGCCAGCAGACAAATCAGCCCTCCCGGACCGTCCACAATCGCCTCCAACTTGATTGAAAACTGGTTGGGCTGCCCAATTATTCGCCCCGAAGACCACAACCTTTAAGCTGATTGACGTGGAGCAAGCAGAAGAACTTTTAAAACATTTAGACCCTGATCAGGCAAAAGCCGCTCGGGCTTTGCGTGGCCCCGTATGTATTCGGGCAGGTGCGGGTACCGGAAAAACCCGGGCGATTACCTATCGCATCGCCTATGGGGTGCGCACCGGGGTATACCATCCCTACTCGGTTTTAGCGGTGACTTTCACAGTCCGGGCAGCCGCAGAAATGGCGGCGCGTTTGAGGCTCCTCGGGGTAGAGGGCGTGCAAGCGCGAACTTTTCACTCGGCTGCTCTGCGACAGCTTAGATATTTTTGGCCCACCGCCGTCGGCGGACAGCTCCCCAAACTAATAGAGAATAAATCTTCACTGGTAGGGGCGGTAGCTTCCCGGCTAGGGCTCCCTAAAGAGCGGGCAGCGGTGCGCGATTATTGCGCCGCGATTGAAATGGCCGCGGTGAGTATGGTTGCTCCCGAGGACTATGGAAAATGGGTAAAAACCACCGGGCTACAACCTCCAGCTGGGATCTCCACTTACGATATGGCTGATATTTTGCGCGGATATAGCGAGGCCAAAAAAGAACGATCCGTTATCGATTTCGAGGATGTACTGGCTTTGACCTGTGGAATGATCGAGGAGCGTCCTGATATTGCCGGGCAGATCCGCTCCCAATATCGTTTCTTCGTGGTAGATGAATATCAAGACATTTCTCCACTGCAAAAACACCTCTTAGAGCTGTGGCTGGGGGAGTCGAATCGTGATCTGTGCGTGGTGGGGGATGCGGCGCAAACCATTTATTCTTTTGCCGGGGCCACTCCGGAATACTTGGTGAAATTTGCGCAGGAATATCCCGGTGCCCACACGGTTACTCTTTCTCGAGATTATCGCTCCACCCCCCAGATTGTTTCTTTGGCGAATGGCTTAGTTAACCGAGATAAAGAAACCAAGAAACAGGCGGTTAAGCTCACTTCGATGCGCGAGTCTGGTAGTGCGGTGCATTTCGAGCGCTACCCCGATGATGAGGCCGAGGCCGCCGCTATCGCCAAAAGGATTAAGGAACGGATCACAGCGGGCACGCCTGCTAGTGATATTGCGGTGCTGTTTCGTACCAATGCTCAATCCAGCCTGTTTGAAGTGGCTTTGGCGCACCAGGAGGTGAAATATTGGGTGCGCGGGACAAAAGGATTCTTTAAACGCCCCGAAATTTCCGCCCTCCTAAAACAGGCCAGCCTGATTGCCCGCCGGGGAGCGCAAGGCAACCCCGGAGAAATCGTGGCGGAACTAGCTCGTCCTCTGGGATGGTCACTGCAGGCTCCTGCCACTCAGGGCGCACTTCTTGACCGTTGGGAGGCGTTAAATGCCCTGGTGGCGCAGGCACAGCTCAAAGAGGCGGCGGGATTGTCGCTGGCCTCTTTGGTGCAAGAATGGCAGGAACTTGCCGAGGCACAGCTCGATCCTTCTGGCGGAGGAGTCACTTTGGCGTCTATTCATTCTGCTAAAGGTTTAGAGTGGAAAACTGTTTTCCTAGTGGGAGTTAGCGAGGGGCTATTGCCGATTACCCAAGCTAAATCCGTAAAAGAGCTGACAGAAGAACGTCGCCTGGCTTATGTAGCGGTAACCAGGGCGCGCGATGAACTATTCGTTAGCTATGCGCAGAAGCGTTCGCTAGATCGCAAGGCCACCCGCGCCTGTTCCCGGTTTTTCTCTCCCGTGTGGCCGCGGGAAGAATCCGCGGTGAAAACCGTGCGGACTCCTAGCACGCGTCAAGATACCAAACGATTTTTAAAAGAGGCCAGCCCGGAAGAACAAGAGTGTTTTGAGTGTTTGCGGCAGTGGAGACTCATGGTGGCTCAAGGGCAGGGCAAACCGGCTTATACCGTGTTTTCGGATACCACCTTGCGCGATATTGCCACTGCTAAACCGCAAACCCTAAAGCAGCTGTCGCTACTTAGAGGAATCGGTCCGGTCAAGTTAGAACAGTTCGGGGCGGCGGTTTTAAGAATTTTACGAGGAGCAGATCCCGAGCAGGTGGCTCACGAATACCTGTCAGGTTTATCTGACTAGTCCCGTACGCAACCGCACTGCGGGTGGGGTTGCCATTGTCGCAGCTGGGGCAGGGGGTCGGCGAGACTGAAAATCCAAGATGCGCCGGTTAGAGATAGCGGGAGTCCCGACAGATAGTTCAATATTTCGCGGACTGCAAAAGCGCTGGCGTATTCGGCTAGGGAGGTATCGGCCATTACCGGAGCAGCGCACGTCAATTGGGCTGCTATTCGGGGCCATTCCGGATCAGCGTCGCGTTTGGCTAAATGCTGACAGTGTAGGCAGCAGGTACGCCCGGGAATAAATAAAGGACCGACTTCAATCTCGGTTTCCCGCTTAATAATCGGCAAATGAGGTATTCCGCTATTAATGCAGGCTTTTGCCCAGGCGGGATTAGTAAGGTAGGAACTAATCGCAACTTCGACAGTAACCGCTTTATTGGGGAGCTGCTTGTTAACTCCCAATACTAAGGGAGCTACATCTTGCCGGACAGCTCCCAGATACTCATCTTTATAAACACATAGATCACGGGTTTTTACTTGGCTCTTATCCCGCAGAATAAATGATTTAATCCCGCACGCCACTAGCTTCCGAGTTAGCGTAATTCCTAAAGGCCCCAGTCCGCTGATTCCCACTAACGCCTGCTCGCGGCGCTTAATCGCGGCATCCGAGCCAAAGAGGTGGAAGGCACTGGCACAATCCCCGTCTGGTACCTGATGCTTGGCAGCTAGACCCCCGTCCGCCAGTATTTGCAGAACCTCCTTGACCTCTTTTTTATTTTCCGGAAAACGGCGCTCTAGATGCGAGTTGTACCAATTTTGTTTCTCAAAAAGCCATTTGAGAATGGCGATATGAACTGGGCTGAGTCCTTTAACTACGAAGCCATTACGTCCTCCGGTGCCAAATTGTGCTTGACCGCCGGAACGAAGCAGCATCACCGAGCCGTTAATCAATTTCATGCTTCCAGCATTCCAGCAGAAAAAACGTCGGCGCTAGAGTGAGCTTAAATCTGTGGATAATTTATTATTAAAGTTTATTTATCTGTATCTGCTGATGGGGAATCGTTTTCACCCTCATTATCTCTGTGGCTAGCATCCTCACCATTTTGATCCTTGCTAGCCCCGTCGGGTTCGGTTTCTGTCTCCTGATTGCCCCCTACCAGTTGATCGCCTTGCGAATCTACCTCGGGAGTTAATCCTTGCGCCCAGCCCAAAGTGCCAGAAAGCAGGGAATCTAAATCCTGGTCTACCTGATCCTTTTCTGGTTCTTTCCCGCTTCGGGCAACGAAGTTTTCTGGATCGGTTAAATCTTGCAGGGTGGGAATCATATCGGGATGCGACCAGACCTGATCGCGCTGCTGCATTCCCTGCTCGTTGAGCAACAGTGACCACAGCGAGGCCGCTTGTCGGGAGTACTTAGGTCGAAGTTCCATCCCGATGAGCGGTTTTAAGACTTTCTCTATGGGGGAAGTAGTCGCCCGCCGCCGGCGCAGCAATTCCCTTAACTGGATGACGTGGGCAAGATTAGGCATACAGGCGCGGGTAGAGACTTCATCCACCCACCCTTCGATTAGCGCCAAGACGGTCTGCAAATCCTCCATTGCCTGTCGCTGGGTAGCGGTTTCTTCAGAAGCAAAAATATCTACCGGCAGTCCCAACCCTAAATTGGCGGGATCAAAGTTCCCCAAAGGTAGGCCGACTAAGCCTTCTTGCTCTCCGAATTGTTCTTGCAGGCGGTCTTGCAAATCCCGCACTGACCGGTCGATAGCCTCCGGATCGATCCGGATTTCTTGCGCATAGCGGGCAATCAGCCGAGATAGCTTATGGCGCAGCCAGGGAACGGAATGGAAAAGACGCGCATGGGCAGCCTCGCGTACCGCCAGGTATTGGCCGATTTCTTCCTCGGTGATCTCTAAATCCTGGGCGAAGTTCGCGATATTTACCGGCACTAATCCCATGATTTTTTCTTTCGCCAAAGGAATACCGATATCGGTAGAGCCGAAAGCGACTTGCGCTATCTGTCCCATAGCTTGCCCAATCTGCACGGCGAACAAGCCAGCTGCCAGGTTCTTTAGCAAGGAATCGGGATCCATAGGGCCGATAATTTGTCCTATCCCCGGAATCGCGGCCGAAGCTTTCATCTCTTCTGGGTCGATTCCCTGTCGCTCAAATTGTTCTGCGATAGCCTCGGTGAAGGCCCGTACCACATTGGCAATTACCGGTTCGGTTAGGCGCTGCCAAGCGGGTACTGTCGCCTGGATCCATTCCCGGGGCGTCCAAGCTACCCGCTCGCTGGCGGTCGGACTCAAGGTGGTTACCGTGTCTAGCCACAAATCAGCTACTGATAGCTGCTCGCGAATCTTTTGCGCCTGCGCTGCGCTAGTGGGAGCAAAACTGGGAAGCCGAGAGGCCGCGACTTCCACGGCCGCGTCCCAATTCACGGCCTCTTTGCGGGGGGTAAAAAACTGTTTTAGTTGACTGGCTCCGAAGCCGGATCCGCCGGGGAAAGGAAAAGGCATTGCTCCGCCGGCCAGCTTTTCGGGGTCGATTCCACTTGCTTGTAGTTGCTGGAAGGCGTCCTCAGCGGCCTCTTCCCCCAGCATTTTCTTGAGCATTTGGAACCATTCTGGTCGCTGCTCCTCACCATTAGCTTCGCTCAAGTGCTGCACACCCCCCTAAAATAGACTACGTTACTTAAGGGTATCGGGTATTGGGAGCTGGGTACTAGGTACGCGAGATAGTTTCGCCTTGGGCAAAGCCGATTTTCAAATCTCGGGAAGGAGTAAGCGTGACGGGGAAACGTACTGAAAAGTCGCGCCGGCAAGGACGAATCGGGACAGCCATGATGGCATTGTCAGTTATCGGATTCTTGATTCTAGGATTTGCCGTTCGCGCGCCCTACGTCATTGAATCTCCCGGCCCAACTTTCAACGTTCTTGGCGCCCAGTCCGGTCACGGGCAAATCATTAAAGTCACGGGGGGTAAAACCTATCCCACCAAAGGTCAGTTACGGATGGTAACCGTTTCCCTGCGGGGAGGTCCGGGAACTCACGTTACCTACGCGGAAGTCCTGCTGGCGAAAATGCGGTCAGATAGTGAAGTATTACCCGAATCAGCGGTTTACCCTGCGGGAGCTACTGCCAAACAGGTACAGCAGGTTTCCCAGGCGCAAATGGAGGATTCGCAACTGAGCGCCAAAGTGGCGGCGCTTAGCGAGCTGGGATATAAAGTTCCGGCCAAGTTTAAAGTTACCGGCGTGGGGGAGGACTCCGATTTCCGGGGGAAACTTAAAGAGAACGATATTTTGCAGGAAGTCACCTTCCAGGGAAAAACTCAGGAGTTGAACCAGGCTAATACACTTTTTGATATTTTAGAGGGCGCGCCGCCGGGAACGTCCCTCCAGTTTAAGGTGCAGCGTTCGGGAAAAAACCTCTTGATTAATGGGAAAACCCGCAAACCTACTGATGGGCGCCGTGGCTCCCAACTCGGTATCTATCTAGATCCCCAAGCGAAACTGCCGGTAGATATTAAAATTGCCCTCCAAGAGGTGGGAGGCCCCTCGGCGGGAACCATGTTTGCGCTAGGGATAATCGACCGAATGACTGCCAAGTCACTGACCGGCGGGAAAGAGATCTCCGGTACCGGTGCGATTTCTTATGGGGGACAGGTACTGGCAATTTCGGGGATTCCCCAAAAAATGGCAGGTGCTAAGGCAGACGGTGCCCACTGGTTTTTGCTACCCCGATCAAATTGCGCGCAGGTAAAACCCATGAAAGGAATCCGGGCAGTACCGGTACAGGATTTGCAGCAGGCACGTCAAATTAGCGCGCAAATCGCGACCAATAATCTTAAGAATCTGCCTCGCTGCCCGGCTCACTAGTTAGCTCCGCTAGTTCGGCATCGCTTACCAACATCGCTTTCAACACTTCCAGCAGTTCCGGAACGATATTGTCGCCTTGCGCTACCATATCGTCGCTGTCTTCGCTGCGTGCGCGGCTTGCACACCAGGTGTTGCCATCGCGGGTAGCGGCGGCCACGATCCGCACGTCCTGGCGGCTGGGATGGGCAAGTAAAAACTTTTCGCGCTCTTTAGGATCGGTAGGCGCTTCGGCATCGGCTTGGGGGGAAACCAAAAAACGTTCCATTGCGACCGCCACTCCTGCCACGTCCTCGCCAAAAACTAGATGCGCCAGAGTCTCCATTAGGTCTGCGGGTGGCAAGTGATCTTGAAGGACGGCGGTCAGGTGCTGCGGATTTTCTGATAATGCTGCGCGCAATTGCTCTGCCTGGGTTGGTTCCATTTCCGCTTCTAGTTGCGGGAAAATCGCCTGGGTAGGTACCAGCGCAAATAGGCTCGGGGATTGATCCCATCCCAGCTGTGCCACATCTTTTTCTAGAGAGGAAACCGCTAAGCGCAGTGATAATTGCGTGGAAGATAAATCCGGTGAAGTGTTCATGTTGCTATGTTGCCATCTTCGCCAAGGTTGCGGCTAGTCCACTTTCCGGGGTGAGTAATAACCACAAACGTGAAAGAATGCGATAAGCAGATGTTCAGCAATACCCGGAGGGGCTTGTGAGTAACGATTTATTTGGAAATCTTGGCTTCGGCGGCGGCAAAGACGGTGGTTTTCCCGGCTTTCCCGGCGGATTTGGGGCCGGTAAAGGCGGGGGAAACGGTCGCGGCAGCTCTGGGAGAGCTGGCGGCAATGGAAAGTTACCTTTACCGAAAATAAAGTTTAAGAAACCCGGACCCCTGGGTATCGCTATTGGCGTAATCGTAGTGCTGGTGGTGTTGCTGCTGGTGGCTTCGACAGTGTGGACCGAAATCTTGTGGTATCGCCAGACCGGGTATTTGCGGGTGCTGCTTACCCAGTGGATTGCCGCGGGGGGAATGTTTATAGTGGCTTTCCTGATTGCGTGGGCAATTTTGGCGGTCAACTTGCAGATTTCCTACCGTAACCGCCCAGAAATGGGAACCATAGCTTCCTCTATACGCTCTTATCGTTCTACTATTACCCGGTATCACCGCGGTATTTTCTTAGGAATTCCGGCCTTGATTGCCCTATTCCTGGCAACCGGGATGGCTGCTAGTTGGCGGCAGGTGCTGGTAGCGATTACTGGCGGTTCTTTCGGGAAGAAAGATCCCCAATTCGGTTTCGATATTTCTTTCTTCGTCTTCCGTCTGCCGTTAATCGATATGACGGTTACCTTCTTGCTGACTCTGTTGGGTGTTTCGCTAGTTGCCTGTCTGATTTCCTATTACGTGTTGGGGGCAATGACGGTAACTCCCAAAGCGAAAGCTACTCGCGGTGCCCGCATTCATATGGGTATTTTGCTGGCGATCTCTTCGATAATGGTAGGGATAACCTACGTTATTGACCGTTGGACCATGGTCTATGGGCAAAACTCGCCGACCGATGGGGCTATGTATACCGATGTGCACGCGATTATTCCGGCACGCACGATTTTGGCGGTTATCGCTTTGATTGTGGCGGCTCTGTTCGTATTCGCAGCTTTTAGAGGTGGCTGGTATCTGCCAGCAGCGGGCATTGCGGTAACCGTGGTTTCTGCCCTGGTAATCGGGGTTGGCTATCCGTTCATTATCCAGCAGTTCCGGGTGCGCCCTAACGAGCGGGAGCTGGAAAGCCAATATATTGACCGCAATATCAAGGCCACTTTGGATGCGTTTGGAATGAAAGATTTGGATCTGATTTCCTATGATCAGGTCACTAATGAAGCCAGCGCTAACCAGCTACGTCAGGATGCGGACTCTACTCAACAGATCCGTCTACTTGATCCGGAAGTTATTTCTCCGGCAGTGCGGCAGATGAAACAGTCACGTCCTTACTATTCTTTCCCGGATCAGTTCGCGGTTGACCGCTATAACTTCCCAGGTAAAGACGGGAAGAGGGAAAAGCGGGACACCGTGATCGCGGTGCGCGATATTAACTTGAATGGTTTGGCTAATTCCCAACGTAACTGGGTAAATGACCACACAGTTTACACTCACGGTTTCGGGGTAGTGGCCGCCTATGGTAACCAGGTAACCTCCGAGGGGCTGCCCTCCTATTGGGAATCCTCCCTGTCGGCTAAGGAATATGGGGAAATCGGAGACTATGAGAAACGTATTTATTTCTCGCAGGCATCCCCGCTGTATTCCATTGTGGGTGCTCCCAAGGGGTCTGATCCTAAAGAGTTGGATTACCAGGACGCCAAGAATAACCAGCAGGTTTACACCACTTTCGATGGTGACGGCGGGCCTCAGGTTGGAAACTTCTTGAACAAGGTGCTTTATGCTTTGAAGTTCCGTTCTACTGACCTATTCTTCTCTGATCAGATCAACAGCAAGTCGCAGATTCTTTACGATCGTGACCCGGCGCTGCGGGTAGCCAAAGTTGCCCCCTATCTCACTTTGGATTCGCGGGCATATCCTGCGATCGTGAATATGGATGGCAAGAAAGGCGCCAAGAAACGTCTGGTGTGGATCGTGGACGCCTATACCACCACCGATTCCTATCCCTATTCCCAGCACATCAATCTCACGGATGCCACCGCGGATACCGCTACTGCTAAAACCGGTCAGTTCGCGGTACAAAATAACGTGAACTATATGCGTAACTCGGTGAAAGCCGTGGTGGATGCCTATGATGGTTCGGTCCAGCTGTACCAGTGGGATAAAGAGGATCCGATCCTGAAAGCGTGGCAAAAGATTTACCCCGGTCAAATCAAGCCGCTTTCGGAGATTAGCGGGGATTTAATGAGCCACTTGCGATACCCTGAGGACTACTTTAAAGCCCAGCGCTCGCTGCTAGCTAACTACCACGTAACCAATCCTTCCGAGTTCTATACCGGCGGTGACCAGTGGAAACTCTCTGAAGATCCCACGGCTACCTCGCGTGACCTAGAGGGTTCTGGCAAGCTGCAGCCGCCCTATTACCTAACGATGAAGATGCCTACCGGCAAGAACACCGATCAGGGCAGCGCCGAGTTCTCTTTGACGTCCGTGTTTATCCCCGGTGGTGAAGGCCGGCGCGCCGCGATGGCCGGCTTCCTAGCGGTGGATTCCGAAACCGGTAATGAGAAAGGTAAAGTCCGCAAAGGCTACGGCAAGATGCGACTTCTGGCCTTGCCTTCGGACACCACGGTGCCCGGTCCCGGGCAGGTACAAAACACCTTCAACTCGGATCCGGAAGTCAACCGGGAACTGAACCTGCAAGACCAGCAAGGATCCCGGGTTATCCGTGGTAACCTGCTGACTTTGCCAGTAGGCGGCGGCCTGCTCTATGTGCAACCGGTGTATGTACAATCCACTGGTACCACCCAGTATCCGCAGCTCAGAAGCGTATTGGTTGGCTTCGGTGACAAGGTCGGGTTTGCTCCTACCCTTAAAGAAGCCTTAGATCAGGTATTCGGGGGAGACTCCGGGGCAGTAACTGCCTCTAATGATGGCAATAAGAACGCCCCGGTCGCGAAAGGTAAACCAGGAGAACCTGTAGCTAAAGCCCCCAGCGCGCAAGAGAAACTAAACACTGCGCTGCAGGATGCCAAGAAGGCGATGGCGGATGCAGATAGCGCGATGAAAGCAGGGGACTGGACAAAGTATGGCGAAGCCCAAAAGTCTCTAAATGACGCGATTTCTCGGGCGGTCTCTGCTCAAGATGAGGGTGCCAAGACCGCGAAGTAACCGTTAACAGCGCAAGCGCCATAGTTAAGGGGGCTAGGTCGCCAGGTAATACTGGCAGCCTAGCCCCCTAAATATTGGGTTTCAGCAGTTATGGAGCTACTCCTCGCTAACGGTTATCTATCGTAAGCTGGCTGTAACTAAACCAAAATCTTGAAGATCTGGGAGGACGGATCTATCTCTTGCACCTGCAGGGGAGAGGCCGCCATCCGACGTCGCAGCCCCTTAATGTCGGTGGGATCTGGGAGTTCAATCCCCACCAAAGCCGGTCCAGTATCCCGGTTATTCTTCTTGGTGTACTGGAAGTAAATAATGTCTTCGCCTTCGCTAAGCACATCATTTAGGAATGAACGCAAAGCCCCTGGCTCCTGGTTGAAAGTCACCAAGAAATAGTGGCGCAAACCTTCATAACGCCCGGAACGCTCGGTTACTTCCGCGTAGCGCGACAGGTCATTATTTCCTCCGGAAACCAGACAGACCACGGAGCCATTGGGGATTTGTGGCAAGAAGTTGCGCGCGGCCGCAGAAGCGAGTGCCCCGGCAGGCTCGGCAATTACTCCCTCGGAATGGTAGAGGTCGAGCATTTCGGTACAAACCGCGCCCTCAGGAACCACCACAATGTCATCGACCAGGTCCCGCACCACTTGGTAGGTTAAATCCCCAGCTCTGCCGACCGCGGTACCATCTACGAAGGAATCTACCCGATCCAGGGAAACCGGATTCCCGGCTTCCAGTGCTGCTTTCATTGAGGCAGCTCCTGCAGATTCCACCCCCACGATCCGGATACCGGGGCGATGGGCTTTCATCCAAGTGGCCATTCCCGCGATCAATCCGCCGCCTCCCACCGGGATCAAAACCATATCGGTATCTTCTGGCAGTTGGGAATCTAAATCCACTGCGATGCTGCCTTGACCAGCAATTGTGTAGGGGTCATCGTAGGGGTGTACATAGACTTTGCCCCCATCCTTAGCTGCCTCTCCGGCCACCCGATTGGCTTCGTCAAAGTCCCCGGCAACGATTACCGGCTCTACCCATTTACCCCCGATAGTGGAGATCCGCTTGCGTTTTTGCCGCGGAGTGGAGGCCGGCAAGAAAATCGTACCCTGTATTCCCAGGTGCGCGCAGGCATAGGCGACACCTTGGGCATGGTTACCCGCCGAAGCACACACCACCCCGGCTGCGCGTTCATCCTCATCCATGGCTGCCATGCGCACATAGGCGCCCCGCGCTTTAAAGGAGCGGCAAATCTGCAGATCTTCGCGTTTTAAATAAACCGGACGCCCAACTTCAGCGCTTAAACGCTCGCTTTTTTGTAGCGGAGTTTTCGTAGCTACCTTGGCTAATACCCCGGCAGCTACCTCTATATCTTTTGCGGTAACTGTGGTCATTACTCCTCCTAAAATCAATAGTTAATAACCTATCGGGATTTTTCTTTCAGGTGCGTCGCCCTTTCGCTATCTGGCATCAAAAGCTCGATGGACTAGGGTAAAGGTATGACGAATAACCTGAAAGATCCGTTAGTGTGGATCGATTGCGAAATGACCGGCCTGGATTTAGAACAAGATTGCCTGGTAGAGGTGGCAGTGATTATCACCGATGGGCAAACCAATATCGTGGACGAGGGAATCGATCTGCTGATTAAACCTAGAGCGGGCGCCTTAGAAAATATGGGGGATTTTGTGCGCGAGATGCACAGTAAGTCCGGTTTGCTGGCGGAACTGGAATCTCCGGCAGCGCTCGATCTGGCCGAGGCCGAAAAACAGGTCTTGGACTATATCAAACGTTTCGTGCCGGGAAAGGGGCAGGCGCTGCTGGCCGGGAACTCGGTAGGTACTGATAAACAGTTCCTGGAAAAGGAAATGCCACAGGTAATTTCACATTTGCATTACCGTATAGTGGATGTTTCTTCCGTGAAAGAACTGGCGAAACGCTGGTATCCGCGCGCCTTTTATCACGCCCCCGAAAAGCATGGGGGACACCGCGCCCTCGCCGATATTCGCGAATCCATTCAGGAATTGCGTTATTACCGCAAGGTGCTCTGGCCGGCCGGGGAAGGACCTTCGAGCGAGGAATGTGAGGCAGCCGCGAAAGAGATTTTGGCGCAAGGATTGGGCGCGTAACTGTTTGCTGGGGTGAACAATCTCAGATACTGGATGCCTCAAAGCTTGAGAAATTCGGGGTTTAACCGCGAAAATTTTCGCGGTTAAACCCTATTTTTCCTGGGTTTACCTGGCGCCCCCGACAGGAATCGAACCTGCAACCTCGGGATTGCAGGATAATTACAGGTTTCGGCCTGGCCATTTGACACGCTCATTAAAATTAACT
>NZ_ATUF01000008.1 GCF_000420065.1 Varibaculum cambriense DSM 15806 | reverse complement strand
AAGCAACCGCACCGCACGATCCTTAAACTCCTGAGAATACCTCTTAGACATATCCCTAATCCTCTCAAAAACGAGTAGGAACAAAACCCAGGACAGTTCACCCCATTCGATCGCTGTTTTCATGTGGGGTTCGGATAGGCCGCGATGTGCGTTAAGTAGGCGACGGATCGCGGCGTTGACGCCGCCTTCAAGGCTGCTGGTAGTGCGCTGAATATCAAGCCCAGTGAATTTTGGGTCGAGCCAGGTAAATAAGTAACCGGATCGGGCTAGGCGTTCTAAGCGTTTATAGGCTTTTCGGACTCGCTGGTGTGTCCACCACCATTTCCTTGTTCCTGGTTCAAGACCATAGGTTTTCTCGTTAATGTAATCGCGATATACCTGATGCCAGTCTTGTAACAGGCTAAGCCACTTTCCGGCGTCTTCGGGTGTCTTGACCCTCGTTAACTGGTTGGTAAGGGCTAGTAGCGTCTTGCCAGCCTCGCTTTGTGGGTTACAGGTTAGATCAGTGATCTTGTGGGGTGGACGCTGCTTCGCGTTCGTCCTGGAACGCGCCGCTGGGGGCAGTTCGCTCAACGCGGAAGGTACGTTCGTCCTGGAACGCGGATCATCTACGTTCATCTGTTATTTAGCCTAAGAAGAGAAGCAGATAAAAACAGTAGATATAGCTCTACTTTAGGGGTAGACGTAAAGGGGTACTTTTCCGGTGTGCGGGGGGCGCGAGGCTTTCTTCGGGCGCGCGGAGTTTATGCGTAGTCTCCGTTTTTCCACAGGCGCACTTCACCTGCGTGGAATGACGCGGGGACGTCAATAATGCGTTGGTTGCGTGACCCGCGGAAACTCAGGTCGTGATAAAACTGTTCTTGAATAAATGGGCCGTCAACAAGGACATCGAGTTGCGCAAGGAGCATTTGTTTATCTGGCGTTTCCACCTGCAACTGCTCCCATGTGTATCCCGTCCAGCTCCAAATCGTTTTGGTGTTCCCGAATTCTTTCCGAAAGTGCTGCACCAAGGGCAGCAACACGGGTGAATTCAAGAACGGCTCCCCACCCACTAGGGATAGCCCGTCCACATAGCTTTTGGCGCAGTCTTCCATGATTCGATCTTCAAGTTCTGGCGTATAGGGTTCGCCATATCGGAAGTTTTGGGATGCGACGTTGTAGCAGCTTGGGCAATGGAAAGGGCACCCGGATACATAGATCGAGCAGCGCACACCTTCACCGTCGACCATCACGAATGGTTTGTAATCTGCGACGTAGCGTTGGGACATTTTACGGCCGTCCCATGCGCCGGGTTTGCGCGGCTGGCGTACCTTGTGGCTTACTGCCGCCTCGTGTGGCGTGACGACGTTGCCCGCGCCTTGCCCTCCTGGCTGTTCAATCCCAGGATTTTCCTGCCATGTGGCGGGTAGTTGGAAGGTGCCGGGCACTGCTTCGGCTTGTGCAGCGCGCACTGTTTCCGTAAGCAAGTTCGGCTCGCGGCACACTTGTTCCCCGATTATTTTGTGGGTAGGTAAAGCCGCGGGGCGGCTGCTTGTTATCGCATCCGCCCCGCAACTGGTGAAATCTAGTTTTTTCACGCCTTACCCTTAAGCGGCGGGGCCGTCCATGTGCTTGACTCGGTTAATGATTTCTTCGTGGCGACCATGAACCATGGGGCGCTTCTGTGGGTTACCGAGGTAACCGCATGTTCGCTTAACAACATCGCATGTATCAGGATCGGTGTTGCCACATTCTGGGCACTTGAATCCTTCTGCGGTGGGCGCGAATTCGCCGCTAAATCCACATTCGTAGCACTTATCGATAGGGGTGTTGGTGCCTAGGTAAGCCACTTTATCGTAGGCGTAATCCCATACGGCTTCGAGTGCCTTTGTGTTGTGGGTGAGCTTGGGGTATTCACAGTAGTGAATGAACCCGCCCTTGGCGTATTCGGGGTAGATTGCTTCGAAATCGATCTTTTCGAACGGAGTAATCTTCTTGCGAACATCGTAGTGGAAGGAATTTGTGTAGTATTCCTTGGCGGTGATGTCCGGGATGTTACCGAACTTCTGGCGATCGAGGCGGCAGAAGCGATCCGTGAGGGATTCGGACGGTGTGGAGTAGACGGAGAACCAGTAGGGGTATTCCTTCTTCCACTGATCTGCCATCTCAGCCATGCGCTTGACGATTTCAATGGTGAAATCTTTCGCTTCTGTATCGGTTTCCCAATCAGGACCGTAGAACACCGTCGCTGCTTCGTACAAACCAATGTATCCAATAGAGAGTGTGGAACGCTGGTTGTGGAAGAACTTGGTGACGTCCTGATCCCCTTCTTCTGCACGGATGCCGAAAGCACCGTAGCGGTAGAGGATTGGGGCGTTTTCTGGTGTGGCATCCTCGCAGCGGCGTGCTCGGTAAACCAGGGCTTCCTTCACAACCTGCATACGTTCATCGAAGATCTTCCAGAAACGTTCCTTCGATCCGCGCGACTGCATAGCGATACGAGGAATGTTGAGCGTGACAACACCGAGGTTGTTACGTCCAGCATTCACAGCTTCGCCGGTTTGGGGATCCACCCACTTGGGAAGGAAGCTACGGCATCCCATCGGTACCTTGTAATCGCCTTCGATTTCAGTGAGGCGGTCGTAGGAGAGCACATCGGGATACATGCGCTTGGTAGAGCATTCCAGTGCAAGCTGCTTAATATCGTAGTTCGGATCTTCAGGGTTCAAGTTCGTTTCGCGGCGCAGACCGAAAACGAGCTTGGGGAAGATAGCCGTGTGCTTATCTTTACCCACGCCTTCAATGCGGATCTTCAAAATCGACTTCTGAATTTCGCGCTCGAAGCGATCGGTTCCCATTCCGAATCCGAGGGTGACGAAAGGTGTCTGCCCATTGGATGAATACAGCGTGTTGATTTCGTATTCGAGGGACTGCATGGCATCGTAAATGTCTTTACGTGTTTTCGTCCATGCGTATTCTTCGCGGCGATCTTCAGCTACCCATTCTTCAGCATCTTTCATGTGCTTGGCGTAGTTGAGGCGGGCGTAAGGTGCGAGCACTTCATCCGTGCGATCCACTGAACACCCGCCGTACTGGCTGGAGGCAACGTTAGCGATAATCTGTGCGATTTGCGCTGTTGCGGTGTTGATGGACCTCGGCGATTCCACACGTGCGTTACCGATCTGGAAGCCTTCACGCAACATGCCCTCGATGTCGATGAGGCAGCAGTTAGTCATCGGCTGAAAGGGGTTGTAATCAAGATCGTGGAAGTGAATATCGCCCTTGAGGTGAGCGTTAGCCACAGCTTCAGGAAGAAGGTTCTTCAAGGCGTAGGCCTTGGCAACTGCTCCTGAGGTGAGATCACGCTGGGTGTTGAATACCGTTGAATCCTTGTTCGCGTTTTCGTTCACGACGGTGGCATCGCGTGCCATGAGCTTATCGAGAGAACGCGAAACATCCATTTCCTGTTCACGAGCAGTATCACGATCGTGGCGGTATTCAATATAGGCACGTGCTACTTCTGGGTAGCGCGAAACCATGAGGACATCTTCCACTGCGGTTTGAATAGTGGGGACGTCTAGTGAGCTGGGATCTAGGTTTGCGACGACGGTTTGGGTGATTTCTTCAGCGAAATCACGATCTTCAATCCCCTGGCTATTCATAGCCAGTACGACGGCGCGGTAGATCTTTCCAGCATCAAAGCTAACTGTACGTCCATCACGTTTGGCGACCACTGTAGCTGACGACGTAGAGGTTTCTCGCAACATCTTCTTACCTTCCGTACTCTTTACTCTTATTTTCAACGAACACTAGATATAGTACCCAAATCACCCAACAACCCCTAGGGCTTGTGCCCCTATGCTCAATGTGGATAACTTTTTAAGCTTAATCGAGTGCGGATTTCGCCCACACGTGGACTAAGTAGAGGTGTGCTCTATGTCGCTTTTTCTTTTTGCGGCGTGTCGTCCACAGGCGAAGATGCTGTCTCCACAATTCGTCCACAACAGAGCTGGGGTCTCTCCACAGGAAAGAATGCGCTCTCCAAAACTTACGCACACGGGAAGGACTTCCCCATGGACAGGTATCGCTTCGGGTTCTAGCATGAACGTGACAGCCCACGTTGAAGGATTCAGATATGAAAACAAAAACGGTAACTCAAGGCTAGCCCGAGGCAAACACGTCCACGGATAATGCAGGCGTGCCCTCCAGCTACCCTGCAAGCAGTGCATCCTCTAGCTTCCCTGCAAGTAATGCACCCTCCATCTTCTCTGCTACCGGGGTGGATTGTGCTGGCTCGCCCGTAGATATTGAAGAATCCACCACTCATGACTGGTGGAAACAGGTTGCTGTTTACCAGATTTACCCGCGTTCTTTTGCGGACTCCAACGGCGATGGAATCGGCGATCTTCAGGGAATCATTTCCCACGTAGATTATCTGGAGAAACTTGGAATCGATGCGGTATGGCTGAGCCCTTTTTATCCCTCACATTTGGCCGATGGCGGTTACGACGTCGATGACTATCGAAATGTGGATCCTCGTTTGGGAACACTCGATGATTTCGATGAGCTGGTGGGCGCTCTTCACGCCCACTACATCCGAATTATCGTTAACATCGTCCCTAATCACACATCTATTCATCACCGCCTTTTCCAGGAAGCGCTGGTTGCTGGGCGCTGAAGTGACGCTCGTGAGCGCTACATTTTCCGAGAGGGTACAGGCGTTGATGGGAATGAGCCGCCAGCGGATTGGGTATCCATTTTCGGCGGGCCAGCATGGAGCCGCGGGGAATCGAACCCGTGAGGGCTGGCACGGGAAGGCAGCGAACGCGGGCTGAATGCGTAGTAAAAACAGCGACCTATATTCATAAAGTCAGGGTTACAGCAGCCATAATTTTACGGTTATAGCTGCACTATTTTTAGTACTATAGATGCCATATTTTTATGATTATACTATACTCTTCCCTTGTGAACAGGCTAAATCTAAACAAGTATCTGCCCCGTGTGGCGGATAGTGATCTTGCTGAAAAAATAGCAAGTTCCGGGGGCGTGATTCTTGAAGGCCCCAAGGCTTGCGGAAAGACTGCTACCGCGATGCAGCAGGCTAACACTACCTATTTCGTGGATACCGATTCCTCATTCAAAAATCGTTTTGCGCTCGATCCAAAGTTAGCCCTCCAGGGGGAAACTCCTGTTTTACTGGACGAATGGCAGACTGAACCAGAGTTATGGAATCAGGTAAGGCGAGAAATTGATATGCGCCAATTACCTGGTCAGTTCATCCTTTCAGGATCGGCAATGCCCGCAGACCAAATAAAAGGACATTCCGGACTTGGGAGATATGCCCGGGTGCAAATGCGGCCAATGACTGCGGTAGAGTGGCGTGCCTTCCCTGGTGGAATAAGTTTTGCTGATTTAGCGCGTGGAGAAAAACTCCCAGTCACACCTGTTCCGTCTGTTTCTGTGCCGGATTTGCTCGATGTAGTCATTCATGGCGGCTGGCCAGCCGATCACGACAAGAGCACAAAAGCTGCACGTAGCCATGTAGCTGATTACGTGGAACGCCTTACTACTTTCGATGTGTTTGAGCTTGCTGGATCGCGGATTCACAAACCCTTAGGGGTACGCACACTGTTGCGTTCCTTGGCGCGAAATGTAGGTCAAGCTCCCACAATGTCCACTCTCGCTAAGGATGTGAGAGCCCAGGAGGGAACAACCGATCGCGCAACCGTTCAACGCTGGTTGGAAGCATTGGAACGACTCTACGTAGTGGAAATGGTTCCCGCATGGAGTCCGCAGCTGCGATCTAAGGCGGCGATTCGCACCTCTCCGGTCTATTACCTAGCGGATGCGTCACTCACCACCTGCTTGCTGGGCGCCACGGTCGATTCACTGCTGGATGATCTGGAGACCAGCGGGTTTATTTTCGAGAATTTCGTATATCACCAGATTGCTACCTACACCGAAGCTATTGGAGGTCACGTATTTCATTATCGTGATTCTAATGGCAAAGAATTCGATGCAGTGGTGGTGCTTGAAGATGGTTCCTGGATAGGCATTGAAATAAAACTTGGACAGCATCGCATTGCAGAAGGTATCGCTGGTTTAATTAATACCCGATCTCAGATTGATTCTGACGTGCTGGGTGAACCACGGGCACTGTTTCTCATTGTGGGTGGCACAGATATTGCCTACACGGATCCCAAAACGGGAGTGCAAGTTATACCTATACAGGCATTGCAAGAGTGAGGAGATAGTGCGTAATCCCTGGCAGGATTACGTGTAGTGGTCGCACTGAGATTCGGAAAGCAACGCCGGAATTATCGCGTTACTTCACCAATCGCCAACGCCCTTTTCAAGTTTGTTTCCCGTGTTGCCCCGTACCAATACTCAATTCCCTTCGCAAAAGCGATTAATCCTTGCAGATGGTTTAGGAAACTCAATACTGGGGGCGGGGTGCCTTTAGTGTGCGCCACGTGCTGCTGGAGCCCAATTTTAGCAATTCCACGTATGTGGTAGTCAATATTTTTCTTAAACGCGGTATCCAGACGAACGCTGTCGTCCACTTGGAGACCCAATATCAGCTTCTTAGACCCGGGCGGCACTACCCTAGTTTTGCCTTGGTTTATCGAAAACCCTGTTTTAGTACGGCTCGATTGACGTCACGGGCGATACGCGTAGGCGGCAGGGGAAATTATATCTTCGGTGAAGCAATGCCGCAGTATCCATCTCTGTAAACTTTTCAAACTGGAACTTGGTTCCGACAATATCCGCCTGCCACCAGAATGCTTAGGGACACTGCGATACTTGTAGTACAAGGGTACTTTACGAAGCGGTGTAGTTTTATCGTGATCTAGCCAAATCTCTGCCGTATTGTGGCTGCTAATTGCTACATGCGCAGACGGATACAGAATCGATTCTTCTGGATTCTCTAGGTTATGCAAACGCAAAAGATGCCTAAGTGAGTTAATCTGCGCGGGCGCGACTTTTGCTGGTTTGACTATGGGGTTGAGAGGAGGAAGTTCCATAACGATCTACTGTCAGCCTAGGGCTTTCTTTTGCCACGACGTGGCAAATTCCATGTCAATCTGTGAACCAATGGCAGAGTAATCCCCTGCCGTACTGATTGACAGAGGCACGCGAATCGCGAACCTTCATCACTAGAGCCGTCGGTGACTCCCTCCTTTCAACCCTGGCATTTACACTAGATCCAGATGCGGATCTTTTTGCCATATTTGTAAAGATACCGGGCGGGAATCTTAGTCGGAAGATGTCTTCCGCAACTCTTTTCGCAGATTTATGATAGTTGCGCTTGCTTTACAGCCAAGGACGAGAGCAATAAGCTAGCAAACGAATCAAGACATCCCCCAACCGCCAGGATGAGGACGAGAACCGGCTACCCCCTAGCTGAGGGTAGTTACAGTACGGAAAATTTTAGCGGCATTTTCGCGGATTAAGCTTTTGCTAATTGAGATACCCTACCTTTGGTTATCCCCAGGAGAGTTCCGATATCCTCCATAGACAAATTTTTCCCGCGCATGACGCTGACCGCTTCCCGGGAAGCAGAAGCAAGCTCTTTGCTAGCCGCCGCCTCTGCCGCACTAGCAGCAGAATAGCCGGCAACCAGCCCTGCGAGGCGGGAATCTTTTAAGCGAATAGTCACGTTAAAACTATCGGGACTTTTCTCAGTCAGGAGGGCGGCCGCGTCTTTAACCATATATTCCAGGCGTTTCAAGCTTTTTGCCTGGGTACCATGTTGGCGACCATCGATCTCAAAAAAAGCAATCCACCATTTTCCGTCACGGATAGCCTGTGCCTCGATATTCATTCCGCTCCCCTTTCTGCGTTCCTAATTATTGCCTTCGCTAGCATCTCATTTACTTCCCGGTGCCGAGGAATAACGCTTGTCCATTTCCCGATACTGACGCGCGTATGATTTCCTCCTTCGCTAGTGACTAGCTCTAGCCCCTTTGTTTTGGCTATTTTGTCTAGTCGTTTGAGTAAATCCCTGCGCTTCACAGTTAAAGTATATGAGTGTAAACAACAACCGTAAACCCCTATATACAAAAGCAGTTTTACGGTTTATTCGCCAATTCGGCAATACGGTTTAAAGCAGGCAAGGAGCTATTGGCAGTAACTTCCCGAACAATATCTCCTAGCTCAAGGCCGTGATGATACTCAACACTTTGGCAGCATTTTCGCGGAAAGAATCTGGCTCTAACAGCAGAGACAGGCTAATGGTGCCAGCGAAGGGCAAATCAAAAAAGTATCCGGGCTGGCAATAAATCCCAAAGTCGCTTAAGAGTTTTTCCCCCAGTTCGTCCTCATCGATATGCACGGGGAAACGCAGCAGGACGTTCCATCCTCCCTGAGGTTCCATGGCTGTAACCGGGCTGTCCAGATACTCTTCTAGCAAGCGTTTCAACGTGGCCAGATTAGCGGCGCATCGCCCGCGAGTTTCCTCCAACTGACACGGGATTTTCTCTAAGAAACCCGGCAGGTGCGCGGCCAAAATATCACTAAAGGGCAAAAACGCGTCCGCAATGATATCTAAACGTGCCTTCGCCTCCCTCATTAGTTCTTCCGGCCCTGATACCTCCAGCCAAGCAATCTTCACCCCCGGCGCACACAGGTTCTTTGATAACCCGTCGAGGGCGAAAGTGAGGATTTCGGGGCAACCGGCCAGACGGGATCGGGATTCCGGAGCAGCAGCCAAGGAGAAGTCATAAAATACTTCATCCGCGATCAGGGGGAGATTATTTGCGGCGCAGTATTCTTGCACCAGCTGTTGCTCTCCCCTATCTAAATAGGCGCCGGTGGGGTTACCCGGATTGATGACCACTAGGGCTCGCGGACGCGGGGAAACACCAGTAGCTGGCAGGGAAAGTGGATCCATTTCCCATTTTCGTCCTAACCAAGCAAAACTATAGGAAGCCACCTGCACATTTTCTAAGCTAGCTAAGGCCTCTATCAGCGGATATCCCGGAGTAGGGGCCAGCACTTCCTCGCCAGGATCACAAAGCAGTTTCATCAGCCAGGAATAGCCTTGAGAAGTGGAACTCAGCAGATACAGATTATCAGGATTGACGCAGCGACCATCCCTCCGGGAAAGAAAATTGGCGAGGGCGCGGCGGGCGGCGCATGACCCGCGCGGATCAGCCTGGTAGGGACACTCTGTATTGCCCAACCCATGCCGAGTGGGATTCGAGTCAGAGATATTTACCAGTTTCTGCCCCTGTGCGCGCAGTTTCTCCGCCGCGACGGTTATGACGTTGGGTTCAGATAGGCTAACTCGCTGTGAAAAATGCATCGCTCCTACTCTATGACGTAAAGCAGCTCCCGTGCATCGCCACTACAGTTTCCGCCTTTACCGGCCCAAATATAAAAAATCGGAAAGTTGACATCCTCTGAACAACGTACTTATCCCCAGGGGCTATAGCCAAGCGCTAAGCATAGTAAGCATGACCTTCCATCCACCTTTCGAATTAACAGAAAACCGGAAGTTTACTGCCGGTATCTGCGAAAGGAGCACATAATGATAAAAGCAGCAGTAATCAACTTACGGGAGGAATCGTCATGATTGGCGCGATTATCGGGGATGTTATTGGCTCAACCCGGGAGTTCTCACCGGTAGATCGCCGTGATTTTGAGCTGTTTCCCTATGACGCTAACTACACAGATGATTCCTTAATGACTATCGCTCAGGCAATGGCGTTTTTAAGGTGGCTAAACCTTAAAGATTCCGAGCGCACTGAGCAGCGTCTTATCCAGCTCCTGGTGCAACGTATGCAGGAATTGGGGCGGCGCTTCCCCGAGCCGATGGGCTCCTACGGCGTACGCTTTGCAGCTTGGCTAAGTGAAGATAGCCCGCACCCCTATAACTCCTGGGGAAACGGCAGCGCCATGCGGGTATCGGCAGCCGCCGAATGCGCGAAGAGTCTGGAGGAAGCCCTCAAATTTGCGGAAATAAGTGCGGCAGTCACTCACAACCACCCCGAAGGTATCAAAGGCGCACAGGCGGTGGCCGCGGCAATCTACTTAGCACGTAATAGCCGTAGCAAGCAGGAAATCGAATCCTATATTTCGGAGCATTTCTATCCTCTTAACCAATCGCTCGCTGAAATCAAGGCTAACTATCATTTTGATGAATCCTGCCAAGGTACGGTACCTCAAGCTATCAGGGCATTTACGGAGTCGATTAGTTTCGAGGACGCTATTCGCAACACCATTTGGTTAGGAGGCGATGCGGACACGATGGGGGCAATCACCGGCGCTATCGCCTGGGCGTACTATTCTACCCGGTACGGGATCGATGAGCGCATGAAATTTATGGCGCAATCAGCACTCCGCTATTTGCCCGAAGACTTACATGCGTATGTTGCCTCGTATGAAGCAAGGATAGATACCAGTTTCGAGTGACCGGATCACTAGCGTAGCCCGCAGCGGGGAGCTGCTGGGATTGCAGGAAATTATAGGTTTGGACAGCGATTTCACTGGTCTCGGAGACTGTTAGCAATCTGGTATTCAAGTAGCAGCTATCAGGAGAAAAATTTCCTGTTCGGATTCATAGACGACAGTAAGGTAGGATGAAAGGTAACTCATCACTATTGGTTGAGCCTGACCAACATCCCTTCTAATCTTGAGGTCTACCATGCGAAACCGCAGAATAACTGGACGTTTAATAGCCGAGGCAGTGGCGCTAATTCTGACTGCCACCTTAGCAATTGCCTGGCTGGCAGCTCCGGAAAAAATAAAGTCCACCTCTGCGCAAGCTGCCGGGCGCACAGTAGTGGAATGCGGCACCTACTGTGAGGAGGCAACGCTGCGGCAGTTAATCAAGGATGCCGGAAGCAGGCCCACCCGGATTGTGGTGAGTGGAATGGCCGACACCATGCTCACCTCTACGGTGGTCATCCCTGCCGGCGCCGATATTGAGCTCGTAAACGGGATCGCTCCTTGGGGAGCCGCTTCATCCGAGGGCGGCCTGGTACGCGAGGACGATTTCACCGGAGTCATGGTAAAGGTTGAAAAGGGCGCCTCCCTGACCATGGGTAATAACGAGAAAGGCGGAAAGTTTTATCTGCGAAGCCGCGGACAGTGGGTACCCGGTGGCGGGGAACTGATCTATAACGAAGGCTCACTGACTATCAACGGCGGCACCTATGAGGGCGTTCGTAACGGCACCGGTCAGCGTTATGGGGCGATTACGGTTAGGGGTAAAGACGCGAAGTTCGTCCTCAACGACGGTAAAGTTACCGACAATAAACGTACGATTGGCAGCGCCACAACCACACAATCCGGAGCCGCAAATATTGCGGTATCCGAAGGCGCCCAATTTGTCATGAATGGCGGCGAAGTCAGCTACGGCGAAACCTCATATGAGCATGGAGCCTACGGCGAAGTAGGCGGGATTGGCGTTTACCAAGGGGGCTCGGTAACCATAAACGGCGGCGAAATCTCCCATAATAAAGGCTGGGCCGGAGGTCTGTTGGGATACGACTTCAACACTGATAAAGCCTCGGCTACCAACCTGCAAAAGGCTCTGGAAACCCGGAACTACATCACCATTAACGGCGGAAAAATCCAAAACAATGATGCCTACTTCTCGGGTGGTGGCGCTTTCGCTTTCGGGAATGCCGTCATCACTATGAACGGCGGCCTGATCGATTCTAACTTCACCACTGGCAACGGGGGCGGAATCGGCACCCTAGACCTCTATGTATGGGGCGCAGACCGCACTTTTAAGGAGATTGATGGGTTAGGTAGAGAGTGGGGACTAACCAAGGAAGAGTGGGGCAAGCTCTCCCCCGCTTCCTTTATTTTCAATGGCGGCACCATCTCGAATAATGAAGCTTTACGTACCGGAGGCGGAGTTAACGTGGTTTCTAATCAAGTGGAGATAAATGCCGGAAAAATCTTGAATAACAAATCCCATCAAATGGGGGGAGGCATTTACGTTGCTACGGCCTCCTATAACCTGCATCTACACGACGTACTGGTAACCCAAAATAAGGCAACCTCCGATAATGGAGCCGCTGGGGGTGGCATTTGGTCATGTCCTACCGGCTCGATTGAGTTGCGCATCCACAACGGGGGCGCAGTCTTTGACAATACTGCCGACACTATGGGTAACGATCTTGCCCATATCAATCTGGGCTCTGCCGGCGCGGCTCCCATCTGGGTATCTGACTATATGCTCGGGGGTGGCCGGGTTGATTACTACTTTGACCAAAATGATGCGCGTTTTGACCCGGCATCCCTGAACAAGCCAGAAAAAGAGCGCCCCAAACGTTTACCTCTGAAATACATGAGTATTCAAAATGAGGGATTCCAAACCGTGCCCATTAACGATGCCGCTAAGGCCAATGCCAAAGCGGCAGCAAAACTCCTGATTCAAGACAATACCGCTCAACTCGGAGGCGGCATTGGCACCAATGGCGGGGTAATTTTCGGTGACTGGGGATATGCACAGGCAACCGTAGAGAAAGCTTGGCTCTATCACCAGGATAAGGAACCCGCCGGCGACAATCCCTCTGCCGGAGATACCGGAAAGGAAACGAAGGAAGCTCCCGAACTACCGGCCCGCGCCAGCGATATCCCGGTCAAAGAACTAAAGATGCGCTTTATTCGCAGTACCGACAAGGATTTCACCCAGGCAGACAAGATTAGCCAGGCTGAAAAAGTTGCCGACTTCAAGCTCGCTCCCTCAAAGAATCCGGAGGAAAACTGGCGTAAGACCTTTAACGACCTGCCGATTAAGGATGAAAGTGGGAACTTCTACTACTACGGTGTCCAGGAGCTTAACGCAAAGGGCAAAGTGATTAAAACCTTGCAGTTAAAACCCTGGCAGGTAGTTGAACAAGAAAACGGCAAAGTGCCGCTGCGTCCCGCTTTGGATCGTTCTAAGCAGCTGCCCGAAACCTGGCTAGTAGCCACGGTTGTTAACCCGGTACCTACCCCGGTAGACATTACGGTTAATAAACACTGGCTATGGCAGGATTCCGGAAAACCGGTGCCAGATGCTAAAACCCCTGACAAAGTCAGTTTTGAACTGCTGCAAGCTACCGACGCCAAGTTTAGCGATGCCAAGAAGGTCAAAAAGTTTGACGTCACTAAGGCCGAGGGGTGGACTAAGACCCTTCAGGGACTGCCGTTTAGCAACCAGGCCAAGCAACGCTACTACTACGGGGTGCGTGAAATCGGCGGCAACGGGACGATTCAAGCGGTTCCCTTCGCTAAGTATGAAAACGAAACCGGAAAGATCAAGACGGATAAAGACGGGGTAATCCGCCGAGAAGTCACGGTAGTAAATACCGTGCCGGTCAATCCCCCGCCCACTCCCCCAGAAGAAATAACTAAGACCGGTACTCCAGTAGCTTGGTTAGCGCTACTGGCTACGGTACTCATCGGATCTGGTTTGCTCATCAAGCGTCGCCAGCAAGAGTAGGGAATCTCCAGCCTATCTGGGAGGGATAACGAACTGTCGTTATCCCTCCCAGATTTTTATATTTTTGAGTTTCCCCAAGTATCGAAAGTCCCGCTTCGGATCCCGAAACTAGTTGTACTTTCTCTCCCATCTTTGTTATTCATTCGCAACTAAGTGCCAAACGACGCGTTTTGTGACAACCTAGAGGCATGGAGATTTGGCCAGGAAAACCGTACCCACTCGGCGCTACCTATGACGGAGCCGGAGTAAATTTTGCAGTATTTAGCGAGGTCGCAACCAAAGTTTATCTTTGTTTAATCGCAGAGGACGGCAGTGAAGAACGCATAGAACTCCGCGAAGTCGACCACCACGTGTGGCATTGCTATATTCCGGGACTGCGCGATGAGCAGCGCTATGGTTTTCGGGTAGAAGGCCCCTACGATCCGACGCAGGGACACCGCTGCGACATCAATAAGTTCCTACTTGACCCCTATGCAAAAGCCACCGATGGTACCGTGGGAGCTAAACAGTCGCTATATTCCTATGACTGGAACGACCCCAGCCAGGCTAACCATGACAACTCCCTTCCTGATATGGCGGTTTCGGTGGTAACTACGCCCTATTTTGATTGGGGAAATGACCGCCCACCCGGACACGACCTCCATAAACTCGTCATCTACGAGGCACACGTAAAAGGCTTCACCAAGTTAAACGAACAAATCCCGGAAAAAGAACGCGGCACCTATGCGGGAATCGCTAATCCGGTAACTATCGAATACTTGCAGAACTTAGGGGTAAACGCCATTGAACTGATGCCCGTGCACCAGTTCGTTAATGACTCCACCCTGCAAGAACGCGGCCTGTCAAACTATTGGGGATATAACACCATCGGGTTTTTTGCTCCCCACGCCCAGTACCGCTCCCAAGAGGTGGTTGATGGGCAAGTCCAAGAATTCAAGCAAATGGTTAAAAACCTGCATCAGGCGGGGATAGAAGTAATCCTGGATGTGGTCTATAACCACACCGCTGAAGGTAACCATATGGGGCCGACCCTGTCTTTCAAAGGGCTAGATAACGCCTCCTACTACCGCCTAGTAGAAGACGATAAAGAGCACTATTTCGACACCACCGGAACCGGAAACTCGCTGCTCATGCGCTCGCCAGCAGTGCTGCAACTAATTATGGATTCCTTGCGCTATTGGGCAATCGAAATGCACGTAGATGGTTTCCGCTTCGACCTTGCCTCTACCCTGGCGCGTGAACTGCATGACGTAGACAAGCTATCTGCATTTTTCGATATCATCCACCAAGATCCGGTACTTTCCCAGCTAAAACTAATCGCCGAACCCTGGGACGTAGGAGATGGCGGCTACCAGGTAGGCGGGTTCCCCTCCATGTGGAGTGAATGGAACGGCAAATACCGCGACACGGTTCGTGATTTTTGGCGCGGCAACTACGCCACGCTACCTGAGTTCGCCTCCCGATTCTGTGGCAGTGCCGATTTATATGAACAAAGTGGACGCCGCCCGAATGCGTCTATCAACTTTGTAACCGCCCATGATGGCTTCACTATGCACGACCTGGTTTCCTATAACGAGAAACATAACGAGGCTAACGGCGAGGGCGGAGACGACGGGGAATCCCATAACCGCTCCTGGAACTGCGGAGTCGAAGGCCCCACCGATGACCCACAAATACATAAACTACGGGCACGTCAGCACCGGAACTTCCTGACTACCCTATTCCTCTCCCAAGGGGTACCGATGCTGCTCATGGGAGACGAAGTAGCCCGTACCCAAAAAGGAAACAACAATACCTATTGCCAAGACAATGAACTTTCCTGGATGGATTGGTCTTTCGAGGACGCGGAAGAAGGTGACTACCGGCTTAAACTCCTGGAGTTCACCAAACACCTGATTAAGTTCCGAAATGATCACCCGGTATTCCATCGTCGTCGTTTCTTTGCCGGGGCTCCCTCACGTGGCGGGCAATCCGATATCGGTGAGATCAACTGGTTTGCTCCCAATGGCCAAAAGATGACCGAAGAAGCCTGGAACAATGAGGAAGCGCGCTCCCTGATGATTTTCTTAAACGGGGAAGCAATTCGCGAACCTGATTCCCGGGGACAACGTATCGTTGACGATTCTTTCTTACTGCTTTTCAATGCCGACCCCGAGCCCTGCACTTTCCAGATACCGGAAGGGCATGGATCCGGCTGGAAAATCGCGATTTCCACTATGGAAGACCTGCCCGATAAAGAAACCGAAGAAGAAATCGAATATGGACCTAATGACCGCCTCGAACTGCTAGACCGCTCAGTAGTGGTACTGATCCGCGAAATAGCGGAGGAATAAGGAGAACCAAGATGACCAGCCAGCATCCCCACCTGCCCGCTCCGGGAAAACACACTCCCACCAGTACTTACCGTTTGCAACTGAGTAAAGATTTTACTTTCAAAGATGCACGCGAGCACCTGGGATACTGGCGAAACCTGGGAATCACGGATCTATTCCTCTCCCCCATTTTGCAGGCAGTTCCCGGCTCCATGCACGGCTACGACGTAGTTGACCATAAACATATTTCAAAAGAACTGGGCGGGCGCGCCCAGTTTGAAGAACTGGCCAATGCCGCCCACCAGGAAGGATTGGGACTGGTAGTCGACCTGGTACCTAACCATATGGCGGTACCGACTCCGGTATGGATTAACCGGCCGATGTGGTCGGTGCTGAAGAGGGGGAAGGAATCCCCCTATGCGCACTGGTTTGATATCGATATTGATCAACCGATTCTGATGCCCATCCTGGGAAAACGGATCGGGCAAGTATTGGCTGACCAAGAGCTCAAGCTAGAGCAAATGGTGATTCCTACCGAACCTGAACGCGGCGAGCAGTGGATTTTGCGCTACTATGACCACTACTTCCCGGTGGCGGAGGGTACCGAATCCCTGCCTCTAGAAGTACTGGTAGAACGGCAACACTACCGCCTTGCGCATTGGAAAGTAGCTGATGAAGAGCTTAACTATCGCAGATTCTTCGATGTCGACACCCTAGCGGCTCTGCGGGTAGAAGAACGCGACGTATTTGACTCTACCCACGCCTTACTCCTGGAACTATTCAACGCCGGCTATATCGATGCTTTCCGGGTTGATCATCCCGACGGGCTAGCCGACCCCGCCGGCTACTTCCATTGGTTGTCCCAGGCCACCGGGGGCGCTTGGATCGCGGCCGAAAAGATTCTCGAGGACGCCGAACGTCTACCTAGTGACTGGCCTATTGCCGGCACCACCGGTTACGACACTTCTTGGCGACTAACCGCGCTACAGGTAGATCCCCGCGCATCCTTGCCGCTGGGAACCCTAATGCAGACGTTAACTGCAGATTCTCCCTCGTCCTATCCGCAGATGCAACGCGAAGCCAAAGCCCAGATTATTGATACCTCCCTGGCCGCGGAAGTACGCCGTATCGGGCAGTTAGTTTGGAAAATCTGTCAAAATGATTTCCGCCTGCGCGATTACACTTTCCGCTCTCTAGTTGACTGCTTGCGGGAACTGATTATTGAAATGCCCTGCTACCGCGCCTATGTAACTCCCGGACAACCTGCCTCCACGCTCTCACGGGAAATAGTAGCGGCAGCAGCGGAGCGCGCCCTACGCCACCTGGAACCGGAGCACTCGGACACCATGGAGGTGGTAATCGCCCTGGTACTTGGGGATGAAACTGGTTCTGCTGCCCTGAAAGAAAGCGACCCGGATCGACAAGAATTCCTGGTGCGTTTCCAGCAGGTTTGCGGAGCAGTCATGGCTAAAGGAGTCGAAGACACCACCTTCTACCGCTGGACTCACCTGCTGTGTCTAAATGAAGTCGGTTCTAACCCACAAGCTTTCGGGATTTCTGCCGACAATCTACATTTTTTTGCCCGCGATATTCAAACCAACTGGCCAGCCACCATGACCACTAACTCTACGCACGACACCAAACGCTGCGAGGACGTGCGGATGCGCCTGGCCATTATCAGCCAATACCCAACTCTTTGGGCACAAATCGTTTCCGACCTGCGAGATGCCACTCAACCTTACCGCCCCAATGATCTGGATGGCCGCAGCGAAAACATGCTGTGGCAAACCCTTATCGGCACCTGGGATGAGAAAGGACCGATCTCTTCGGATCGGCTGCGCCAATATTTAGTAAAAGCCATTAGAGAACAAAAAACCTGGACTACCTGGACGGCCCCGGATGAGACCCGCGAAAAGGAGCTCCTGGATTATGTTGACCAGATTATTTGCGACCCTCAGGTAGCCGAAATCGTTTCTCGCTGGCGAAGCGAAACCAGGCAAGCTACCCGCTATACCATCGTAGCCAATAAGGCTCTGCAACTAACTATGCCGGGCGTAGCCGACGTTTATCAAGGCTCAGAAATCACCCAAACCTCATTAGTGGATCCCGATAATCGCCGCCCGGTCGATTTCAATGACCTGGCGCAAAGACTTTCTCTTCTGGATCAAGAAGGATTAGATCATACCGCAGACCCAAGCCTAGATGACTTAAAACTCAACGTTACGGCAGCAATTTTGCGGCTACGGCGGCGCCGGAAAGAATGTTTCGTTTCTGCTACCGCCTCCTATGAGGCACTCGCCCTCTCTACCGGTTACGCAGTAGCTTTTGCGCGGGGAACTGCAAGTGAAGGTCCCCAAATCGTAACTATTGCTCGCCGCCTTTCCGGGGTACTCTCCCGCTATCAGGGAGATTTCCGGCCCGAACATACCGTGGTTTTACCGGAAGGATCCTGGAAAGATATTTGTTCAAATGAAGTTTTCCCCGGAGGAATGCAAAGCTTGGAAGAGCTGCTATTTAAACGGGGGGCACGGATACTGGAGCGGGTGGAATAGATGGATTTAAACCCTTCTGATCTAGATTTTGAAGGCTTGCCTCCCTGGGAACTGAAAGCCGGATGCGGACGAGTACCGCTATGGGCACCAGATAAAAAACAGGTAAACCTGCTGGTAGGATCTCCAGAGAAGCCGCGCAAAACCGCGATGGTGCAATACGGCTCCTGGTGGCTCGCTCCCCGCCCGCTACCCAACGGAACTACCTATGCCTTTGAAGTAGATGGAAATGGCCCGTTCCCTGATCCTCGGGCGCGCACCTATGTTCCCGGCAGTGAACTGTGGGTGAAGACTGCCGATATTTCCGCTATTAAACACACTTCGAGCTGGCAACCCGAGGGAAAACTTCTAGGTAAGGTTTGGTATGAGCTGCATATCGGAACTTTTACCGCCCAGGGAACCCTGCGAGCAGCGATAGAAAAGCTTCCCTATCTCGCAGATCTGGGAGTCGAAGTCATCGAACTGATGCCGATCGCGGTTTTCCCTGGCCAGCGTGGTTGGGGCTATGACGGGGTTGGCCTCTACGCCCTCTTCAATCCCTACGGCACCCCGGAAGATTTGGTGGCTTTTATCGATGAGGCACACAACCTCGGAATCGCAGTTGCCCAAGACCTGGTCTTGAATCATTTGGGTTCTTCCGGAAACTATTTAAGTCAGTTTGCTCCTTATTTTTCTAGCCGCCATGAAACTCCCTGGGGTGATGGTTACAACCTAGATGGTTCCGATTCCGGCCCGGTACGGGATTTCTTAATTGGGGCGGCTGTGGCTTTACTAGCTGACTACGGCTTTGATGGCCTGCGCCTAGATGCAGTACATGAAATCCAAGATGATTCTGAGCTGCATCTTCTAGCAGAACTTTCCCAAGAAGTTCACAACCTTTCAGAAGAGTTAGGCAGGCCGCTTACTCTAGTTGCCGAATCTGACCTCAACGATGCGCGCATGGTTACCGCGGTTGATGAGGGCGGATACGGAATGGATGGTCAATGGGATGACGATATCCACCACAGTATTCACGTAGCTTTTACCGGAGAAACCCAAGGCTACTACGAAGATTTTGCCGATCCCGAGGCACTAAGCAAGATTTATTCGCAGGTGTTTTACCATAACGGCACTTACTCTAGTTTCCGCGGAAAAAATTGGGGGGCTCCAGTTCCGGCAGATATGGAACGAAACCGTTTCTTTGGATTTGCTTCCAACCATGACCAGGTAGGTAACCGAGCTTTAGGGGATCGCCCTAGCGAGAAGCTTTCTCCCGGACTTCTGGCTGGTCAAGCGGCTTTTATTTTAGCTTCTCCGTTTACGCCAATGCTTTTCCAAGGAGAAGAATGGGGAAGTAAATCTCGATTCCAGTTCTTCACTGACTATGAGGATGAGGGAATTGGGAAAGCGGTAGATGAGGGACGCAAACGCGAGTTCGCCTCCCATGATTGGGACAAAATTTATGACGGTGAAGTAGAAGTACCCTCCCCGCAAGCTCTTTCCACTTTCCTTAACTCCAAGCTGCTGTGGCAGGAACTTACTGAGGTAGAGCATAAAAAGATGCTCACCTGGTATCGGCACTTGATCGCGCTGCGTCGCGAAGGAGTATTTGCTGATTTTATTTCTTTGGAGCGCCAGAACAGGTTACTGGTATTAAAGACCAAGCATGCTCAGGTAATAGTGAATTTAGATCGCAGCTCCGCCAATATCAAAGACTTGCTTGCAGAGGTAGAGGACGGAACTTACTTTTCCTTTACCTCCGGGAAACTGGAGAGTCCTCCCGCGAAAATGCTCGGCGAAGACACCCTGCTAATATTTGTTTAGCGCACTGCTGTTGTCTAGCACTTGAGGTTATCCTGGGCTCGTTATTTCTGCACTCGGCAGTAGCAGACGGGGCTAGGGCTGGGTTAAGGCAGCAGTATCCAGGGAGCGCGTTTCCCCCTCACGGAATTTAGAAACCGGGTAGTTGCGGTGATACTTGCGCCAGTGATTTTCTCGGGCAATCATTACATAACCCAAGCGTTTCAGGCCACGCAGACTAAACCCGAAATCCGCCGGGTAGAACAAGGGATCATGGTTTTTCTTTAGGCGATAAAGAGCCTTAATTTTCTTACCCATCTGTTTATCTACATATCGCAGTACTAGACGTTTCGGCAGAATCGAATAGTAGACTCTCTTCCCTAAACGTTGCGGGGCTACCGCTTTACCCTCCACGACGTCCTCGACAAAGAATCTCATGGGATTCATCCCGGCAGAGGTGTTGTAGTAAGAGTTCCGTCCGATGCGCGGGTTTACCTCGAAACAGTAGGCAATCCCGGTGCGGGAATCTACTTTAAAGTCAAAGTTAGCAAAACCATGCCACCCCACTCCCCTTAGGAAGCTACTTACCTGCTCATATAGGCGAGGGTAGGGTTCGGTAATCATGGCTACCGGATTCCCCAGAGCAGTGGGAGAATGATCTTCCAATAGCACCTGGGCAGATCCCAGCATAGTCACCCGGGAGTTTTGATCTACGTAGGCAGTCACCGAGAGATTGAAACTATCGTTGCCCTCTACTCGAGGCTGGAGCACGAAGCGACGGGCATGGGGATTTTCGTGAGTGTGCTGATACAGGTCAGCTAGTAGCTTTTCAGCTTCCTGTTTATTGGAAACCGTATAAACCTTAGCTTTCCCCGGCCATTTAAGGCGTTCATATACGGCACTAGTAGCCGGTTTAATGATCCAGGGGAAAGGCTCATTTACCTGCTCCAGCTTAGCTAGTTCTTCCTCTAGCGAACCGGAAAAATCAATTTCCAAAGTTTTGGGAACATTCAACCCATGTTCGGAAGCGAGGCGTGGAAACTTCACTTTATCGGAAGTATCTTCGATAACTTTTAGAGAGGGAAAGGCAAACGCATAATATTTTCGCAGCTCTTCCTCGCGCCGCATAATATCGCGCACATTGGAATCCATATTGGCGATCAACAGTAAAGTTTTACCGGGGAATTCTTGTTGCAGCTGCGGACCGAGAGCAATCAAGCCCTCAATAAGCGGCATTTCCGAGTCCGGATTAGGTAGCGCCTGGGGATCAACTAGACGAGTATCAATAATGCTAGAAGCCATAATTGGCCCGAGAACTTGCAGGGTAAGCAGAGTCGGTTTTACCTTCCACTTCTCGTGAAAAGAACGTGCTAAAGCGTATGCCCCGATATCTGTGCCGGGAATAACCGGTTGAAACGCTATATCCTGATGTTCTTCCACAGTGCCTCCCTAAAATTTACGCCACTTAATGCTATCAAATCTTGCCCGCTGACCCCGGAAGGCAGCGAACTACCGCTAAGGTTGAGGGCCCCTTTTCCACTGGCGATTCCGGTTCAAAAAATACCGTGCTTTAAGCAGGAAAAATCGCCATATTTACAGCTAGGTCAGCTGATTATCGGCGTGGCAGCGGCTTTAGCGCAGGTTTCCTGCCTACGCTGAAATGGTGAATCAAAAGACGCCTGCAGAGTTTACCGACGCTCTGCTCACCTTGCGTGATGCCGCCTATGATTCTCACGTTACGGTCAGTGAGATTGCGGCGCCACACGGAATTGCGCCTTTCGCGGCCGCTATCCGCATGGATTGCGAAGCCTTGGAGACCAATCCCCACAGTGGCGGTTCCGGAAGGCTAGTGATTCTCTATGATCCCCAGGAACAACCCGGATGGCAAGGCCGTTTTCGCCTAGTGACGATGCTAGGTGCCCACGTGGATGTAGACCTAGTTACTGAACCGCTAGCTGACCAAGTTTGCTGGTCCTGGCTTACCGATTTCTTAACCCAGGCAGAAGCTAGTTTTTTCCAGGCCGCCGGATCGGTTACCCGTTCCCATTCCGCCAGTTTTGGGGAGCTAGAGAAACGCTCTGAATCGGCAGAAATGGAGCTACGCGCCTCCTGGACGCCTCTCGGAAATGACTTGGCACCCCACGCGGGGGCGATCTCGCGGCTTTTGGCAATGATGTCGGGGTATTCGGTGGAAGTTAGCGCGGGTATCTCTCGCCTGGGACAGGTAAAGCTGGTATGAGCGAAACTCTTTATCGTCCTCGTCAGGGATCGATCCCCCTCACCGATGACCGGTATGAATACCGGGATTGCCTGCGTGAATACAGCAGTCCGGGCGACTACGTGGCTTTTGATACTGAACGCGCCAGCGGAATCCGTTACCTGGACAAGGCCTATTTAATCCAGGCAAAAGGTCAGTCCGCTCCCCTGGTGTTACTTGACCCCCTGGTGCTTGATGATCTATCCGATTTTAGTGAGGCTTGCAAAAACAGTACCTGGGTACTGCACGCCGCCAAAGAGGATTTAGAGTGCATGGAGTGGGCAGGGCTGCAGGCTCCCCGGTTATTTGATACCCAAATTGCAGCGAAATTATTGGGTTATGAACACGTGGGACTGGGGGCAGTGACCGAAGAAGTGCTAGGGATAAAACTCGCCAAAAACCATACTCGGGAAAATTGGTCGTTGCGTCCCCTCAAGCAGTCATGGCTGGACTATGCAGCCCTCGATGTGGAATACCTGGTTGAGTTGGCACTAGCCCTAAAAGAGAAGTTGGAGGCAGCTGGCCGTCTATCTTGGGCAGAACAAGAATTTTCCTATACTCTAGCCAATTACCATCGTCCGCGCGTCCAGGAACCTTGGCGGCAGGTCAAAGGTGCCGGCAAAGTCCGTTCTCCTCTCCAGCTGGGGTTGTTGCAGGAGCTTTACAACCAACGTGATGAAATCGCCCGTAAACGGGACGTGGCGCCCCATCGGGTGCTACCTAACCGCGACCTGGTGGACATAGTGTTACAGACTCCTCGTTCCTACCAAGAGCTATCACGACGTCCCTTTATGAAGCGGCGGCAACTACGCCAATATGCCCGGCGCTGGTGGCAGGCAATAAAAAAGGTACGCGCTCTAACAAAAGAGCAATTACCGGGGAGAAAACCCCCGCGCAAACTTCACGAAATATCCTCGCTAGCTACTTGGGAAAAAATCGATCCGGCGCGCGCTGAGCTTTACCGTCTATTGAAAGCGGACGTGTCTACCTGGGCACAAGAAAATCAAGTGTGGGCAGAATTGGCACTTTCTCCGAGCGCTATCCGGCAGGTAGCGGCCTATTGGAAACCTGATAAGCATCTACAGAACCTGCTAGGAACCGCGCAGGCGCGGCAATGGCAGATAACGCATTTTCAACCTCGTTTTGAGCAGCTATGCTCTGCTTGGAAAAACAGTAGCCTTTAGAGTACTTGGTCTGCAAATCAATAATTCGCCTAAGCAAATATAAAGGCAGGGTACAAAAACCAAAATCGGTTTCTGTACCCTGCCTGTTTAATGTGGTTGTGGTGGTTTCTTACTCTCCCGCGCTCGTTGGGGCGTAGTACCATCAGCGTTGCCTAGCTTAGCTTCCAGGTTCGGGAT
>NZ_ATUF01000007.1 GCF_000420065.1 Varibaculum cambriense DSM 15806 | reverse complement strand
GACGTGTCTATGCAGGTCACAGCGTTATCGCGTGTTTCGTAGTTTTGTTCTTTTCGTTTGCGGAAATCACGAAACCGCAGGTAGAGCGTTTCGTATTTTTTTCGTATTTTGATCGGCAAATTACGAAACGAGGCCAAAACTACGAAACGAGCACACTACAGACGTGTCACAGGTCACAAAAAGGCGCGCCCCTTGCGTGTCACCATGCCGCCACACAACAGCTGCCCCACCACAACACCCCAGCCGTGTCACGTGGCGTGTAGAGACGTACTCGGATCTGTCTTTAAAGTTCAGGTCGCAGGCTATTGTGCGCGACGCATAAGTTTCGTACGATGGCCTCTAGACCGTATGTGGCGTTTTAATTCGTTTCTGGTCTAGCCAGCCGCATACGGGGGATAACCCCGAGGATAATTCACAAAGAGATAGTCTCTCGACCGTGATAGGCGCGGTTCCTCCGACGAGATAGACCGGTTGGCAACGGCATTGCCAACCACAAAAGCGGTCAGGTAGGGAGTAAGCGCTCCCGTAAAGCAATGGGACGGCAGACCACCGTTCTAGCGAGTTGAGCACGGCACTCCAAGCCGCCTGAATAGCAAGCCGGTAAAGCACCCCGCTCCGGGACAGATCAATCTGCCCAGGAGCGTTTTTCTATGTCCGAAAAGGACACGACTACCGCTGTCGCGCCACGCTTTTACACGCTGCAAGAACTCACCGATCTCGGTGTCGGCTCTGAGTCCACGTTGCGAAAAGCTATTAAAGAGGGCCGTCTTTCATTCCACCGTTTCGGCACCGCCTATCGGATTCGCCAAGACGATCTCGACGCCTACCTCGCGGCCGCACGCCGCCCTGCCCCGCAGCTATTTGACGGCTTCGTCGATGCCGTCGTGGATGCAGCGCCCCAACTGACAGATGAGCAGCGCCAGCAGCTCGTCACGGTGCTGGGTGGTGCGAAGCACTAGTGCGGACAAACCCACCTACGACGAGATCCCGCCGCTTAGCTCAGCTAGCCAGGCTGGGTCTTGAGCTGAGTGCGAGGGCTGATGGGTGATGGTCGTGCTACAACACACGCGCGCTCCACCGTCGTGCCCCGAGCCCAAACAAAGAATTCACTCAATCAAGGAGAACAAACCATGTCTTTCAGAGACGATTACGCAGCCGCGCTCCGCGATGAGCAGCGAGCAAAAGATTCCGTGAACGAGGCGCGCCGTGCACACAAAGCAGCAAAGGAGCGTCTTGCGCAGTTGCGCAAGTACGCCAAAGAGTTCGAGGTGAAACTCGACGACGACAAGCCCGCCGGGACCGAAGATGACGGCGATACGCCGAAGAACGGTGACGGCAATACGACTAAGAACGGTGACGGCAATAAGCCTGAGAGCACCGAGGGCAGTAAGCCGAAGCGGCATCTAGAAGTTGTACCCGACTAACCCTTTAGCCGTACACGCAATCACCTCATGTGTGTACGGCCACGCGGCGTGACGACGTACAGCCGTCACGTTTGATGTCGCCACACACCCCGCTCGCAAGGGCGGGGTTTTCGCGTGTGTGCGGGTGGCTGCGGCACCGCTACACGTGACACTGTCACGATGCTTGCGCCGGTATCGGCGACGGGGCATATACACGTCTGCCCCGTCGCCTGGATCATCCGCCACATGGCTGGCGGTATGTCGCGCTGCTGTTATGCGCGGTTCTGGCCGGCATAGTCTTGTGTGGACTTGAAATATGCCGAAGACGGGGCCGTGGGTGCAGCAAAGACAGCAGCGTGGACAGAGCAGATTTCAGCAGCTGTGCTGCTGAAGATGCAACCGCGACGGCAGATGGTATGCGGCGGACGCCGCATCATGGACGCGTCGTGAGATACGCCAATATCCATCTCGGCAGGCTTGCCGTGATGGAGCGTTTCGTGATGACCCAAACACGACACATCGATGCTGGCATATCCGAATGTATATCGACAAGATATATCGGATTGCCAGCAGTGTCGTGACGTAAAGCATGGGTCATCACACAAGGTGCAGCGTCAGCTGCACTATTGGGCACCTTGACCGGAGCGCAGCGGAGGGAAAGGTAGACCCAGCCAGACCGAGCGAGCGAGGTCTGAGACTGGGGCTGTAAGGGGCGGCGCGCCAGCGCCGGGCACCGGGTTATGCGAGCGCCAGCGAGTAGTAATACCCGGTGCAGTGCCTCGGCTATGCCGAGCGCCGGAGCGCAGCGGAGGCGTCGCACCCCCTTATGCCCTTTTCCCCCTTCTACCCCTATAACGACAAACATATAGGGGTTTTGACACAGAAGGGGGCTGCGACCTGCGTGTTTCGGGTCTTAAAGTGGTCTTCGACCCTTACCCGAAACGGCCCGTTGATGCGCGAAGCGCACATGGTGCCTACGCAAAACCTGCAGGTCGCCACGCTGTGCGCACCACATGCGGCGTCAGCCGTTGTATGTCGGTCTTAAAGTAAGGGCCGATGACGGGTGGAAACGCCGCTTGCGGCGTCTTCCCGCGTCATCGAGACACCTGCAGCGAGCCTGCGAGCGCAAGGTGTCTAACCGCACGGCAAGACCGACATCGTTTACGTGGTGCGCACAGCTCCACCCTGCACTCTGGTACCGCCGTCAGGCGGTCATTGCAGGGTGGTGAAAATCCCGCAGCGAGCCATCCGCCGCAAGGCGGTGTTGATGCTGCTGCGGGTGTTGAGAAACGGGCCTGGTTAACACACTCCATATCGGCCCGTGCAACAGACACACTATCGGTGCAGACGTATCACGTTCGCGGCGGCCATATGCGCGACAGCGCATGTGATGAGCACCGCCAGCGACGTGTGTTTCGCGAGCGCCCGCTCGCAGCAGATCCAGCGGCAGCTGTTGATGCAAATGTGTAGCGCCGCGACTCGATTGGTTCATCTTTGTGGCAGCGGCTGTACGGCCCCGTGGCAGTTTTGTACGCCTCGGATGGACGGAGTGTGCGTGCAGAAGAACAGTTTCGAGACGTCGCTGTTCGTCGTGTATCTGCCGAAGTCGATGTGCAAGGAGATCCCCGACTACTACACCAGTGAGGTGGACGGGCGCGAAGTGAAACGTCCGCGCTATGTCGCCCGCGACTACGAAGAAGCAAAGAAGTACCCCGAAGAGTCAATGCGTTGGCTCGCCGAGAACTTCATTCCCGGCGGTATCGACGCAGTCGCTGGCGGTGATATGAACTTTGACGAATCAACGCCACACATCCAGTTCCAGGCGGATACGTTCTCACCGAAGCCCGAAGATCCCGACAAGCTCCGTTGCCGCCCCGGCATCGCGTACAACACTGACACCTCAGTGCGGTACACATCCGGCCCGAAGAAGGGCAAGCAGATCTCGGGTAACCAGAAGTTCATCGACGCGCAACGGGGCCTGCGCGAACACATGCACTCGCTCGGCTATCCGGTGGAACTAGAAGTCTCCGAACGTCATGACGAGTCACTCAACCTCGACCGCTACACCGAGCAACAAGACCGGGAGCGCGATCTCGCCAAGCGCGAGGATGATGTGGAAGTCAAGAAGCGATCCGTGCAGCGCGACATGGACGCAATTGATCGTGACCGCGAGCAGGCTGCTAAGGAACTTGAACAGGCGCAAGAAGCCCGCGAAGCAGCCCAGCGCGTACAGGAGAATGCTGAAGCACAGGCTCGCGAGGTTGCCGAGCGTGTGCTCAAGGAAGCACGCGAGAAGGCCGAGCAAGAAGCCGAAGAGATCCGCAGCGAAGCACGCAAGGATGCTGAGCAGGAGTTGGGCCTGGCCGAAGCGCAAGCAGACGAGCTGCTCGAACGAGCCGAAGAGACTGCGCGGGCCAAGGCGGGCGATATTACAGCCGCAGCTCGCAGCGAAGCAGAGACGATCACTCGCAAGACCGACGAGGCCCGTAAGCAGGCTGAGCGCGACGCCGAGACGATCCGCAGCAAAGCACGAGATGAGGCCACGAGCATCCGCGACGAGGCCACACGCGACGCTGCAGTAACGCGCAAGGATGCCCGCGATGAGGCTGATCAGATCCGCCGCAACGCGCACACGGACGCCGAAGATGAAGCCGCCATCATCATCGAAGAAGCGGTGAAGTCAGGACAACAGTTGGAGCACTTGGATAAGAAGTTCCTGGTGCAAGAACTGCATCGCAGCCCAGAGTTGCTTGAGCGTTACACGCTGTTCAGGCAGTCGCAGACCTCAGGCAAGAAGGGCGGGGCGCAGCAGCGTGCACGCGAGCGCATCGAGAAGCGCCGCCAGCAGCAACAGCAGCGTGATCGTGATGGCGGTATGGAGTTGTAGCACTGCTCTCCCCTGCCCTGTACGGCCTTCTGCGGGCCTAACAGGGGGCCGTCGGCGTCGTAGGTCATTGGCGGCGGGTAAACGGCTGATATTCAGCGAAAATCGAAGAAATCTCGGCTAGGCGGGGCCGGTGTCACTACGTTGCGCAGTGAATTGGCCTGTTGAGTGGCGGAGATAGTGCGCAGCACGTCGGTGTGTACGACGGGGCATGTGCTGCGCAGAAGAGATGTCCGTAGAAGGGCCGACAGAATGTCGTTGTCATTCTGTTGCGTAGTAAAGGTGTCAATAGGATGACAAACCACTTCACTGCCCAATTCACATGTCATTAAAGTGACAGGGCATTTGATTGCGCAGTAAACGTGTCGATGAAATGGGTGCCCAATACACAGTGCAACCTACGTGTTAATGAAATGTCACAGACACTACATAGTGCAGTGAGTTGCGCAGCAGAAACGCCAGTAAAAGCACCGCACCACTGCACCGTAAAACTGCACAAGTGATTCGCAGCAAATTGGCGTGTGAAATGGTTGAAAAAATAACCCCGCAGGTTTCCCTGCGGGGTTTCGTAGTTAGAACGGTACTTCTTCGCCCTCAGCGCCAGCCAGGGCGGCGGTCGCCGCCTCGCCTCCGCGACGGGCAGCGCGAGCAGCGGACTCCTTCTTGGAATCGATCAGCTGCACCGTGTCGATGCGCGCCACCAGCGGGTACTGCTTCACACCGTCCTTGTCGGTGTAGACGTCGGTCTTGAGCGAGTAGCTCACCGCAACGCGATCGCCGGAGCCGATGCAGCCGAACACACCGGGGTTCGCGGCGTCCTGGACGTAGCCGGTCAGCTCCACGATCTCGCTTTCCACCTTGCCGGTGGCCTTGTTCTTGAAGGTGTTGCGCGCATAGACGCTGAGTTTCACCGTCGCGCCACCGTTTGCGTGCTCGAACAGCTTCGGTGCGCGAGCTGCGTTGCCGACGATGGTGCCGTTGTTGAAGGGGTTGGACATGATGGTTCTCCTTACGTGAGTGGGTGTGAATTGCCGTGCAATTTGGGTGTTGAAGCAGCTGCTTTGCTGCTGCGGGGTGGTTGCGCTGTCGTTACAGCACTGCCCAGGGCAGCGGTGTGCCTGCCGCCTCTAGGTCGCGCAGTTCTTGTGCTGCGCCCGGATCGGCGTCCTCGCCGTCGATGCCGTCGGCGAGCTGGTAGAGCAGTTCCAGGTCGGTGTGGGTGATGTCGCGCATCACGTGCCTCCTTGTTCGGATTGATGGTCAATCCGTCTGTTGGAGACAGCTCTGCTGTCTAGGGGGTTCTCCCCCGCCCCGCTAGGTGTGCATCTCTGCAGGCCACGGCCCCGCGAGAAAAAGAAACCCCGTTGCATCGCTGCAACGGGGTGTGTGGTGCTACTCGGTGAACAAGATCGTGCGGGTCTTCTCGGCGCCCTCGCGGACGAGTTCAACCATCCGCTCGCCTTGGCCGATGTCTGTCAGCTTCGCGACCAACGACGGGAAGTTCTCGTCTGGCCCGATCTCGGTGGCTCGCTGCGCAGCCACGCCAGCTAGCCCCGGCTGGCCTGTGGCGTGCGCAAGCACGGCAACAGTTGCGGTGAGCTGCGCGCGCATCCCTGGCCAGCTGGTCGGGACAGCACGCATAACCTGCTCCGCGAACCGTAGGCCCGCCTGCGGGTCATCGAGCAGCGCTGCGAGCAGCGTGTCTCGCAAGCGCGGCGTGGTGAAGCATTTCAGCGCGGATCGAACAGCGCGAGTGCTCGGCTGGGTGATCCCTGCCGCCGCCTGCTCGTATTCACGCTGCAGCACGTCCGCGAACATGGGCGGGATATACGCCAGCGCGTCTTCGATGATGTCGGCGTGCTCGGCAGCGTCGATGCCGTGATCGGTGCTGTTCAACCGTGCTTCGATGTCGTCTTTGCTCGGCTCCGGCAGCTCTCCGGTGTGCTCTAGCATCTGCTGAAGCGCCGCCGATGCGGCGACCTCGCCGACAACGCCGTGGCGTGGCTCGTCGATGAGCGGATGCTGGTACACAGACCACCACGCGGCCCCGGTGACGATTTCGGGCACCTGCACCACCCCGAGCAGCGGCGGTAGGTGCACTGCCCCGCTGGTGAGGTACGTGGCCGTCTCGTCGAAGACCGGTTGCGCAATGTCATCGCTGATCATGTACGCGATAACTGCGTCGAGTTCGAGGTGGTGGACCCACGCTGCGAACCGCTCGCGGCTCTCGTTGAGCTTCTCCACGGCCTCGTCCAGGTCGAACCGTGCGACCGGGCCGAGGCGGACGGTGTCGACGCCCTCGTCGTCGACGAAGAACGCGAGGATCAGCGAGTTGTTCGGGTAGAAGCCGAGGATGCCGGGGAGGTTCGCAAGGATCTCGCCGTGAGATGCAAGCGTGTGGGAATGAGTGGACATGGCAGTGCTCCTTTGCACGAATACGGGGTGTATGTGGTCAATCCCGTATTCGGCCCGGCTCTGCCGGTCGCAGGCGTATCCCAGCAGTACAGTGCCTTTGTGCGCCGGGCGTCGCTAGCGCAGCCTGGTGCCTTCTCGCCGGGTGCGAGCGCTAGCGACGCAGCCTGTGCTTAGGCGTCGGCTTCGATGCGCTTGAGAGCGCGATAGATCGTCGGCCGCGAGACGTTGAATGTCCTGGCTACTGCACTGACGGACTTGCCGCCCTCAATAAGCTCCTTGGCGATCTGGGCTTGTTCTTGGTCGAGCTTCGGTTTGGGGCCGGCGACCCTGCCCTGGGCGCGGGCGTGCGCCACGCCCTCACGGGTGCGCTGGACAAGAAGGTCACGCTGAGTGTCGAGCTACTGTCTCTGCTTGGAGGTTGGAACGTAGGCGTAACCGATGAGCGTTAGACACCCACCTCACCAGTGATCGCGGCAGAAAACGGTAATCCTTGCATAAAGCCTTCCATGTAATCCCAGTCAGGCTTCCCGGTTGGTGCAGCTGGCAACCGAAGTGTCATCTTCCTCATTCGAGCCAAATTCCACTTATACCCATACGTGAATCGGTCCTTCTCGTGACGAATCATGGTTGAGATGAACAGCATTGCCCAGTAGGACACTTCTTGTTTAGGGATTAACACCTGAATGTCGTCTGAGGCGAAGTACGGTTGATCCTGGTAGAAGGAATAACCAACCGATCCGTTGTAGGGAACTGTGATGGTCCCTGCGGGGAAGAGTGGTTCAAGCGCGCTCCAATCGGTAATCCCATTGTTACTGTCCGAAGCACCTATGAAACGTGTTGTTCCCGGTTGCCTATTTGCTTTGGTGACTCGCTTACCCTTCTTGATCTCAAATAGCTGTTCTATCGGGAAATCGCACCAGCCACTGGGGTCGGTCAAAGCCACGGGATCGCCTGTAGCTGCCCGAAGCCCCTCATGAGTCGGAACCTCACTAATTTCGACCCAATCGGGTATCTCGGTGGGAACCTCAATAGTCGCTAGAGTGCGGTTTGCTTCCCTTCCGAAAGCGCTATAACGAAAGGCGTTCTTGCGAATACACATCGCGTAGAAGAGACGCTCGTTGAGACTCATGGTGTCTCGCTTTGGACGAAGGACTGCCACGTTCTGAGCTGTATAGAACGGGCGCTGCTGAACATAGGAAGACAGCAGTCGCGACCCTCCGAGGGCAACTGTGATTAAACCTGTGGGATAAGGGGTCAGGTCAGGTAGTGCCTCGACGTACCCGGAGACACCTGATTTTCCGTTCAGGCCACCCACTCGTCCTACAAATGCGATGCCTGTCCGTGGATCGGTTGGTGTCATCTTGTTCATGTCGAGTTTGTTTCCGTACTCAACATGAAATAGGTCACCTAAAGGTTGGCGAGTCACGCGTCCCCGCCTTCTTCGATATCGACCCCGCGCAAGGTGAACAGTGCGTAGTCGAGAAGGACCTTCTCGAAGTCCGACTGGGTAAGAGTCGAGTAGTCCGTTTCCATGTAAGCTTCCGCGACCCATTCATCCTCGGCATCCACCTTTTGCATGACAGATTCACCAGGCTTGACTTCTCGATTACGGAACATCTCAACCCAGTGGTCGCGTATCTCTGGCCAGGTTCCATTTCGATCGACGCGGCCGAGATTCTTAATTTTGACGAACCCGTCTTCGCGCCAATAACCAAACCAGCTTTTCCGGTCAGATCTTTCATGTGGAATGTGTGCAGTAAACACCATCACACAAGTGACGACACCAACCGGGTAAAAGACTTCCGGTGGCATTGACATGACTGCTTCCAGTGTGTGGTTCTTCAGGAGGCTGCGCTTGCGGATGCTAGGCGCAGTTGCGCACGAGATAGGGACAATGGCAATACCGATCGCCCCGGGAGTGAGACAATCAAGCATGTGTTCCACGAATCGCAGCTCGTGCAGGTCTTCCTTAGTTTTGGCGTAAGGCGGGTTAATCAAACCAACTGTCGCTTTGTGGGACTTGACGCCTTTGGTGATGGCGGTGTCAAAACAAGACCCTTGGTAGAGGTTGGCCTTCCCGTCACCGCGCAGGATCATGTTTGAAGCCGCTAGGGCGTACATGCTCGGGTTTTGTTCGACGCCGATCAGTTGGTTTTTCTTGATCGACTCAATCTCGTCTTGCGTGATCGCAGTACGGACCATCTGGTTCATTGCCGAGATTAGGAAGCCTCCAGTACCAGCGCAGGTGTCAAGCACGATGCTGTCCTTATCGACGTTGGCAAGCAGGCTAAACAGCTCAGTGATGTGCTTCGGCGTGAGTACAATCCCCAACCCTTTGCCGTCACCGCCTGTGTACTTCAGGAACTCACCGTAGAAAGCTCCCACAACGTCGAAGTCGTGATAAACGGTGATAAAGGGCAGCACCTTCTCCGCAAGCAGGGTCACGATTTCGTGTAACAAGCCCTGCGGATAGGCTTTGGTAGCTTTACCCAGCTCTGGGTGCACTTGGATGCCAGTAAACGGCTGGGTCATGTTCGTTATCTTGGCGAACGGGATTTGCGCAGACCCGATGACTTTCTGGATCGTTTGCATCCAGAAGTCGGGCAAGTCTTTCGCACCATATGCTTCGTAGGTCTTTGCAAAGACAGGGTCGTTGAGCGCGATTAGGCTACCCGCGACGGCGAGAGGCTTCTCTTTCTCTTCTAGCTCCGCTTCATCCCTCATGAAAGCGTGCATTTCCTGAGAGAACGAAATGAGGTCTTTTGTTCGCTTTGCCTGAACAGAAGGATCGAACGATGCGGCGGTAATGAGGTCATCAAGGCTGACAAGTTCGGTAATCGCTGCACCGCTCGGGGCCTTAAGCGGGCGTGCTTCCTTCTCTCCTTTGGTGGTGACAAAGAAGGACCATTCACTATGTGCAGGCGTGCCCGAGACTGCAATCGAGATCACGGTGTATTTGTGTGTCAGAAAACTTGCGTAGTGCAGAACACCGTCAACCGCGAAGTCTTTAGGGCGATCACGATTTTCCGACTCGTGCCAACGTGTCTCTGCCTTGCACTCGATAACCACGATCATGTCGGGGGTGTCGGGGGCAGTGATGATGAACTCCGGGAAACCACCACCGCCGCCGCCAGTTTTCGACGCCTTCGACAAAGACTTGCGAACCAGCTCAATGGCGGATTGCTGCTTCTCAACGATGATCTTCTCTGCATCCTCGTAATATCCGAGGTTGCGGAGCTTTTCATCGACTAAGTCTTCTGTAATCCGCTCGTTTGCCATGCGGGCACTCCCTATCCAAGTCTGGCCGATCCTCCACATCTCGCCCCTGAGATGTAACGATGTACACATGGCAGGATGCGAAGCCGCCCGGGATCGTTGCGTGAAACGCGGCGTGTAACAAAAACGCAAATTACCGCTACCGTACAACCCGGGTTCTTGCTTTCGGCGCTCGACATGCGGGGTGGAAACAGTCGTGTAATACTTTCCCCGAACGCCACGGTTGAGCAGTGTCACCCCCGATACACGAAGGCAGATCTCCCCCGAACTGCCGGCTCCGTGGCGTTCCTTCGTAGGAGCGTCGCGCGTCGCAGCACATGCGCGCGATTGTTGACGTGTCACACACTGCAACCTAGTTCCACACGATCTGGACTGATTCGGGGTTAAAGGTCTTGCTTCCGCGCACGCCACGGCGCAGGCGCACCTGGCACAGGGTGTTGATGACACGGCGCTGCACGGCAAGCTCTGCGTTGTCGAAGGCGTCCACGGGCGAGGCGTAGCCGGTTGTGTCGAGCAGCGCCGATGCGCCAGCAAGGCGGGCACGGCGCGTTTCGAGTTTCTCGATCTGCGGCTCATAACGGTTTCGCGCGCGCTTGAGGTCACGGGCCTCGATAAGCTCCTCGTCGTAGTCAGCCTGGACGCGGGCGAGCTTTGCGCGAAGCTCAGCGAGTTCGTCGTCGATGGCGTCGACCTCGTCGTCATCCGCAGTCGGCAACAGGTCTGCTAGGTCGTCACGACCAAGGCGGGCGCGGATCACGGCGAGCACAAAATCATCGACGCTATGCGTGCGCACTAAGCCACAGGCGGCGCAGCGGTAGCGGTCGGCATGCGTGCGCACGGGATTGCCACACTCGTCGCAGACATACAGACCCGAGCCAAGATGGCGGCGAGTATTACGCCGCTCCTTGTTGGTCAGCCGGTCGGGATCATCGAGCACGTTCTGCACGCGCCACCACAGATCGGGTGTGACGATCGGCTCCCACTGCCCTTTCACCGGCTCGCCGGTATCGGGGTCGCGGACGATATGCGTGACACGGCGGTATTTGTTCTTCACGCCTTTGCGCTTGGCCTTCTTATAAGTGGAGTAACCCGCATACACGGGGTTGCGCAGGATCGAGTGCAACGACGTGTAGGCCCACGGCTGCGCGTCGGGAACCGGCTTTTCTTCCTGGCCTTCAGCGCGGCGTCGAGCGTTGCGCTCTGTGACCACGGTGTGCATATGGCGCGGCGTGGTCGGGATATCCGGCAAGCCTGGCTGATCGACCCCAGATAAGGCGCGTGCGATGTCGCGCATGGAGTTGCCCCTCTCGACAGCGCGGAACATACCGAGCACGGCGGCGGCTTCGGATGGAATGATCTCGCCGGTGGAGGTGTAGCCGATAGGGCGCACACCGCCGGAGTACCAGCGGCCCTGCTCGGCGCGTTGCTGTTGCGCACGAGACTGGCGCATGCTCTTTCGCTCGATCTCGCCGCGTGCCACGGCTGCTTTGATGCGCGCGTACATTCTGCCGCCGTCGGTGGCAAGGTCAGCATCACCGTTCGCAGTGACGAGTTTCAGCCCCTGCTCCTCTGCCCTGTCGATCCACTCTTCGAGCTGCCAGGGCTGCCGTGTGAGGCGGTCGAGGTCCCAGCAAATGATCGCGTCGATCTCGCCGCGCTCAAAGGACGCCACCATCGCGTCGTAGTCGGGGCGGTCCACGTCCTTCTTCGACGCGGAGATCGACTGATCGACGTAGGTATGCACGACGTCCCAGCCGCGTTGCTCGGCAAGGGCTTCGCAGTCCTGGCGCTGCCGGTCGATGGCGAGGCCGTCCATGGCAGCATCGAGCGAGATACGGAGGTAAATAGCAGCACGTGTTGTCATGCCGCTAACACTAGCGCGCCTCAGGTTACATTGAAACGAAACTCCACTACGTCTCCGTCTTGCATTACGTATTCTTTGCCCTCTTGGCGCAGCTTTCCCGCATCGCGGGCGGCGTGGATCGACCCGAGTTCCACTAACTCGTCAAAGCCAATAATCTCGGCTTTAATGAAGCCACGTTCAAAATCACTATGGATTACCCCGGCGGCTTGGGGAGCGGTCCAGCCTTTATGGATTGTCCAGGCACGGGCTTCTTTTTCCCCGGCGGTCAGGTAGGTTTGCAGCCCCAAAGTATCGAAGCCTACCCGGGCTAGCTGGTCGAGGCCGGATTCGCTTTGCCCGGATTCTTCCAGCATTTCCCGGGCGTCCTCTTCATCCAGTTCCACTAGATCGGCCTCGAACTGGGCATCTAAGAAAATCGCTTTCGCTGGCGCTACCAAGTTTTCGAGTTCGCGGCGCTGGCCTTGATCCAGTACCTGCTCGGCATCCATATTGAACACATAGATAAACGGCTTCGCGGTCATTAACTGGAATTCTTTTAGTAGCTCTTTATCCAGCTCTTTATGCGCTGATAGCAGCTGACCGTCCTCTAATATCGCTTGTGCTTTCTTTACTTCCGCTAGCACCTCTGGCGGAGTTTTACGCCCGCGGATTTCCTTTTCTAGCCGTGGCACTGCTTTTTCTAGAGTCTGCAGGTCAGCCAGGATTAGCTCGGTAGAGATAGTTTCAATATCGGAGGCGGGATCGATCTTGCCGTCTACGTGCACCACGTCCGGGTCGCTAAATACCCGGGTGACTTGGCAGATAGCGTCAGCTTCCCGAATATTAGCTAAGAACTGGTTACCCAGACCTTCCCCCTGGGAAGCCCCTTTCACGATTCCCGCAATATCTACGAAAGAAACCGTGGCGGGCACGGTCTTGACAGACTGGAACATTTCCGCCAGTTTCTGCAATCGCGGATCCGGCAGCGGCACTACCCCCACGTTGGGGTCGATAGTCGCGAACGGATAATTCGCGGCGAGTACGGTTGCGCGGGTAAGCGCATTGAACAAAGTTGATTTACCAACGTTAGGTAATCCTGCAATCCCAATTGTTAAAGCCACGCCTCTACCCTATCGAAGGGCGAAAGCGGCAGGAAATCTGGCCCTAAAAATCCTAGGCTCAGGCTCCTCCGGCAATGGTGCGCACAATCTCCATGACAGAGGTGTAGAACTCCCCCCACCGGTTTATAGGCAGCATCACCGCTATGATCACCAAGATCATGGCAGCAAGCGATCCAACGAGAGCCTTTAAATAGGCTACGCGGGTGCCAGCCTTCATCACTTTCGGTACTCGGCGAATCAGCGTGGCTAGAGCCAAAATAGCCACTAAAGCAGTAACGATAATCGTGCCCCAGCCCATTAAGGAAAATACTCCCGGGGTGGTTTCGGGCAAGAGCGCAGAATCAGCCCCTTTTATCAGGAGGCTGCTCGGTGCCTTAGTGGTACGTATCTGTTCCCACCAGCGGTATAGATCCGGCATTTGTTCACGCCAGGTTGCCCAGTTGTGCCCGCCCTCCGCTTTTATATTTAGCTGCAGCCGGTCACCGCTTTTAAAGGGAGCCCGCGCCAGATTTTTTGCTAAATGCAAAGAATCTCGATCCATTTGTGCCCCAAAAACATATATGTTTAGGGGCCAAGGACGGGACTCACCCACCAGGTTAGACAGGGTGTTTTCCGCGAATGCAGCAGAGGTGTGCCCTCCCCAAGACCCCACAATCGGCTGATCGTAACCGGAGAGGATCGCGCTAGCACCAAAAACATCTCCATAGGCGATTCCTAGACGCCCAGCACAATACGCCCCGGATGAGTTCCCGGTGATCAACCAGTCTTTTCTTTTATCGGATACATTCGGGAAGCTAGAGCGCACCATTTTGGGAATATCGAAACTGAGCCAGGTGGCAGTTTGCGCCTTCCCCTCTACATCTGCACAGGTGGGGGCTTTGAGGTTTACGTTTCCTTCCGGGATCACCGCGATGGTCGGGGCGATCTCTCCCCTGTCGATGGCTTTTTGTAAGCTGCCAGAAAAATCGAGGGCGAGGGCGACCGATACTGGAGAACCAGGGTAACCGTGCAGGAACTCTATTACGTTATAGGTTTTGCTGCGGTCTTCCGGGTCATAGCCTTCAGGGGTCCACACCATGACTTTTTCTTTCACCCCGGATTTTGGTCCCGAGAACACGGTGATTGCGCCGGCTTTTCCTCGGGGTTTGAACTGGGGTATCCATTCTTCTTGTCCAGGTAAGGCGGGCGCGGTTAAGGGATTTATTTTTTCTGAGGCAACCGGCTCACGGTTTTTAAGCTGTTTTCCCCGCTGGGTATCAGTAATTTTCACCTTGGTGTTTTGTTGGCTGCTAAGCATCTGCCACAGCTCGGTAGGAGTGGACACGTATTGCATCGGCAAATTGATAACTAACCCGGCCGCCACTACTTGTACCAGCGATACTGCCACCACTTTTACGATCGCGCTCAGTTGCCACTTCGACTTTGTGATCAGGAAAGGTAAGGCAAAAACTAATGCCAAAGCTAATAGGCAAATTGCAACTACGAAAGGTATAGAAGTCAGCACGGTTACCTCTAACAAGTATGCCCCGGATCGTTGGTGCGTCGGCGGTTATTGGTTTTTATGATTCCCGCTTCTGTCAGTTCTTTACGCAAGGGTAAAGGCAATGCGAAAGTTACGGTTTCCTGAGCGGTTTCCACTTCCTTTACTTCCGCAAATCCCCATTGCGCCAGCTGTGCTAATACCTCTTTTACCAGCACTTCAGGCACGGAGGCACCGGAGGTTAGCCCCACGGTTTCTACCCCTTCGAACCAGAGCTCTTCCATCTCTAAGGCCTTATCAATGCGATAGGCGCGCTGAGCCCCGCCTACTTCGGCTACTTCTTTTAACCGCACCGAGTTGGAGGAGTTCGCTGACCCTACGACCACTACTACCTCGGCCTGTTCCGCAATCTTTTTTACTGCCCCCTGCCGGTTTTGAGTGGCGAAACAAATGTCCTCACTGGGGGGATCGCTGAGCCCTGGGAATCGTTCCCGCAGCTTATCTACAGTTTCTCTAGTTTCATCAAGGCTTAAAGTGGTTTGAGAAAGCCACACCACCTTTTCCGGGTCGCGCACCTGGACTTGGTTTACGCTTTCGGGGTCGCCTACTACTTGAATATGGTCTGGGGCTTCCCCTTGGGTACCTTCGACTTCCTCATGACCTTCGTGGCCTACCAGCACAATGTCGTAATCAGCCTTTGCAAAACGCAGGGCTTCGCGGTGAACTTTAGTCACCAGTGGACAGGTAGCATCTACGGTTTTCAGGCCCCGCCGCTTGGCTTCTTCGCGCACCGCCGGAGATACTCCGTGGGCGGAAAACACTACCCGCGCCCCGGTGGGAACTTCATCTAGCTCAGTTACAAAACGCGCACCTTTAGCGCTAAGCTGCTCCACTACAAACTTGTTGTGTACGATCTCTTTACGCACATATACTGGGGCTCCATAGAGCGCTAAGGCTTTTTCTACTACGTCGACTGCGCGATCTACTCCCGCGCAGTAACCGCGCGGGGATGCCAAGAGTACCTTCTTAGTTACCACGCCCCTATCCTACTCAGGTATTTTGCTTCCCGCCGAACCGGTGACTACTGGGCAGTACCTGTGGGTAGAATGAAGCGGTGCGCACAAATCCTCAGGGTCCGCAAACACCGCTGGCTCCCACGGCTGCCCAAACCACTCGGGAAAACCCGTGGCCGTTATCTTTGCTGACCGCTAATATCAAGAAATATGTGAACCGAATGTCACCGCTGTGGGTGAGCGGGCAGGTTGTGGAGTATAAACGGCGTCCGGGCGCGCGCATGGCTTTCTTTGTGCTGCGGGACGCCAACCAAAGTACTTCCATGACGGTGAAATGTTGGCCTACGGTTCTGGACTCAGTCGGGGGAGATTTTTCCGAGGGGGCGCAGGTAGTTATTTACGCCAAACCCGATTTTTATGAGGGCTCAGGATCCCTTTCGCTGATGGCTAAGGAAGTCCACGCAGTCGGGGTAGGAAACCTGCTTGCCCAGATTGAGGCGCTCCGCAAGAAACTAGCCGCAGAAGGTCTATTTGCCCAGGAAAACAAGCACCCCCTGCCGGTGATTCCCCGCAAAATTGGTTTGATTGTGGGGCGCAATGCTAAAGCCAAACAGGACGTAATGGTGAATGCTTTGGCACGCTGGCCACTAGCCGAATTCGAAATTCGCGAAGTGGCAGTACAAGGCCCTACTTGCGCCGCGGAGGTAACTCGGGCGCTAGCCGAACTAGACTCCCTCCCCCAGGTAGAGGTAATTGTGATTTCCCGCGGGGGCGGAGCGGTCGAGGATCTACTACCTTTTTCCGAGGAATCCCTAGTGCGGGCAGCGGCTCAGGCGCGTACCCCTATAGTTTCCGCTATCGGCCATGAGGAGGACGCGCCGCTGCTAGATTTCGTGGCTGACTATCGGGCGTCTACCCCTACCGATGCGGCGCGACGGATTGTGCCGGATTTACAGGAGGAATTTTTGGGGGTCCAGGGCGCCCGCTCCCGTTTGCGCACCCAGATGCTCGCTCTCTTAGATCAACATTTAGGGCAGTTAGCCCAGTTGCGCGCCCGCCCCGTCCTGGCCGATCCTAGCGCGGTTATTGCGGCTCAGGAACATTCTTTGGCACTAGAGGGTCAGCGGCTGCGTTTTCGTTTTGAAACCCAGCTGGAAAATCAGCTAACTTCTCTGCGCGGATGGCGCGATGCTTTGAAAGCCTATTCTCCCCAAGGCATTTTAGAGCGTGGCTATAGCATTTTGCGCTCGCCTGCTGGTGGGGTCATCAAATCGGTATCGCAGGTAAGCAAAGGGGATCTGTTAGAGGCGATTTTCGCTGACGGAACCGCAGTAACCAAGGTTTTTGGTACGAATCAGAAAAAAGCTTAGGAGGCAGTGATGAGTGAAGAAAACATAGAAGTTCCAGTGGCAGAACTTTCCTATGAGCAGGCACGTGAGCAGTTGGTGGCCGCGATTGCCCAGCTAGAGTCGGGCAAGCTAGGCCTGGAGGAATCTTTGAAGGTGTGGGAGCGCGGGGAACAACTCGCAAGTCACTGCCAATCCTTCTTAGATGCGGCCAAGCAACGTTTGGAACAGGCTAAGAAATCAGAATAGCCATGACTACCAGCGAAGATAAGTCGGCACTCAATACCGAGGTTAAGGAACTACTACCGGAGGGCGCAGACTCGGGCGCCCATACGGCTACTAAAGACCAGGAGCATACCCCGCAGAAAGGAGCAGAAGTCAGCGAGCACCTGCCCTTTGAATTGGGGCAAAAGCTGGGTTATCACCGCTCTGCTCCCCTCAGCCTCTACCAGATCATCGATTATATTTTTGTAGTAATCGCCGCGGTTCTCACCGTGAGACTGGCGTGGATCCTCCTCAAGCATGGTTTCCAGTTTTCTCTGGTTATCCTGATCTATTTAACTTTTTTCTGGGTTCTTTTGGCCTATCTGGCGCTGCCACGCCTGCATCAAATAATGTCTTCGCTCTATGTTCCGGACTATTACATCGGCCGTTCTAAAACTGGGGATGGGATTCTGGGCGATCCCGTTAACCTGGCTTGGCTGGGGGAAGAGGAGGACATCCACCTGGCGATGCAGGCAGCCGGTTGGACGCTGGCTGACGAGATCACGCTTTCTTCTTCTTGGAAAATTATTTTTGCCAGTGTTTTTAAGCGCTCTTACCCGGCGGCACCGGTTTCTCCGCTCTATCTTTTTGGTAGGAAACAAGATTTTGCCTATCAACAAGAGGTCGATGGCAATCCCAGTCAGCGGCACCATGTGCGTTTTTGGAAGGTTCCGGAAGGCTGGAAACTACCGGGAGGAATCCAGGTAGATTGGCTGGCAGCTGCAACTTTCGATAAGGCGGTTGGCCTATCGCTTTTTACTTTGCAGATTACTCACAAGATAGACGAAAACATCGACATTGAACGTGACCATGTAGTGGACACCGTCCGCGAAGCCTGCACCAGCGTAGAGGTAGAGGTGATTCCCGACGCTACCAGTGCCTATCACTCACGCAACGGCGGAGGCGACCGGGTACAAACCGATGGCAGCTTGCCGGTTATTGAAGCCAACCTGGTAAGTGAAGAACACATAAATCCACATGAAAATCTGGCTTTGCAACACAAAGGGTATCTGCGTTCTTCCCGCGAACAGACAGAAAAGAAAATGAAGCGCCGGCTACTGCGTGACCGCGAGGTGCCAGCCACTTCTTTGGCTTGCGGAATTACTTTAACAGCGCTACATGCCCTAGAACTGGCGGTTGTGGGCTACATTTTAGCTACCAACCCGAAATACGCTGTTGAATTGGGGTTTTCTTTCTACCAGACTCGCTTGGCAGGCTACGGCTTCATGGCGTTAGCGGTGTTACTGACGGCGCTAATCGTGGGAACTTTATTTCACCAAAAATGGATGCGCCTAGGCTTGCTGTTGGTACTTACCGCAACGGTGTTTGTGCGGATGATGGAGTCTTTGGGGATTGAGGGCGCTTCCGGCACCCCCCTCTGGATTACTTCCACTACCCTATCGGTGTTGGCAATCTTAGCGATTACTTCCCCGGCTGCGCGGCGTTGGGTGAAGGTAGAGTAACCAGCAAATACTCCCCGCAAAAGCTCCTTGACCAGGAATACCCCTATTCAAAAGGGGTAACTTCTAGCAGCTTTACCTTAATATTTTTGCCGTTAGGAGCTAAATAATCCACGGTTTCGCCTACTTTATGCCCCATAATTGCTTGCCCCAGCGGAGCATCCGGGGAATAGACATCCATATCCACATCCGGGCTGGCCTCGCGCGACCCCATTAGGAACTTCACTTCCCGCCGCCCCAGAGTAGCCTTCACTACCATCCCGGGTTCCACAATGCCGTCATCTGCGGGAGGCTCGCCTACCTCGGCATTTTCCATGATTTCTTTTAGCTGCAGAATCCGAGTTTCATTCCAAGACTGTTGTTCTCGAGCTGCATGGTAGCCACCGTTTTCTTTTAGGTCTCCCTCTTGGCGAGCCTCATCGATTCGCCGGGCAATCGCCGGGCGCTCTACTTCTTCGAGATGGCGTAGCTCTTCTTTTAGACGATCATATGATTCCTGGGTCATCCAGGTCTTGTCTGCCATCGTGTTCTCCTCAGCTAATAAATAAAAGACTGACCACGCCGAGCGCGGTCAGTAAAACAGCAGGTATCAGTGTAACAAATTGCCGGTAAAGTTGCTATCAGAGGGAACCTGAGGGAACTACCGGCATAAACTTTCTAATTAAGCCAAAACCGCGAAATAAGCGGCAATACAAATACATGTCCACCCTGCCACCGTACCGGCGTGGAAAATCTCGTGGTAACCAAAGTAGCGAGCGTTCCTACCCGGCCAACGCAGCCCATAAAAAACCGCTCCTACCGAGTAACAAAGTCCGCCGGCCACTAGTAGCCATATCAAGGCTAATCCCCCAGCTTGCCGAAGCGGTCCCATATAGCCCAAAGCTACCCAACCCAGCAAAATATAGATAGGAACATACAGCCACCGGGGGGCACCGGGCCAAAATATCGAAAGCAAGATTCCGGCCAAAGCACCCAGCCACACCAGCACCAATAGGTTTCTAGCCTGTGGGTAAGACAAGAGGGAGACTGCTATCGGGGTATAAGACCCGGCGATCAACAAGAAAATATTGCAATGATCAAGGCGACGCATCACACTATGGGCACGTTTACCCCAATCTATGCGGTGATACAGCGAAGAAACCCCGAAAAGCAGTAGAGAACAAACCAGATATACCGCACACGCCCAGCGTTCGCTAGCAGTATTGGCTAAACAAATCAGCACAATCGCTGCCGCCAGGGAAAGCGGTACCGTAACGGTGTGAATCCATCCCCGCATTTTGGGTTTGGGCAAGACATTAAGAGAATCAGTTACCCGTCTTTTCATCTGGGTGTATGTTCCTTCATCAGGTGTCATCCGTCCTCCTCAGGTCAGATAGAAACCTGTCCCAGCCCCAAAAGCTACGGCAGAATATTTTACTTGCGACCTACGCTATTGCAGGGGCGCAATACTGTCAACAACACTCCCTAGGGGGTAAAATTCAACTATTACCCTAAAGGAGCAAGCTTGACTCACCTTACAGATCTGGTCTATCGACTCTATGCCCGCAACCTAGAAAAGGCACTCCCTACTGATTCTTTGCCGCGCCACGTGGGGGTTATTCTCGATGGGAATCGACGCTGGGCTCACCAGGTGGGGGCACAATCTGAAACCGGCCATAGAGTTGGTGCCGACAAGGCTCTTGAATTTTTAGGCTGGAGTGAAGAGGTTGGGATCCCGGTAGTTACCCTCTGGATGCTCTCTACCGATAACCTGCGACGTTCTGGAGACGAACTCACGAAACTTTTTGACATTATTTGCGGGGTGGTAGAGCAAATAGCTTCCCTAGACCGCTGGCACTTGCGGTTGCTGGGAAATCTTTCTCTGCTACCAGATCAGGTACAACAGCGTCTACAGCGGGCGGTAGCCCAAACGCGTACCGGCTCTCCCCTGACCGTAAATATCGCAGTCGGCTACGGCGGTCGCGAAGAAATTACCGAGGCCGTGCGCAACTTGTTACTGGAAAAAGCACAAGAGGGCGCTACTTTAGAAACCGTTGCCAGGGAACTTTCTGTTGACGAAATAACTTCCCATGTTTATACCGCCGGGCAACCAGACCCCGATTTGGTTATTCGCACTTCTGGGGAGCAGCGTCTGTCTGGATTCTTGATGTGGCAGTCCACTCACTCTGAATACTATTTTTGCGAAGCCTTCTGGCCCGATTTCCGGAAAATCGACTTCTACCGCGCACTGCGCGACTTTGCCCTCCGGGAACGGCGGATGGGTAAGTAAAAACTTATTCGTTGCTACCGGCAGTTTCCGAATTATCTCCCTGCCAGGAGACACCGCGCTCCTCTTCGTGGGCTGCCTGCTCCGCCTGGGCAACTTTTTCGATTTTAGTGGTCGCCCCTACCTCAAAATCAGTTTTAGCGTCTCCCGGCAGCATCTGGTTAGGATCGGCACTGGCAAACTCTGAAAGAGTGTTTTGAATTTCTTTTTGTACTTTCTCAGCCTGCTCCGCATGCTCGCGAGGAGTACGCTGATCCCCGCCCTTTTCTGCTTCTGCTTTCGCTTGACGAGCTTCTGCCAGATTTTGTTCGCTAGGTCGAGCCGCTTCCGCGAGTTCGCGATCTAAAGATCCGGGAGGACCACCCGGACGATCCTTCTGGTAGCTGAGGCGAATAAAGCTGTCATAACCGCGCAGGTAGAGTACGGTAGTATTCACGAAAGCCAAGATCGGAACCGCGAAAACTGCCCCCACGATTCCCATAGCGGCACCGCCCCCAGCCACTGCCAAGAGCACTGCGACTGGATGCAGACTGACCGCATTAGACATAAGAGCCGGTTGCAACAGATTAGATTCCACTTGCTGTACTACCAAAATAATAATCAGCATCACGATAGCGGTGGTGAAACCTTTATCTACCAAAGCGATAGCTACCGCCATCATGCCGGAGAGGATCGCACCCAAAATAGGCACGAAGGCCGCCAGGAACACTAAAATCGCCAGGGGAATCGCTAGTGGCACCCCAATCAGGTAGGCACCCCCACCAATACCTACGGCGTCAATTGCCGCTACTAGGCACTGGGTACGCGTATAGGCACCAAGAGTAACCCAACCGCGAATAGCTGCCTCGTTTAGGGGATTGCGCGCCGAACGCGGAAGCAGACGCAAGAACCATTGCCAAATTTTACGGCCATCTTTCAGGAAGAAGAACAGGCAGAATAAGGCGGCTAGCGCCCCGGTGAAGGCTCCCGTCACCGCTGACATAGTGCCCAAGGCATTGGATGCCAGCCAAGAAGCATTCTTGCGGGCATAGCTTTGAATTTGGTCTTGGGCTTGCTCCCATAGCCTCGTGGCCGTCTCGGTATCCATTTTTAACGGACCAGTAGCTAGCCAGTGGATACCTTCATCCACGCCCTCTTTAGTATGTGCGATTAGATTAGGAAGCTCGCTAGCCAATTGGGTGCTAGAGATGGAGATCATCGCGGTCACGATCCCTAACCCAATAATCAGAGTAACCGCCGCCGCTAAAGTCCGCGGAAAATGCAGTTTTACATATAGAATTCGCAGTACCGGCTCTAGCAGCACCGATAATAACAACGCTACCGCTACCGGAACCACAATTACTTGGAACTTAGCGACTACATATAGAAATCCCGCAAAAGCAACCGTAATCACCAATAAGCGCCAAGACCAATCTGCCGCTACCCGCAAGGTGAGCGGAACCGCTTCTTTTTCTGAGACGGGCTCAGTATTGGCTTTCACTTTCGATAGATCCTGGTTATAGGATTCGACGTCTATCGGAGCCGGGGAAGCCTCAGGCTGAGGACGGGACAGGTTGCTAAGCCACTTGCGACCGGTCTGTTGTATTCGTTCAAGACGAGATTTCATAGTTCAAGCCTAGCAGCGTCCTTGAGGTAGCTTACAAACCAGCTATCCCACACTGTGCCTAGTAAGTTGCAAAATTCGGTAATTAGGTTCCGCCAATTGGGGTTCGCTTAACGGGTCATCCGAGATATTGTTTGTCCCGAATCTTCATCAACGACGCTAAGACCATCCATAGTAAAGCCATTTACTCGCAAAAAACGTCGTTTTACCTGATCCGAACGCAATACCCAGGTTTGAGCAGGGGTACCAGCATCGAGTACAAAGTCTAAGAGCCGCTGAGCAATATCCGGAGAATAGGCCCCGCGGATAATACCGAAAAAAGCAATATCTAGGTTACGAGGAGCCGGCCCCAACTGATGGTCGTCTTGGGGAGAGGGAGTAACGTAAGCCATTCCCACCACTTGGCGTCCCCGCAAAGCAAAGGCTATTCGCCGCCCTTTAGTCTGTAAAATCTGCTGGTGCCAATAACTAAGCAGTGCCTCTTCAGTATGTTTTTCCCAAAAGGTCTCTGGAGCCTGGCTGCCGATAGTTTCGGTTAGAATCCGGTGATGTGCCATGGCCGCGCCGGCAGCATCAACCAGAGTGGGGGTTCTTACGATCACCGGCACAGCTATTTCCTCTCTAAAAGCACTTCGGGGCGACTAGCCCTATTGTAGTCGCCCCGAAGTAAAGTTTTTATTTAGTTGTCTCTTAGAATCGCTAGGATTCGCAGGATCTCCACGTAGAGCCAAACCACGGTCACCATAATCCCCAGGGCGCAGCTCCAGGACATATCTTTATCCACCCCCAAGCGCACGCCCTCGCGAACCATATCGAAGTCCGAGATCAGGGACATGGCTCCAAAAATCACCGCAAACAGCCCCACCAACAACCCTAGGGGCAGTCCCATCACGGTGATCTGATCAATGTTACCTACCGCGCTGGAGGGAGTAACCATTGCTAACACCATCGCCAAGAGGCGATAAACAATGATTGAAACCATACCGAGCAGCAAGATCTTCATGAACTTCGAATTGACCCGCACCAGTCCCGATTTAAACAGCACCAGGCAGGTAACGAATACAGCAACTGTCCCGATCAAGGCCTGCACCACGATCCCGGGATAGCTGTATTCGAAGAACGCAGAAACACCCCCGATGAACAGCCCCTCAAAGAAGGAATATCCCAAAGTGATCGCCGCTGAAGGCTTACGACGGAAGGAAGAAACCAACACCAGCGCAAAAGCCACCAAAGCGGAGACTGAAGAAATGGTGAGCATAGTTCCCGCGTTAGCCGTTAAGTCATTTACGCCCCAAAACCATAGCGCCGCCGCGGCTAGTACCATTACCCCAAAACTTGCGCCGGTGCGCACCAGCACATCATCTAAAGTCATGGGACGACTCACTCGTTGCTGCTCGCCCAGTTGCTGACCCTGATCAAAAGTAGTTTGTCCGGGAATAGAGGTACTTTGTCCGGGAACGCCGGGGGTAGCGGACTGCGGATAGGACGGATTAGCAGGCCGCGCGTCCCCGCCTACCTGGTAGCCAGGCATTTCGGGATAGCCGGCGGGAGTGCGGCGCATCTGCTCGCCTACTTGATTCATAACCGGATTTGCCATCTAGATCTCTCCTTCTTCCGATACCGGCCACTTCCGTTTGGCAACTACATTAGTCGCGCCCTGTAACTTTCAGAGACGGAAGCCAGGCCACTAATCAAATTATTAGTGAATGATTCTTAAAACTTTCTGGATGAGTTCCGCAAAAATAATGAGTGGTACCCCCGGTCGGACTCGAACCGACACTGGACTGATTTTAAGTCAGCTGCCTCTACCGATTGGGCTACGGGGGCTTTACCAGGCCTCTTTTTCTTCCCTGGGGTACGCTAGCGCGCACCGGGCAAGTTTTGTTTTACCAAAAGTGAAAACCTTTTGTAAAGCGCCACTCCATATTAAACCTCAGGCATCCCCGATTGTCGAAACGAATAACCGCTAGCATAGAGGCATGCGCGAAAAACATGGAGACGAAGGCAGAGGATCCGAGAAAAAAGAAACGCAGCGGGACATTCATTACTTCCCCCTGGAAAAAGAGGTTGAAGAACTGGTTAGTCCCCCTGACTATCAGGATCTAGCGGCGCCTTCCCCTAAGGATTACAGCGAGGAATCTCCCCACGGGATCGCTACCTCCATTAAGCGAGTGCTGGCGAATGACATCGTGGCAGGTATGATTTTGGTCTCCGCCGCTATCTTGGCGTTAATCCTAGCGAATGCCCCTTCCCCGGTACGGGAAGGCTATATGGCGCTTTCTAACTTAGAGTTTGGGCCGCGCTCCTTAGGATTACACCTGCCGGTACACGAATGGGCGCAAGATGGGATTCTCACCCTGTTCTTTTTCGCGGTGGGCTTGGAACTAAAGCAAGAGTTCGCGATAGGATCCCTGCACAATATTAAAGTTGCGGCCATGCCGATTATCGCTGCCGTTTTCGGGATGATCGGGCCGGCCACCGTCTACCTGGTTGTAACCGCTATTTCCGGGGATAACGCTTGGCACGGCTGGGCAATCCCCACCGCGACCGATATTGCTTTTGCAGTGGCGATTTTGCAGATCTTTGGTCGCGGCCTCCCCCTAGCAGCTCGCACCTTCCTGCTAACCCTGGCAGTCGCCGATGACCTGGGCGGGATTTTAGTAATCGCCATCTTCTATGCCACCGGAATGAAATTTATTTCCCTGCTGCTGGCGTTTGTTTGCGCCGCAATTTTTGGTTTCTTAGCCCAAAAACGCTGGGGACGGTGGTGGATTCTAGTTCCCCTGGGCATTGTGACCTGGTATTTCATGTTTGATTCCGGGGTTCACGCCACTATCTCCGGGGTACTACTGGGAATGACGGTTCCCGCCAAACAACTCCCCGGCGAGAGTGAACCGGAAACTGAACGTCTCACGGAAGCGGTCAACCCCTTTAGCGCGGGACTGGCGGTGCCGATCTTCGCTTTCTTCGCTGCTGGGGTAAATGTGGTGGATGTGGCCGGCGGCCCCCTCAACGTGATTACTCACCCGATCGCGCTTTCGGTCATGCTGGCGATGCCGCTCGGGAAAGTACTGGGAATCTTCGGTTCCGTAGCCTTATTCACCAAGGTGACTCCCTTGACTCTAGGTGAGGGCGTAAGCTTGCGAGATGTACTCCCGGTTTCGTTAACCGCTGGTATTGGCTTTACGGTGGCGCTACTGATTTCCCACCTTGCCTTTAGAGGGGACGCGGAGCTCACCCAGGCCGGATCTTTGGGGGTACTGATGGGAACCTTCGCTTCCGTGATTCTGGCGGCCATCGCCCTGCAAATTCGGGTACGGCATTTAAAAGCTGCCGGAAAAATCCAAAGCTAAAGCCTAAAGCCTCCCTAGCTATTCCTGCTGGAGCAGGTGCTAGGGAGGCTTTTAGAGCGATTTTGCTCCTCGTGCTAGTTTTCGAGGACGCGCGCCTGCTCCAACAAAGCCGCAAAGTCCGGGCTGTCTTGTTCGGCAGCCTCTAGGTAGCGGCTGGGCAAGAGAACCCGGTTATAGCCGAGGGAGGCTGCCTGTTCGAAGAAGCCGGCCGACATTTTACGCGGGGCTTTTAACAGGCCGGCGTTACTGGCTCCGGCTGATAGCAGTCCTTCCCGCAAATGCAATGCTGCTAGGGCTTCATGAGGCTTTTGATAGGCCAGCGCCACTTTTAGCTGCTGTCCTTCCTCAGGAAGAGAGACCAGATCCACGATTCGTTCAAACCCGAAACTGAAACCGACGGCAGGGACATCTCTCCCCAGCCAGCGCCCTACTACCCCGTCATAGCGTCCGCCTCCACATATCGAGGATCCGGAGGCGGTGTGGGAAACCTCGAAAATCGGGCCGGTGTAATACCCCATGCCGCGTACCAAAGTGGGGGTGAAAGAAATCTTGATATCGGGAGCGATCTGCCGCACTTGGGAGGCGATGGCTCCCAAGTCGAACAGTGGCAGTTCGGCGTCTAGCGCAGGAACTTTCACGGTTTCCACGTCACTGCCCAGTTCCAGCTCGGCGATACTGCCTACTGCCTCCACCAGGGCTTTGGCTTGGGAGTCGGTCGCGATTTCCTGCCCGACTAGTTCTTTTATAACGCCCTCTTCCCCAATTTTTTCCAGCTTGTCAAGGGTGATGAAGGCACTATCGTGCTTCTCTTCGGCCACCCCGGCTGCTTTCATTAGTTCCCGCAGGAACCGGCGATCGTTGAGCAAAATCGTGGAGTCCTTATCTAGCCCCAGTTTGCCGATCGCGTTCCACATGGTCACGATGATTTCGACTTCTGCGCTAAAAGAAGCCTCCCCCAAAATATCGATATCCACCTGGTTAAACTGGCGGAAACGACCCTTTTGCGGGCGCTCAGCACGCCATACCGGACCGGTTTGGAAGGCGCGGAACACGTTGGGAAGCTCGGCCTGGTGGCTCGCGAAGTAGCGGGTTAAGGGAAGGGTCAAGTCATAGCGGAGTCCTAGGTCTATGGCCTCCGCAGGCAGGATACCGGTTTGGGGATCCAGGCCGCGTCGCATTACCTGGAAAATCATTTTCTCGTTTTCCCCACCTTGCCCAGATTGCAGCCGCTCAATCGGCTCCAGGGCGGGGGTTTCGATTTCCATAAACCCCAGGGAGGTATAGGTTTCGCGCAAGACACTGAGGACGCGTTCACGCCAAGTTTTTTCGGTGGGCAGAAAGTCTCGCATCCCGCGAGTGGCAACAATTTTTCCAGACATGGCTATAACTTTAGCATTGGCGCAAGTTTCGGCTTTGGGACTAAAAAGGTTATGACTTTCAAAGTAAATAAAAGTTAAAAAGATAAAAGTGCCGGTGGTACCCCCAACGGGATTCGAACCCGTGTCTACGCCGTGAGAGGGCGGTGTCCTAGGCCTCTAGACTATGGGGGCCAGAAACAAGAACCATCAGGTTCCCATTTTTGCTGGGGTACCAGGACTTGAACCTAGAATGGCTGAACCAGAATCAGCTGTGTTACCGATTACACCATACCCCAAGGGCTGCTAACCGCGGCTTGCGCCGGGCTGCAGTCATCTACTCTAACGCAGGCACTTAGGCAGCTTCAAATAATTTCCTTGTGTGACTAATCACCTGACGTTATGCCTGTTCCAGATGGTTTTGTAGTTTATGCAGGCGTTTTATGGTGGCCTCTTTCCCCAGGATTCCAATGGAGTCAAACACCGGGATCGACACGTTAGAGCCGGTAATCGCCATAAACAGCGGCTGGAAAGCCACTCGAGGTTTGAGCCCCATTTCTTCGACCATTACCTGGCTCATAGCGGCTTTAACGGCCTCGGGATCACCAATGGTGCCAGTCTGCCCTACTTTCCCTTCTGGCAGGTCTGCTACTACTTTAGCCGCGGCTTCGAGCACCTGCGGGGCGTTATCTTTGAGTTTACGTAACGGCTTTTCTTGATATTCCACTTGGTCATCGGCAATAAACAGGAATCCCAGCAGGCTCTTAGCTTGGGAAAGTACCTGCATTCGGCTTTGGGCAAGCGGAGCGGCAGCCTCCAAAAGCTGTTTTTCTTTATCGGTTAAATCAACCAGGCTATCGGCACCTACGAATCCGCCGGTGTGTAGATAGGGAACGATCCGTTCGGTGAAATCCCCCACCTCCAGCATCCGAATATGGTCAGCGTTAATCGCCAGCGCTTTCTTGGAATCGAAACGCGCCGGATTGGGGTTGACGTCCTCAATATCGAAGGCTGCGATCATTTCTTCTTTACTGAACACGTCCTGATCTGCAGATAAAGACCACCCTAGGAGGGCTAAATAGTTCACTAGCCCTTCGGGGATCATCCCGTTTTCCCGATGCAAAAGCAGGTTGGATTCGGGATCCCGCTTAGACAGTTTCTTGTTGCCCTCCCCCATCACATACGGCAGGTGCGCGAACTCGGGGACGCAATCGGCGATTCCCAACTCAATGAGGGCACGGTAGAGCACAATTTGGCGAGGGGTGGATGAAAGTAGGTCTTCGCCGCGCAGCACGTGCGTGATATGCATTAGGGCGTCATCTACCGGGTTTACCAGAGTGTATAGGGGGTCGCCGCCACCGCGCACAATCACATAGTCCGGAACTGAACCGGCTTGGAAAGTGATGTCTCCGCGCACTAGGTCATGGAAAGTAATATCTTCATCGGGCATCCGCATGCGCAGCACCGGCTGGCGACCTTCTGCGCGGAAAGCAGCAATTTGTTCCTCGGTCAGGTTGCGGTCATAACCGTCATAGCCTAGATGCGGGTTACGTCCGGCAGCTTTATGGCGCGCCTCGATTTCCTCGGGGGTGGAATAGGATTCGTAGGCATACCCCCCGGCGAGCAGCTTATCTGCTACCTCTTTATAGATATCCATGCGTTCGCTTTGCCGGTAGGGACCGTAGGGGCCGCCCTTGCCGACGCCCTCGTCCCAATCTAGCCCCAACCAGCGCAGCGACTCTAGGATCTGCTGGAAGGATTCTTCGGAGTCGCGTTTGGCGTCGGTGTCCTCGATCCGGAAAACGAAAGTTCCCCCAGTATGGCGCGCGTATGCCCAGTTAAATAGGCAGGTACGCACCATTCCCACATGTGGGGTACCAGTGGGTGAAGGGCAAAACCGCACCCGAATAGGGGAAGTTGCTTCCGGATTCATACCTATAATCTCCTTGCGTAAAATCGTTAGTTCCTCTTGATTCTACTTCGCGCCCCGCCTGATTCTCGAACCTACGAGATTGGCAGGACTGGCTACGTGCTTCCGATTCGTTTTCTCTGGCCTACCCTAGGCAGTAGCCCCCCGAGGTATAGCTAGAGGCGTAGGGTGGATACATGCAAGATTTTGACCACTTATCCCTGCAAGAATTACGCCGTAGAGGATCTTTAAAGTGGACGGGAAAAACCTTCGAGAATGAGCCTTTATGGGGCGCCTGGGTGGCGGAAATGGATTTTGGAACCGCGCCTGCGGTTGCACGCTGCCTGCATCGCGCTATCGATGACGGTTTCTTTGGGTATATGCCGCCGCTCCTGGCAAATGATGTCCAGCGAGAGACCGGGCGTTTTCTTGCTGCATCCTATGGATGGCAAGTTAGCGCCGAGGATGTGTTTATTTCCTCCGATGTGCTTTCAATTCTGCGTGCTCAAGTCCAACTGGCGACTAAAGCCGGGGAGGCGGTGGTGGTTCCCACTCCGGCCTATATGCCATTTTTGACTATCCCCACCCAGGCAGGACGGGACCTAATCGAGGTTAAAAGCCGCTATTATCAGGGACGTTGGGAGCTGGATTTTGCGGCGCTGGAAAATGCGCTTAGTCAAGAAAAAGCTAAACTGCTGGTGCTTTGTAACCCTTGGAACCCCACCGGGAGAGTTCTCAGCGAAGCCGAGTTGAGAAAAGTTGGGCAGCTGGCACTTGCCCATAAAGTAACGGTATTTGCGGATGAAATTCATGCTCCCTTGGTGCTAACCGATAAGGCTCGCCACATTCCTTTTGCCAGCCTGGATCCTGATTTTTCCCAGATCACCGTGACTGCGCACGCGGCCTCTAAAGGCTGGAATTTGGCGGGACTCCATTGCGCGCAAATGATTTTGCCGCCCTCGCCCTTGCGGGATCGTTTTGAAGAATCAGGGCTAACTACCCGGCTAGCGATGGGCGCGACTCCCCTGGGAGCACTCGCTACCCGCGCCGCTTATCAGGAGGGTGGCGCTTGGCTGCAAGAAATCAAAGCTTATATTCGTGAAAACCTCGCCTGCTCCCGGGATTTGGCGCTGCAGATTGCTCCCCAGCTGCAAATCCCGGAAGTGGAAGGCACCTACCTGTCCCTGTGGGACGCGAGTAGCTATGGCGAAAATCCCGTCAAAATCGCAGAGGAGAAAGCCCGCGTCGGGGTAAACGGGGGCGAAATCCTGGGGAGTGGCTACCCCGGTCTATTGCGGCTTAACGCCGCGACTCCCCGCTACCTGTTCCTGGAGATGACCCGGCGGCTAGCTAGCGCGCTGCGGGAAGCAGAAAATGATTAGGGATGCCGCCTAGCGGGTGGTGTAAATGGGTTAGCGGTTCGCGCTAACCAACATATTTTCCATCTGCCCCACCCCGGTGATGGCGCTTTCTAGGCGTTCCCCGGCACGCAACGGCTGTGGCAGCTCGATTCCACCTACGATGACTACGTCCCCGGGTAGCAAGGTCATCATGGCGCTCACTTTAGCGAAAGCCTCGGCGGCATTGAGCGGAAAGTCGGCGCTACTAGCGGAGGCTACCTCTTGTCCGGAAACACTAGCGCTAATGGTGACGTTATCGGGATTAAAACCAGGGCCAACTACAATCCACGGACCTATCGCGGCAGAAGTATCCCAAGCCCTAGCCTGAGAGAAACTGATATCTTCCCCGCCGCTTGCGAAGTCTACCCCAATAGTCCAGCCGGCAATCACTGACCCTACCTGCTCCGGGGCCACATTTTTACAAATAGTTTTAGCGACCGCAGCCAGTCCCACGAAGGCGCGTGTGGTGCCGCCTCCCCAAGTAGGAATGGCGATGGGATCATCCGGGCCAATCACCGCGGTATTGGGTTTGATAGCCACCGGTGGCCACTCGGCTCCCGCCGCTTTACCCGCCAGATTCGCGCAGCAGCTAACTGCTTTCGAGCGGGGAATCACCGGAGATAGCAGCCGCGCCTCCTCTAAGTTATAAAGCTGCCCGGAGGGTTCCGCCTTTTGGAAAAGGGGGTCACCTTTGAGGGCTACTAGCTGCTCGCTTCCGTCCTCTAAAGCTCCATAAATAGGGTTGGCATCTATTCGAAATCGCACAATCTTCATAGAGCCCAGTCTAGCCTCCTTGCTAAAGTAGAAAGGATGAGCCAAGGAGGAACGCGTGAGTAATAATGACCAGGAACCGGCATGGCGACGCCTGATTTCCGCAATGTTCTCCTCCCCGCATCCCGAAATAAATCCAGGCGCCGACCTGGGGATTTGTATCGAAATAGATGGTAGTTTCCATCCTTTACGCCGAGAAGTTTCCGGTGCTTGGACCCGCAATCGTGCCAGTTGGCGCGACCTTTGCCAAACTAAATGGGAATCCGTTTCTGCCGGTCTAGATAGGACGCAGCTCAGCTGCCTGCGCCAGGTGTCCGGGCTATTAGAAAAAGCTCCCCAGCGACTATCTTCCGAGGAAGCGGCCCAGGTATCCCCCGCGATTCACACCTTGGCACGCGCAGGATTTTCTTTTGCCCTCGGCACCGAGCCCCTCACTCAGCTGCACTTTTCTCCGATTCTTGCGCGTCCTTTCCTAGATATTTGCGCCCCGGGTGACCTGGCGCTGCGCTTCGGGATTGATTTTTCCGCCGGTGAAGATCCAGCGGGGCGCACGGTCGCCGCTACTTGCGTGGCGGCCGGTCTAGAACTGGTGGCCAGCGCGGAGCTGGGGTGCTTCGCCTTCTGGGATGATCGTTTCGGAGCGCTTAACCGGGTGTTGGGGGCGAAACCGGTGCGGGTGCCGCAAGCGGATTTAGCGGATTTTTTGTTGCAAGATTTTCCGCGCCTTAGCGATAGCTTCCCGGTCCATTCTTTAGATAACAGTTTCGAGTCCCCCAAATATCGCTACCTGCTGGAAGTGGGAACTTCCCGGGCAGAAGACCTTTACCGGATTCATTTGCGCGCCATGCGTGAGCTTGAGGGACAAAAGATTGAAACCAGTGTTCTGCCTAACCAAATCGCGGAGCTGAAAACCCAGGTGACGAAATGGTTGCGCCGCCAAGAAGGAGTTTTTACTTTCGATAGTTTTCTTTCTTGTCCCGCTCACCGCATTAACCAATTGTTAGATGAGCTGGAAACCGTTTTTGAGGGTCAAGATTTAGAGGTTAATCGCCGCGGGATTCCCCGTTCATTTTCGCAACAGGGCGGAGAGATAATCGTGGATTTAGCCCCTAATACTTACGGCTGGTTTACCCCGAAGGTGCGGCTGCGTTTAGGAGACCGCGACTTTACATCCTCCGAGATTGCCCAAATTCGCGAACGGGGCGGGATAATCGATGCCGATACTTATCTAAGTGAAGCCGATCTGGATCGGCTGACGCTGCTTAGTGAGCGCGCCGGCCTTAATCGGCGCGGTATTCACCCGGCGATTATTGACCTCTCCCAAATTTTGGAGGGTACGCAAGCACAGGTGCGCGGCCTGGAAGCGTGGAAGTCACGCCAACTAAAGTTGCCACCGATTGCTGCGCCCCACACCGCCCAGCTGCGTGAATATCAATGCACGGGCGTTTCTTGGTTGCTGGCGCAACTCTCCATTGGTCCCGGAGCGGTGCTCGCTGATGAAATGGGGCTGGGAAAAACTCTGCAGATTTTAGCGACGATTAAATCCTTACCCACCTCGAATCCAGTGCTGGTAGTAGCGCCTACTTCGGTGATCAATGTTTGGGAGTCGCAGGCGCAGCGTTTTTATCCCGAGATGGAGGTGCGGGCCCTGCGTAGCGGCACCGAGATTGAGGACGGTTTCAGCGGGGCAGATTTGGTGGTTACCTCCTACGGTCTGCTGCGCCGCCACAGTGAAGCTTTCTTACAACCCCAATGGCAGGGGGTTATTTGTGATGAGGCGCAGCTGGTGAAGAATCCGCGTACCCAAGCCTGGCGCGCCCTTAATGATTTGGACAGAAAGTGGACGATTTGTGCTACCGGCACTCCCCTAGAGAATTCTTTAGCGGACTTGCATGCGATTTTATCTTTGGCGCAACCAGGTACCTTGCTTTCGCGGGAACAATTTACTGCCCTGCAGCTGCGCGGGATAAACCAGGTGCGTTCGCTGGTGGCTCCCTACATGTTGCGACGGACTAAAGCTGAGGTGGCACCGGATTTACCTCCGAAGATTGAACAGGTGTTGCGGGTTGATTTAGAGCCGGGACATAGCACCGCTTACCGAGAACTGGAAACCCAGGCACGCCGCCAGGTTAGCGGGTTGCTGCAATCTGGGGATCGGATGTCGATTTTAGCGGCGCTAACGGCGCTGCGGCGAGCCAGCTTAGATTTGCGTCTGGTAGGAGGACGCACGGGAATAACTAGCGCGAAAACTAACGCCCTGGTGGAACAGTTACAAGCGATACCTAACCATAAAGCCCTAGTGTTTTCCCAGTTCACCTCCTATTTAAAGTTGATTAAAGAAGCCCTAGAGGAGGCGGGAATAAAAACTGCTTATCTGGATGGGTCTACCCGGCAGCGTGACCAGGTAGTGAAAGAGTTTTCCGAGGGGGACGCGCAAGCATTCCTGATTTCGTTGCGGGCAGGGGGCACGGGGCTGACTTTGACTGCCGCCGACTATGTGTTTGTGATGGATCCGTGGTGGAACCCGGCAGTCGAAGAGCAAGCAATCGATCGCGCTCACCGCATCGGGCAAAAACGCCCAGTCAATGTTTACCGCTTGGTGGCGAAGGGAACCATCGAAGAAAAAGTATCCCAGTTACAGCAACGCAAGCGCGACCTGTTTACTTCGGTAGTTAAATCTTCCGGCTCCCTAACCGAACTAGCCAGTTCCCTGCTAATGGAAAATAACGATACGAACTAGTACCCATCATGGGGATAGGTGATGTGCCTCAAGCTGAATTCTTGCGTCTCCCCTAGCACGAAGAAGATTTCTCCTAGAAGATTGAGGGGAAACAGAGGAAAGGAACAGTTATGAAGACCTTGGAACTATTGCAGAATCGGCGCTCCCGTTATCAGTTGGATCGGAAGATTTCCCTAAGCCACCAGGAACTGCTTGATCTGATTGATGAGGTAACTGCGCAGGTTCCGGATGCTTTCAATATGCAGTCGCAGCGGCTCTTGGTAGTTACCGGCGAGAATCAGGACGCCCTCTGGAACCGGGTTTTTGAGGTTTTCGAGGGGAAGGTTCCGCGGGAAAAGGTTGATTCTTTCCGGGCTGGTTACGGCACTATTCTCTACTTCTATGACCAGGAAGTCACCGAAGAAATGGCGGGCAAGTTCACCACCTATGCCGACAAGTTCCCGCATTGGGCAGCGCAATCCCTGGCGATGCTGCAATTTTCGCTGTGGGTAGCTCTTCGCGAGGCAGGAATCGGCGCTTCCCTGCAGCACTACAATCCGGTGATTGACCACGCGGTTAAGCAAATGTTTGACCTGCCCGAAACCTGGGTGCTAGATGCACAGATGCCGTTTGGCCTGGCCAGCGACACCCCCTCCCCCAAGCAGTTGCAAGACATTCGCCAGCGGGTATTTCAGCGCTAGCGGGATAACCCAAGGTTCGTAACCAGAATTTCAGTATTGGAATCTCGGCGGCGCCTTCACCCTCTTCGTTGATAGGGTGGCGAAGATGAAGAAAACGAGTGCGCGCGGGCTGGAAATACTGTTAGCTCTGGTAATGATGGCGCGGGGCACCTCGTTTATTTTCAGCAAACTGCTGCTAGAAACCATGAGCACCTTCAACGTTCTAGCGCTACGGTTTGGGATCGCTTTCCTGGTACTGGCAGCGCTATTTGCCCGCCGCCTCTATCGCGCCAGCCGGAAAGTGTGGATAGCGGGATTCCTGATTGGATTCCTATATTTCCTGGTGATGTCGCTAGAGCTGACCGCCTTGACCATGGCAGATACTGGGCCAGTAGCGCTCACCGAACACACCAGCATCGTGATGGTACCCCTCGCCACTGCCGCTTTGGCGCGGATGCGTCCTAACCCCGTTATGTTGTTATCGGCTTTCCTGGCGGTTACCGGGGTGGGGATGCTGACGCTGCCCGGTGGGAACCTTTCTACCGGGCGCTTAATCGCCCTGCTGGGAGCCGTCTGTTACGCAGTAACCATCATCGTTACCGATCGAGTAACCCATAGCCCCGAGGAAGGGTTCACGGTCGGCATTATTCAGCTAGGTACGCTCGCACTTCTAGCCGCTATCGCCAGTGTTTTCGTGGAATCCCCGCGTTTGCCCTCGTCCCTCGCGCAATGGGGAATGTTGACAGTGCTAGTAGTGGTGTGCACAGTTTTTGGTTTCACTTTCCAACCGGTTGCGCAAGCGCGGGTATCGGCAGAAATGACCGGACTACTATCAGCTTTAAATCCGGCGGTAGCAGCGATAATCGGAGCCGTCGTGCTACATGAAGACTTCGGTTGGCTAGGAACGCTTGCAGTTGCGTTAATCCTAGTCGCGATTACCCTCCCCAGTTGGCTGCGGATCCTCACCCCTAAAGCCGGAAAGGTTTCACCGCAGTAACGGCTACGCAAACCCAGCCTTGTCCTCTCTAAAGCCGCGTAAGCAGCGGTAATTCTCAGCTAACTTTAGGCAGCTCAGCTTAGCGGTAGCGGCGGCGCAGGATAATGGCCCCGCCCAGCGCGACCCCGAGGGCGCAAATCCCCAACAGTGAAGCAGCGCCGCTGCCGGTATGGACTATTTTCTCCGGCACCGGCGGGGTGGTGGGTGGGGTCGCTGGAGGCGTGGGCGGAATCAAAGTATTGGTGAAGAACACCAGGTTGACCCCATCGTTCTGCTCGGCTTGAGCAACTTGGCTGACTTTAAACCTGCCCGTAAGTTCTGCCGGTAAAGTCTCTGTCACCTTATAGATAAGCGCCACTCGCTCTTCCGGTTTCTTCTCCACATCTGCTGGCGTATATTTAGGGAGCTTCTCGAGGGAAAATTGGAAATCTTTACCCTCACCCTGCTGGAAACTACCGGGGCGAAGGTACTTTCGTACCGGCTCGGTCGCTATTTTGTTTTTTCCTTGCCAAGTTTCCAACTGGAAGTTATCGATATAGTCCCGCATATCGAGATCTTTGAGCAGGTCGTCCCCGCCCTCCCAGTGTTTCTTGACCAGTAAATCCAGGTAGGGGACAATCTCGGTTTCCGAATCCGGAATCCGGTTAAATAGGGGCTGCTCCCCCACCTTTTTCAACTTCACCTGGAACTTAATCGTGAGGTTCCGCTCCGCGGGGAACTTAATCGCCTTACTAAAATCGAACTCTGCTACCTGGGGCTTGGCGTGATCTAGCAGCTTGATTTCCCGGCTGGTCGGGTCGAAGCTCGCCTCAAAGTCGGTGGCAACCGCTTCACCCTCCATTACTTTTAGGGAACCGGGAACCAGTTCCAGGCGTTCATCGAGATTATCTACTACCGTGACCGTATTCTTAAAGCCCATGTCCACATACTTGCCGCACTTAACCACCAGGCGGTGATCTCCGGGTACCTTAGCGTTAATCCGGTAGTCGATCAGGTCTCCCTTACTGGCATAGGCTTTCTTACCGTCCTCACCGATCGGATACTTAGCTTGGTCAATCACTTTAGCAAAACTCGGTTTTTGCGGTACCAGCAATAGCAGCGGGGTCTTGTAACCAATCAAAGCCCGCGAGCGGGCATCATCTTTAAAGCGGTCATCGGTACCTCCATAGGGATTAGCCCATATCTCTTCCTCACTGCCTGAGCGGAGCATCTTCATAGTTAGGCGCCCATTTTCTGCCAGGCGAACTCCGTACTGTAGGGACAGATCGTAGTCTTTCTTAAACGCTGGCGAGGCGTCCTCAATCCGAACCGTATAGTCCCCCGGGGTTACTGCCTTAAATAGGCTTGCCGGAAAATCGTAGGCGGTTTTGGTGGCGGTAGATGTTGCGACCAGCATTCCTTGCTGGTCATAAAGCCCCAAGGTAAACCCGGCTTTCGCGTGTTCAGTTGCAAAAGAGTCATACTTGACGGGATCGATATTAGAAGTGAGGATGTAAACTTGTTTTCCCAGGGTAACCGTCAAGGTGTTGGTCGCCGAATCAAATTTTTGCTCCGCAATCCCGTAATACATATAGGATTTCGGCAGGCTAGGCAAAGATAGTTTCGCCCCCTCGGGGACTCCACTGGCGCTGATATCAAAAGAATAATCTCCGCTGGCAGTAGGAAGAGAAAGCTGTTTTTCTACCTGGGGATCCGCTTTGTCCCCGATATTAAACTTCCAGGTGTCACTTTCCGCCAGCACCTCCAGCGGGCGCTTAATAGTGACGTGATAGGTCTGGTCCACCAGCTTTACTTGCTTTAGAACCAGCTCGAATCCGCCATCTTTGGCCAGCACCTTTTGCACCGAATAAGGCGTTTTCTGCCCGCCGTCCTGCAAGGTTACGGTCGGCAAATCTACCTGTGTTGCCGGAACTAGAGAGTTAGGGGCAAACTTACCGTTATCGTCATAAGCAGCCGTTTTCAGGAAACCGTGACCAGAAGAATCTTTTGTGACCGTAACAGTCTCATTTTTCTGGCTAGCCGTATTGTATAGCGGGAGTTTAAAGGATCCGGCGGCACCCGGAATAGCTGCCCCCGTTTCATCGCTCATCGTTACCGGGTAGCGCTTAGAAACTTTTTCTTTGAAAGTCATCCGCATTTGCGGGGTGCCATCACTGGCGGCCTCGACCTTGACTTTTACCGACTCCCCTACCTGCGAGAAACCTTTCTTTACCGAAAAAGTTATTTGCTTGCCGATCGGGTAACCTTCAGCCTCGAGGCCGAACTCAATCTCGCATTTTCGCAACCCATTTTCTAGGGTTTTCTCCGAGGTGACGTCGGCAGTTTCAATCTCGTATGAGTCAGCAAACCAGCCGGTACCTTCTTGGATTTCTAGGTCGGTGCAGTTAGCCCGGGTATAGATAGTGGCATAGAGGGCGGCGCCATTTTCCTCCTCATCACCTGCAGCCTGCGCTAAGGGCGCTAAAAATGCCATCCCCAGGATCAGGGCGACGATAACGCCGATCAGACACAGATTCGCGGCTTTTCTGTTCATATTCCCCACTTGCGGTAGCAGTATTTTGACCGGTTTCCAGAATATCGCGCTGGGGATATTGAAAATAATGCGACGTAAAACATCACAACTATGTTTGCCTGGAAGGCAAGAACAAACCCACCAGAAAAGAGCTGCAATATAAATAGTTAATATTACCCATTTGACAGGGGAAAACGGCCAAATATGTTCGGCGAGAATCGCGCACTTGCAGGAGCGGGCAATGCTGCGTAGGATGCAGTTCGTGTCCAAAACGCAGCGGCATTATTTTAACTATGCGGCAGTGATATTATCCGGGTTCCTTATCGCCCTGCTGATAGGAACCTGCCTACTAATGCTGCCGGTATCAACGGTGCATGTCGGGGGCCTGCCGCTACTTCCGGCCTTATTTACCGCCACCTCTGCCCTCTGCGTTACCGGCTTAACGATTGTTGACACCGCCACCTATTGGACAGATTTCGGCAAAGTCGTGATTTTACTATTAATACAGGTAGGCGGCTTTGGGGTGATGAGTTTTGCGGCGGTGCTCGCCCAAGCAGTAATCCGCCGAGAAAGCCATGGAGCCAAACTGGCTTCAGCGGCCGAGCGGCGCAGCGTCACCGGCAGGTTGGGCGTATTGTTGCGCCGGGTACTGGGTACGTCCCTTTTGATTGAGTTCCTTACCGCTATTCCCCTGACGATTCGCTTCCTGTCTCTAGGGTATTCGCTGCCGCGCGCCCTCTGGCATGGAGTATTTCACGCAGTTTCGGCCTTTAATAATGCCGGCTTCGCCCTCTATTCGGACAATATGTCTTCCTTTGTGGGTGATTGGGGGGTGTGCCTCCCCATAATGGTGGCGATCATTTTCGGAGGTTTAGGTTTCCCCGTCCTCTTCCAACTTCGTACCAGCCTATTCAAGCCTTACCGCTGGTCATTGCATACTCGGATGATGATAGCTGGCACCGGTGGCCTGCTGATATTTTCTTCCCTACTGGTTACAGCTTTCGAGTGGCATAACCCGAAAACTTTGGGCAAACTACCCACCCTAGACGCGATCCTGGCTGGAATCTTTCAAGCAGTTCAAACCCGCACCACCGGCTTCAACTCGATAGATATTGGGCAAATGCACGAATCTACCCTGTTTGCGATGGACACTTTTATGTTTATCGGGGCTGGACCGGCCGGAACGGCCGGGGGTATCAAAATCACCACCATGTTTGCCCTCTTGGCGATTGTCGCTGCGGTTATCCGCGGTCGCAACCAAGCAGTATTGTTTGGAAAAAGCATTTCTTCCGAGGTGGTGCATCAAGCAGTCGCGGTGGTGGTGTTGGCATTCATCTTGGTGGTTAGCTCCACCATTTCGATCATGTTCTTAACCCCCTTCACCTTGTCGCAAACCCTATTTGAAGTGTTCTCCGCTTTTGGTACCGTAGGTCTATCTACGGGAATAACACCGCTCCTTAACAATCCTTCGCAGTTAATACTTATAGCTTTAATGATTATTGGGCGGTTAGGTCCGATTACGGTTGCTACCGCACTCGCTTTCGCACCTAGCGCCTCTAAGATTTCCTTCCCCACAGAAAGGCCGATCATTGGTTAATTTCTCTAAACCTACATATGCGGTTCTGGGCTTAGGACGCTTTGGTAGCGCCGTCGCCCGCGAGCTCATGTCCGACTATGCCGTGGTTATCGGTATCGATTTAAACGAGACGGTAGTGAACCGCAATAACGGCATCTTGAGCCAAGTGGCGCAAACGGATGCCACCGATATTGCCTCCATTACTGAACTCGGTGTCGCTGATTGCGATGGCGTAGTAGTCGGGATTGGCGGCCCCCACGTAGAGGCCTCTATCCTCACCTGCTCCCTGCTCACCGATATGGGGGTTAAGAACCTGTGGGCAAAGTCCTCGGGCACTGCCCACGGGCGCATTTTGGAACAGATTGGGGTCCCCCATATCGTTTACCCCGAGGTAGCGATGGGGCGCAGGGTTGCTCACTTGGTACGCGGGGTAAACCTGGACTACGTAGAACTGTCTTCCGGCACCGCGATGGTTAGAACTATTCTTCCCAAGTCCGCGGCCGGGCCTCTCGATGAGGTTGACCTTTGGAATCGGCACGGGGTAAAGATCGTGGCGGTACTGCGAGAAAACCAGTGGCAACCGGTACTCGGGGCAGTAGAATTTTCCGAGGGCGACCAAGTACAGATTTACGGCGGCGCGAAACAGGTAGAAAAGTTTGCCCGCCTCGCCCCCCGACCCTAGCTGCGCTACCCTAGCGCGGCCACTAGTGATAACCGGGCTAACTTCCTCCGCAGACCCTATAGACCCTATTGCAGTGGCGATAACCGAAGTAGTGGTGCGGTTTATGATTCGCGGGGACTGTTGGTGCTGTGAGGTTTTGAGTAAAACAAGCTGCCAATCTTGTTAGCTGTCACTGCTATCAATGAATAAGCGCCCCCGTAGATCTGTGCAGATTCGTTGAAAAAGATCAGCATGGGCACCATGAAAAACAGTATCGGCATCACTATCCATAAAACTGTGAAGCCCTCCGTGATTCCGTCCCAGGCGGCTAACGTCACGGTGATTAGCGGAAACACTATGAACAGCATCAAGATAAACAGCATCATGCCTGAATCAGGGGCGCTGAATACTCCGATGGCGGCTCTAGTAAGAGCAGGATGTAAAAGATAGCACGCGAAAAGCCCGCCAAGTCGTGCCCAAGTGCCGCGTCTTTTCCACCTTTGCATGCACTCATTTTTTCATGTCCAGAAGGGGAAAACCATGGGGCTTGGAAACTGGCTACGTCCCAAACCAAGCGACGTTAAAAACCATCAGATGAACTCGTCCTATCCGTTTATATTTGAGCCGACTTCTTCTGGGCTTCCGGTTACCGAACGTAGCGCGACGCAGAGGACGCTCATCTATCGCGTAATCCTGCAGGGGATTTTGGGATCTCAAATCTACTACGAGTGCTGCGGTAAAGTAGAAGGTGCAGAAGGTGGGAACAAGGTCTCCCATCATGTCTTAGAGGGTGTCTAGCGGACGCAAGCGCTGCTAGGCTCTCTTCTTATTTCTTTTCCGGTCGAGGGGCCATTACCGCGCTAACCCGGGAGATACCGTCAGTCAATCTTCCACCACGAGGTTGATAGAAGCAACAAGATCGGGGTTAATACCCAAAGTGGCAGGTTAATCCCAACAGGAGCCATAGCTACCCGCTGGAATTAACCCGCCTAGAGAAAATCCACCCGTCGCTAGTGCAAAACCAGGAGACCAATTAAGCGTTAAACGCCTGCTCTATGCGCTCGTGCGCGGCCCAGATCTGCTCAGGTAGATTCTTGAACTGTGCAAGGTGTTCGCGGCGGTAGCCCATCTCCTTCTTCCACAGATCGGTGTCGATGGAAAGAAGCTTATCCAGATCGGCGTCGTCACCTTCAAAGCCATCCAGATTCAACTCTTCCTTCTTCGGCAAAATACCTACCGGTGTTTGCACGCCCTCAGCGCGCCCTTCCTTAACATCTAGCAGCCAAAGCAGCGCTCGCAGGTTGTCGCGGTAGCCAGGCCAGCGGAAGTGTCCGTCTTCCGGATCGCGCTGGAACCAGTTCACGTGCGCAAAAATGGGCTGTTCCTTCGCGGAGCCAATTAATTTCAACCAGTGGGTCGCGTAGTCCCCTTCGGGGTAGGACATGAAGGGGCGCATCGACATCGGATCGTAACGCAGCACGCCCTCCTTGCCTTCAGCCGCGAAAGTGGCTTGGGCGCCCAGGGTCAAACCGTCGTATACGCCCTCGGCTAGGTCGGTGATTGCCCGGATAAGCGGCTCCCGGTCCTTTACTCGCCCGCCAAAGATGATGGCGTCAATTGGCACCCCTTGCGGTTCTTCGTAATCGGGAGCCACGTTGGGCACGTTAGCCAAAGATGTGGTGAAGCGGGAATTGGGATGCGCCCACTCGTCGCCCTTGGCCTCGCAGCGCTGTCGATCGGCCGGGCGGTCGGAAATCTTTTCGCCCTTCCAATCCCGCCAGCCAGTAACGTCTTCGGGGTAGTCCGGGGTCTTACCTTCCCACCACAGCTCTTGGGTTTCGGGGTTGTAAGCGACGTTGGTGAAGAGCGTCTTAGAGCCTTCTTTGATGGCGTCCATGGCGGTGGGATTAGACTTCCAGTTGGTGTCCTTTGCCACGCCGAACGCGCCGTATTCGGGGTTCATGCCGTAAATCTTGCCGTCTTCGCCAACGTGCAGCCACACGATGTCATCGCCGTAGAAGTAAACTTCGTAGCGGTCACCCAAGGCGTCCGGAGCTAGCATCATAGCGAGGTTGGTTTTACCGGAAGCTGAGGGGAAACCACCGCACACGTAGTAGGTGTGATCCTTGAGCTTATCCTTAATCCCGATCAGCATGAACTGTTCGGAAAGGAATTCCCCGGAGGCCCAGCCGTCGTAAGAAGCTTGGCGCAGACCGTGGGCGATCTTTCCGAGCAGCGCGTTGCCGCCGTAGGAGGAACCGAAGTGCAAAATTGTGCGTTCGTCGGCTACCGTGGCAAACAGGCGCTTATCCTTATCGGTGCCCTGCCCCAAGTTCTTCAGGTCGCCGGTCACGTGCACTGCGCGCACGAATTCTGCCGGATTTTCCAAATTGTTTAAGTGTTCTACGCCAACCCGGGCCATGCGGATCATGTGAAGAACCACGGTGAGGTTGTCGGTAAGTTCCACCCCGCGAGCCCACTTTTCTAGCGGCGATTTCGGCGGTGCCATCAGGTAGGGCACCACGTACATTGTTTTACTCCGGGAGGCGCCCTTCATGCTTTCCAACTGCCGGGCAGTTACTTCCGTGGCGTCGTGCCAGTTGTTGTAAATTCCGGCTTCTTGCGGATTGTGGGTGGCGACGACGGTGCGTTCCTCGCTGCGCGCCGTGTCCTTGTAGTAGGAGCGGGAGTAGTAGAGTCCATCACCCGCAGGTGCGATTTCACCGGTGGCTAGGCCTTCGGCGATGAGTCGGTCGTCATCCTTTGCGGAAATGACTTCGATGGCAGCGGGTTCGGTAATTCCGGCCCAATGCGCTACATACTCAGCTACTGCGGGATTTTCCAGCCCGGCATCGCTGAGGATCTTGGCAATGTTATCCATATTTATTACTCCTAAAATTTCGTGTAGTAGAACATTAAATTTAGGATACCCGAAACTTTTGAAGCAAACCCGGATTTAAGTCCTGCCTGGAATAAATAGGAACAAAACCTGGGACGCTGCAGTATGGGCTAGTAAATCTGCTAATAGGCGAGCCATCTGTGGGCTAGTTACTCCCTTACCTCCCCTCCCCCTGCCTATGTGTCAGCTAGATTACCCGGACGCTACTTGACTAAGCAGGGGGCACCCACGCTACCCTTTTGTTAGGCAAGGCTTACCTAATTAAATATTGAGAAGGGACTTATCGCATGAAAACACGCGACTTCATCAACATTGGCGTTTTCACCGCAATTTATTTTGTGCTAGTTTTCGGCACTGGGATGCTAGGCATTATTAATCCGGCAATGATGTTTGTGGGCTATGCCTTAGGCCTTATCGCCAACGGCGCCGTAGTCATGCTATTTAAGTCGCGGGTGCCAAAGATTGGCGCCCTGGCATTAATGGGACTACTAGTCGGGATTTTAATGGTAATTACCGGGCACCCCTGGATTGTTGCCCTGCTTACACCTTTGCTGGGACTAGCCGCCGACTTCCTCTTCGCTAAAAAATCAGCGGTTTTTCGGGTCCTAGGATACGCCGTCATGTCCATTTGGTACGTGCTGCCCTGGTTCCCGGTATTCATTGACGCTCAGGGCTACTACAAATATATTGCTGACTCTATGGGGACCGCCTATGCAGATTCATTACGCTGGTTCTTGTCACCATGGATGATTGTGGCCTGGGGCGTGGGAGTTTTCATTCTCGGGCTTATCGGCGGAGTCTTCGGGAATTCTCTAATGGCGCGGCACTTCCGTAAAGCTGGCATCGCAAAGTAATGAGCCTTCAATGCCAAACTAGCACCCCCGGATCAGCAGCAAGCTATCACCAGGATCAGGTCACCAGCGCTGAAATCTTAGCAGCTAACCAACGGCATTCCCGGCCAGATCCGCGCACCGTAATACTGGTTATATTCGTATTAAATGCCCTGGTAATGTCGCGACTACCCATAGTGATCACTTTCCTGGTAGCCGGTATTGCGCTCTTGGCTTTACTATTGTCACGCTGCTATTCATGGGCGCTAGGTTTTCTCGCCGTGGAAGGAACCTGGGTCGCTTGCATCTATCTTTTCCCCAGAATCTGGCCAAGCGCCCTCACCGCGTTCCTAATGGTTTTAGGCTACTGGATGATAAGGATTTGCACTGTTGGCGGTCTGGCAGGTTACGCGATTAAAACTATCGTACCCGGAGAACTCGTAGCCGGTCTTCGCAGCTTACGCATACCGATAGCTGTAACCGTTCCCCTGGTAGTGCTATTACGATTCATACCGACAGTATTTCGGGAATACCGTGCAGTAAGAGAAGCAATGTCCCTGCGGGGATTACAAATGGGATGGCGCGCCCTCTTACATCCCCTCCATTTTCTAGAAATGGTTTTAGTTCCCTTACTGGCATCCTGCGCCCGAACCGCTGATGAAATGACCGCCGCCGGCATGGTGCGCGGTTTAGGGTCCACTATTTGCCCAAGCACTTTGAAACAGCTTCGATTCAACCGACTGGATGCCCTCTGGATACTGACGCTAATCGCCCTGATTGCTCTCATCCCCTACTCAGACCATCTAGCTATACTCTCGGGCGGATTCAAATGAGCACCTTAATCGACAATGTCTCCTTCGATTACCAGTTCAACCCGGACGAAGAAACCTCATCAGCTCACGTTAGCGCAGTCAGCGATATCAATCTCGATTTCCCTACAGGATCCTGTACCTTAATCACCGGTCCTTCCGGAGCAGGCAAGTCGACCCTCTTAAAACTTCTGAACGGTTTAATACCCGAACTTTATAAGGGTAATCTCAGCGGACGCACTACCCTTGCTGGTCTCGATACCGTGCAAACAGATATCCAAGAATTAGGGCGTACCGCCGGGACAGTTTTTCAAAATCCCCGTTCCCAGTTTTTTACGGCAAATGTACTAGAAGAGTTAGCATTCGCGAGCGAAAATGCCGGAGATACTCCCAAAACAACTGCTAACCGGATCGCGGAAGCTGTAAACGCCTGGGGCATTCAGCGTCTGCTAGGCAACGAGTTACGTAAGCTTTCCGGAGGTGAATTGCAGCTGGTTGCTTGCGCAGCAGCAGTTGCCGGACCGCAGCAAATCCTGCTTTTAGACGAGCCCACCTCTAATCTTTCCCCTGAAGCAATCTCCGCATTCAGCGAAGTCTTACAAAGATTAAAAATCGCGGGCTGGACCCTGGTAGTAGCCGAGCACCGCGTTTACCCTCTAAAGGGTCTCGCAGATCAAGTCGCGATCATGGATAAAGGACGAATCCAGCATTTGTATACTGCGGATAAGTTTTTTAGTTTGTCTTCTAAACAGCGTAAAGAGTTAGGGTTGCGTACCCTGGAAAAACCGGAAATGTGCGTTAACACCACTCCTGATCAGCAGGCGGACGGTATCACCGCAAAAAATTTAAGGTTCAGTTACGGCAAACACCGCGTCCTCAATATTCCTTCCCTATGTTTACCGAAGGGAAAAGTAGTTGCGCTAGTCGGCCCGAACGGAGCAGGCAAAACTACTCTTGCGCGTACCCTCATCGGGTTAGCTCACCCGGAAGGAGGCAGCGTTATTAGTTTTAGCGGCAAATCCTGCCGAGCGGCAGACAGACAAAAACGCAGCGTGCTAGTAATGCAAGATGTAAACCGGCAACTATTTGCTGAAACGGTAGCGGCAGAGGTCGTACTAGGAAATGACAATCTTAGTAAAGAGCAGGTGCAGGCGCTTCTAGGCGATCTGGGGTTGCAAGGATTATCTGAACGGCACCCAATGACTCTTTCCGGAGGACAAAAACAACGTCTCGTTATTGCCAACGCCCTGGCGAGCCAGGCAGAGCTTTACGTATTCGATGAACCCACCTCGGGGGTTGATTACCAGCACCTACTATCGATCAGTTCTCAGATTCGCTCACTAGCCGCAAAGGACAAAGCGATCCTGATTATTAGTCACGACTTGGAGTTCATCAATGAAGTTGCCGATTACCAGCTATTGCTTCAGCCCCTCGATAACGAAATAAACGTGCAACTTACCGCGCCTGACCAAGAGAAACAATGAAAGAGGATGCCAAGTGACTGATCACCAAGTTAGCGAACCAGGAAAAGATACAGCGGAAAATATCAAGCTGCGCAGCAAACAAGGTAGGGCTGCATTACGAGAACTATTAGCTCCCGTGCAAATGGCGCTGCGAGTCGGTCAAGTGATGGCGGTTATATCCGCTATTTTGCGAGTTTTTCCTTTCGTTGCTTTAGTGGGGATCGGCAACGAACTCCTGACTTCACTAGGTAATGGCGTATCGCCCAACCAAAGCGTCATTATGTTCTGGGTAAAGGTGTTAATCGGAACATTTTGTGGAGGTCTATTCGCCTATTTTGTGGGCTTGCTGGTTACCCATATTGCCGATAATCGCCTATCGGCAAGTATTCAGCAAAAAATTATTCATTTTCTGGGGCAAGCTCCTTTAACTTGGTTTAGCGATAACACTTCCGGCCATGTGCGTAAAGTACTGCAAGACGATGTAAAGAATCTACATGTGCTGGTAGCACACCGCCCCGTGGATTCACTGATCGCTACCCTAGTGCCCATATTTTGCGCGGGTTATACCTTCACTATTGATTTAAGACTCGGACTTTTAGTAATTGTTACGGTGCCGATTTACATCATTGCCTACGCAGTGATGATGCGAGGAATGAGCGATAAATCCTTAGAACTTGATGCAAAACTTGATCAGGTTTCCTCCGCAATGGTGGAATTCGTAAAAGGCATCCAGGTGGTTAAAACTTTTGGGATCACCGGAAAAGCACACCGCAAGTATGCCCACAGCGCCAATGAAGCCTGTGACTATATGGAGGAATGGAATCGGCCAATGGTGCATGCGGCTTCCCTGACCGCCGCCCTCACCTCTACCCCATTGGTAGTTCTCTTATTTGGGATTGTCGGCCCCTGGTTCGTCTCCAAACATTGGGTTAGTCCGGTAGAAGTAGTTGCCGGTTGTTTAATTGCCATCGCGCTGCCCTCCTCAATTAACCTGATAACCCAGCTTGCTTGGAATTACCAGTTAGCAGGTGCCGCGGCCAAAAGGATTCTTGATCTTCTTGGGGTAAAGCCCCTCTCCTGCCCGGATCAGTCACTGCATTTACCCCAAGACGCAAGCATCGAATTTAAAAATGTATCGCTCAGCTATGGCCATACGCTAGCTTTGGATAATGTTTCCTTACGTTGTGCGCCCGGTACCGTAACCGCTCTCATGGGGCCATCAGGAGCCGGGAAAACCACCCTAGCCAAATTGGCCGCCCGCTTCCTGGATCCCGATACGGGAACAGTACTAATCGGTGGAGTCAACCTTAAAGAACTTAGTAGAAGCGACCTCTACCATCATCTCGGGTTCGTCTTGCAAGATGCGCAGCTCTTGCGGGCTTCCATTCGCGACAACATCTCTATCGGGCGACACGATGCAGATAAAGCCGAGATTATTAACGCTGCTCGCCAGGCACAGATTCATGACGAAATCATGGCACTACCTAAAGGATATGACACCGTCGTCGGGGAAGATCTGAAGCTATCGGGAGGGCAAGCTCAGCGGATTGCCATCGCCAGAACCTTACTATTGGATGCGCCGATACTCATATTGGATGAGGCAGCAGCCATGGTAGATCCGGAATGTGAAGCACAAATCCAAAAAGCTATTAACCATCTGATGGCCGGACGTACTGTTCTGGTTATTGATCACCGCCCAGATTCAGTCAAGAACGTCGATCAAATCGTCCTCCTTGATAAAGGAGAGCTGGTGGCCTGCGGTAATCACCAGAAGCTACAAAATATAGAACTCTACCGCCGCCTGTGGTCGGCATCTAATGTTGAGTTTACGGAAGGAGGACGAAACTGAAATGGCTAAGTCAACGGGAGCTATCGACATAATTCGAACAAATTTCCGCCTCAGCGCCAACTCTCAAAATCACAGCAGGAGTATCAGCTGGGCAGCTCGGATCATCAGCGGTATTGCGCAGGGGGTAGGCTTACTTGCGCTGATTCAGCTCGCAAATACCTGGGCTAGCAGGCAGGAAGAAACCGCCAATAACGCTAACCTCTGGATCTTAACCCTGCTCGTCACGGCGATTATCGGAGCGATCAGTATCTACATACGAGATCGGTTCTCCTACGAAGGCGCGTTTTCGGTGATGCGTTCTGTCCATCGCCGCGTCGGGGATCAGTTGGCAAAACTGCCCCTGGGATGGTTCTCCACTGATACTACCGGGCGTTTGTCCCGTCTAGGGGCAGCTACTGTCAATGAGCTCGGAAACCTGAGTGCCCATTTGCTCACGGAACTGTCTGCCGCAACCGTCACTTTGCTGACGCTGCTTGCTGGTCTGCTCTGGTGGTATCCCATCCTGGGCTCAATTTTTGCGTTGTGCCTAATTTGTTACCTGGTCTTGATGTGGGCACTAACCTACCTCGACAGTGCCGCCAGCGCCTACGCGGCACCGGCGGCTACTGAACTAGCTGATCGGATTGTAGAATTTTCTACCTGCCAAGCCATGCTCCGTGCATGTGATCAGACGACTTACCCCCAAATGGCCACGGCTTTAGCAGAAAATCGTCGCAGATCCGCTCGCCGACTATGGGTAGAATGCATCGGAAATTTCCTCGGCGGTATTGCCTCGCAAACAATTTGCGTTGTAATGATTATTTCCAGCGTTCATCTTGCTTTTACCGGAAATTTTGCTCCCTTGGCAGTGGTGGCGGTTATTGGGATAAGCCTAGAAATTACTCATTACCTTTCCACGATTTCTGATTGTCGAACAGGACTACTGGCGGTTGGCCCGACAATGGCGACTATTAACGAAGTATTGGATGCACGCCCTCTGCCCGAGCCAGAAACCTCGCTACCCCAACCACTACCCCACCAAGTTGCGCTTCGAGAGGTTGATTTTGCTTACGGGAATGATAAGCAGGTACTAAACAAAGTCAGTTTCACCGTCGCTCCCCACACTATGACCGCACTTGTAGGCCCTTCGGGCGCAGGTAAAACCACTATTGCCCGCTTGATTTGCCGATTTTGGGACGTAAACTCGGGTGCAGTACTCGTTGGAGGTCGAGATGTCAGAGAACTAACGACCGAAGATTTAATGAGCCAGATTTCAATGGTTTTCCAAGATGTTTATCTTTTCGATGACACTTTGGAAGCAAATATCCGTATCGGTAACTCCAATGCGAGCAAAGAGGCTCTACTACATGCAGCAGAACTAGCAGGTGTCAACGATATTGTTAGCCGACTTCCCGATGGTTGGGATACAAACGTTGGTGAAGGTGGCTGCGCATTATCAGGAGGGGAACGCCAACGAGTTTCGATTGCTCGCGCTATTTTAAAAAATGCTCCGATCGTGCTCTTCGATGAAGCTACCAGCGCTCTGGATGCCGAGAATGAAGCAAATCTGCTGCGCTCTTTCGAAGTATTACGTCGCCAATCCACCATGTTGGTAATCGCGCATAAACTCCACACGATTACTCGGGCTGACCAGATTGTGGTTCTAAACAATCAGGGGCAAGTGGCTCAGGTTGGTACCCACAATGAACTTGTAAATTGCGAGGGGATTTACCGAGATTTTTGGGATGAGCGTCAGGCGGCCTCTGGATGGAAAATATCCGCACAATAGTTCGGAATAGGTAGGTAGCATACCCGGAATTATTTGCAAGTATTTTCTGGTTAGAGGTCGTTGCAATGGCTATTACTTCAATATTTAAGGAAAAAGTCTAGAGATTAATGCCAATTATTTTTATAGTGATTCGGCATTGATGAATTCACTGAAGGATTTGGGGGAAATCATGAGGTATACATCTAATTTTAGGGAAACTACTATTTCTCGTCTCCTGTTTATTACGGGCACTATTTCTGCTGCCGCCAGCCTATTCTTAACTTCTTTAGGAGTTGCAGTAGCCCATGCAGCAGATACCGAAACGACCAGTGTAGGAGATAACCTCACTGCCTCCTGGGATCCGACAGCCAAGACCCTGACCGTCAGCGGGCATGGCCAGCTAGATCGAGACAAATGGATGTCTAAAACTCCGGCTATCTACAATGAGCCCAATAGTAGATTCTGCGGAACTGTTAAAGATGCAAACGGCAACGCCAAGCCAGCCGAACCGCAGCCAATGGAAATAAAATTTATTCCTGATCCGGGCACCACCATAGATTTCCCACAAGATTCCAGCTTCCTTTTTTCCCACTGTGACAAGGCCAGCATCGACTTTCCGGATACTGGTATTAATACCGGCAAAGTCACCACGATGAGCCATATGTTCTATAAGGCGACGCTGGCGAACCCGAATACCTCTAACTGGGATACCAGCAAGGTGACCAGTATGAGCGGCATGTTCGGCGCCACCAAAGCAGCTAATCCCGATACTTCAAAGTGGGATACCAGCATGGTCACCACTACAAACGGAATGTTCCATACGGCTGCGGTTGCCAACCCGAATACCTCTAACTGGAACACCGAAAATGTCACCAACATGAGCGCCATGTTCTATAAAGCGCCAGCCGCAAACCCCGATACTGCAAAGTGGAATACCAGCAAGGTCACCAATATGAGTGTAATGTTCGGCGCTACGGAAGCAGCTAATCCAGATACTGCAAAGTGGGATACCAGCCAAGTCACCAGAATGAATGGAATGTTCCAGGGTGCGAAAGTAGCTAATCCGGATGTATCAAACTGGAATACCAGCCAAGTCACTGATATGCATGGCATGTTTAACGGAGCAATTGCCGCGAGTCCGAACACCTCTAACTGGAACATCGAACGGGTTACTGATCTGAGCGGTATGTTCCAGAATGCGAAAGTGGCTAATCCAGATGTATCAAACTGGAATACCAGCCAAGTCACCAGAATGAATGGAATGTTCCAGGGTGCGAAAGTAGCTAATCCAGATGTATCAAACTGGAATACCAGCCAAGTCACCGACTTGAGCGACATGTTCAACGGAGCTACTGCTGCCACCCCAGATGTCGCCAAATGGGATACCAGCCAAGTCACCAAGATGGAAAGTGTTTTTGCTGCGGCCACTGCCGCGAAACCAGATGTGTCAAAGTGGAAGACCAACAAAGTTACCAATATGCACAATATGTTTGCCGGAGCCAGCAGCATAGAAAATTTGGACGTATCTGGCTGGGATATTAGCCAGGTTGAGGAAGAGACCGTCGCAGACGTTTTCGCTACTGAGGGGCGCACGAGTGTACGGATCAAAGGCGCTGCTTTAAAGCGTAATATTTCTAGCTGGTTTAAGTTTATAGCCGGCCCTTACCATATTCGTAATGTTGACAATGGCACGGTGTTAAACGCTACCCCGGGTGATGGGCAAACAGTTTCTGCCATGTTGGATTCGGTTAAAGACAAAATTGCGGATAAGGCCACCTACCTAATTCGCCCTAATGAAATAGTAAAAGTAACGGCAACTCCGACACAGGTTTGGCAAGGCGAACCACTGCCAGTCTTTGATTACCAGGTGGATACGGCTCATAGCAAAGATCTACTAACCGGTACCCTAAGCGCTGATTATGGGGCAGAGACCCCGGCGGGACAGGTTGCGATTAAGCAAGGAACTTTAAAACTTAAAGACGCAGTAACCGGAGCATATTCACTAGAATTTACCGCAGGAATTCTCAATGTTAATGCTCGCCCAGAGCAACCGGAAGCTAAAGTTGATACTTCTAATTGGGCTGATAACAATCACCCGGGGGCTAAAAATTGTGCCGATCGAAAGGTATCCCAAAGTAGGACCATCACCACTACCCCTCATAAATGGGATAGCAATAAACATGAATGGGTTTTAGATACTGCAAACGCGAAGGAAAAAACTGAGAGTCAATCGCGGAATATGACCGACCAAGAAATCCGCATATGCGCTGATAACCAACCTGGAAACCAGCTTTCCGTTAAGCCCACAGAGCATTCTGGTAAGCACCCCACTGTGCAGCCAGTCCCTATAATTGCTCCAGTGAAGAAAACTGAGCCTACTCAGGTAACCCAGATCTCCACTTTGCCTCAGACCGGGAGTTTGGTTGGCCAAATCGCACTTCTAGCTTGCTTGCTAGGGGCCGCCGGCAGCATTGTTTGCCGCTTGCGCCGCAACACCCGCTAGTGGATCAGTTTATGATTCGCGGGGTTTGTTGAGGCGTTGGGGCGGCCAAGGAAAAATCCGATTAACGCGGGCAGCGTATTGGATGTATTCATCCCCGAATTCATTTTCAAGCCAGCGTTCTTCAGTGTGTTTCACCAAAACAGTCAACGCGACCCAATAAATCAACGGGAGGGTTAGTAGCCACCAGTTCACTTGTATGAGCAGCAGACCGCAGTTTAATAGCAGGAAGGAAGAATATACGGGATGCCTAACCCAAGCGTATATCCCGCTAGTCATAAGCTGACCAGTTTTAACGCTTTCGACCATGTGAGAGCCAAAAACAGCTGAAACCCACACGATTACCGCAACTACCATCACCACCAGACCCGCCGCAATCATGAGGTTATGCACCCAACTATTTCCGATAGTTCCGTTTGCGATCCAGCCTAAAAAATGGACAAGACTCGCTGCAATCGTAACGGTAAAAATACCCGAAACATATATCGGACCTACACCTAACACAGGCAAATGCGAAGCTCCGATTTTAGTCATACAGCTATTTTCGCACCAGCCTAACCCGCTCCAGCAATGGCAGAAGTAGCTAACACTATGGCAGCTGCGGCAGAAGGAGAAGTAAAAGCAATATCCCGGGTGACCACGCCCCGCTTATTTTCTATGCGGATTAACCCATCACTAACTAGCTTTTGGTGACGACTAGCGATAGCCGTATAGGAGTTAACCGTTGCCTGGCTTCTGGCTTTGCTGGTTTCCCAATTCGCAACCACTATTAATCCCTTGAGGAGGAAAAACTCGCCATCGATAAGCTGCATCGAGGCATCTATCCCATCTTTTTGTCTATGTAGATGGAAAACAGGAGCTGAAGCTATCTGAGCGTTATCTGGTTGCACAGTATTTTCTGGGGAACGCAAAACATTGACTCCCAGGATTGGCAAAATCAGCTTCACATTATCTAAGAACGACTCGGCTGATGCTCGTTGCGCTTCAGAAAGCTTCCTAACCCGAGGGGTTTGCTTGTTATCAGGCATAGAACAGCGCTCAGTATTCTTAGCGATTTCAACCAGACGGGCTTCTAAATAACCCCAATGTCCCTCGTTAAAAGATCGTTGCAAGCTAGCAATAATAACTTTTGGATATTAACCCGACCTTTTCCCACTGCAGTTTCGTTTTTTGTCATGATCGCCTAAACGCTCTACAAAGTTTTCTGTCTTGCCTATATAGCACCACGTGTTCTCAATAGCTTCAGGGTCATTCCCAAGAGGAATATACACACCATTACAAGCGATTGAGCTGAATGACCCCGTGTTTGCATGGGGTTTTTGAGACGTTTGAGTTTGTTTGAATCTCGTAGCGACTAGACATCATAGTTCTGCTGAAGTCAACACCGCTTTAGCAGGGATTTTTATGGTTTTTGCTTCTAATCATAAAGAGATTATTCGCGGAACTGGGGATGGTAAAAACTCAGCAAAATTGCCGCAGCTATCAGGACTGTGCAACATGTCATTGGTAGCCACGGAGAGAGTCCGTAAAGTGCGGTGGAGGCTATCGGTGCCACTACATAGGCTGCACCATTGTTAGCATTAATCAACCCGGCCAGCCCACCTTGCTCTTCGGGCTTCATTTGCAAAGTAGGCGCCGTGTTGTAGCCAGGCATCGCCAGGCCTAGACCAAAGCCTGTCAAGATACTGGCCACGATGAACAGTCCAAGATTTAGTGGATAAACCAAGAGTAGTAACCCGAGAAGAACGATTATTAATCCTCTTCTAAAGAGTTTTTTAGCACCCCAGTTTAACCTTGGAGCCACCAAGGCCTGCGCCAGTATCATCACCACCCCCATTATTGACATGCACAAAGCGGTGAGCCCTGCTGTTGCGCCGGCCGCTAGCTTCAAAACATCCTGCAGTAAAAAGCCGAAAAGTGTAGCCACGGTAGAAAAAGCAGTAAACATTAGGAAACCGCAAGCCAGGAACACGAATACTCTTGAATCAAAATAGGAAACTTTTGCCGGTTGAGCGACTTTTTCTTCGCCACCTGTGGGTTTGAATGTTAGCAGCAAAACGGCAACGCCAAAAAGCATGACCAGAGGCATCACCAGCAAGGGCGTCATGAAACCTCCTATAGCTGCAAGGCTGCCGCCCAATAAGGCTCCAAGAATAGAAGAGAATCCTTGTGCAGCGCCCAAGACTCCCAGACCTTTTACCCGTTGCGTCTCATTGTAGGTATGAGTCACAACGTAGGTTTGCGCGGCTGGGGAAACTGATGCGATGGCACCGCCGTACAGCACGCCCCTAGTTATAACTACTCCTATGATCAACGCTATGCCGGTGAGCAGACCCTTAAATCCTAGCCACACCACCATAGCGAATCCGCTTAGAGCCAGGATTCCGGCAAGCATGCCAATAAGCAAGATACGCCGAGATCCCCATCGCAATGAGACCCGTCCCCACCTGGTGGAGGTAAGAGAAAACATTATGGCTGCTAACGAAATGGTGGCGCCAATGTGCCATTCCTTCAGCCCGATTTCGCGCGATAGCGGAGCCAGAATTGGATTAAGAATCATTTGCCCCATATATGCCAGTAACACCGTCAAAAACAGGGGAAACAGTCCCGTTATTCTTGATTCGACTTTCTGGTTTCGTTCATTAGTGGCGCACATTAAAACATCCTTTCCAAAGTGAGCAGCCAATCAAGCTGAAACAATACTAGAACAATGTTCTAGTATTGTCGAGGTTGAGGGTATGCTGTTTTCGTGGGAAATAAAGACAAGCGGGTAAACACGGGTAGACGCGCCTGGCTGACGCAGGAAAAGATCATGCACACCGCAATGGAACTGACCCGAGAGTGCGGTCTAGAAAAATGGTCGATTCGTGACCTTGCGCAGCGTCTGGGAGTAGTTCCCTCTGTCATCTACCACCATTACCAAAACCGTGACGCCATTACCGCTTCTGTAATAGGCGAGATCACTAGCACCATCGAGCTGCCGGACGAGCAGCTGGAATGGAAAGATTGGTTCATCTCCCTAGCAAAAAAAGTCAGGCCCGTCTTTCTTGAATTCCCCGGAGTCACCGACAAACTGATGTATGGACATATGAACGCCGCGTTTATACCAATCTTGGAGGTGGCTTACGAAAAACTACGGGATGCTGGTTTTAGCCAGTACATTCACATCGCATACTCAATTATCATCAACACGATGCTGTGGAGCATTACTGCTCGCAACTTGCGCAGTCCAACCAAGCAGGAACAGCGCCACGACCTAGGCCAAATGATTACCCAACTTCAGCCCCTAGCTGCCTGCTCCACAACGCTGGCTGACATCATCCAGGGCTACTTAATTCCGCTAGCCAACCCGAAAAACGAAGACCGCATGAGCCAGGAATACTTTGAAATCATCATAGAAGTCGTACTCGCCGGTTTAGAGATAGCGATCTTGCCTCGCGAAAACGCCTAACGAACCCGTGAACAAGAGAAATCATCAATACGCATAAAATATTGCCCAAAATCGCAAGGCATCCAGCTAAGAGCAGAGCCTTTCAGCCTCTCCCTCTATTTCCTGCGATTTTCCAATAAATACAAGAAGATCCACTATATCCAGAGCTTCCCAAACAACTAGTACGACTACATCAAATCCGGCACCGCCAATGAACTAGCTATCGCTATTCACAGTACACAGGCTTCTCCCAGGAATCCGCAGCCTATATTGAAGACTGAGCCCACCCTATTACGTATGGACGAAGAGGAAACCTCCGTCTCGACTTCTGGCTTACCTCTTCGACGAACATCAACGTGAAGAAAGAAGCCGATGAAGCGTACTGGGTTTTGTTCCGCTTTTTATACGGGGGTCAGCTCGCTGACCCGAGTTTAATTATACCTATCGATGATGTCGGCTGGAGTGCGGTATCCGAGCGCTTCGTGTAGGCGCTCATTGTTCCACCAGTGAACCCAGTTCATGGTGGCGAACTCGACCTCGGTCAAACAAGCCCATGATTGTGAATAGATCAGCTCGCTCTTATATAGGCCGTTGACCGCTTCGGCTAGCGCGTTATCGTAGGAATCACCCACCCTCCCCGTGGAGGGCTTGATCCCGTAATAAGCCAGTTTCTCGTTATAGGCAATACTCGTGTACTGCGAGCCATGATCTAAGTGATGCGTAAGATTCACGAGAGTTTGTTTCGCTGCCTGGATGACTTGCTCGAGCGCCTCCAGCGGTAGAGCCTCGGTTTTCATTGAGGATCGCGTCGCCCAGCCTAGGATCTTTCGGCTATAAACATCGGTTACGAACGCTGTATACACGAACCCGGATAGGGTTCGAACATACGTGATATCAGCAACCCACAGTTTGTTGTGCCTACTGGCCGTGAACTGCCGATTCACCAAATCCGGGCGAGAATCTGGTACTTGAGCGGGTCTGGTTGTTATTGCTGTGCGTCCCCGGCGAACACCAGCAATCCCAGCGATTTTCATGAGTCGAGCGACCTGGTCACGACCAATATCCCAGCCCGCGCGCCTGGCTGCGTGCCACATCTTGCGAATACCATAGACGCCAAAATTGTGTGCGTGAATCTCGCCTAGTTCTTCAGCAAGAATGCGATCACGAATGCTTCTGGCGCTTGCTGGTCTACTCTTCGCTAGCCGGTAGCCGCAAGAGGTAATAAACCCTCCTTCCAGACTTACACCCAGTACCCGGCAAATCGGCTCGACCCCGAAACGACCCCTATATTCGTCAATATCGGCAATCATCATCGGGCCGGTCGGTCGAGATCCGCTGCGAAAAAAGCCGAAGCAGTTTTCAAAATCTCATTCGCCCGGCGCAGCTCCGCATTCTCGCGTTTGAGCCGTTTGACCTCCTCGCATTCTTCACGGGTCCATCCCCTGCCGCTCACCCGTGTTCACAAGATGCCGCTCATACCAGCGGCGCAGTGACTCGTTTGCGATCCCCAGCTTTGGAGCGATCTCACGGACTGCCTGCCACTGCGAACACGAACGATCAGCAGCCTACCGATCAGAAAGCAACCGCACCGCACGATCCTTAAACTCCTGAGAATACCTCTTAGACATATCCCTAATCCTCTCAAAAACGAGTAGGAACAAAACCCAGGACA
>NZ_ATUF01000006.1 GCF_000420065.1 Varibaculum cambriense DSM 15806 | reverse complement strand
TCATAAACCCTGCCCACCCGAGTTTTGCCGAGCACCGTTAGCCGGGCTATCAGTTCCGAAACATCTTGGGGAGTGAAGAATTCGCCTCCAGATTTTCCGGCCGACGAGGCATACATGGTCATCAAATATTCGTAGGCATCACCGAAAGTATCAATATCGGCATCCTGATAGTTACCCAGCTCCAGGTCCGCGATAGCGTCAAGCAGTTTCACCAGCTTGGCGTTTCGCTCCGCAATCGAGTTCCCCAAGCGAGGACTATTGGTATTGACGTCATCAAATAGCCCTTTAAGGTCATCTTCCGAGGAAGAGCCAATAGCCGAAGCCTCAATATCGGCAAACACCGCCGCTAAAGTCTCGTTTAAATTCTGGTCACGAGGCGCGGCTCGGCGCACGTTTTGGAACAACTCTGAGGGCGGAATGAAAAACCCGAGGGTATTAACCATATATTCCCGGGCGGTTTCAGCTTGTTCATCATCTATTTGGGCGTAGTTGAAATCTGCTTCCCCGCCCTCGGCCTGGATCTTATTTACCCAGTTGGTGATGTGTTCGGAAATGAAACGGTAAAACAGCATTCCCAACACGTAGGCTTTGAAATCCCATCCATCTACGCTGCCACGTAAATCATTGGCCACCCGCCAAATCGTCCGATGTAAATTAGCGCGTTGATCTGATGCCGCCACTAGAACCCCCTAGGTAAAGAACTAGGTAATAGTCTAGCGAGGCTGGCGTGCATCCGAGTCACCGGCGCGCGCCAGGTAATGAAGCAGAGACTGGAAGTTAGTAGCCGCTGCCGAGGCGTCCTCTAGAGTACCAGAGTTTCCGTCACCAGAGCGTGAACCAAAAAATAGTAAATACATGCGCACTATACACATAACACGCATATAACCATTGAATTTTTATCCCAATTTTTCTAGTATTTATGTAGGAACAGGAGGGGCAACGATGGCTAAAGTTAGTACCAACATCAACCTGGATGCGGATCTGAAGCGCTCCGCGCAGCTTTTACTTAAGGATCTGGGCATGGATCTAACCACTGCAGTCACGATATTCTTGCGGCAAACCGTGCGGGACCAGGCAATCCCGTTTCAAATATCGCGCGATACTCCTAATGCCGAAACTCTGGATGCCTTGCGAGAATACGAGGAAATGAAGGCGCACCCCGAAAACTATCCGCGCTACACCAGCTTCGAAGAAGCGATGAAGGACGTCCTCTCATGAGGCTAAACATAGTTCTTTCCAACCGCTTCAAAAAAGACTTGAAACTTGCGAAAAAACGCGGTCTGGATTTAGAACTACTGAACTCCATTATCAAGCATCTCACACAGAGAAAGCCTCTTCCCCCTAAATATAGAGATCACGATCTTGGAGGTAATTTCCGGGGCTTTCGCGAATGCCATATAAAACCGGATTGGCTCTTGGTCTATCGTATTGACGGAGAAGACCTCATATTGTTCTTAAACCGCACAGGATCTCACGCAGACCTCTTCGGGATGTAACTCCAACCGGTATCCCCTGTCACCGACACACTATCGTTTATTTTTCTTACCACGGGTCTTTTTGGTCTTTTCCCGATTCCCGATTACTACAAAACAAGCAAAGCCTAGGGCCCAGATCGGAAGGGTAAAGAGCATATTCCGCAGATAGTTAGCAGTAAAAAGCAAAAAGAAGTCCAAAATAGCCGAGAGCGCGACCAGGATAATCCCCGCCCAAACCAAAAAATCATCGATAGTAGTTTTCATACGCTTAGACCCGGTTTTTAGATTACCGCGGGCATCGCTTATGACCAAGACATTACCGTTACCCGTAAGTGTTTATTCTCATACACCTATGTAGGCAACTTCAATTGCGGGCAAAAATTAGAGCCTTTAACATTGGGTAGCGATACATAAGTCCTATATCCTGAGCAGTAACAGGAACCCGTGAACATTAAATGAAATCTTTAGGAAGGACTGATCGATGGAATCTTCCAGTAAGACAGGGGCGGGAAAGCGTTTCGTGCGTTCTCGTATTGCCGCCCTATCGGCTATGGCCTTAGCAGCAGGCACATTAGTCGCCGTACCTAGCTTCATATCAACCCAGCCCGCGGAGGCAGCACCGTTCACCGGCGGTGTTCGCGACAATGACGGCGTAGTCGAGAAAGACAAACAACTAGCCTCGGATTTGCCGGCAGGCGAGTGTGTTGTCGAAGGCGACGATCAACCGTCTGGCAGTCAGGCGGGTTTCACCTGGTCCACCCTCGAGCCAAGCGCGAGCAGCACTTCTAAAACCGCTTGGGGTTTGAGTCTTGCCTTTGATAACTCGAAGGACCGCACCTTCGCTGATTGGAGCTTCACTAATTCGGGGCTCCTTGGCGCGGTTTTGGACAAAGGGACAGTGTCCTCCCTGGATGTTGGCAAGGCTCTTTACGCGGGTGCACCACCGGTTACTGCCAAGGCCGATGAAGACATCGAGATTTCAGGGCGTGGTAGTCAAAGGGCAGTAAATCTGAACGCAAATCTGACGGACGATAAGGTCAAGCAGTACGCGGAGGCCAAGGCAGCAAACCCCGTGCGTTACGCGTGGCAGAGCAACTACAAGAAGGAGCACACATCTAGCCCCTACGCAACTCAGGGTAGTAGCGCTCTTTTTTCCGCCAAAGTTAACCCCTGGCCTAGTGAGAACATCGAATGTAACCCCATCACCGTGTCCTGGGAGAGTATCGAAAAACACGTAATTGTTCCTGGTGAAAAAACCAAGGTCGGCAAGATTAACATCCCGGCTGTGAAGAAAGACGGTACCGACGACTCCCTATCTCGCATGTTGGTAGAGGCCTATGACGGCAACGGTAAGTTCATCGGCACCTCGGATCCAGGAGCCTCCGGCGGCGGTGAGCAGCTCCTAAGTGTCGACAAAAACGGAGATATCTACTTCACTTGGCCGAAGTACCGGGGCACGGATCTGGCTACTGACAAGAACGTAAATTTCTCTGTCCTCGCGAAACCGCGTACCAAGGAACAGCTCCAGGCTGCCGCTAAGAACAACAGCGATTTCGGAGAAGGCGTGGCATTTGCCAGCTCCAACTCGCTGGACCGCTACAAAAAGGCGAACGTCATCGACTCCAAGGCGTTTTCTTTGGATGACACCGAGTATCACGACCCGCAGTATGACAAGGTTGAGGCCACAATCACTTCGGGCGTAGTTAAGGCCAATGAAGGGCCGCTGGCTACTGAGCCACAGAAGGTGACCTTCACTCAGACGCCAGATCTCATCACGGATCTAAAGAAAAAGAAGACGGACGGCGGCTTCGAAGCCACCGTGAAACTGGATGAGAAGTACGTCTACGAGGGTTGGACCGTCGAGATGGACGAGAATTACAACGTCACCGTCACTGCTCCAGAAAACCCGAGACCGGGTGCTTTCGCGCAACCCAAGATCACGGTGGAGTACTCTAACGGCTCCACTGACGTGCTACAGCTTATGGTAGTTGTTGATCCGAACAACACGCAGGTAACTGATCTAGTGCGCCCAAGCCTTTCTAAGGGCAGAGTGAACGAAGAGATCACCTCCCAGATTGGTCTCAAGCCAATATTGAAGGGATACAAAGCAGTTAACCCGGCCAAGTACGAGGTAGACGCTGACTCCGTACCGAAAGGTTGGACCGTCACGGTCGATGCGACCGGCAAGGTGACTGCGAAGGCGGATGGCAGCGTGGTCGCCCCTGGCAGCACCATCACGCCGAAGGTAAAGGCCACCTACCCGGACCAGACTACGGATGAGATAGAACTCCAGTTCCAGGCGATTGCGGATATCAAAATCCCCACCTACGACACGGTGACGGGTCAGCCAGAAGCGAATATGACCCTCAAACCCAAGAATCCTGAGCAAGGTCTGAGCGGTAATAAGAGTGATCAGGCGCCCGACCGCTACACCTTTGAAGATGGAAGTAATCAGCAGACCTTCAAGAGCAAATCGGGTAAGACGTGGACTGTCCGCGTTGATGAGAAGAATGGTGAAATCACTACCACTATCCCCAAGGATGCGCCGGAAGGAGACATCCTGGACGTCCCGGTTCTCGGTCACTACAAAGACGGCAACTTCAAGCCGCAGAAGGTTACCGGTACGGTCGTTGTCCTTAAAGGTGACCTGAAGGCTACTTACGACGTCCAGGTGACCGGCCCGGGTAATCCCGTAACCCACCAGGTCACAGGCGCTCCAACGGACTCCAAGTTCTCCTTTGGCAACAAGAATGGTAACCCAATCCTGACACAGACCACAGAGAACGGCTGGGAGTACAAGATTGACCCGGACACTGGTGTTGTGACTTCTACTCCGCCGAAGACGGCTAAGCCGGGCGACCAGAACACTATTAGCGTCAAGGTGGATGCCCCCGGTGGCAGGACCACCACGACGCCGGTCACCACCGTGGTCAAACTGAGCAATAACTGGGAGTCCAACCCGGTTATCCCGCCGAAGACGGTGTATCCGGGCGACACGGTGACATCGCCGCTGACAATCGAAAAGCCGGAAGGCATCAAGGTTGCTGAGAACAAGCCTTACGAGATTGCTCCGTTACCGGAGCACATCACTCCGACCGGCGACACGAACGAGTTTGGCAACCCGACCTACACGCTGAAGACTGATAACGGCGACTGGATCGTTAGCCTGGATAAAGATGGCCACGTCATCTCCACCGCGCCTAAGACCGCGAAGCCGGGCGATAAAATAGAGGTCCCCGTAACCGTGACCTACGAGGATGGTTCTCAGGACACCACCTCCGCTGTGGTTAACGTCGCTGATGTTCCTACGCGCGAGGTACCGTTTGGGGTCGAATACAAGTTCGATGATTCCATCCCTGCCGGCAAATACAAGGTTGGCACCGAGGGCGTGCCGGGCAAGGAGAAGATGTCCAAGGACGGTAAGTGGGAGCGGACCAAGGATCCGGTTAACGAGGTGGTTCGGATTGGCACCAAGCCGTCCGAGGCTAAAAAGGATGTCACTTGGACTGCGGAACTTGCGTTCGCGGTCGAGACTCGTCCCAATCCAGAGCTGAAACCGGGTGAGATTAAGGTCGTCCAGAAAGGCGTGGCAGGGGTGAAAACCTACACGGCTAACTTCACCGCTAAGGGTAATGAAGCCAGCGTTACGCCTGAAGAAAAGGTGACCCAGAAGCCGGTTGACGAGATCATTGAGTACGGCCCGACACCTGAGGACACCACCGTGGTAACCAAGGTGGCCAAGCCTATCCCGTTCAAGACCAAGATCGTCTTTGACGACACCCTGGAAACCGGTAAAAAAGTTGTCCAGGACGGCGTGTTTGGCAGTGAAACTGTAACCTCGACTCAGAAGATCGTCAACGGCAAGCCAGAAGGTGACCCGACCGTGACCACTGAGCGCACCCAGGATCCCAGTGATCAGATTATCCGGGTAGGTACCAAGTGCGTCTGCGAAAAGCCCAACTGTCCGACCAAGCCGGGGAATGGTTCGCCACATAAACCAGGCCAACCAGGCTGGCATGGAAATGGCTCGTACGGACCCAATGGCCCGAGCGACGCTAGCAACCCCGGAGGCTCGCTGGCGGCAACTGGTGCCCAACAAGCGTTAGCAGCGCTCATGGGTGTGGGTATGATCGGTGTCGGATTGGTACTGGTTCTTGCCCGCCGCAGGAGCCGTCGTGACTAACAGGTAAGGCTGAGCGGGGCTCTTGCCCCACCCAGACAATGCAAAGCGAGTGGTCCGGTGAAATTGCACCGGACCACTTGCTTTTTCCTTTGATCAGCTTGGCGTGCTAAGAGTTGCCAACTGCCCGCCTCTCAAACCCAAACTCCTACTCACTGCTGTTTAAGTTCTAGTGGTAGTGGCAACCCCAGTCAGGCATGCTATTCATTTTGGTAGGTAACCTCTAAAGTGGCGCGCGCCAGGGAATGAAACAGGGCCTGGAAGTTAGCAGCCGCCGCCGAGACGTCCTCATCCAGTTCCAAAGTTTCCGTATCCAGGGCGTGAACGGCAAAAATATAACGATGCGGACGATCCCCCTTCGGCGGAGCCGCCCCCATATATGACCAGCCACCTCCATCGTTACGTAAATGGAAAGCCGGGCCGTCAAGCTCTAGGTCACTGCTGCCCGCCCCGGTAGGCAGGGAAGTCATCTCCGGCGGAATGTCGGTAATCAACCAGTGCCAGAACCCGGAAGGAGTAGGAGCATCGGGGTCAAAACAAGTGAGCAAGAAAGACTTGGTTTCTGTGGGGAAACCGCTCCATGAAAGTTGCGGTGATAGGTTCTCCCCCGCCGCTATCTGCGCGGTGGGCATCTGACCCCCTACCGTCATATCGGCAGAAGTCAAGGTAAAAGTAGGAAGCTGCGGTAAAGCCTGGTAAGGGTCCAGAGCCAGCGGACGAGAGTTAAGATCCATGATTCCTCCAATATGGTCAGTGCTTGTGCCTCTAGGCTACGTGAATAGCGCCGTTTAGGTAGCAGAATCACTAGCCGCTTACCTCACCTCGATTATTTAGCGATTGCGAAAAGGCAATAGAATCGAGGTCGTGTTGCATTTGATCTATTTCGAGCCGCGGATTCCGGGAAACACCGGAGCTGCTATCCGTTTATCCGCCTGCACCGGCACCTTGTTACACCTGGTGGAGCCGCTTTGTTTCGATATGGATGACACTAAGCTCAAGCGCGCCGGACTGGACTACCACGACCTCGCACACGTGAAAGTGCACCCTAATCTAGAGGACGCCCTCGCCGAGATCCCCGGAAAAATCCATGCTTTTACCGGTCATGCGAAACTACACTTCCAAGAGGTTTCCTACGGAAGCGAGGACGGGCTGCTCTTTGGCCCCGAACCTACCGGACTGCCCGAGGAAGTCATGGCGCATCCTCGGGTTGCTGATTTGGTGCGGATCCCGATGGTGCCGCATCTGCGTTCTTTAAATCTAACCATTTCCGCTTCTATCGGCCTGTATGAAGCCCTGAGGCAAAACTCTTACCCAGATTTGGTCTAATTGCCATTCCCGGGGCGCAGCGGGGAAGAAACCAGCAACCAGATCATGGTCAGCACGGTTAAAATCGCGGGAAGATAATAGTAGGCCTGCCCCCAGTTAAATAGTAGCTGCGCGCTATCTAAATGCGGAGACGAAAACACCAAGGCAAATAGCACTAGCAGCAGGGTTTCGATCCCACTGAGTCCCCAGGCGACCAGGCGCATCCGCCGTCCATTATGAATCACCGCGATTGCTAGCACGATCCAATGCGCCACGTTAGCCAGTGACAACATGGCCAGCCCATAGCCGGCAGAACCCGAAGCTGGCAGGGTGGAAAACTCATGGAACAGAGCAACCACCGCAAATACCACTAAGCCCGCCATGAAGATACGCCCGACTCCCCAAGAGGCGGTGCGCGGATCTTTATGGGACTGCGGCGCAGACTCAGATGTTGACAAGTTCTTCTCCGGATTTTTGCGGTTGGTGTCTTTCGATTCTACCTGCACTAGTTGCCACTACCCCGCCCGCTGGCAGCGACCTCATAGAATAGTTTGTATTCTCCTTCACATTTTTTCGCCGTCTTGAGAAAGAGGGTTATTCATCGTGCGTTTACAGGCCAAAAATGAAACAATGTCTGCAGGTGTCTGTAACTGTGCGGCAGGGACAAGCCTCAAGTCTTTCCCGCCCGGTCATAGTCGGACATAACCGTGATTTTATCAAGGAGAACTTCACAATGACGAGCACCTATGACGTTGTAGTCTTGGGCGCGGGCAGCGGTGGATACGCTACCGCTTTACGCGCTTCTCAACTGGGAATGAAAGTCGCCCTGATCGAGGGGGACAAAGTGGGCGGCACCTGCCTGCACCGGGGCTGCATCCCCACCAAGGCAATGTTGCACGTGGCGGAAACCGTTGACGCCATCAAAGAAGCCTCCCGCCTGGGGGTTAAGGCCAGTTTTGAGGGCGTTGATATGCACGAAGTTGGCCGCTTCCGCGACAAGACCATTTCCCGCCTCCACAAGGGGCTACAGGGTCTGGTCAAATCCCGCAAGATCGACTACATCCAAGGTTGGGGTCGCGTCATCAGCCCCAACACCGTCCAAGTGGGATCGGAAACATACCAAGGCAAGAACCTGGTGCTGGCTACCGGCTCTTACTCCAAGTCCCTTCCGGGTCTAGAGATTGAGGGACGGGTGATCACTTCCGATCAAGCACTGCAACTTGATTGGGTACCCAACAAGGCAGTGGTACTGGGCGGCGGAGTTATCGGAATCGAGTTCGCCAGCCTCTGGGCCTCCTTGGGCACCGAAGTTACGGTAATCGAAGGGCTACCCCATTTAGCCAACAACGAGGACGCCTCCGTTTCTAAAGGCCTAGAACGCGCCTTCCGTAGCCGCGGGATCACCTTTAAGACCGGCACCATGTTCGATTCAGTTACCCAAACCGGTAACTCGGTGCAAGTTAAGACCCAGTCTGGTGACACTTTCGATGCTGACCTACTGCTGGTGGCGGTCGGGCGCGGTCCGCGCACCAAAGATATGGGATTTGAAGATATCGGGGTAAATATTGATCGCGGTTTCATCCCGGTAGATGACCACTTGATGACTAATGTTCCCGGCGTATATGCAGTTGGTGATATTGTTCCCGGTCTGCAACTGGCGCATCGCGGTTTCGCGCAAGGCATTTTCCTCGCCGAATACTTAGGGGGCCTGGATCCTGCGCCCTTGGTAGAGCACAATATTCCCCGGGTTACTTTCTGTGAACCCGAAATCGCTTCGGTCGGTTTAACCCAGAAACAGGCGGAAGACAAGTTCGGAAAAGACGGGGTGAAAGTTACCGAATATAACCTGGCAGGTAACGGTAAATCCCAGATTCTCGGAACTGGCGGCATTATTAAATTGGTGGCGCAAAAAGACGGGCCGATTATCGGCTTCCATGCCCTCGGCAAACGGGTGGGCGAACTGGTTGGTGAAGGACAATTGATGGTCAACTGGGAGGCTTTCCCGGAAGATTTGGCAGCTCTGGTTCACACTCACCCCACCCAAGACGAAGCGATTGGTGAAGCCGGAATGGCTCTTGCCGGCAAACCCTTACATTCCTAAAGTCCAGAAAGGTAGATTAATAACATGGCACAAGATATTGAGATGCCCGCTCTGGGCGAATCGGTAACCGAAGGCACGGTTTCTCGCTGGCTAAAGAAAGTTGGCGACCAAGTAGCAGTAGATGAACCCTTACTGGAGGTTTCCACCGACAAAGTTGATTCTGAAGTTCCCTCCCCAATTGCGGGAGTAATCACCGAAATTTTGGTGGAAGAGGACGAAACCGTGGACGTAGGCACGGTAGTTTGCCGGGTAGGTGCAGCAGACGAAGTGGGCGCGACAGCACCTGCCGCCCCGGCTGCTCCTGCGGCTGACGAAACTCCGGCTCCTGCGGCTGCCCCGGCTGCTTCCCCGGTTCCAGCGGCTCCGGCAGGCGGCTCGGCGCCGGCAGGTGGCGGACAGGCCGTAGAGATGCCCGCTCTGGGCGAATCGGTAACCGAAGGCACGGTTTCTCGCTGGCTGAAGAAGGTCGGCGACAAAGTAGCGGTAGACGAGCCGTTACTGGAAGTGTCAACTGACAAAGTCGATTCGGAAGTACCTTCCCCGATCGCGGGAGTAGTCACTGAAATTTTGGTGCAAGAGGACGAAACCGTAGATGTAGGTACGGTGCTTTGCCGCGTCGGCGATAGCGCTGCAGCTCCAGCGGAAACTAGTGTCCCCGCAGCCCCGGAAGCTTCAGCTACTCCGTCTGCTCCGGCAGCCCCTGCTGCGCCCCCGGTACCGGCGGCTCCTCCTGCCCCCAGCCTGCCGGAGAACCCGGCAGAACTTCCGGGCGCGGGGATTCCTTCCTCCATTAAGCGCGAAGGCGACCATCACGTGGTTCAGTGGGCATACCCGCAGGTGCATACCGGATATCCGGGAACCATGACCGCACGGGGACAGGTAGTACCGCCCTCCGATAACGCTCCGGCAGTTCCGGCAGCCCCGGCAGCTCCCCCGGCTCCCAAAGATGTGGAGACCCCAGCCGCACCGAAGCCACCGGCAGCTCCTCCGGCTCCCGCGGCGCCTAAAGCACCAGCGGCTCCGACACCTCCAGCTGCTGCTCCTAGCGCAAAGCCGGCAGACAAGCCACAGGCAGCCAAGCAGGTAAGTGGCGGCTACGTGACTCCGATCGTACGCAAGCTGGCGCGCGAAAAGGGCGTAGATATTTCCACCCTTAAAGGCAGTGGCGTAGGCGGACGGATTCGACGCGAGGATGTGCTGGCAGCTGCGCAAAAGCCGCCAGCAGCGCCGGCGGCAGCTCCGGAAACGCCTGCAGCTGCGCTACCTCCAATCCAGCCGGCGCAAGAACGGGGCAAGACCGAGAAGCTTTCACGGATGCGCCAGACTATCGCCAAGCACATGATGAACTCGCTAGCCTCTACCGCCCAGCTGACCACGGTGGTCGAGGTGGACGTTACCCGGATCGCGAATCTGCGGGCGCGCGCCAAAGACTCTTTCGCGCAGCGGGAAGGCACCAAGCTGTCCTTCTTGCCTTTCTTTGTGAAAGCGGCCGTGGAAGCCCTGAAGGCGCACCCGAAGATCAACTCGCGGGTAAATGACGAAACCAACGAAGTCACCTACTTTGATCACGAGAACGTAGGCATCGCGGTGGACTCGGAGAAGGGTCTGATGGTGCCAGTGATCAAGAACTGTGGCGATCTGACGATCGCGGCGATTGCCCGCAAGATCAACGAGCTAGCCGCGAAAGTTCGCGACGGTTCTATCAGTATCGACGAAATGTCTGGGGGTACCTTCTCGATTACTAACACCGGTTCGCGTGGTGCCCTCTTCGATACTCCGGTAGTTAACTACCCGGAGGAAGCGATTTTGGGACTCGGAACTATCGTGCGCCGGCCAATGGTAGTGAAAGATTCCGAAGGCAACGACACCATCGCGGTGCGTTCCCTGGTATACCTGGCACTGTCCTATGACCACCGTCTAATCGATGGCGCCGATGCCGCTCGTTACCTAACTACGGTAAAGAAGCGCCTGGAAGAAGGAGACTTCTCCGCCGAAGTGGGAATGTAAAGCCTCTCGAAAAATAAAAAGTTAATAGTCCCGATAATGTTCTTTGGCTCCGGTTTCCCCGGAGCCAAAGAACATTTTTATGCCGTATTTTCCCTGATGAACAATAAGCAGCATCGCTATTACCCAGAGAATTTAATACCCACAAAAAACGGGATAGTCCCGCATCAACAACCGCAGTTACATTCCAAAAATATCGGGGGGACGCTTGGTAATCTGCTGAAAAATCATGCGTGCCTGATTGTTTTGGTAACGGATCCAAATCCAAGACTGCACCGAATCTGAATCAAAATAAATCACTTGGGCAGTGTGGGTACCCAGTTCGCGCACTTCAACTTCCGAGGGCGAAGGAGGATCTTCCGCGAGCAGCGCCGCCGCCTCCGTACTAGAAATTGGGACCCCCAGTTCCCCGATCGACATGAAATCCGGATGCATCAATTCCCTAATTTTTACCCGGTCAGCACTGGCGCAATACTTTTGAAAACGCAGATCCTCGTCTCTTACTACCTGGGTGATAGAGCGTAAATTGGCGGCGGCTCCCCGTGCCGGAGAGCCCAATCCCCCAACGGCAACCGGCCCCGAAATGGGGCCTTCCCGCCACGAAGTTGCCGGCTCCGAGCCTCGGTTGGAGCAGGGAAACTTGGTTACGTTATCGGGAACATCTTGCTTGTTCTTCGGCTGCGGCACTTCGCTTACCACTAAATTCTCGAGATTCTGCTGGTAATGGCCACTGAGCAATTCGGGGTTAACCCCGGGACCTAGGTTTACTTCTTTGCCGTCCCGATGCGCATAGACCACTTCGCGGGCATAAATATGTGCCTGGGTTAGCAGCGCTTGTTCCTTAGACCCCGCACAGGCTACTTGCAAAGATTTACCCTCTAGAAAATGATCAATATTGCGAATAATCGAAAGATCAGTAACCGGCATCCCATCGAGTTTGCGCCAGTCATTACTGCGCCATTGATGCCGCCAAGTTTGCAGTACTGCCGCCACGTATTCGGAAGAAGTGAAAATAACCAACGGTTCGTTAATCTGGTGGCAGCGCCGCACAAAAGAAAATACCGCTCTAAATTGGGCTTGCGTTATCGATGCGGAATCCTCTACGTACCCGCATGCCCAATTATCTTGGTCAATCACCCATGCCCAACCTACTAGGTTAGCTTCTGCAAGCATATAGGCGTCAACTGCAACGGTTAAAGTCACGCTGATATCTTTTCACATTTACTAAGAGATTGCTTACTGCTTGCGGAAATTTGTCCTCAATGGGAATTATTTTCCGGTTTGAGCCGCCCCGAAAGTAATTGACGAGCCTGCCCCGCCAAAACTACCGAACCAAAAATCACGATCCCCACCGCGTCAGCCGGAAGATTTCCTTCTTCTGTTAGGGAGACCGCCTGATCTACTGCATCCAAAAGATTGGGCGCCGCGAAGGTTTGCTCGCTCCCAAATACTTCTCCCGCGATTTTTGCCAGTTCCACCGGTTCCATGGCGCGTTCGCCCTCCATCGGCAAAGTCACTACCGCGTCCAGCATCGGCTCCATTTCCGCGAGGATCCCTTCCACGTTTTTATCGCCCATCGCCGAAAAAACGCCTACTACTTTTTGGAACCCGAACGCATCCTCAATCCCGGATCTAAGCGCCGCAGCTCCTGCCGGGTTGTGTGCCGCATCGACGATAACTGTAGGAGAGCCTCCCAAAACCTCGAGGCGCCCGGGAGAACGCGCGGCGTCCAACCCCGCTGCCAGCACTTCCTCAGAAAGGACTTTGCCTGCTCCCAGTGCCTCTACGGCCGTTATTGCCAGGGCAGCGTTAACCGCCTGATGATTACCAAAAAGTGGCAAGTAGAGATCCTGATAGCTGGCTGCCGGGGTGGTGAGGGTAAACATCTGTCCCCCGACCGCCATTTTCTGCTCACTAACCGTGAAATCTTCTCCGTAAAGACGCAAAGTCGCATTTTTCTCCCGGCAAACTTCGCGGATAACCTCGAGAGCTTCTGCTTCTTGCGGCCCGCAAATAACCGTGGCACCCGGCCGAATAATCCCCGCTTTTTCCCCGGCGATTTCCGTGAGCGTACTCCCCAACCATTTTTCATGATCAAAAGAAATCGGACAGATCACCTGCACCGCGCTATCGAGGACATTGGTGGAATCCCAGCGTCCCCCCATCCCCACTTCGATTACGCCCACGTCGATAGGAGCGGAAGCAAAGGCTTGGAAAGCCAAGGCGGTTAGATATTCGAAGAAAGAAAGACGGCCTTGACCGGCACTTTCGCCCTGTTTATCGGCGAGGGCGATAATCGGTTCCACATCCTGATTGGCTTGCAAAAACGCCTGGGGGCTGATCGGTTCCCCATCAATCGAGATTCGCTCCCGAACGCTCACCAGATGCGGAGAGGTAAAACGCCCTACCCGCAGACCTTGGGCACTTAGCAGGCTGTCAGCAATCCGCGCGGTAGAGGTTTTTCCGTTGGTGCCGGCTATATGCAAACTGGGATAAGACAGCTGCGGATCCGAAAGATAATCGAGGGCACGCTCGATCCGGGCCTTAGTCGGCGAAATCTTATATTCGGGACGCCGAGAAAGGATCCGGGCATAGACTTGCGCCACCTCGAAATCCGCTTGCAAAGATTCATCAGAAGTAGGCGAATCCATTGCCATGGCGGGCGTGGAATTATCGCGGCTATTTTCTGGGTTTTCTTCTTCCGGCGCAGTTTCCGAACCTACGATCTCCTCGGGCAACGCGATTCCCCCCGCTTGTAGGGCTGCCCGCAGGCGCTCGCTATCCTGCTGGTCTGCCAAGTTGTCGCTGATGGGCAAATCTATACGTTCTTCGCGATCGGCTTCCGCCAGATAAGGCAGCAGATCGGGATCGATCCCTCCGCTGGCGCCATGAGCTTTCTTCGCAATCTCTTCGTATGGGTTAACCTGCCGCTCTTGACCGTCTTGATTATGCACTTGCTCCCCCTTTTTCAGCTCATATCCTACTGAGGGCGCGCCCGCCCTCCCAACTTTTAAGCCCTTCGCTGCTAAAACTGTCCGGTTTCTACTTGCCCGAAACAGCAAAACGTCCCTAACTCCAGTCGTTTAACAAAATAGATGTTAAATAAAACAGTAAAACTGTTGTACTTTTGGTTTTTCTTAGTTACCCTGGAATTGTCAGCTTCCACATTCAAAGGAGAATGCCAAAAATGACTAAAGAAAAGCACCGCCTGTCCGAAGGACCCCTGGTGGTAGCGATAGACTCTTCAACTACCTCTTCCAAAGCTATTTTGGTAGATGCCGCCGGTACCGTATGGCATACCGCCAAACGCAATATCCAGCTCCACACCCCCGCTATGGATCACTACGAACATAACCCTTTACGCTGGTGGGAAAGTGTTTACGCTGTTATCGGCGAGGTGCTATCCAAGATTAGCGCCAAGGATCGCGAACGGGTAGCCGCCATCGGCATCACCCATCAACGCGAATCCTTCGCCCCCTTTGATAAAGATGGTCGCCCCCTACGTAACGGGATTTTGTGGCTAGATGGGCGCGCCACCGACCAGATCCGCAAATACGGGAATGAACACATTCATCAACTTTCCGGTAAACCGGCTGGGGTTACCCCCGGCATCTACAAGATGGCCTGGGTTAAAGAAAACGAACCCGAAGTTTTCAAAAACGCCTACAAAGTGGTGGAAGTCCACGGTTACATTGCCTTCCGCCTGACCGGTAAATGGGTATCCTCGCAAGCCGCTACCGATTCCCTCGGTCTATTCGATGTCCAAAAACGCGACTATGCTCCCGAGCTGTTAGAAATCGCTGGCGTAACCCGCGAGCAGATGGCCGATCTGGTAGAACCGTCCAAACCAATGGGAACTCTCATGCCGGATCTGGCCGCCGAATGGGGAATTAAAGAAGTCCCGATTATCGCCGGCCTGGGCGATGGACAAGCCGCCGGGATCGGCGCTGCGGCCACCAGCCCGGAAATAGCGTTCCTCAACCTGGGCACCGCGGTAAACGCGGGCGTAGAATCCCCGGAGTATCGCTACGACCCGGTATTCCGCACCCACGTGTCTGGAATCCCCGGAAACTACGTATTCGAAGTACTCCAGTCCTCCGGATCCTACCTGGCCGGTTGGTTTAGGGAAGCGCTTGGTGACCCGAAACTGCTAGGCGAGCCGGATCCCGCCCTCGATGATGCTGCCTCTCAGATTCCGCCCGGCTGTGAAGGCTTGATCACCTTGCCGTATTGGAATGCGGTACAAAGCCCCTACTGGGATTCGGTAGCTCGCGGGGCAGTAGTTGGCTGGCGCGGCACCCACTCTCGGGCTCACATGTATCGTTCTATTTTAGAGTCGATCGGCTTCGAAATGCGTTTGAACCTGGATTCGATCGAAAAGGGTACCGGAGTCAAACTCGAAGGACTGCGCGCCATGGGTGGGGGTACCCGTTCGAGGCTGTGGCGCCAGATCATGTCGGATTGCACCGGTTTGCCGATTACTGTTTGCCTCGAAGATGAAATTTCAGCCCTGGGAGCTGCAGTACTGGCTATGGCCTCTACCGGGGTCTACGGCACCAATGACGTGGCCACCGCCGCTGGCAAGATGGCACACTATGGCGAGACCATTGAACCGAATATGGAGCTCCACCAGCGCTACCAGGAAGTAGCCAGCGTGCAGCGCAAACTTTATCCGCGTTTGCAAGACATTTTCGAAGATTTACATGACTTGTCGCGCAAGTATCCATCCACTAGGCCCGAGTCCCCAGCGGCCGAGCTATAAGAGAAAAGAGGAACAATGAGTGTTATTACTGTTCTAGGGGCGGGCGCTATGGGCTCTGCCCTGTGTACTCCGGTTGCCGATGCGGGCTGGGAGGTACGCCTGTGGGGAACTTGGTTAGATGACCATCTACTGGATGCAGTTGAAGCCGGAAAACCCCATCCGCGCACCAAGGAGCCCTTGGCTAAGGGAGTAAAAACCTATCGAAGTGACCAGCTCGCTCAAGCCTTGGAAGGCGCTAACGTGGTGGTCATGTCGGTGGCCTCTACCGGAGTCCCTAAGATTACCGAAATGGCGCTGGCAGGAATGGCGAAGGCTGATGCCATCTGGCTGACTTCTAAAGGGTTCTGCCCCGATGAAAAAGGAATTATTGAGCAGCTGCCCACCGCTATTCGCCGGATCGCAAAAGAAAACGGCTACGACCAGCTGCCCCCGATCGTAGCGATCGCCGGACCGGTTAAAGCCAATGAATGCGCGGGCCGCAAACCCACGGCCACCATTTTTGGTTGTAAGGATCTGGCAGTAGCCAAGAAATATGCCACCGCAGCATGCACTGAAAACTACGCTATCGAATACAGCGATGATGAAGTCGGAGTGGAGATTTGTGCCCCGATGAAGAACGTGTATGCGATCGCCCTGGGGATTGCCGATGGTCTAGAAGAGGCCACCGGTATCCCCCACCACAATCTGAAAGCCGCCACTTTCACCCAGGCGGTCAAGGAAATGTCTCTATTGGGGCAGTCGCAAGGCGCCAAGATGGAAACTGCTTTCGGCCTGCCGGGGGTTGGCGACCTAGAAGTTACTGGCCTTTCGGGGCGTAACAAGGTCTACGGGGTGCGTTTGGGACGAGGCGAAAACCCCAAAGAGGCGCTCGCGGAAATGGATCGCCTGGAGCAAACCGTCGAAGGAGTTCCAGCAGCTGGCTTGGCCGCCAAGTTCGTGGAGCAACACGCTAGTGAAATCAAAGACCAGCTGCCGCTACTGGCAGCAGTAAACCAGATTCTAGAATCTGAGGATCTGCCGGTTAAGGATGTAGTAGCGAAAGCGGTGCTACCTCGTGCCTGAGAGCACTAAGTCCACTCCCGCCTCGCGCCAACAGCTGATTTTAAAGCAGGTGGCGCGAGGCGGTGCGGCGCGCGTAGAAGAGTTGGCAGCAGAGCTGGGCGTTTCGGAAATGACGGTCTACCGCGATATCGCCGAGCTGGAAAAGAGCGGTTTAGTGCAGCTAAACCGGAAAGAAATAACCGCGGTTGAGTCTTCGCTGATCGAGGCCTCGGCGCGCTTGCGAATCGCGACTAACGCTCCGGTAAAATCCAAATTTGCCCGGTTATCGCGAAAATTTTTGCGCAGTGGCATGTCGCTGGCCTTAGATGATTCCTCCACGAATCTTCCCCTAGTGGAAAATTTAGAATCCCTGGCTCCGCTGACGGTGATTACCAATGCCGAGTTCCTGGCGCAACGGATACGAGAGCAAAAGGGAGTACGCCTGATCTTATTGGGAGGTACCTACGAAACTTGGGCAGATGCTTATTTTGGAGATTTAACTGAACTAGCAGTCAGCCAACTCAACATTGATGTTTGCATCATGTCTGCCACTGCTATCAATCACGGTTATTGCTTCCACCCCGATCAGCAAGTGGCGAAATTTAAACGGGCGCTGCTAGCTGCCTCGCGGCGCAAAATACTGGTGGCTGATGCTTCTAAGTTCCGGCGTTCTGCCCTGTTTAAAGTAGGTCCCCTCAGCGACTTCGATACTGCGATTATCGATGGGGATACCCCGGATTGGGCACACAACGAACTCAAAGATAGCGGACTCGAAGTGCTAGTCGCAGATTAATCCGCCTAGTCTAAAAAATAAGTTTCCGCCGGCAACTAGGGGTTGCCGGCGGAAACTTTTTACTGTGCAACCCTTTTATGCCGTTACCGGATGCACCGCAGTAATATTAATCTTCACCGCATCGTCCGATCCGGCCTGGACTTTAAACTCCGTAGCCAACACTTCGTGCGCGATCATCTGCGCATGAGTCTCTACGCTTTGAACTCGCTCTGCCGGCACTTCCAGCACTAGCTCAATGCGATCAGAAACATGCAGATCCTGGGATTTACGCTCATCTTGGATAGAGCGCACCAAGTCGCGGGCATAGCCTTCGGCTTCCAGCTCGGGGGTGATCTCGGTATCCAGCACCACCACCGCGCCATCGCCCAAAACTGTGGCCACCTGACCGTCAGCAACTTCTACCGTAGTTGACAGCGAGAACTGGTCTCCGCTTAAAGCAACCGGTTCGCCGTTAACCAGTACCTCGGGGAATACTACGTTTTCGCCCTCTTCGCGCCACTGACCAGTTTTTTGGGCCTTAAATAGTTGGGAAGTGGCTTTGCGAATCTCGGGGGCGAAGGCTTTGGGATTCAGCTTCAACTGCCGCTGCAGCTGCAGGCCAGACTCACTAAAAGCTTGCAACACCACTTGCTTCACGTTTACTTCCCCGGCGATCAATTCCGAGAAATCTGCCAGCTTTTGGCTAGCATCATCTACTACTGTTAGGGACTGCAGTGGTTGACGCACCCGCAAGTTATGGGTTTTACGCAGCGAATGGGTAGCCGAAACTACTTCCCGCACCATATCCATAGCGGATACCAAAGCCGGATCATCCACCGTATCTGGCATTACCGGGTAGTCGCACAGATGCACCGACTCTCCCCCGGTCAGTCCCCGCCAGATTTCTTCGCTTACGAGCGGAGCTAGCGGTGCCATCACCCGCATCAACACCTCTAGGCAGGTGTAGAGAGTGTCGTAAGCCGCGGCCTCCTCGTTCCAGAAACGATCCCGGGAAGTACGCACGTACCAGTTAGTGAGCAAATCCAGATGTTCGCTGACCGCATCGCAAGCGCCCGGAATATCGTAACTATCCAGCAGCTCCTTGACATTTAGTGCCAGGTTGCGGGTGCGTGCCAGCAGATACCGATCCATAACTCCCAGCTGCTCGAGGGTCTTCGGATCCGCTAGCTCCAAGGCTTTAGCCTGGTAACCAGCACCTTTATTGCAAGAACCAGCGTACAGAGCGAAGAAGTAATAAATGTTCCATAGCGGCAAAATAACGTGGCGAACCGTATCGCGGATCCCCTCGCTCTTTACCACCAGGTTTCCACCCCGCACTACCGGAGAGGACATTAGGAACCAACGCATCGCATCCGAACCGTAAGTGTCGAACACTTCATTCACGTCCGGGTAGTTGCGCAGCGACTTCGACATTTTGCGGCCATCATCGCCGAGCACAATCCCGTGAGACACACAGGAAGTAAATGCCGGGCGATCAAAGAGCGCCGTCGCCAGTACGTGCAGCAGGTAGAACCAGCCGCGGGTTTGCCCGATATATTCCACGATGAAATCGCCGGGATAGTGATCCTCGAACCACTGCTGGTTTTCAAACGGGTAATGTACCTGCGCGTACGGCATGGAACCGGAATCGAACCAGCAGTCCAATACGTCGGGAATCCGCCGCATCATCGATTTACCGGTGGGATCATCTGGGTTAGGACGCACCAAAGTATCAATAAATGGCCGGTGCAAGTCTTTAACTTCCACCCCGAAATCTTTTTCCAGTTCCGCTAGGGAGCCATAAACATCTACGCGCGGATAGTTGGGGTCATCAGATTTCCAAACCGGGATAGGGCTACCCCAAAAACGGTTACGCGAAATCGACCAGTCGCGGGCTCCCTCGAGCCATTTACCAAACTGTCCATCCTTAATATGCTCCGGCACCCAGTCGATCTGCTGGTTTAGCTCCACCATCCGTTCGCGGAAGTCAGTCACTTTCACGAACCAAGAGGAAACCGGTTTATAGATTAGGGGTTTGCGGCAACGCCAACAGTGCGGATAAGAGTGCACGAAGGACTGCTGGCGCACCAGCACCGCCCGTTTTTCTTTCGGGGTGCGCGCCAAGGGGCCTTGATCGTCCTCGTTACCGAGCCGGAAGTCGCGAATAATCTGTTTATTGGCATCGAAAATCTGCATGCCCTGATAATCGGGTACCTCGGCGGTGAACAACCCGGCATCATCCACCGGAGTGACGGCATTAATCCCATTGGCGGTCAGCAGGATCATATCGTCCTCGCCGTAGGGAGCCTGGTGTACCAAACCAGTACCGTCAGTAGTGGTTACGAAGTCCGCTGCCAGTACGTGATAGGCCTTTGCGCCCGGAGTTTCGCCCTCGCCCAGCTGGTCTTTAAAGTAATCAAAAATCGGTTCATAGGAGCGTCCTACCAGCTCTGAACCGGGGTATTCGGCCAGAATGCTAGGATCTTCGCCCAGTTCCTTAGCGTAGGCAGGCAAAAGATCACGCGCGATAATAACTTTTTCCCCGGCAACCGGCGACTCTAAATCCGGGTCTACCTGCACGGTTACATAGGTGATTTCCGGTCCGACTGCGATTGCCAGGTTAGAGGGCAACGTCCAGGGAGTGGTGGTCCATACCAGTGCCAGTTCCCCGGTTTCCAGGCGGAGCCCCACGGTCACCGTATTGTCTTGACGATCCTGATAAATATCGTCATCCATTTTCAGTTCATGGTTAGACAGTGGAGTCTGATCGTTCCAGCAGTAGGGCAATACCCGAAAACCTTCATAGGCGAGCCCCTTGTCATAGAGCTGTTTAAACGCCCAGATCACTGACTCCATATAGTTAACGTCAAGCGTCTTATAGTCGTTATCGAAATCCACCCAGCGCGCCTGACGGGTAACGTACTCTTCCCACTCTTTGGTGTAACGCAGCACCGATTCCCGGCAGGTCTGGTTAAACTTTTCAATCCCAATACCATCCGGGCCTTCGATCTCGGATTTATCCTCAATCTTTAAGATGCGTTCCGCTTCCAATTCTGCCGGCAGACCGTGCGTGTCCCAGCCAAAGCGCCGCTCCACCCGGTGACCTTGCATGGTCTGGTAACGTCCCACCACATCTTTTACATAACCGGTCAGTAAATGCCCATAGTGGGGCAAACCGTTAGCAAAAGGAGGACCGTCATAGAATACAAACTCGTTAGCCCCCGCATCTCCGGCCTCTCTTTGGGCAATCGACTTGCGGAAAGTGTCGTTCTGCTTCCAGTATTTCAGGGTCTGTTCCTCTAGTTGGGGAAAAGACGGATTGGCGGAAACATCGCCATCTTTATGCCGCGGATAGTAGCCCACGTTAAACCTCACCTATTTCGAGCTGTTACTGCCAGTGCCGGGACGAAGGCTTTCCAGCCCCGCGGTACCACCCCGCTTCGCCCAAAAATCTGGGCCTCATTAACTGCTGTTACGGGCTTACCCGTCTGGTTCTACTGCCTGCATCCAGGGTTCTTCCAGAAGCTCCTCGGTGATAGCCGGATCAACGCCACTTGGCAACAGCATAGCGGGTTTAACTTTCTCAGGTAATTTTGTCCGCGCTAGGATAAGAACAGTTGGCATAAATCACTTTCTTCAGGAGGACGCATGGCCAAGTTAGGGGTTATCGGGGTTGGCGCAATGGGAGGCGCGATTGTGCGCGGGCTAATCGCCTCCGGACAGCTGCCGGCAGCAGACATTTTAGCTTTCAACCGTACCCGGGAGCGGATGCACTCCCTCGAGGACGAGTTTTCCCTGCCCGTAGCCCCGGATGCTGCCACCGTCGCTAAGCAGGTAAAATACCTGCTGCTAGGGGTAAAACCCTATATGATCGCCCCTCTGCTGGATGACTTAGGCGATGCCCTCGCCGCGAAACCGGTAGTGATCTCAGTGGCTGCCGGAAAACCTATAGCTACAATTGAAGCGCATTTACCGGAACAAACCCCGGTGGTACGGGTAATGCCCAATGTGAATGCCCAAATCAACCAGTCCATGTCCGGGATTGCTGCCAACCAGTACGTTAGCGAAGAAGCCCTAGCGGAAGTCCGCGCCATGTTTGATGCCATTGGTAAAACCGCGCTGGTACCCGAAGATCATTTCGCTGCCTTTGCCGCGCTTGCCGGGTGCTCCCCGGCCTGGATTTACCGTTTAATTGATGCCCTGGCGCAAGCGGGGGTAGCCCACGGCTTTAAGAAAGAGGAAGCTACTCGGATAGTGGCGCAGGCGGTAGCCGGTTCGGCACAAAACGTCCTCGAAAATCTGCCTCAAGGTTTAAACCCGCAGGCCTTAGTGGATCAGGTGTGTTCCCCAGCGGGTACCACGGTAGCCGGCCTGTTAGCTATGGAAGATGCCGGTTTTTCGGCGGCCGCTCGTGCCGCGGTAAATGCGGCAGTAGCCCGGGACCAGGAACTATCGGCGTCCTAAAGTAATCACGTTTTGCGCTAAAACCTGCGTTAAGATAGAAGCAGTTAGCATTTTGAGAGTCAATCTCAGCTAGCCGCTGCAAAACAGGAGGTAAGGATGACCACTCCAGGACACGAAGATAATCAGGGGATGTGTCTTTACATAGTCCTGTATGACTATGACCCTAAACTAGTGGGACTCAAAAGCGAGATTCGTGCCAATCATCGTGCCTTTATGCGCCGACTAAATAGCCTGGGCACGGTACTTTCTACCGGCAGAACCGCCACCTTGCATGAACAGGGCTCATTGACCATTATGCTGGCTCGCGATGCGGAAGAAGCTAAGCAGATTCTAGCCGACGACCCCTATGCGCAAGCGGGGATCGTGAAATCCATGACCGTACGGGAATGGTCGCCCGTAGTGGGAACTTTCGCCGACTGTTAAGCCGGCTGTGCTCTGCCCGGTATCTTGGTTTTGTGACTAGACGGCAACGGTTAAGTAGATTCTTCGATCCCTTTATCCTTTCCATCCTGGTTATTTTGGTGTTGGGGATTTTAATCCCGGTACCTGCGGTGCTGGTCAATGCCCTAGGCTATTTAGGGAACGTCCTAATCGTGCTGTTGTTTTTTCTTTATGGGGCGCGCCTATCTACTAAAGAAATTTGGGAAGGATTAAAGAACTGGCGCTTACAAGGCGCGGTTGCGCTTTCTACCTTCGTACTTTTCCCGCTACTGGGAATAGCGATGCACCCACTGGATTTGAAGCTCCTGGGACCAGTATTCGCCCTGGGAACCCTCTATCTAACTTTACTGCCCTCTACGGTACAGTCCTCGGTAACCTTTACTTCTATTGCCGGAGGCAATATCGCAGGCGCAGTTTGCTCGGCTACGATCTCTAATATCGCCGGCATTATTCTCACCCCTGCCCTGGTGTTTGTGGTCATGGGCAGAGCCAGCGGAATCGAGGCCACGCGGGTAGTAAATGTGTTATTGCAACTGTTACTACCCTTTGTGTTAGGGCAGCTACTTCACCGGTTTATCGGCAAGTGGTTAAATACGCATCGCGCTCTAACCAAAGCCACCGATAACGGCACTATTTTGGCGATCGTAGCCTCATCAGTTTGCGGGGCTACTGCCGGGGGTCTTTGGCAAAAAATCTCGGCGCAGCAAGTGGGATTATTACTACTGCAATGCCTGATCGTATTGGCCATTATGCTCACCCTCACTTGGAATTTGGGTCGCTGGATATCCTTAAACCGTCGCGACCGCATTGTGTTACTAATGTGCGGATCCAAGAAATCCCTGGCCACCGGACTGCCAATGGCAGCCATTATTTTTCCGCCTGCTACGGTAGCGGCAGTGACTATCCCGGTAATTGTATTTCACCAATTCCAGTTAGTAGTCTGCGCAGTTTTGGCGCGCCGCCTGGCCGCTAAGCCCGCCTAATCTGAGCGACAAAGGCAGGACATAAACTTGCCGCCCCTACCAGAGCAAAGCCCGGTAGGGGCGGCATTAAGGTTTTTACCGCGTTTAGCCTTCTTCGTCCTCCGGAACAAAGTCAACGCCGCTTTCTTTACGCTGCTCGGGCGTAATCGGAGCCGGAGCATCAGTGAGCGGATCGTAGCCACCCCCGGACTTGGGGAAAGCAATCACGTCGCGAATCGAATCCGCGTGGGTCATCAAAGACACGATCCGATCCCAACCGAAAGCGATTCCGCCGTGGGGAGGCGCGCCATATTTGAAGGCGTTCAGCAAGAACCCAAACTTTTCTTGAGCCTCTTCTTCCGACAGCCCCATGACCTTGAAGATACGTTCTTGCACGTCACGGCGGTGGATACGGATGGAGCCGCCTCCGATTTCGTTACCGTTTAGCACAATATCGTAAGCATAGGCGAGGGCGTTCCCCGGGTCTTCCTCGAAGCGGTCAAGCCATTCCGGCTTGGGAGAAGTAAAGGCGTGGTGTACCGCGGTCCAAGCAGAAGCTCCCAGCGCCACGTCCCCTTCCGCCTTGGCAGCTGCCGAGGGCTTAAACAGCGGGGCATCCACTACCCACACGAACTTCCATTCATTCGGGTCTAGCAGATCGCAGCGGGCACCGATTTCTAGGCGGGCGGCCCCCAGCAGGGCGCGAGCCTCATCGATCTTGCCGGCACCAAAGAAAATGCAGTCGCCCGGTTTAGCTCCGGTTGCCTCCGCTAGGCCTTCGCGTTCGCTATCAGTCAGATTCTTGGCTACCGGTCCGGAAAGGGTGCCGTCCTCTTCTACCTTTACGTAGGCCAGGCCCTTGCCGCCACGCGAACGCGCCCAATCTTGCCATTTATCGAAAGTACGTCGCGGCTGAGAGGCGCCACCCGGCATCACTACTGCGCCCACGTATTCCGCGTTGGCAAACACCCTAAAGGGGGTGTCTTTAAAGTATTCAGTCAAGTCAGTTAGTTCTAGACCAAAGCGCAGATCCGGTTTATCAGTGCCAAAACGCGCCATGGCATCGGCGTAGGACATATGGGGAATCGGGGTTTCGATATTGACATCAATCAGCTTGAAGATGTTGGTCAGCACCTGTTCAGCTACCTCGATAACGTCTTCTTGCCTTACGAAACTCATCTCCACGTCCAGCTGGGTGAACTCGGGCTGGCGGTCAGCGCGGAAGTCCTCGTCCCGGTAGCAGCGCGCAATCTGGTAGTAGCGCTCCATGCCGGCCACCATTAGCAGCTGTTTGAACAGCTGGGGAGACTGCGGCAAGGCATACCAGGAGCCGGGGGCTAGACGCGCCGGTACCAAGAAGTCCCGCGCCCCCTCGGGAGTGGAACGGGTCAAAGTCGGAGTTTCAATCTCTACGAAGCCCAGAGAATCTAAAGTATCGCGAGTGACTTTGGATACCTTAGAGCGCAGACGCAAACGGTTTTGCATCTCGGGACGACGCAAGTCCAGGTAGCGGTATTTCAGACGTGCGTCCTCACCAACTTTCCCGGAATCCTCGGCGTGTACCGAAACTTGGAAAGGCAGCGCGGCTGCCGGGTTGAGTACCTCAACTTCATCGGCATAAACCTCAATTTCGCCAGTCGGCAGTTCCGGATTCTCATTGCCCTCCGGACGGGGATGCACCTTGCCTTTGATCCGCAAAACATATTCACTACGCAGCTCATGGGCGATTTTTTCGTCATGGATAACTACCTGAGCTACCCCGGAGGCATCACGCAAATCAATAAAGCAAACACCTCCGTGATCGCGGCGGCGATCTAGCCAACCCGCTAGTTCTACTGTTTGTCCCACCAGGTCGCGGTTTAGAGTTCCCGCGTCATGCGTTCTGAGCACTGCTATTCCTTTCCTCATGTAACTGTTAATAGTTTAGCCTCCCGCGCCAGTGGGAGGGATTTCCTGCCGCTCTAGGTGGCGTGATTCACTGGCTGGGATTTCTTCACTTGCCTGCTACCTCCGGTAACGTTAAAGCGAATGATATTTAAGCAGACAGGCATAAACATGAGCGAAATAGCCGCGGGGACCAGTGCGTCCTCTTTGGAAACCAATCCCAACTTTGAAACCGGGGAACTAGACCTAGAGGGCAGCTTCGATACCCACGAAGCAGACGCCGCTACAGCCCAGGGATCCCCCGAAGAAACGACTTTCTTTTCTGACCTAGGGTTACCGAAAATTATTTTGGACACCTTAGAAAACATGGGATTTAGCGAGCCCACCCCGATCCAGCGGCAAGGGATTCCCCCGTTGATGGCGGGACGGGATGTAGTAGGGATTGCGCAAACTGGAACCGGGAAAACCGCGGCCTTCGGGCTGCCTATTCTGTCTGCATGTGACCAAGCCGGACAGGTTCAAGCCCTAATTCTGGCTCCTACCCGGGAGCTGGCTGCCCAATCAGCTACTGCCCTTACCGAATTTTCTCGGGGAATGAAACTAAAGGTAGTGGCGGTTTATGGCGGCGCCTCTTACGGACCGCAGATTTCGGCTTTGCGAGACGGCGCCCAAATCGTGGTGGGCACTCCCGGACGGATCATGGATTTAATGGAGCGCGGGGAACTCGATTTATCGGCACTCAAGTTCTTCGTCCTGGACGAAGCAGATGAAATGCTGCGGATGGGATTTTCCGAGGACGTGGACCAGATCGCTAGCGGCGCTAACCGCGACGCCATCCGCGCCCTCTTTTCCGCCACTATGCCTCCCGCCATTAAACGGATTGCGGAGCGGCACCTATCCGATCCAGTTGAGATTTCAATCGCGCCCCAATCTTCCACAGTGGAGACAGTAAATCAGACCTATGCGGTAGTGCCTTTTAAATTCAAATCCGAGGCTTTATGCCGCGTACTAGCGCTAAGTGAGGCCGCAGCTTCCATCGTGTTCGTGCGCACCCGGATCGATGCCGAACAGGTGGGGACCGAACTTCAGAATGCCGGATTCTTAGCCGCGGCTATTAGTGGAGATGTAGCCCAGGCAGAGCGGGAAAGGATCGTGGCACGCCTGCGCGAAGGCACCTTAGATGTACTGGTAGCCACCGATGTAGCTGCGCGCGGCCTCGATGTCGAGCGCATCGGGCTAGTAGTCAATTACGATGTGCCGCGAGAAGCCGAAGCTTATGTGCATCGCATCGGTCGCACCGGAAGAGCCGGACGCGAAGGCACCTCGCTAACCTTCTTTACTCCCCGGGAGCGCCCTCGCAAACGCGTAATTGAAAAACTTACCGGTGAAAAAATGACCGAAGTTTTTATCCCCTCTCCCGACCAGGTAGCGCAGGCACGCGCGAATCGGATGACCGAACAGATTGGCCGGCGCCTCGAAAAAGGAGAAATGGAAGTCTACTATGACGCGATCCAAGATCTGGTAGTGGCAAAAGGAATGGATATTGGGGACGCCGCTGCCGCCCTCCTAGCTTTAGCGAGTGGGGATTTTGGACCCGAAAAACGCAAATTGGAATTCCGAGTCCGCCGGGAAGAAAAGGTCGACGAATTAGGGCGCTTCATCTCCGCCAGTTTCGAAGAAGGTCGCGAAAATGAAGGAAGCAAGAGCTCCCGCGCTAAGGGGTCAGCCCGCCGCCACTTCTCCTCCGGTTCTTCTCGACGCTACCGAGTGGAAGTAGGACGCCGGGACCGGGTAAAACCCGGGGCCATAGTGGGGGCAATTACCGGAGAAGGCGGCCTCAAAGGTGGCGACGTGGGGCATATAGATATCCTGCAAAGTTTCTCGTTAGTAGAAATGGCTCGCCCGCTTTCCCCCGAAACCATTCGTAAGATTGCTAAAGCTCGAGTATCCGGACGTACCCTGCGGATGCGCGAGGACGAAGGCCCCGGTAAACACAGCGGTAAAAAACACGGTAAAAAACGCGACTTTAAGCATAAACGACGCGGTTAGGAATTTTCTGTTCCCACGGAACATCCCGGTCACTGGTTTTCCGGTAAATGGATTTCAGGCTGCTGGTGATTTGCCCGCCCCGCTCCGAAGGGGATTGCCCCAGAGCTTAGCGGTTTATCCCGCCAGGCAGCTGCCCGCCGCCACCAATTGCTCTTGCGTAGTTTCCAAATTAACTTGGCCTTTAACTTTTACGTCTTCAGCAAAGGTAAAGGGGCCGGTAACTTTAAAAGCGGTCGCCTCCCGCAGCGAGGGCACTCCGTGCGGGAAACGCGCTTCAAAATCAGAGATCTTCTTAAAGAAGCGGGAATCCAAATCCACTGCTACTTCTTGATCGCTGATTTTAGCCAGGTGATAGTTAGCGTCCAGATCATAGAGATCAGAACGCAACAAAGTCAGTTCATTAGTGGTTTTCACCGGGAGAAAGCGACTACGCGGCACCAAGATGGCAGTCGCTCCCTTAAAGGAAGCAATCGCTGCCCCCATGGCGGTTTCCATTTGAATAACTGCCGGGCTTTCGGGATCGGCAGGGTCAACGGTCTTGTGATTGGCGATTAAGGGTAGCCCCAGCACCGCATTATTTTCTACCAGGGCATCCCGCAATTTAACCAGGTCAAACCAGAGATTATTAGTGTGAAAGAAGGGGTGGCGATGTTCATCGGTGAAGTAATCCATCTGCTCCGGCGGAGTCTGGGCAGTATCCCGCAAAATCAATTGTCCATCTAGCTTGCGGATCGCTAAATGCCCACCTTTGCGGTCATTGATAGTGCGCACGCAAAGCTCAGCCGCATAGGGCGCTCCGCTGGCCGCAAACCAGCCCGCGATCTGGGCATCCGGGGTAGCCCCCAAATTATCGGAGTTAGAAGTCATCGCATAGCGGTAACCCGCCGCGATCAATTTATCTAACAATCCGGAACCATAGAGGGCAGTATAGATATCGCCGTGACCAGGCGGACACCATTCTAAAGAGGGATCCTTTTCCCAAGACACCGGGGTTAAATCATCGGCGCGTAGCTTCGGTTCTTGATTCTGTAAAAAGTCCAGCGGCAATCCCGCAACTTCAATTCCCGGGTGGCGTTGCAGCGCCGCCAAAGTGTCAGCCTGGGTACGGAAAGAATTCATGAAAATTAGGGGCAGGCTTACCCCGTATTCCTTACGTGCGGCCAGCACCTGCTGGCAAATAATATCCAGGAAGCTCAGACCCGCGCGCACCGGTAATAAAGACTTAGCTTTATCCATCCCCATGGAGGTACCTAGTCCCCCATTGAGCTTTATCATCACGGTTTTAGCTAAAGCAGCCTGCCCCTGCTCGGGACTAACCTGGTTGGCTTCTAAGCGATCCACGCTGGTGAGCGGGGATATCGTTTCCTCGGGAATAAAACCGGTATGTTCGCCCTCTAAGACCTGGTAGTAGTGGGAAAAGACCGAGATGGCGGCGGGGCTAACCCCGGCTTGCTCCATTTTTTCAACTGCCTGGGCTAGTCCCGCTTTGCTCATCACAGTCCTCTTTCTTGACGTTAACAGCTCCTAAAAGGACTCTACCTGCTTGAGCCAAGCTTCACGGGCTTTTAGTGACTCTTGAAGTTCTGCCGCTTTTTTACTATCCCCATCCGCTTCTGCCTGAGCAATCTCCGACTTAATCTGGTCGATAAGACCTTTAAGCTGTCCTGCCATGCCTTCGGCGCGCGCCTTGGTTTCCGGGTTTGATTTACGCCAGATTTCCTCTTCCAAGTTGCGCAGGTGATCCTCTACCGCACGCATCCGCCGTTCCACGCGATCAATATCGGCGCGCGGAACATGCCCAATTTCGTCCCATTGCTCTTGTAGGGGACGCAGCCGGGATTTAATTTCCTCTACGTCGGTGAGCTCTTTGAGGGCTTCTGCCTTCACCAAAAGAGCTTCTTTCTTGGCGAGGTTCTCCCCTTCTAAGGCATTGACAGCTTCGTTTTGAGCATTACGAGCATCAAAGAACTGCTGTTGCGCCCGGTGGAAGCGTTGCCAGAGGGCGTCATCTTCCCGGCGGGAGGCACGTCCTGCCGCCTTCCAGCGGGTCATTAAATCCCGGTAGGCGCGGGCGGTCTCGCCCCAGTTAGTGGAATCGGAGAGGGCTTCGGCCTCGGCAATAAGTTTTTCTTTCGCTGTCTTCGCTTGCGCCTGCGTGGCATCTAGTTCGGTAAAGAATGCGCGGCGCTTCTTGTCGAAGGTGGAACGAGCCGCTGCAAAGCGTTTCCAGAGTTCATCTTCTATTGCCCGGTCAATCCGCGGCCCGGCATGCTGGAGACGTTTCCACTCGTCCAGCAAGTCTCTTAACTCTTGACCAGAGTGCTTCCACTGGGTACGAGCAGAATCTTGCGCGGCGATTTCTTCGGCCCGCACCACCACTTGTTCGCGATTTTTACGCGCCTCTTCCTTGGCTTCCGCCCGCTGCTGAGCAGCCTCTTCTTTGCGCTTATCGGCTTTTTCCTGCAGCTTAGCAACTTTTTCCCGCAAAGCCGGGAGATCACCGACTGCAGCCGGCTCGCTGACCTGTTCGCGCAGTGACTTCATAGTCTGGTCAATCTCGCGTTCGGCCAGCCGGGGCAGTCGCTCCGCAAACAACGATATTTGGGCGGCAATATCCAGGTAGCGCCTGACGTAGATATTCAAAGGATTCTCGGGAACTTCCGCCGGGAACTGACCAATCTGGCGTTCAGCTTCCCCATCTTTAACCCAGACGCGCCCCTCTGCATCAACGCGTCCAAAAGGCAAGGCTGCCGAAAAATCAGGGGTTCTTACCGGAGCTACCGGTTTATTTTCCCTGGGTAAACGAATCTTCCCCGGGGTGGGAACGGGTTTGGGCTTGGGAGCGGTATCGGGCTGTTCAGTCACTAATTTTTCCTTAAATCAGTTATTTTAGCGGCTAGGATTAGCCGCCTGCGCGCGGAGCTGATTGCTCCTTAACCATATTATGCCCTAGAGCTGCTAAACCACCAAGGGCGCACATCCTTTATGATATCCCTATGAGGATCGAAAAATTTTATGCGCCCTTCTATTCAGAAAACCCTTATTTGCTCTTAGCTCCCGGGAGTCGGGAAGCCTTGGTTGTAGACCCCGGATCTGGTGCTTTAGACCAGCTGCAAGCCACGCTACAACGCCTGGAAGTAACCGTGGCGGCAGTGCTGTGTACTCACGGACATGCTGACCATATTTGGGATGCTCATGCTATCGCTGGCAAGGCTCCGGTCTATATTCCCGCCCCCGACGAATACCGTTTTCACCCGGAAAAGCTAGATCCTCGCGAACGTGCCGAGCATGAACTAGCGCTCCCACCCTGGAAAGAACCCGAAAACTTGCAGGTACTGCCCGGCGCTGCCACCAGTGAAGGAGCAGAACTAGCGCCGGGAATTTTTATGCGAGCAGTCCCCGCTCCCGGACACACTGAAGGATCCACGCTATTTCTTTTCGAAGCCGAAGCCTTGTGCGGAAATGCAGAACCGGAAGCCCAAACTATTTACCAGCAGTGGCTAAACGAATCTGGACGGGAAAAAGAGGCTCCTCGGCAGCTAGCTTTATCAGGCGACGTAATTTTTGCCGGCTCGGTGGGACGCACCGATTTGCCCGGCGGTGATTCCCAGCAGATGCTGCATACCCTGCGCACCCTGCAAAATGTGATTCACCCTGATACCCTGCTGCTTCCTGGACATGGCCCGGCCACAGTCTTCGGTTTGGAGAAAGCCCACAACCCCTTCTTGGCGCAAGCTAGATACCAAGGCTAATAGTTTTCCACAGTCCTTTTAGGTTTTGGTTTTCCTTACGAGTTACTGGCGGCTTTGTTTAGGATCCTCACGCCCGCCAGGCTAAATCCATGGAAGCAATCCTGGTTGATGCCTTGGGAAACCAACTGCTGCAAGGGGCAGCGCGAGCCTCGCTACTGCGCGGAAATCGTTTTATTCGTAGCCATAGCGGAACGGTTGATTTACTGGCCGAGCCGGTTACTTTAGCTTCCATCTACGGACGGGCGCTCTTTTTGGCTCCCCTAGTTCCTAGCGGATGTTTCCTTAGTGCGCACTCCGCCGCCTGGGTTTGGGCAGGAAACTCCTGTCCCCCGCAGACGGTATATATCGCGAGTTTACGCCGTCCGCGGCGCGCCGCTGATTGCCGCTACTGGATCCAGCTGGACGCGCCCTCGCGCCGACGCTTCCAGCAGCAGGGAATTATCCCCCTAGGATGCAATCGAATAGGCGACAGTACCCTAAAAAGCCAAGCCGCTAACCGGGGTCGCGGCTCGCGTAATGATTTTGTGCGCCTGGGGAAAGTCAATCTGCTGAGTCCGACAGCTGCTCTACACTCTTGCGACCGCTTTCCCCACCTGACCGGTAAGGATAGCTGGAACCGCGCCCGGCTATTGGCTTTGGTTAACCGGTTGTTTACGCAAAGTACCGGTGGTGCGTTTTGCTAAAAACACCCCCGGAATCTTATGGATATCATTCAAAATCGCGTGCAAATAGCGAGAGTCTGCCACTTCGAAAGTGTAGCGGGAAGTAGCTACCCGATCTGAAGAAGTGTTCATGGAAGCCGCCAAAATATTAGCGCGATAATCCGCCAATACCTGCGTAACGTCATTAATCAATCCCTCACGATCGAGCGCCTGAATCTCAATTTCTACCTGGAATTTTGCAGTCGGATGCTCTGCCCAAGAAACCTGCACTACCCGTTCGGGATGCGCCATCAAGTTTTGGGCATTGGAACATTCCTCGCGATGGACAGACACCCCGTGACCCCGGGTAACAAACCCGACAATTTTATCTCCCGGTAGCGGATTACAGCAGCGGGCAATCTTCGTCCAGATTTCTCCCTGTTTCATCCCTTCAACCTGGATACCGGTGCCTTCGTTACTACTACTAGGACGTGCTTCAACTTGCTCCGGAAGGACTGCCTCGGACAGGGTCTCCTCTGCTCCGTCCTCTCCCCCGGCACTTTCCATGAGTTTTTCAACTACATGGGCTGCCGAAACATGGTGGCTACCTACTGCCGCATAAAGGGCGGAGACATCGCCGTACCCCATACCAGAGGCCAAAGCCGTCATCGTCTCATGACTCATCAGGCGCTGCAAAGGTAGATTTTGTTTGCGCATATAGGTCGAAATCAGACCCTGTCCGGCTTCGATAGCTTCTTCGCGGCGTTCTTTAGAGAACCAGGCTTTGATCTTGTTGCGAGCCCGGGGGCTGGCCACAAACTGTAGCCAATCCCGAGAAGGACCTGAGGTCGGAGAGCGGGAAGTTAGCACCTCAACGTTATCCCCGTTTTCCAACTTGGTGTCCAGGGGCACCAATTTGCCGCCAACTTTTGCCCCCACAGTACGGTTACCTACTTCGGTATGCACCGCGTAGGCAAAATCGACCGGAGTAGCGCCCGCCGGCAGATCTTTAACCTCTCCCGCCGGGGTAAACACATATACCCGGGATCCTGACATTTCATAGCGCAGAGAATCCAAAAATTCACCCGGGTCTTGGGTCTCTTTTTGCCAATCCACTAATTGGCGCAGCCAGCCCATTTCGCCACTATCAGCCAATACCCCTTTATTATCGCCTGCCGATTTAGCGTTGGGGTCTTCTTTGTAGCGCCAGTGAGCAGCGATTCCATATTCGGCGCGGCGATGCATTTCCCAGGTGCGAATCTGGATTTCTACCGGTTTACCTCCGGGGCCTACGACCGTAGTATGTAGCGACTGGTACAGATTGAATTTGGGCATTGCAATATAGTCTTTAAAGCGCCCCGGGATCGGGTTCCAACGCGCGTGCATTTCCCCGAGGACTGCATAACAATCCCGCACCGTATCTACCAGTACCCGCACCCCAACTAGATCATAGATATCGTCAAAGTCGCGTCCGCGGACAATCATCTTTTGGTAGATGGAATAGTGATGTTTGGGGCGGCCAGTTACCTGTCCCGCGATCTTATTTACCCGTAAATCTTCTTTTATTTTGTCGATTACTTCGCGCAGATATTTTTCGCGTTCCGGGGCACGCTCATGCACCAAGTTATCGATTTCTTCATAAAGATCCGGGTAGAGAGTCTTGAAGGCCAGATCCTCTAGCTCCCATTTGATGGTATTCATCCCCAGGCGATGGGCCAGAGGCGCAAAAATCTCTAAGGTTTCCCGCGCCTTATTTTGCGCCGATTTGGGGGAAACATATTTCCAAGTCCGCGCGTTATGGAGACGATCCCCCAGTTTTATCACCAACACCCGAATATCGCGGGACATGGAGATAATCATTTTGCGCACGGTTTCGGATTGTGCTGCCTGCCCGTAGGTGACTTTGTCTAGTTTGGTTACCCCGTCAACCAGGAGGGCGATTTCTTCCCCAAAATCGGCGGTAAGTTCCTCCAGGGTATAGTCGGTGTCCTCCACCGTGTCATGCAGCAGCGCCGCTGCCAAGGTGGTGCTGGTCATCCCAATTTCTGCCAGGATAGTAGCCACCGCTACCGGATGGGTAATATAGGGTTCCCCTGATTTGCGGAACTGCCCTTCATGGCAACGCGAGGCCGTCTGATAGGCGCGTTCTATCAAAGAAATATCTGCTTTGGGATGATTGGCGCGAAGCGCGCGCACCAAAGCTTGAATATGAGGATCAATGTTTTTAGAACGCCCAGTTAACCAGGCCAAAGAAGCACGCACCCGCGAGGACGGAACTGCGTTGGCGCCCTCATCAGGAGTGATAGAACTCATGTATCTAGTTTAGTGACCCTCCAGTCATTTCCCCAATTTGCCAGTTAGATCGGCCCATGGATGGGAAAAGGAGAAGCAAATACTCTAGATCAGAGTCAGGGCTTCACATTCCAAGTCGCCGATATGCTCGCGGCCATCGAGTTCTTCCAGCTCCATCAAAACGCACACGGATTCTACGATTGCGCCCGCGCGTTTGATGAGCGCCGCCGACGCATTTACGGTGCCGCCAGTAGCCAGCACGTCATCGAGTACTAAAACCCGCGCACCCTCTTTAATGGAATCCGGCTGCAGCTCCATGCGGGATTTGCCATATTCGAGGCCGTAATCGATTCCGATTACCGGACCAGGCAGTTTCCCCGCTTTACGGATCATCAAGGTGCCTAGCCCCAGTTCGACCGCTACCGGAGCCGCAATCAAGAATCCCCGGGATTCCAGGCCGGCAACCAAATCCACGCGGCCGCGATAAAAATCAGCAAGACCTTTCACCAACTGGGAAAACGCTTCTCCGTTAGCCAGCAGCGGGGAAATATCTCTAAAGAGTACCCCCGTTTGCGGAAAATCCGGCACGTCGCGCAGGTTCTCGCGAATAATTTTTCCTAAGGGAGCGAGTTTGGGGTTTATCATCGTTTGCTCCTGGGAGTGCGTTTGGGTTGTGCCTGTTGTCCCTGGTGATGACCGGCTTTCAAAGGCTGCGCCACCCGGGAAAGCTCTGCTTCCTGTCCCTCAATCTGGTCGCTGCCACCAGCTCGCTTCTCCAGTACCTTTTGGGTGTGACTGGAAATCTTTTCGGTGCGCGAACGCAACAGCATCAGCATAGAAGGTGCAATCAGAATCGAAGAGAGGGTACCGGCAATCATCCCTACAAATAGTGCTAAGGAAATATCACGCAAGGTGCCGCCCCCGAGAGTGATCCAGGAAATCAACAGGATCGAGGTAACCGGTAGCAGCGCCACCACAGAAGTATTGATCGAGCGCACCAGAGTCTGGTTGATTGCCAGGTTGACGATCTCGCCGTAAGTAGAGCGGGTTTGCTGCTCGAAATCAACCGAAAGTTCACGTACCTTATCGAAGACTACCACCGTGTCATAGAGGGAGTAGCCCAAAATGGTGAGCACCCCGATGATAGTGGCCGGGGAAATCTCTACCCGAGTCAGCGCTAAAACCAGGCCGGTGATTAGCACGTCATGACAGAGCGCGAACAATGCCGAGAATGCCATTGTCCAGGTTCTAAAGTACGCCCACAACATCAGAGCTACTAGGATAAAGAAAATAACCAAAGATTGCAGCGCCTTATAGGTCACGTCCGCGCCCCAAGACGGGCCAATCGTGGTCGCCGCTACTTTGGCTTCTGGCACCTTATAGGCTTTAGCTAAATCGGAAACCACCTGACGCTTAGCGGTAGTATCTAGGGAAACTGATTGCACCCGAATGGAAGATGCTCCCACCGAGTTCACCGAGGAACCCTTGAGCTTAGGGTTGGCGTTTACTACCTTTTGAGCCGGAGCTTGATCTCTACCCGCCACCGAAGAAATTGTGAACTCGGTGCCGCCCTTAAAGTCAATAGAGCGCTCCAACCCCAGCACTGATATCGCCAGCACTGAAATCAGCATTAACGCAACCCCCGCAATCAGCAGGTATTTGCGGTTATCAATAAACTTGTAAGATTTGCGACCAGAATAGAGGGCATTACCCCAACTTGCGAAACTCACTTTTCTTCCTCCTGGTCCGTCGCGGATACTGACGTTGGCTCATCTGCAGGAGCATCATCCTCGTTCGAATCCGCTTTTACCGCGTCTGCTTCCTTAGCTTTGTCATCATCTGACTTTCCGGCGTCCTCTTCCGGCTGAGATTTATAGACAGAGCGAATCTTGCGAACCTGTCCCGCGCCTACATACCGGTAGGTTCCGCGCTGCGCACCCAGGTGCTCTGGATCGAGGCCGGAGAGCTTATGTCCTTCACCGAAGAACTTAAACCGCAGTAGCCACACCATCATCGGGTGGGTGAAGATGAAGATTAGCGCCAAGTCGATCAAAGTAGTGATCCCGAGGGTGAAGGCGAAGCCCTGTACCCCGCCCACTGCCAGGAAGTAGAGCACGCAAGCCGCCAGCACGTTCACCAAGTCGGAGGTAACGATAGTGCGTTTTGCCCGATCCCAACCGACGCTAACCGCACTCGACAAGGCTTTGCCGTCGCGAACCTCATCGCGAATCCTCTCGAAGTAAATAATGAACGAGTCAGCGGTAGTCCCGATAGACACGATCACGCCCGCAATGCCCGCTAGGGAGAGGCGATAGCCCATCGACCAGGACAATAAAGTCAAGGTCAAGTAGAGGAGCACACCGGCGCTCACCAGAGAGCCCACCGCGACTACTGCTAGGCCGCGGTATTGCCAAATCAGATAAAAGACCACCAGAATTAAACCGATAATACCGGCAATAACCCCATAACGGAGCTGGTCAGCACCCAGGGTAGCCGATACTTGTTGTTCGGATTGCACATCGAAGTTTAGCGGTAAGGAGCCGAACTTCAACTGGTTCGCTAAGGCCGTAGCAGAAGAACGGGTAAAAGATCCCGAAATCTCGGCTTTGCCGTTAGTGATCGCGTTATTTACTCCCGGTGCTGAAACTACCAGTCCATCCAGCACGATCGCGAAACGGTTCTTATCGTTATTTTGCCCTGGCGGTAAGCCGTTTTCTCCCGCAACCGGTTTACCCCGGTACTTCATCATCCGGGTGGTGATATCCGCGAATTGGGAGGCACCCTGTTTATCGAAAGATAAGCTTACTATCCACTGTCCGGTGGACTGCCCGGAAGCACCGGTTCCCATCCCCGATTCCGCAGAAGAAATCCGCGCACCCGAAACCTCAGCAGGAGACAAAATATACTTCTCGTGCCCTTCGCTGGAGCAGGCTACCAGTGGTTTCTTAATATCACCGGAGGAGCCACCTTCCCGAGAGCTCTTTTGCTGACAATCTTTGGCATAGAACTCTTGCAGAACTTTCTCGGTTATCCAAGCATCATCCGAATTGTCTTTAGGCTGGCTTGCCGGCTTATCACTGATCTTGCCGTCATGGTCAAGATCCGCCAATTGCTTAGCAAAGGCTTCCGGATCGATGTTTGCCGGTTTCGCCTGCTTCTTGCCGGCTTGTTGTTGCTCTGCCTGTTGCGCCATCACCGATTGGGGAACTCCCGGAGCAGAACGCAATACCGCACGGAAATACAACTCTGCGGACTGGCGCACCAAATCCAAAGTTTCTTTGGAAGGGTTACCGGGTAGGGAGACCAAAATATTGGAGTTACCCTGGGAGGTGATCTCCGCTTCCGAAACCCCGGAAGCATCGACACGCTGCCTAATAACCTCAATCGCCTGGGTAATATCCTCAGAGGTAACTGCACGTTTAGCTCCGGAAGCAGCATTACCTTTCGGGGTGAGGATCAGCTGGGTGCCGCCCTCCAAATCCAGAGCCAAAGAGGGGGTTGGTTTAGCTTTCTTAGTGAGTACCCCCACCAGTAGGGTTCCCGTTAAAGCCAGCACAAGTACCAGGAAAAATGCCAGTGTGCGTCCGGCGTGATATTTTTTCTTCGCCAATGTTGTTCTTTCCGTTATATACGGTGATTATTTCTTCGCTTATTAGTTCTTTTCGCTGGGATCGCCATCCGCAGAAGCGGCGTCGTCTTTGGCCTCGTCACTGGAAGTTTCTTCTTCCGGGGAATCGGCCGCCAGATCCTTGGCCTCTTCGGCTTTATCAGCTTTTTCGGTGTCCGCGTCCTGGGGGTCGGCTTCTGCGGTATCCGGCGCGAACGGCGGGTTCCCCACGCTGACAATCGCCCGAGATGTCCACAGGGTCTCGGTTCCATCCGAGGTTTCGAGCACGATTACGTCCCCATCGGTTTCTACATAGCGTCCATAAAAACCTGAGGTGGTCATCACCCACGCGCCGGGGACCATATCGTTAGCAAGTTTGTCGCGCTGCTCTAGTTGTTTTTTCTTGGCATTGCGTGAAGAAAAAATCATCATCAATAAGAACGCGCCAATGACGGCTAGAAGTACTCCACTTCCCATTGTCAACCTTCCAGTCTAAAATTCTTAACCTTAATGATTCTAAGCGTTAAAGGACATCTGTTTCATCTTTCTCACCCGGTTTAGGCCGGTTTTGTGACCAGTCGCCCCCTGATTCAGGCTTCGGCAAGTCAAAAAGCGATGCTTCTGCCTCTGGTCGCGGAGCAGTGATCCCCAGATGAGCAAAGGCATTATCAGTAGCGATTCGCCCGCGAGGAGTCCGGGCAATAAAACCCTCGCGCACCAGGTAAGGCTCCGAGACGGTTTCTACGGTTTCCGGTTCCTCCCCCACGGAAACCGCCAAAGTGGTCAGCCCGACCGGACCGCCGGCAAAACGTTTGCAGAGAGCCTCGAGAACCGCTCGATCCAAGCGATCAAGCCCGGCCGGGTCTACCTCGAACAGGTCAAGGGCAGCTTTAGCGGCTTCCAAAGACAGGGTTCCGTCCCCATGCACCTGGGCATAGTCGATTACTCTTCGGAGCAAACGATTCGCAATCCGGGGAGTTCCCCGCGAACGCGCCGCCATTTCCGCAGCTGCCCGCGGATCAAGTTCCGCCTCCATTAACCGCGCCGACCTGGTCAACACTTGTTGTAATTCGGCGGTGCTGTAATAGTCCAAATGAGCGGTAAAACCGAAGCGATCCCGCAAAGGAGCCGGTAGCAACCCAGAACGGGTAGTAGCACCCACGACTGTAAAGGGGGGCAGCGTCAACGGAATCGAGGTTGCCCCCGGCCCTTTGCCCACCACCACATCGACGCGAAAATCTTCCATCGCCAGGTAAAGCATTTCTTCCGCAGTGCGTGCCAAACGGTGAATCTCGTCGATAAAGAGCACGTCGCCCTCTTGCAGAGCCGAAAGAATTGCGGCTAAATCCCCGGCATGCTGAATCGCCGGGCCAGAGGTTAGTCGCAGTGAGGTTCCGGTTTCATGGGCAATAATCATCGCCAGAGTAGTTTTTCCTAAACCTGGCGGACCAGCTAACAGCACATGGTCAGGGGTAGCTCCCCGTCCGATTGCGGCTTTGAGCACCAAATCCAACTGGCGGCGAATTTTTTCTTGCCCTACGAAAGAGTCGAGATCTTTCGGACGTAGCGCGGCCTCGGCGGCTCGCTCGACTTCATCCGCCCCCGGTCCTACTGGAGAGCTGATCGCCCATTCGTTTGTTTCTTCCACGTTGCTCCCCTATGCGTGATGCTTGCCTAGTAATTGTAAGGCCGCACGCAAAAGCTCCGGCACCTGCGCTTGCGGGTTAGCTTCGGCTGCCTCTTTAACTGCTTTTTGTGCCAGCGGGGTTCGCCACCCAAGCTGCTCTAGGGCATGGCAAACTTCTTCGCGTTCGGCACTGCCAATCCCGCTGCTAGAGTCGCCTTCTCCTCCGGAAGGTTCACCCAGCTTATCCCCAATTTCTACCAAGATTCTTTGCGCAGATTTCTTACCTACCCCCGGGATTTGGGTAAGCGCCGCCAGGTCACCTTGGGACACTGCTGCCCGCAATTCGTCGGGACTAAACACCGCCAGAGCCGCCAATGCCAGTTTGGGACCGATCCCGGAAACGGTGATCAGGGTGGAGAAAATATCGCGTTCGTCGCGCCCCGCAAAACCGAAAAGGAGCCAAGCATCTTCTCTCACCACCAAGTGAGTCAAGATTTTGGCCTCTTTCCCGGCAGTCAAGGTAGATAAGGTAGCGGGAGTAGCAAAAAAGCTGTAGCCCACACCGGACACGTCAATAGTGGCTTTATCTAGCCTTACTTCCTCAATGGTTCCTGATAAATGCGTAATCATATAGAATCTCCGCTAGCTAGCTACTTAATAAACGCTATCCTACTTGCTCTTATTTCGCCTAAGCCGCGGATCAACTGCCCCGGTACGCCGGCTAGCTGCCTGCGCCTGTGCCCATATTTTTTGGGCGGGAGTAAGATCCCCCCGTGCAGAAATCTTGCCCGATAGAGAAACGTTAACGGTGCCATCTCGACTTGCTCCCTGCAAACCGTCTTGGCGCCAACCATGACAAATCGCAATCGCTAACGCGTCGGCAGCGTCGGCCGGCCGCACCACTTTATCCATCCGTAAAATGCGCTGCACCATATGCTGGACTTGAGCCTTATCGGCTACCCCCGAGCCGGTAACGGCGGCTTTTACTTCCGAGGGGGTATGGATCGCTAGCGGCAAGCGATGGGCGGCGGCTTCGCTCATCGCTATTCCCATAACCCACATGGTGGAGGTAACTGATTGCACGTTGTCTTGGGCGAATACCCGCTCAATCGACATTACTTCCGGGTGATGCTCTTCAATAGCTGCCGCAATCCGTTGGCGAATCTTATCTAAACGGAAATGAGACGCCATATTTTGCGGAGACCGGGCAACTTCGACATGCACCAGCTGGGCACGCCGCTGTGAATCCATATCAATGATCCCGATCCCGCAGCGAGTAAGACCGGGGTCAATCCCGATAATCCGCAACGAGACTACCTATTCGTCCCCTGCTTCGTATTGGGCTTGTACCTCGCGGCTAACCGAAAGATTAGTGAATACGTCCTGGACATCATCGCTATCTTCCAGCGCATCGATAAGCCGCATCACCTGGCGATACTTTGCCAGATCCAGCTCTGCTTCCGTGGTAGCTTTCCACTGGGATTCTGCTGAATCGTAGTCAATGCCGGCATCCTGTAAGGCTTTGCGTACTTCGACCAGATTTGTGGGATCACAAATAACGGTGAAGTTTTCGGCGCCTTCCTCGACCTCTTCGGCTCCTGCGTCCAGGACCGCCATCAAAATGGTGTCCTCGTCTACGCCCTCGGCCTTAGCTACCTCGATAGCTCCGATCCGGTTGAATAGGTAGGAAACGGAGCCGGGATCAGCCAGGTTACCACCGTTTTTACTAAAAGCAGTCCGCACATCGGCGGCTGCCCGGTTCTTATTGTCGGTGAGGCACTCTACCAGCATCGCTACCCCGCCCGGGCCGTAACCTTCGTAGGAGATAGTCTGCCAGTCCGCGCCGCCAGCTTCCGCACCGGAGCCGCGCCCTACTGCCCGTTTGATGTTATCGGCAGGTACCGAGTTCTTTTTTGCCTTTTGGATCGCGTCGAATAGGGTGGGATTTCCCGCCGGATCGCCACCGCCGGTACGGGCTGCTACCTCGATATTCTTAATTAAACGGGCAAATAGTTTGCCCCGCTTAGCGTCGATTGCCGCTTTCTTATGCTTGGTGGTAGCCCACTTTGAGTGACCCGACATTCGCTCTCCTTAAGTTCCTCTCGCGCAATTAATTTTCGAAATACCAAGGCTGATTTTAGCGCTTTTGCACCCTAACCGTCTAAATAGCCTTAATCGTAGACGGTCTTCTGACATCCATCCCAATCGAAAGCCCACTGCTTTGCCAGTTTCGGCAGACACTTGGGATAGATAGTTTCCCGCTGGGCTAAGTGCGCAAGTTCTCCCAGGCCAACCCAGCGGATATCTTCTAAAAGTTGCTTTTCCGAGGGCGTCCACTGGGCGGGGAAAGCCCGAGGAGCGTCTGCGCTTAAACGCACTAAGAAATAATGTTCTGCCTGGATAGCCCAAAGTTTGCGGAACTTTAGTAAAGATTCCCGGTAAAGCACCGGGCCTTGCAGCTGTTCACGGTCAAGAGTGATTCCAGTTTCTTCTTTAAATTCCCTCAGGGCTGCCTGCTCGGGGGTTTCTCCGCCTTCTATCCCACCTCCGGGGGTAAACCACCAGCGATGGGTGGGATCAGAAAAATCGTGGCCACTGATTAAGAGGATGCGTTGCGAGCTATCGAAGGCAATGATGCGGGCAGCGTAGCGACCGGGGTAACCATCGGCATCGACTGGCCAGTCTGAACCGAGCGGATTTTCTCCGTTAGGCGGAAAAGGATTCGGGAGGGGACGCGGCACTCGAAAACCGGAGCTCACCTTAGGCCCGCCCCATCCGATAGGCGCCGACTGCGGTGCAGGCAGCGGCAAAATGCCTGCGAGCCGCCAGTAACTTCTTAACGGTTTCCTCATTCTCTTTTTTGATTCCTTCAGACAGGCCGCGGTGAGAACTGGCTACATAGTTAAGCGCCAAAACTGTCGCCGCCTGTTGGAATTCCGAGAGTGCGCGACGAGCAGCAGGTGAAATAGTGCGCGCTGAACGCCGAGCTCGCCGCCTACCCGAAAGGGAACAGAGCATTTGTGATTCGCGAACATCAATCCAACCATCCGCGATATAGGCTTGGAGACCATTTTCGATGGCGTTGCGTTGCCGCACCGACACCACCAGGTTAATCACTAGCCAAGTAATGAACATCGGTCCCCAGAAAAACACATAGGAAACCACAAATAGCAACGCCGAGTAAGTGGCTAGTCCGTTCCAGGCCGCATGAAGACAGATAGCGGAAACCAGACCAGAAACCGGCAGAATGACCCGCATTTTAGGTGAGGCAATGCGGGTAAGCGCCATCCCCACCGCGAGGCCAAAAATCGAAGTGTAAACGGTGTGACCAAAGGGTCCCAGCATCGCCCGCATAAAGAAAACTACCGGGAGTTGTTCGTAAAAACGGGCAAAATAAAGCACGTTCTCCGTGAAAGCAAAGCCCGCGGCCAGGATGCCGGCAATCACCACCCCATCGAGGGGACTTTTTATCGAGCGACGCCTGGCCAACATAATGATTACTACCCCGAGACCTTTTAAGGACTCTTCAACTATCGGAGCCACGATGGTAGCCAAAAGACCAAAAGATTGAAAAGGAGTGGGACCAAAATCTACCGACTGTAGCTTTTCCCCGGAAAAGGTATTGAGCCCCAAAGCACAGACGGAAGCGATCCCCGCTCCCCAAAGGAACGCTATTACTAGTAGCCACCACGGTTTTGGCGCCCAGCGATCAAGCCACACCATTACGATCACTACGATCGCCATCGGTAACAAGGCAGCAATTACGGCGCCTATGGTAGTGGTGATGGATTCTTCCGAAGAAACAAAAACTGCCAAATAGGTAAGTCCACCCCCGGCTGCTAACAAACACATTACTTCCAGCCAGGGGAAGGAGCGCAGACGCGAACGTCTGCTCGCTTTTTCTGCTCCCGGATCTACCAATAGCGGTTGGGCGGAAACTCGTTGGGAAACAGCAGGATGCGGAATCATTGGATCCGCAGGCAAACTGCGGGCGTCAAAGCTGTAACTAGCAACTAGCTGTTCAGTAACCGGAGGGTAACTGGCGTCAGACTCAGGCGGAATAGAGGCAGCCGGCAGATACCCGGAATTCGATTGGCTCACCTAGTCCTCCTTTTTTTGGGCTAACCCTAGTCTAACTTGTCGAAACTGGGAGATTATTTTCCTCTTCTAGACAATCACAAAACTGACTAGCGCTGGCTTTCCCAGTCTTTATGCTTTTCCTTCCCTACAGTGTTCATAAACCGCTAATACTTGGTCAGTTACGTTCGACCAGTCATAACGCTTTGCACCTTGGTGTCCGCAACTAGCTAGCTGGGAGGCTGCTTCCCTGTTTTCGCATACTGCCAACAGTTCTTCAGCCAGCGAATTTGCGTCCTCGGAGGTAAAGATCTTACCCAGCCTGCCCTGCTCTAATACCGCCGAAAATGCGGGAATCGAGGACGCAACCACCAGACAGTTAGCTGCCATCGCCTCTACCAGTACAATCCCGAAGGACTCTCCCCCGGTTTGGGGTGCGATATAGGCGGTAGCGGACTTAAAAAGCGACTTTTTTTCTTCTTCACTCAGCGCGCCCAAAAACTCTACGCTACTTCCAAACGGCTCTAGGGCAGCGCGAGCTCGACTAGCGGTGCCGGGACCGGCGATTAAGAAGCGAGCGGCAGGATATTTTTCTAACACCAGTGGAATCGCTTCTACCAGAATTGACAGTCCCTTTCGAGGTTCATCTAGGCGTCCTAAGAAGCAGAACACTGGCGATTCTTCGCTCTGTTGCCACTTGGGACTCGCACTTGCCCCAGCGAACGCGGGGAAGTCAACCCCGTTAGGAATCACGGTAGCGTCTCCGTCTTGATAACGTTGCAGCGTGCGCCGCGCCTCCTCAGAGACTGCGATTTGCGCGCTGAGCTTCTCTTTTACCGATTGCACCACCGGTTTACCCAGGGTATAAAGCAAAGATCTTTCCAAGGCAGCATGGAAAGTCCCCACCACCGGGCAGCGTGCATGTTGCAGCGCAATTAGAGATACCGAGGGCGTGGCTGGTTCATGCACATGTAAAATATCGAAATCACTGGTGGTCACCCATTGGCGAGTGCGAGCTGCCACTCGCGGCCCAAAGGCTAGGCGAGCTACGGATCCGTTATAGGGAATCGCAAAAGTTTTTCCGGCGTTTACGAACCCGTCCTCGCTATATTCGGTTTCTACCGGGGCGAATACTGAAACTTTATGACCGCGTCGCCGCAGTTCTGCTGCCTGGTCACGTACGTGAAACTGTACTCCCCCTGGCACGTCGTAAGCATAGGGACAAACGATTCCGATTTTCATGACTGTCTCTCCTGCCTGACGTGCTGACGAGCCCGCGCTAATCGCTCCGGATCTAAATCAGCTACAAACAATTTTTGCAGCATGAACCAAGACTCGGGGGAATCCAAAATCATTTTCCCCACTCTGCTAGCCCATTCTTTGGTCATATTTTCTACTCTATCCGGCTTTATGGGACCGGAAATATTTATCACTATGCCCCAGCGGGAACTAGCCGCTCCCCTGCGGGCCCGTCCTAACTTTTCCAAAGAGATATGTCCACAGTAAAGCGGGGCATTAATTTTCTGGGCGAGGGCGACCGGACCCGCTGCTACTAGGGCTTTTGAGTTTCCCAGGGTAACTTCTACCCCCCTGCCAGTAATATCCCGGTCAGCGAGCAGAGGAATCAAATAGTGTCCTTCCGCCGCGGCTGCCACTAGGTTAGAGAAAGGCTTTTCCCCTTTGGTGACCGCAATTATCCGCATATTAGCCTGTTGGCGTACTCGGGTAAACGCCTGGAACAGCGCTTCCGGTTTTACTTTTTCTGCCACCGTAAGGACCGGTATTACTTCCTGGCTGGCAAAGTAACCCGCTAAATCCCAGTTTCCCGAGTGGGTAAGTGCTAAGCAAACATTGCCGCGGGCGCAGTCCTCCAGCAAGGATTCGCGATCCCCGCCAATCCGTACGCGCGCCAGAAGTTGGGAATGAGAGAATGCCCCTAATAAAGCGGTTTCGGAAAATAACCGCATATAGCCTTTTAGTCCCTGCCGCACAGTTTCTTCGATTTTGTTGTCTGCGATCCCTAAATGTCGCAGATTTTTCCGGTATTGCTCAGCCCCGGAAGTATTTATCCGGTAGAGCACTTCGCCAATCAGATTCCCGATTATCTGGGCTAGGGGAAGTGGTACTTTAGACAGCAGTTTTAAGCCTGTCCGCGCAAGTGCCGCACTCGAAAATATCCCAGTTTTCACTTACTTCAGATGCTTTCTGACGTAAAGGATTCTTTGCCCCACGGTCACAAAACTTGCGAAAGCTACCCAGGACAGGGCGACCGGAAAACAGATTTCCGGGGCCCCCAGATCGGTTATGCCTGCCCCTACTAGGGCGACTACCAGGCGATCGGTGCGTTCCCCAATCCCCACTTTGGCAACCACCCCCAGGGCTTCCCCGCGGGCGCGCACATAGGGAACCGCCGCTGCTCCCACTAGCGCGCAAATTGCGGCGATAATAGTAGCGGTGCGGATGCCGCCTGGAGCCATTCCAGTGATAGCCCAGTACAGCAGGGAACCAAAAATAGCACCATCGGCGAGTCGATCCATGGAGGAATCAAGGAACGCCCCAAACTCGCTGGTCCGATTAGTAAGCCGCGCAAGCACCCCATCTAGAGAGTCGGCAAAGGCGGTGATGCCAATCAGGATTCCCCCCAGCGCTAAATAGCCGCGTGCCAGCAGCCCTATAGCCAGTGCCATATTGATTATGGTGCCGGCAACAGTGACCATATTGGGGGTCACCCCCATTTTGGCTAGCAGCCTTGCCGGGGAGGTAAAAATAGCACGGGCGAGACCTCTTCCATGGTTTCCAAGCATTAACTACCCCTGCCAGCCACTAGCTAACTGTTCGCGGGCCTGACCCAAAAGCTGGGGCACCGCTTTGGTACGGGCGATTAGCGGGAAGAAATTAGCATCTCCTGCCCAGCGGGGAACAATATGTTGATGCAGGTGTCCGGCGATACCCGCGCCGGCGACTTCCCCTTGATTCATCCCCAGGTTGAAACCGGCGGGGTTCGCCACCTTTTTCAAGGTCCTAATCGCCTGCGCGGTTACTTCCCCGAATTCGGCACGCTCGTCCTCGTCCAGGTCAATATATTCAGATATATGCCGGTAGGGACAGATCAACATATGCCCCGAGTTGTAGGGGAAGAGATTCATGAGCGCGAAAACTTTTTCACCCCGGTAAACAATCAGGGCGTCCTCGTCGCTGCGAGCAGGGGCAGCACAGAAAGGACAGTCCTCACTTTTCTTAGTCATCGGGCGTTCTTCACCCGAGATATATACCTGGCGGTGGGGAGTCCACAGGCGCTGGAAAGCATCAGGAACTCCCCCGAAGCTGCGAGAATCTTCGGTCGGCAGCGCACCATAATCCGGCGAGGTCATTAGCTATTTCCGTTCTGCGATCGCGGCAGTGATCTTATTGATTGCTTCCTCGATCGGCACCCCGTTTTCTTGGCTGCCATCCCGGTAACGGAAGGAAACTGCCCCCGCCTCCGCGTCCTCTCCCCCGGCAATCAGGGTAAAGGGGATCTTATCTTTGGAAGCGTTACGGATTTTCTTGCCGAAGCGGTCATCAGAAGTATCGACCTCTACCCGCACCCCCTGTTTGCGCAACTGGGAGGCGACTTCGAATAGGTAATCGTTAAAGGCTTCGGCTACCGGTACGCAGCGTACCTGGACAGGGGCAAGCCAGGCGGGGAAAGCACCCGCATAGTGTTCCAGCAGCACCCCGAAGAATCGTTCTATGGAACCGAAGAGAGCGCGGTGAATCATCACTGGACGCTGGTGGGAACCATCGGCAGCGGTGTAAGTGAGGTCGAAACGTTCCGGCAGGTTGAAGTCCAGCTGGATAGTAGACATTTGCCAGGTGCGCCCAATCGCATCCTTAGCCTGTACCGAGATCTTCGGTCCGTAGAAGGCGGCCCCGCCCGGATCCGGAACCAGTTTCAGCCCGGAAGCGGTCGCCACCTCTTCCAAAGTGCGGGTAGCTTCTTCCCAGGTGTCATCGTCACCTACGAACTTAGCGGGATTCTTAGTGGACAGCTCCAGATAGAAATCCTCTAGCCCAAAATCTTTTAACAGATCGAGGACGAAAGTTAGCAGGCTGGCCAGCTCATCGCGCATCTGCTCGCGAGTGCAGTAAATGTGGGAATCGTCTTGAGTGAATCCGCGGGCGCGGGTAAGTCCGTGCACCACCCCGGATTTTTCGTAACGGTACACGGTACCGAACTCGAAAAGCCGCAGCGGCAATTCTCGGTAAGAACGCCCCTTGGAAGCAAAAATTAGGTTATGCATGGGACAGTTCATAGGCTTCAGATAGTAATCTTGCCCCTGCTTGGTGATATTTCCGGCCTGGTCGCGTTCTTCATCCAGGTGCATCGGTGGATACATGCCATCTGCATACCAATCCAGGTGTCCAGAGGTTTTGAACAGATCCGCCTTGGTGATGTGGGGACTGTAAACAAAGGAATATCCGGATTCGATATGCCGTTTGCGGGAATATTCTTCCATTTCGTTGCGGATAATCGCCCCTTTGGGGTGGAATACCGGCAGGCCGGAGCCAATCTCATCTGGGAAGGAGAATAGGTCTAGTTCGCGCCCTAGTTTGCGGTGGTCACGCCGTTCGGCCTCGCGAATCCGAGTTTGATAGGCAACCAGATCATCTTTACTGGCCCAGGCGGTGCCGTAGATGCGCTGCAGGTGATCATTGGCTTGATCGCCTTTCCAATAGGCGGCAGACGACTTGGTCAGGGCAAAGCCGTTACCAATATAGCGGGTGTTAGGCACATGCGGGCCGCGGCAGAGATCCTTCCAGGCACACTGGCCGGAGCGGTCAATATTGTCATAAATGGTTAGGGTTCCGGCTCCTACCTCTACACTGGCACCTTCCGCTTGGTCAGGCCCGTGACCTTTGGATTCAATCAGTTCCAATTTGTAGGGCTGATCTGCGAGTTCCTGGCGGGCCTCCTCATCGCTTACTTCCCGCCGCACAAAACGCTGCCCGCTTTTCACGATTTTCTTCATCCGTTTTTCCAGATCTTTTAACAGCTCGGGAGTTACCGGATCGATATTGCCGAAATCGTAGTAAAAACCGTCAGTGATGTAAGGGCCTACTCCCAGGTTGGCATCGGGATAAACCTGTTGCACCGCTTGGGCGAGGACGTGGGTAGCGGAGTGGCGAATAATTTCTAGTCCCGCTTCGCTATCAGCGGTAATTGGTTCTACCTGGGCACCCTCGGGCAAGGTACGTGCTAAATCCCAGGGCTGCCCATCTACGTTCATGGCCACGATGCTGCGGTCTTTGCCCCACAAATCCAGGCCGGTGCTAGTGGCAGCTACCTCTTTAGTTTCTCCTGCAATCTGGACGTTGATTAGCCCTGCTGCCTGTGCTGCCACGTTTGATCCTCCTAGTTACGGATTAAGTTATTACCTGGCTATTCTACCTACGTGCTCATTGCGATTAAAATGAAGCCGTTTCTACTTACCCTACTAGCGGAGGGCAGTTTCACGCTCGTTGGTCGATATGCGCCCAGTCCCACTGGCGCTTTGCATTTGGGGAATCTGCGCACCGCCCTCATCGGGTGGGCGCTCGCTCGGCAAAGCGGCGGCCGTTTCGTGCTGCGTTTTGAGGATTTAGATGCCCGCTCCCGTGAGCCTTTCCGCGACCTGCAACTGGCAGATTTAGCGGCTCTCGGGATTGATTGGGACGGAGATCCTTTGGTGCAGTCCAACTGCCGCAGCCGTTATGAGCAGGCGTTTGCGCGGTTAGAAGCAGCAGGGCTGGTTTATGAATGTTACTGTTCGCGTCGGGAGTTATCACAAATTGCTTCGGCCCCGCATACTCCGCCGGGAGCCTATCCGGGTTATTGCCGGAGTCTCTCCCCGACCGAGCGCGCGCGGAAGCGGGAAGAATTGGCAGCGAAAGGACGCGGCCCTGCTTTTCGCCTGCGCACTAACCAGCAATCTTTGCCCTTCATAGATGCGGTTTACGGGCCGCAGACTGGCTTGGTTGATGACTTTGTGCTCCGCCGCTCTGATGGGGTGTTTTCCTATAACTTTGTTTGTGTAGTCGATGATGCCTATCAAGGGGTAACTCAGGTGTGCCGCGGCCGGGACTTACTGTCTTCGGTTGCCCGGCAAAACTACCTGCATCAGTTATTAGGCTCTACCCCGCCCTCATGGGTGCATGTTCCTTTGGTGCTTAATCAGAAGGGTGAGCGCTTAGCTAAACGTGATGGGGCAGTTACTTTGACCGAACTCGGTCAACGCGGGGTAAATAGCGCTGAGATTCTGGGGTTGCTTTCTAGTTCCCTTGGGTTTGCTCCAGTGAAAACCGCTAGACAGTTCTGCCAGCAGTTTGAGCTGTCGAAAATGCGCCGGGAAGATTGGCGTTTTCTTCCCCCTCGCTAGGGAAACCGCGGTTTAGGACGAAAACACCTGCTGGATACCTTGCTCACGCATGATATTTTTTGCTGCCTCTACCTGATCTTTAGTGGGCACCGGGGTATCTGCTAGCTGATAGTTCAACCCTAGGTTTTCCCATTTGTCCCGAGCCATCTGATGGAAGGGTAGGATCTCGAGTCGTTCCAGGTTTGGCCAACGCCGGGCTATCTGTGCTACCTTTGCAATATTTTCTGGGTCATCGGTAAGGCCAGGAACCAACACGAAACGCACCCACACTGGGACTTTGGCTTCCGCTAGGCGATCGCCAAAAGTAATCGTAGGGACAAGGGGGCGCCCAGTCACTTCGTGGTAGGTGGCTTCGTCTCCGCTTTTAACATCCAGAAGAACTAGATCCAGATTCTTTAGATCAGCATCGGCCAGATTGGCACCTAAGAATCCCGAAGTGTCGAGGCAAGTATGGATACCTTCCTGGTGACAGCGTCGCAGCAGGTTCCGCACAAAACTCACCTGCATTAAGGCTTCGCCCCCAGAAATAGTCAGTCCCCCTCCGGTGACCTTAAAAATAGCGCGATAACGTTTTACCAGCTTAAACACATCGTTAAGGGTGACTGCATGCCCAGAACGCATCTGGAAAGTATCCGGGTTGTGGCAGTACTGGCAGCGCAGCGGGCAGCCAGATAAAAACAGGGTAAGCCGAGTACCGGGGCCGTCTACGGCAGTCACCAGTTCCCAGGAGTGCACTGAAGCTAGCTTGCCTTCGCGGACGACCTGGTTGTGCTGGGAGTGGCTCATCTCGGGGGCTTCTCTTAGCGCTCCTAAACCGGAACCGCGCGTACGAGGAACTTGCTCTTCTAACGGCTCGGGAGCATATTCTCCGGTAATCCCATCAGCACTGACGTTGATATTTTCGACACCGCCAGTTTTCTCCATTAATCCCGCCTCGCCCTATCTATTCCTATCTTTAGCTTACCTGGTTCTATCTACAGGCAAGGCGGGCATCTCCTTACAGAAGGAGGACACCCGCCCTGCGCAGAAAATTAAATTTTAAAGCTTGTTGTGGAAGGTACGAGAAATAACGTCTAGCTGTTGTTCGCGAGTTAGCTTCACAAAGTTAACTGCATAGCCGGAAACTCGCACCGTTAGCTGGGGGTATTTTTCCGGGTTTTTCATTGCATCTTCTAAAGTATCGCGATTTAGCACGTTGATATTGGCGTGGTAGAGACCTTGCACTCCCCCGCGGGCTTCACGATTGGCTTTCATAGAAGCGAGCCGCTCATCAAAAGTTTTTACACTCATGGTTTCTCCTATTTTGTTTGTTTCTTGATTATTTCTAGTTCTTTTTCTGCCCCAACCAGCTGCGTGTACGCCTAATAAAAGCGCCGGGAGCCTGTTCGGGCAGAGAGTTTTTCAGCAGGAAGAGTTTTGGGGAATGAAACCGGCATCCATAATCCCCACCAGGTTCTGGATTTGTTCCTCTTTGGTTCGTCCCAGCGAGGAGGGCACGATGGTGTTGGTCAAAGAAATACCATCCAATGCGTCATGGTAATCCAGTTTGCCTACCGAGAGCATCGAGGCCAGCATCCCATGCGAATCCATTCCGTTTTCCGGGTTGGCGCCGGGAGCAAAGGGGGTTCCAGCCTCATGTCCGGAGGGGAAAGCCCCAGTGGCTTTACCGTAAACCACATTGGAGGTGATAGTGAGTACCGACTGGGTTGGAATGGCATCCCGATAGAGCTTAATCTCTTTGATCTTTGCCATTACCGTGTGCACGATGGTGGCCGCGATGTCATCGACGCGGTCATCGTCGTTTCCGTAGCAGGGGAAGTCCCCTTCGGTGTGGTAGTCCACCACCAAGCCGGTTTCGTCACGTACTGGGGTGACCTTGGCGTATTTGATAGCCGATAGGGAATCAGCCACAATCGACAGTCCCGCGATTCCGCAGCCCATGGTGCGCACAATATCGCTGTCATGCAGAGCCATCTCTAGGCATTCGTAAGCGTAACGGTCATGGCAGTAGTGAATAATGTTGAGCGCCTCCACATAGGTGCCCACCACCCAGTCCAGCATTTTCTCGTAACGTTCCCACACATCATTGAAGTCCAGGGGACCGTCGCCAACGATACCTTCATATCCGGGCACTACTTGTTTGCCGGTTACTTCGTCGCGGCCACCGTTAATCGCGTAAAGCAGGGTTTTAGCTGCGTTTACCCTGGCGCCGAAGAACTGCATTTGTTTGCCGACCCTCATGGGGGAAACGCAGCAGGCAATAGCAGCGTCATCGCCCCACTGCCGACGAATCTGATCATCGGCTTCATATTGGACAGAGGAAGTTTCGATGGAAATCTTGGCGCAGAACTCTTTATAGCCTTCCGGCAAACGCGGGGACCAAAAAATAGTGATATTGGGTTCGGGTGCCGGCCCCAGATTTATTAGGGTCTGCAAAAGCCGGAAGGAGGTTTTGGTAACGAGGGTACGTCCGTCCTCCCCGAAACCCGCATCTGACCAGGTAGCCCAGTAGGGGTCGCCGGAAAAGATTTGGTCATAGGCTTCGGTGCGTAGGAATCGCACGATCCGCAGTTTAACTACCAGGGCGTCAATGATTTCTTGGGCGCCCTGTTCATCTAGGGTGCCTTCCGCAAAATCACGCTCAAAATAGCAGTCGAAGAAAGCCGAGAGACGACCAATAGACATGGCGGCTCCGTCTTGGCTTTTTACCGCGGCCAAGTAGCCGAAATAAGTCCATTGCACGGCCTCTTTAGCGTTCTTCGCCGGCCCAGAAATATCGAAGCCATAGCTGGCAGCCATGGCTTTTAGCTTCTTCAGCGCCTTGATCTGCTCGGAGTGTTCTTCCCGGTAGCGCGCCCAATGTTCACTAAAGGGCTTGTCGGCGACTTTGTCTTTATCTTCCTGTTTCCAAGCGATTAGCTGGTCTACCCCATATAGGGCAACGCGTCGATAGTCACCGATAATCCGGCCGCGTCCATAGGCGTCGGGCAAACCGGTGATGATGTGGGAAGATCGAGCCGCCCGAATTCGGGGAGTATAAATATCAAATACCGCGTCATTATGGGTTTTGCGGTAACGAGTGAAGATTTCTTTTACTTCCGGATTAATTTCTTTTCCGGCTTCTTTAATGGCGGTTTCGACCATGCGCCATCCGCCGTTGGGCATCATCGCTCGCTTTAAGGGGGTATCAGTTTGCAGACCAACGATTACGTCATCTTCTTCGCTGATGTATCCGGGTCCGAAAGCATCAATATCGGCCGGAGTGTCGGTGTCAACATCGAAGACTCGTTTTTGACGTTCTATTGAAAGATAGTTTTCCTCTAGCGCTTGCCAGAGTTTCTGGGTTTTGGAGGTCGGTCCGCTTAAGAAAGCTGCGTCGCCCTGGTAGGGGGTATAGTTCTTTTGAATGAAATCGCGAACATCGATTTCTTTATTCCATTTCCCCTGGACAAAAGTGCGCCACGCATTATCCGTTGAATTCTCTACGGTAGTAGACATCAATTATTCAGCTCCTCCGGCAGGATCGCTGCCAGTAAGGGTACTTATTTGTTACAGATATATTTTCTCAAATTAAAGTCGCTCCTACACCCTCAAACAGACAAGTGCAATCTAAGTCATAGATTAGACTCAGGTTGCTATTATCCCCAGTGGGAACGCAGCGGCTGCCTCCCATAAAAGTCGCCGAGGACGCGCTGTTTATATTCCGGATAGTCGTCCTCAATAATGGATTGTCTAATCCCGCGTACCAGCTGTACCGTGAAGTATTCGTTGTGAATAGACGCCAGAGTAAAGCCCAACATTTCTTTCGCTTTGAACAGGTGATGCAGGTAGGCAATCGAGTAGTTTTGGCAGGTGTAACAGTTACATCCCGCCACTGGAGCCGCAAAATCGCGTTTAAATTCAGAGCGAGTCAAGTTAAAGCGCCCATAGCGTCCATAGAGTCCGCCATTACGCCCTATCCGAGAGGGATTTACACAGTCAAAAGTGTCTGCCCCGGCTTCTACCCCGGCAAAAATATCGTCGGGTTCGCTCAGTCCCAGCAGGTGGCGAGGTTTATCTTCCGGAAGTTCTTCGCAAACCCAATCCACGATGGTGGCCAGATTTTCTTTCTCAAAAGCGCCGCCGATGCCAAACCCGTCAAAGCTGCGCCCTGTCACTTCCATTGCCGACAAGTCACGGGCAGCTTTGCGGCGCAAATCTTCATATTGGGCCCCTTGGATAACCCCATACAGCATTTGGTAGGGCTTATCGGCGCGCTCGAGGGTGAGGCGGTCATGTTCGACCAGGCAGCGCTCCGCCCAGCGGCGGGTACGCTCTAGGGATTCCACCTGGTATTCGCGAGAGTTCAGCAAAGTGGTGAGCTCATCGAAGGCCATCATAATATCGGCACCCAGCTGGTGCTGGATCTGCATGGACACTTCGGGAGTAAACCGATGCCGGGAACCATCTAGATGGGAACGGAAAGTCACGCCCTCGTCATCTACATGCGCGTGGCGCTCTTTCCTTTCTGCCACCGTGTGATCGGCGCGCCCTGAGCCGGTAAACTCTCCCGAAAGTACTTTCTTGTAGCCTGACCCTAGGGAGAGCACCTGGAATCCGCCCGAGTCGGTAAAAGTCGGGCCGTTCCAGTTCATAAAGCGAGCGAGCCCTCCTGCCTGGTCAATAACTTCCGGGCCGGGCTGCAGGTAGAGGTGATAAGCATTCGATAGAATCGCCGCTGCGCCCAGCTGTTTCATAGTTTCGGGCAGCACCGTTTTCACCGTGGCCTTGGTACCCACCGGGATAAAGGCAGGGGTAGGAATATCACCGTGCGGGGTATGAATAATACCGGCTCGTCCCCGCCTGCCGGGTAGCTCGGCTACTTTAGTGAAGGTCAAGTCCGTACCCCTCATGCTTCTTTACCCGGGAAATAACCAGATAAGTAAAGGGTAGACACAGAATCTCTACTGCACATTTATACAGGTAGCCGCCCAGGAAAATATAGATCAGCAACTGGGAGAAACTCATGATTCCCCCAAACGCGATGGTACAAAAAACAATGGAATCTACCAGTTCGCCCGCCAAGGTAGAGGTCACTAGCCGCACCCACATATTGTTCTCGCCCCACCGCTCTTTGATTTTCACCAACACGTAGGCGTTGAGCCAGTTACCCAACACGTATCCGGCCATGGAAGCAATTACAATCCGGGGTACAAACCCCAGCACGCTTTGGAATGCCTCGTTATTTTGGTAGGAGGCTTCGGGGGGAAGCATCCCCACCACCCAGAAGGTCAGCGAGGCCATTACGGAAATCACGAAGCCCATAAGGATAGCGCGTTTTGCGGCACGCAGTCCCCAGACTTCGCTGATTACGTCCCCGAGGACGTAGGTGAGCGGGAAAGTAATGGCTCCCCCATCGAAAACAATCGGCCCTATCTGGATGGCTTTGGTGGCGCAGATATTGGCGATTAGCAGGAACGCCACAAAGAAAATAACGCAAATATCAAACAGTCCGCGCGGGCTGCGCGCGAAAGTGGCGGCACCGCGGACCAGCGAAGAGGTTTCTTGGTCGAGAGCTGGGGACTTTGAGGGAACAGATTTTTCAGATTTTTCTAAAGTTGTCACCCGTACAATCTAGCAGCCTCCCCGGGGTGCTCGTCCAGTTAGCCCCAGAGTATTATCTGTTACTTTTATCGGCTTGGCGGGAGGAAAAACCTCTGCCCGCACCGATGCCGGACGAGGAAAAGTCGATTCCTTACGTAATCAGTTTTCTCCATCGGCCAGGCGGCGTAGCTCGGGCCATAACTCCGAGGCAATCGTACGCCGCAGATCTTCGCGGGTAGTGTCATTTACCAGTTCAAAGTTAGCAATCGCGCGGCGCTGTTCTTCACTGGCTTGGGCGGCGATCCGGGCGTCGACTTGTTCCGGTTCTAAACCGGAACGCTCTTGCAGGCGCTGGTAGCGCTGCTTAAGGGGCGCAGTCACTGCCACAATCACGTCAAAAGCCCGCGCGTTCGGATTCTCGGCTAGCAACGGAACATCGTAAATGCCGATATCTCCCGGAGTGAGGGAGGCAAAGAAACGATCGGAAAGGAACGCGATATAGGGGTGAGTTATGGATTCTAGGAGCAGGCGGGCATCGGGATTATTAAATACGATCGCGGCGAGGGCGCGGCGGTCAACACTGGTTTCCCATTCGGGATGATCAAAAGCGCGGGCAATATCGGGAGCTAAATCCACCAGAGCCTGCCCGGCCAGTCCGTCGGCGCTACAAGTTTTGGCGCCTAAGGCTTTTAAAGTTTGTACCGCCGTGGATTTACCGGAACCGATGCCGCCAGTTACTGCCACAGAGAGAGCGTTGGCAGGCGAGGCCGCTGCCCAGCGGGCTCCTCGATCCGGGTTACGGTAAATCAATAGTTCACTCACGATTCCAGCCTACCGAGCGAATCCCTATCTACCCAAGAGCAAAGCTTGGTGCTACCGTCCAATAGCTGCCTGGATATACTGGCACCTTGCCAGAAAGTGGCTTAACGCGATAGCGGCTTTATTTTGACCAACCAAGTACGTAGTGCTCTTTGGACTCATCAAAGGCATACCACAAGATACTTCCTTCGGAATCTTTCCACGCTGGGAACCAGTAAGTGACGTTCTTAAACTTTTTCGGAGAAATCGCCAGGGAGGAATCAGCTCCGCGGAAGGGCAACAAGTCCGGGACATTGTTAATCTCTTCGTCTTCCTCCAGGATTTCAATGCAGGCCTCAGGGGGTACTACCGCGGTATAGCTTCCATCGAGTACTCTTACCAAGTTATCTTTAACCACCCGATATTCCCCTTCCTCACTACGGGAAACCTGGCTTAACTGCTCCATGTCTTTGCCTTCAACGACAACATCATTCCAGCTAGCCTGGCTGTAAAGATACTTAACTATTAATCCCAAGCCTTCAGGTGTAGACAGATCTGCTGCAAATGGGATTTCAGAGTCGTATCCCATACCGCAGTAGGGTCCAATAGTCGGAGAAATAAGAGGGGAATCCATCATTTTTGGTTTCTGGCTTTGGGGATCCCAAATCCAGACCAGTATCTGGTGAACTCGTCCTTGAAAAGTAAGTTCTCCCTCATCTCTTTCCGGTATCTCTCCACCGAAAATTTGATGATAAAGAACCTGAGCGAAATCCAGGTAGCCATCACCATTGATATCGGCATAGACCTTATCATTTTGCCTGATACCTAGAGCTAGTCCTATGTCTCGCTCCGGTACCTCCCTCCACCTGCCGCCGCTCAGGGGAAGATCGTTATATTTGGCACTACCTATGGTGATGTTACTTAGGGTTATATTTTGGAAATCTACCTTCTTAATCGCATCCCAGCCGGAGGGTTTTTCACTGCCCGGATCTGGGGCTCCGGGAACATCAAATCTTTGGTAACTAATCTTCCCCTGCTTATCGGTTATGCGGGTTGCCCAAATGGATTTACTATTGGCTGCTATGGCGGATTTCCCCGGCAGACTAGTTTCCCAGATGCTCTTGCCTTTTTGCAGATAGCGCACCGTTTTAGCTTGTTTAGCGGTAGGCTCAGCACACACCGTTACTTGGCTGTCATGGTAGATGACCTCTCCCGCGCATTCCCCGGTTTTAGTAGCCGAGGCCGGGGTGTCCTTCTCCCCTAACGCTCCTTTGCAAACTATCTGTCCCCCGAATACCTCATAGGGTTGCGCCAGCCCGTTAACGCAGGCCGGCAAGCTAAACGGTTCCCTTTTTACTTTCCCCTCCCCAGATAAAGGTTGAGCACTAGCCCCGTCGTTAGTAATAAAAATTAGCCAGATGTCTCGGCTCTCCTTGACCATCACGGCCGGACTAGATTCGACAGCAACATAGGGAGTAAAAGCATCGGTTTTTATCTGCTTATGCACTTCGATCACTGTGGAAACAGTGGGAGTTTTTCCCTTACTCAGTCCCCCTCCCAGCTTACCGGGTCCATCAGAGAAAACAAACAGGTAAATAGTCAGCATCAGATCGATCAGCACCAAGGCAACTAGCACCGCTAATAAACGCAGCACTAAACTGCCCTTTTTAGCGCCGCTACTGGAAGCTGGGGAAGCTAGCATCGTTATCTACCTACCTTCTAACCCGATATTCACCACAGCCCTATAGGGCTGCTAGCAAGCAGTTGCTTCGCTTCAGCGGTTATCGAAACCGGGGGTGAAGAGAAAGCAGTTAACGACAGAATGTCTGGTTTTACTAGTACCAGCAATAAGAAAACCAGGTAGGCTAAGGCGATTACTATCCCGATTATCAAGAGCACGACCGGTAATCTCTGAGAGGTCGAATTGCTACTCTCTGGCGAGTTGGCGTTAAAAGAAACCTCTGGATTAGGGGAATTCCCCGCCCCCTGCTGCCAATACGCCGCTGAAAATGCTGCCGGTACTGCCGCTGGCGGGGCTGCCGGCTGCGGATAGGCGGCACCACCTGCCTGGTATGACTGGGGATAAGGAGAGGGAGCAAACGTTGGCGGCTGTCCGGCAGGCAGAATCTTACCGGGAGGCCCATAGGGGTTAGACCGCTGCGCATTTGGTGGCAAGGAGCTACTCTTCTTGCCCTCACCATCGCTGCCTGGCATCTGCTTCACAGTTTCACGCTACCTGTCATTAGTTAAGGAAAACGGGAGATAGAAAAATCAGCGCAAATATCCAGCATTCACGGCTCTACTCTATAAAAAACAGGGTGGCCAGAAGCAATTCTGCTTCTGGCCACCCTGAAAGTTAAGCGTCACAGTTCTTAGGTAGAACTGCGATTAACTGTTTACTCGCCAGTTAGCTTCTCGCGGAGAGCAGCTAGGGCTTCATCGGAAGCCAAAGTACCGGCCGAGTCTTCACTCTCGGTGGAGTAGCTAGCGTTCTCTGCGGGATCCGGACGGGTAGCGGCGGCTTCCGTATCGGCTTCCAGCGCCTTAGCCACCTGCTCCTTGTGAGCCTTCCAACGGGCTTCCGCCTGGGCGTATTCTTCTTCCCAAGCTTCCCGCTGTGCCTCGTAACCTTCCATCCACTCGTTAGTTTCCGGATCGAAGCCTTCGGGGTACTTGTAGTTGCCCTCTTCATCGTATTCGGCGGTCATGCCGTACAGCGAAGGATCAAACTCGGTGGTATTGGGGTCGACGCCCTCGTTCGCCTGCTTGAGCGACAGCGAAATCCGGCGACGATCCAGATCAATATCGATAACCTTAACGAATACTTCTTCGCCAACTTTAACGACCTGTTCCGGTACCTCTACGTGACGCTGCGCCAGTTCAGAGATATGTACCAAGCCTTCGATCCCGTCCTCGACCCGTACAAAGGCACCGAAGGGAACCAGCTTGGTTACCTTGCCCGGCACCACTTGGCCGATAGCGTGGGTACGCGCGAAGGTCTGCCACGGATCTTCCTGGGTGGCTTTCAAGGACAGCGAAACCCGTTCGCGATCCATATCCACGTCCAGTACCTCGACGGAGACTTCCTGACCAACTTCCACCACTTCGGAGGGGTGATCGATATGCTTCCAGGAAAGTTCCGATACGTGCACCAGGCCGTCTACTCCGCCCAGGTCCACGAACGCACCGAAGTTGACGATCGAAGAAACCACGCCGGAACGAATCTGGCCTTTTTGCAAGGTATCCAGGAACTGGGTACGTACCTCCGCCTGGGTTTGCTCCAACCAGGCACGGCGGGAAAGCACCACGTTGTTGCGGTTCTCATCCAGTTCAATAATCTTGGCTTCGAGCTCGCGACCAATGTAGGGAGCGAGGTCACGCACCCGGCGCATTTCTACCAGCGAAGCCGGCAAGAAGCCGCGCAGACCGATATCCAAAATCAGGCCGCCCTTGACCACCTCGATCACGGTACCGGTGACTACACCATCGGCTTCCTTGACCTTCTGGACGTCGCCCCAGGCACGCTCGTATTGGGCACGCTTCTTCGAAAGCAGTAAGCGCCCCTCCTTATCTTCCTTCTGCAATACCAGGGCTTCGATTTCGTCGCCCACCTGGACAACGTCTTCGGGACTCACATCATGTTTGATGGATAGTTCGCGGGAGAGGATAACGCCCTCGGTTTTATAACCAATATCGAGGAGGACTTCATCGCGGTCGACCCGCACGACAGTACCGGTAACGATGTCGCCATCGCCAAAGTACTTGATAGTTTTATCGATTGCAGCAAGTAGTTCTTCTTGTGAACCGATATCATTTACGGCAACTTGATCCAGCTGCTCAGTAGAGGTGGTCATAGAGATAATTTCTCCAAAACGGACTTAATAGACAATATGGACAATTTGGTTCCTCATAAGAGAAACCTTGTTGAGCCTATCAGCAAAAACCCTTTCGGCTCCAGCTGAAAGACCCCTTGCGGAGGGTATTTTGGCAAAATGTAGGCGATCACACAGTGTTATCGACCCTGAGGGCGAGCCGGAAGGTTCCGGAGCTGCTCTGCGCTACCGCAATACGCAGCTGCCTAATGGGCGGCGCTCCGCCAGTTTTCTCCCACTCCGATGCCGACCACTAGGGGCACTGCCAGCTCCGCAGCATGACACATTGCTTCCTCTACTAAGGCGCGCAGCTGCGTTTCCTCCCCCGGAGCCACCTCCAGGATTAATTCATCGTGAATCTGCAGTAGCACCCGCGAAGACAGCTTTTGTTCCTTCAGTTCCTGATCAACCCGGATCATTGCCTGTTTCATCAAATCCGCAGCCGTGCCCTGAATGGGGGCATTAAGGGCTGCGCGCTCCGCCATGCGCCGCAAAGTGTGATTGGAGCTTCTGAGGTCGGGCAGTTGCCGACGCCGCCCCTGTAGGGTTTCGGTATAGCCCCGTTCGCGTGCCTCCTCCACGATCTGCTGCAAATAGCTGCGAACTTTGCCGAAACGCTGAAAATAACTTTCCATTAGCTTTTCGGCTTCCTTTTGGCCAATCCGCAGCTGATTCGCCAGCCCATAAGCCGATAGGCCATAGGCCAGACCATAGGAAGTGGCTTTTACCTGCGAGCGCATCTGGTCATCGACCTGTTCGGCGGGAATCCCGAAAATCATGGCCGCCATAGTGCGGTGTAAATCTTCGCCAGTCCTAATAGCGGCAATCAGATCTTGATCCCCGGACATATGCGCCATTACCCGCATCTCGATCTGGGAATAGTCCACGCTCATCAAGTTTTCGAATCCTGCCCCGCGTACAAAGGCTTCCCGAATACGTTGCCCAGTCTCGGAGCGTACCGGAATATTCTGCAAGTTCGGGTCGGCAGATGAGAGCCGACCGGTAGCAGTCACAGTTTGCTTAAAAGTGGTGTGAATCCGGCCATCAGCTTGCACTGCCTTTTGCAATCCCTCCACGGTCTGCAAAAGTTTGATTGAGTCCCGGTGTGCCAACAGATACTGCAAGAACGGATGCTGGGTTTTACTAAACAGCCACTCCAGGGCATCCGCATTCGTGGTGTATCCGGTACGAGTTTTCTTCGTTTTCGGCATCCCCAACTGGTCAAATAACACTTCTTGTAGCTGTTTGGGGCTAGAAAGATTCAGCTCTGGTCTATTTACTTCCCTTCTGGCCGCCTGCATAGCGTCCTCGGTTTGCCGCCTTAAATCATTTTCTAAATCCCCTAGCACCTGGTCCGAGAGGGCAATTCCGGTATCTTCCATCCGGGCAAGAATCTCGGCGATCGGCCGCTCCATTTCTAGCCATAAATGCTCAGTGCGTCCGGTAGCTAACCGCGCTTTTTCCCCGCTAGCAATCTCGGGTAGAGCCGCCGCAATCTGTGCGGTCTTGGTATTAGCAGTACCCGAAAAATCCAGGGCGGTCTGTCCGCCGGCCTCTTCTTCCGCAACCACCAAAGGATGCCCCAGAATTTTCCCGCTCAATACCTCAATATCGTAGGAGCGGGCAGAAGGGTCTAGCAGATAACCACCGATTTCACTGTCCCAACTAGGCAAACCAAGCTTGATCCCCGCGCCCTTGAGCGCATGCCAGGCGCTCTTCCAGTTGTGGAAAATGCTCTCCTTAGGGTCTTGCAACCACTGGCGCAGCGCGGCTACAGTTGCTACGTCATCTTCGATCAAGCTGATAAGGGCAGCTTCGTTTTGGCTGGCCAAAGTAACCTGGGTGGCCTCTCCGCTGCCAGGAGTGGTAACTCCCTCGACTATTACCCCTACCGACCCCTTAAGGTCAGCTATCCAGTTAGCTATCTTTTCTGGAGCAATATGTTTAACTTCGGGGCGTTTTTCCGCGGGCTTAGCTGCGAGGGCGAAGGCGGGAATACTGGCTAAAACCTGGCGGGTACCCTGTCCAATCTCCAATTTGTCTAGTAGTTTTTCTAGCTTCGCGGCATCGGCTTTCCCAAAGGTGAGTTCGGTAACCTCTACTCCTAAATCCAGATCGGTCAGTAACGCATTCAATTTCCGGTTACGTTTAACATCCTCCAGGTGAGCGCGTAGATCTTCCCCCCGTTTACCGCCAATATCGGCGGCATGGGCGATCACTCCCTCTAGGCCGTCATATTTATTTATCCAGGAGGCAGCGGTTTTCTCCCCCACCCCGGGAACCCCTGGGAGATTATCGGCTTTTTCTCCCACCAAGGCGGCAATCTCGGGATACCGGTGCGGCGGAACCCCATATTTTTCTTCAATAGCCCCGGGTGTCATCCGTTTCAGGTCAGTGATCGAGCGGGAAGGATAAAGCACGGTAACCTGCTCGTTTGATAACTGGAAAGTGTCACGATCCCCGCTAGCAACCAACACCTGGATCCCGGCGGCACTTCCTCGGCTAGCAAGAGTAGCCAAAATATCGTCGGCCTCAATATTTTCTTGTTCTAAAGTAGTGATTCCCAGATGAGCTAGCGCCTCTTTAATCAGTTCAACTTGTCCGGAAAATTCGGGCGGAGTAGGTTTGCGGCCGGCCTTGTATTCGGGGTATTCATCGGTGCGGAAAGAATGGCGAGAAACATCAAAAGCCACCGCTAAATAGTCGGGTTGCTCCTCTTGCAGCATCTTGACCAGCATCCGCAAGAACCCGAATACCGCGTTAGTGTATTGTCCCTCTTGGGTACGAAAATTTGCGGGGTCGAGGGCGTAGAACGCGCGAAAAGCTGCGGAATGCCCGTCGATTACTAGCAGAGTTTTCTTGTCGGCCATGTTTTCCTCCTGGTAACCATCCTAGAGGAAAGGCCTTACTGTCACAGCAACCGCCTATAGTTGCTGCTAACCTGGCTTTAGCCGATCTGTTCCACCACCGCTTCGGCAACTTCTCGCATAGTCAGGCGCCGATTCATGGAAGTGGTTTGGATCCAACGGAAAGCATCCGGTTCGCTCATTTCCATGTTTTCCATCAGCAGCCCTTTAGCCCGATCTACCACTTTGCGAGTCTCGAAACGATCCTGCAAGTCAGCTACTTCGCCTTCCAGAGATTGAATCTCGGCATGCCGGGAAAGCGCGATTTCTACTGCCGGCAAGAGTTCGGCAGGGGTAAAAGGTTTAACTACATAGGCCATGGCGCCAGCGTCTCGCGCTCGCTCCACCAACTCTTTTTGTGAAAATGCGGTAAGCATCACTACTGCGCAAGAGATCTCCTTCATAATCTTTTCCGCAGCCGTAATTCCGTCCATTTTGGGCATCTTTACGTCCATTACACACAGGTCAGGATGGTTTTCTATCGCTGCCTGATAGGCCGCTTCCCCATCTCCGGCCTCGGCTACTACTTCGTAGCCGGCATCCGTGAGAGTTTCCACAATATCCAGGCGGATCAGGGTTTCATCCTCGGCTACCAGCACTTTACGGGAAGCAGTCTGATTTTTCTTGGTGTTAGATTTCGAAGTTGCCACGTGTCTATATTAGACTGAAACCCGTCACGCTTTACAGCGTTACAAAAAAGCCTCGATGGCGGAATTGGTAGACGCAGCGGATTCAAAATCCGCCGTCCTTCACCGGACATGTGGGTTCGAGTCCCACTCGAGGTACTGATCAGCGCATAACCCCAGCATATTGGCGTTTTAATCGCCTGTTTTAATCTTTTTTCCTTCCGGGTAAGTTGCGGGAATTTTAGCCTTACGCGCCGAAGCCTCTAGATAAAACCCTCCTTATGAAACTCCTCACTAAGGCAGATTCCTCCCGGATAACAACTATTTTTCTTCAGAACTATGTTCACAAAGGCGCACTTGCCTATTGGTTTCCCCTGCTGCCCTGCTTGCTAACGCTTGCGGCGTTCGCGTACCCGTACCGAAATTTGGATGGGACTGCCGATAAAACCGTACTCTTCGCGCAGGCGATGTTCAATAAAACGGCGATAGGACGGATCTAGGAACCCGGTGGTAAAGAGCACAAACCGGGGAGGAGCTGCCGAAACCTGGGTAGCGAACATTATCCGCGGCTGTTTCCCTCCCCTAACCGGATGCGGATGTTCAGCAACCAGACGCCCCAGGAAAGTGTTAAGTTCGCTGGTGGTAATCCGGGTATTCCAACCTGCAAGCGCCTGCGCTAAAGCCCCCTGGATACGGTTAGTATGCCAGGCAGTCTTCGCCGAAAGATTAATTCGGGGAGCCCATTCCACGTGGGACAGCTGCAAATCCCATTCGCGTTCTAAATCGTGGCGACGTTCCTCATCCAGCAAATCCCATTTATTGTTCACCAGAACCATAGCTCTGCCCGCAGAAATAACTTCTTCAATGATCCTAATATCCGCGCTAGCCAGGGGCTGGGAGGCATCTAGCAACACCATCGCTACATCGGCCTCCTCAATCGCTGCCTGGGTGCGCAAGGAAGCATAAAAGTCCGCACCCCGACTCTTCAGCATCCGACGGCGAATCCCGGCGGTATCCACAAATGTCCAGGGAACCCCAGCGATCTCGATTACTTCATCTACCGGATCACGGGTAGTGCCTGCAAGTTCGTTGACGACTACTCGCTGGGAACCGGCGAGGGAGTTAAGCAGCGAAGATTTACCCACATTAGGGCGACCAATCAGTGCCACGCGCCCCGGGCTGCCCTCCGGCAGCGCCCGCGAATACTGGGATTCTTCCGGCAGCATTCCAATCGCTTTATCCAACAGATCACCGCTGCCCCGCCCATGGAGGGCAGAAAGCGGGAAGGGTTCTCCTAACCCCAATGACCACAGGGCAGCCGCATCGGCCTCCATCCGCTCGGAATCAACCTTATTGGCTACTAAAATCACCGGTTTATTACAGCGCTGCAAAATCCGCGCAATCTGCATATCGGTTTCGGTGGCTCCCACCCCGGCATCGGTCACAAATAGCACCGCATCGGCAAGCTGGATCGAGGCTTCGGCTTGCGCCGCCACCATCTGATCTAAACCATTTACGCCCAGTTCCCAGCCACCAGTGTCCAGCAATTGGAAATCTTTACCCGCCCATTGTGCTTGGTAACGTACCCGATCGCGGGTTACTCCCGGGTGGTCTTGTACTACGGCCGCGCGCCGCCCTAAAATTCGGTTAACCAGGGTGGATTTACCTACGTTTGGGCGCCCAATAACCGCAAGTACCGGCAGGGCACCGGTATCCGGCGTTTGCTCGGAGGTAGCTTCGCCCTCAAGCAGCTCCAGGTCGTCGTCCTGTAGCTCAATTTCACTGAGCAGATTCGCAGAATCCACGGGGTTTAAGTCTTCACTCACGCCCTTTAGTTTAGGCGAGGCCAAGGGGCTTTGGCGAAACCTTAGCCTTGACGGGCCCGGAAAGTCCGGCCAACCATGTCCACTACCGCTTCCATAGTTTCTTGTTCATCCAGGTCGGAAGAATCTAGAAGTTCAACTCCCGGAGCAGGAGTCGTGAAGTTGTTTACCTGCGAGTCGGCCAGGTCACGGGCAGCTACCGCATCGTTTCCTGCTCCTGACTGCTGAGCGCGGCGCTGCTCACGCACCTCGGGAGAGGCAGTGAGCAAAATCTTAACGTCTGCCCCCGGAGCAACTACGGTAGTAATATCGCGCCCCTCGGCTACAATCCCCCGCCCAGATGCTTGGGCAGCTTGGATGATTTGCCGCTGACGGGCAATCATCTGTTCACGCACCCCAGGAATCGCGCTAACCTGGCTGACGGCGCTATTTATTTCCTCCCCGTGCAGGAAACGAGTCACGTCGCGCCCCTCGATCAAGATACGCGGGGCATGAGCTACCGCTTCTACCTGCATCGGAATCGTGGTGGCCAGAGTCGTAAGCGCCGCAGGATCATTTAGATCTGCATGTTGCTGTAGGGCATACCAGGTGAGGGCGCGATACATGGCGCCAGTGTTTAAAAAGTTAGTGCCTAGCTCCGCAGCAGATAGGCGCGCGATGGTAGATTTGCCTGCCCCGCTGGGGCCATCAATGGCGATTACCAAGCCGGCTCCAAGAATCTGCTGGCTAACGTATTGCGAACCGTCACCTGACATAGCGTTATAACCCTTCTGAAAGCATTATTACTGGAACGCGCGAACACGTCCCCTACCCTTCGATACTATGCCATTTATAGCCGTTTAGGATAGCTTCCTCGCTAACTCTGCCGCGAATACGCTAAGAGGCTACGATTTCCCAGCCTTTTATCTCAAGTTTTTCCGCCAACGAGGCCGCGGAGTTAGGTTCAATCGCCAACCGAGCTATCCCGAACGCTGCTCCTGGGGAATGTTCCAACTCCAAATCTTCAATATTGATACCGGTCTCGCCTACCGCCTGGAAAAGCCTACCTAAGGTACCGGCCTCGTCTGGCACTTTAACCATTACTTCCTGGTAGCGCCGGGGTGCTCCCCCGTGTTTGCCGGGGATGCGCGCCACCCCTAAGTTGCCTTGCCGCATCGCTAAGGTTACAGCTCCCACCAAGCTGGGGGAAGGGATTGCGGTTCCGGGATGTTCGAGGGCGTGCAAAACTTGTTGCATATCATCAGTAAATCCTCGCAACACTTTCGCCACATGCTCGGCGTTACCCGCAATGATTGCCGCCCACAGGGCGGGATCGGAAGAAGCAATCCGGGTAGTATCTCGCAGCCCTTGTCCCGCTAGCCCTAAAGATTCTGGCATCGCTCTCGCGAGTTGCGCGGCTAAAAGGGAAGATACCAGTTGGGGAACATGCGATACTAGCGCCACCGATTGGTCGTGAGTTTCCGCTTCTAATTGCAGGGGTAAGGAACCTACATCTAAAGCGAGACTACGCATCGCTAAAACTGCTCCCGCCACGGTTTTTTCATTGGGAACTATCACCCAGGGGCGGGATTCGAACAGGTCTTCGCGGGCAAAAGCAGTGCCGGAGCGTTCCCGCCCCGCCATCGGATGGCAGCCGACATAGCGGGATAGGTCTGCACCGGCCTCCGCTACTTCCGCTAAAATCACGCTTTTTACCGAGGCCACGTCAGTAACAATGGCATCAGGGAACTCTTTGAGCGCAGCAATCACCTGATCCGCAGCCACATCTGGCGGGGTAGCTACCACTACTAGCGCAGGTTCAGGGGAGTTTTCTTCCCAGGTACTACCGGCTCCCATATCGCAGGCCAGGGCACTAACTACCGGATAAATATCCCGTAAAAAAACTGGCACTCCCAGTTTGCTCAGGCGCATCCCCAAGGATGCGCCTAGCAGACCCGCTCCAATAATCAATACTGGTCCGGTGGTACCTACCTCGGTGCCAGAAAGTGGCGACTGTGTGTTTGCCATAGCTTCACCCTAAAGACCGACGCTCTGCATTAGCACGCTCAGCTCAGGTTTTGAAAGCCGGCGGGTTGCCCCCAGGGGCAACGTTCCCAGTTTCACGGTACCGTGCGCGATCCGCGATAGTTCCATCACCGGGGAACCTACCTCCTCTAACATTCGACGTACAATCCGGTTTCTCCCCAGATGTAGCTCAATTTCCACCAAGGTGAGCCCCCCGTGAGTACCTTTTATTGATACCCGGTCCGCCTGTGCAAACCCGTCCTCCAGCATGATTCCGGAGCGCAGCTCCTGAGCGGTTTTGCCGGTAAATTTACCTTTCACAGTCGCTAAATAGGTTTTCGGCACTTCCCAAGACGGGTGGGTAAGACGGTTCGCGAGTTCCCCATCGTTGGTGAGCAGCAAAAGACCAGAAGTATCCACATCTAGCCTGCCCACATGGAAGAGCCGTTCCCGGTAGTCGGTCAAAAATTGGGTGAGGTCGTGAGGGTCACCGCGAAGGGAAGATTCCACCCCGGTGGGTTTATTGAGCGCGATCGTGACCCGGGAATCATCAATCATCACCAGTTGCCCATCTACATGCAGCATTACCTGATCGGGATCAACTTTGGTACCTAGTTCGCGCACCACTTTGCCATTGACTTTAACCCGCCCAGACACGATCAGTTTTTCGCAGGCACGCCTAGAGGCGACTCCGGCAGCAGCCAAGACCTTTTGTAGTCGTTCTTCTTTGCCGCTTTCGGTGATTGTTTGCGGTTTTACCACGGGCACCTGCGGGTCTTTACGGCGGGGAGGCATCGGGGCTAAGGGAATCTTGTCAGCTGGCCGCCCTTGCCGATCGGTGCCCTCATCGCTTTCCTGATAGGAACTAAGATCAGTCAACTTGGCTTCTCCTATTGGGTTTTATTTCTTAACTGCCTTCATCCTATCGCGGTAGCAAATTATTGTTTGAGCCGGGCTTCTAGCTCGTCTAGTTCTTCACTGCCTGGCAGATGGGGAGCGAGCGGCGGAAGTTCATCTAGGCTGGCGAGCCCCATCCGTTCTAAGAAACTGGTGGTGGTGCCGTAGAGAATCGCCCCCGAGTCTGCCCGCTCAACTTCGTGAATCAAATCGTGCGCCAACAGGGTACGTACTACCCCATCTACGCTCACTCCCCTAATGCTAGCGATCACCGAGCGGGAAACCGGCTGCCGGTAGGCGATTACCGCCAGGGTTTCTAACGCCGGGTTGGACAGATGGGAAGTTCCCCCTTGGGTTAAGAATTCGGAGACGATTTCTTCTTGCGTGGGGGCAGAATAAAGTCGCCAGCCTCCAGCCACGTTGCGTAAAACGAATCCGTGAGGACGAGCGGTTTCGCCCGCATATTCGGCGCGGAGTTGCTCTAATGCTGCCTTGACCTGCTGGGGACTGCTTTTCAGGCGCGGCGCTAGTTCCTCGGGGCTGAGTGGCTCGCTGGCTACAATCAAAATGGCCTCTAAGGCGGCCAGTAGCTGTTCATCGGCGGAGTTAGTCATCTGCGGCTCCATATTCATCAAAAATAAAGTTGTTAAAGTCTGGGATTTCCTTGGTATCTAAGGTCACATATAGTTCTTCCAGCGCACTTTCTTGGGTAAATTCCACGCAGCGATGTCGATAAAGTTCCAGTAAAGCTAGGAAGCGGGTAACTCTTTCAGTGGCGTTTTTAGCAGAGCGGGTCAGCTCACTAAAGCTAGCTTTTCCGCTTCGTTTGAGCTCCGCAACCACAATTTGGGCTTGCTCAGCCAGGGAGGCTTGCGGCAGGTGAAGATGAGAGAGGGACACTTCGGGAGGACAACGGGTAAAAGCATCCACGGCGGCACGGGCTAAATCTTCGGGAGTGAAATCCACTCGTAGTGGCGGCAAGAGGCGCGCGAACTTGGCGGGCAGGGGAACTTCCCGCGGATAGTAAGCCTGCCCTTCCCCGATACGCACGCGTAAATACTCTGCGACTTCCTTATAGGCACGATACTGTAATAGCCGTGAAAACAGCAGGTCACGCGCCTCTAAATATTCGGGATCGAGTTCCTCAGTTTCTTCTCCGGGCAGCAGCTGACTGGCCTTGATATTGAGCAAAGTAGCCGCGATCTCTAGGAACTGGGAAGCTTGCGACAAATCCGGAAACGCCTGCATATAGGCAATAAAATCATCGGTTACCTGCGCTAATGCCACCTCGGTAATATCGAGTTTGTTCTTGATAATCAGGGTGAGCAGTAAATCTAGCGGCCCGGAAAATACTTCTAGTTCCAGTTCAAAAGGAGGAGCTTTTTCCGGGTCGCTCTTTCCCGCTAATTGGGCAGGAAACAGCGCTCCCTCCTCCCCGTCTACCGCTTGCTGGCTAGCTACTACCGGCGACTTAGGCGGTGTCACCACGGGCAATAACCTCGCGCGCCAACTGCCGGTAAGCTTCTGCCCCCGGATGAGAGGGCGCAAAAGTAGTAATCGGTTCGGTAGCTACCGAGGCATCCGGGAACTTTACAGTCCGGCGAATAACTGTCTGATATACCCGATCCCCGAAGGCCTCTTGCAGACGTTCCATTACTTCGCGCGCATGTAGGGTGCGAGTATCGACCATAGTCGCCAAAATCCCGTCTATCTTCAGTTTAGGATTGAGACGGTCACGAACTTTTTCAATGGTTTCTACCAGCAGTGCTACCCCGCGCAGGGCGAAAAATTCGGTTTCCATGGGGATCATTACCCCGTGCGCCGCCGTCAGGGCATTCACGGTGAGCAGGCCTAGGGAAGGCTGGCAGTCAATCAAAATCACATCGTATTTATCGCTAACCGGGTGGAGGGCGCGGGCGAGCGCCATTTCCCGGGCAACCTCGTTAACCATTTGAATCTCGGCAGCGGAAAGATCGATATTGGCCGGCACCAGATCCATCCCCTCGATCGCAGTGGGATGAATAACTTGTTCCACATTGACGTTGCGATCAAGGAGGACGTTGTAGATAGTGGCATCCAAATCGTTGCCGTTTACGCCCAGTCCGGCAGTCGCGGCACCTTGAGGATCGAAATCTACAATCAGCACCTTACGCCCATACTCTGCCAAAGACGCAGCCAAGTTAATAGTGGTAGTAGTCTTGCCCACCCCGCCTTTTTGATTGCACATGGCAATAATCCGCGCGGGCCCATGGGACTTTAGGGGCGCAGGCGCGGGAAACTCCGCATCTTTCGGGGTTGGCGGGGGCATCAAACCGGGTTGAATATCGCTCACCCTTATAACGATATGACAACCTGAGAAAAAATGTTACCAACTGACGCTCACCGAGCCTTTTATCCTTTCTCGGCACCGAGAAAGCTTACAAAATCCGGAATTTATTGCCTAGGGAGACTTGGGGGGGTGGGGCTAAGATTTTTCCTCCCGCCCAAGAATTCGAAAAATGCTGGGGCATTTTCCGAATTCTTATGCCCACCGCACCTACTCGGATAAAATCTGACCCCCACCTCATTCCAGAGCCCCACAATTTAGCTCTACCCCACCCACAGGAAAAATAATTTCCTCGCACTACCCAGCATCCCCACAACCGGGAGCAACCACTACTGAGCACGCGGATGGGTCTCTTGATACACCTCGCGCAACAAAGTGGCGGTGACCTTGGTATAGATCTGGGTGGTAGTCACGTTCACGTGGCCAAGCAGCTCCTGCACTACCCTAACGTCTGCTCCGCCCTCTAACATATGGGTGGCGAAGGAGTGTCGCAGGCTGTGGGGGGAAACCGGTGTTTTTATCCCCGCTTTTTCCGCGGCCTCGCGAATAATATTCCAGGCGCTTTGCCGCGATAGGCGCCCTCCCCGCAGATTCAAGAACAAGGCGGAACTACCCCGGCCTTTTTGCGCAAGCTGTGGGCGGGCGCGTACCAAATACGCCTCTAACGCTTTGACTGCGTATTCCCCTAGCGGTACTAGCCGTTGCTTGTTGCCTTTTCCGGTTACGGTAACTAGAGTAATCGGGTTTTCTTCCGAATCTTCTGCCTCACTACCAGCTAAAACTCCTAAATCATCCACGTCTAGGGCGCACAGCTCACTCACCCTCGCTCCCGACGCATACAGGGTCTCCAGTAGCGCCCGCGAACGCAAGGAGGCGGCATCTTCCCCGCTAAACGCTTCCAGCAGGGCGCGAGTCTGGGGGATGGTGAGCGCTTTGGGTAGCGGTCGCGCTAAGCGAGGATTTTCTAGGTTTTCGGTGGGGTCGGTGCTACACAAGCGTTCGTTTAACATAAAGCCGTGAAATCCACGCAGAGAGGCCATTAGCCGCGCGATTGAAGAGGCCGCCAACGGGTTCTTTCCGTCTTCTCCGGCTGCAGCGGCTTGCAAGAACGCCCGCAAAGTTTCGGGGGTGATTTCCGCTAGAGAATGAACACCGGCACCGACTAAATATTCGTGGTAACGCGCCAAGTCCCGCCGGTAGGAGCCGACAGTATTATTTGATAGTCCGCGTTCAATCGCCAGGTGATCTAGATATGCCCCGCTCGCCTGTTCGATTTCATCCATAGGGCTATTTTAGAGGGCACATTCGTTATTATCTGGCCTCCCCTGCAGCAAAAGGTGTTATCCAGCGCCACTTCGCTGCTGGGGTGATAATAGAAGCACCGTTGACTTTTAGGAGTGATCTTTTATGGCTTTATTCGCGATTGAATATTTTTATGACCCTGCCGCCGCCGCGAAAATGGATGAGGTACGCCCTGACCACCGTGCACACCTGCGCGGCCTGTACGATCAAGGCATTGTGAAACTGGTGGGTTCTTGGGTTAATGACCCCCATCCGGGCGCCCTAATCGCGGTGGAAGCCGAATCTGGCGAGGACGCCCTCACCGCTTTAGCGGAAGATCCCTTCTTCTTGGCGGGTTTCATCACCAATCGCAAAGTACATCAATGGAATGTAATTATCGGAGAAATCGCCTAGCCAGTTCCAGTTTCCAAAAGCAACAGGAAACAAGAATTGAGCACTTTTCAGACAATTTACTAAGCACTTTTCAAGTAATTTATTGAGCACTTTTCAGAGATTGCTCTTATCAGCGGTCAGAGGTCTGCCTCCTCCCCGCTAACGCACCCCATTATTAACGCTAGACGTTAAATTTGAATTCGACGGAGTGTCGTCGATAAATAACTATTCGATGCGCAAAGTACAACGAAATACCGCTAGAAACAGACAACATATGGGGGTGCACAGAAACACATATAGGTTCTGCGGAAAACCTATAGGGTGCGTCGCTAAAAACCGCTGTGCGCGAAAAACATAAAGGGTTTACGGACCCGGTCCCAGACCCCTCAATACTCTGAGCCGGAAGAATGGAAAGTGGAAGGTTGATGTATCCCCACTATTTATTTTTTCCGTTTTTCGGAGTACATCGGGAGCTACAACTGCGGACCAGCTCTGTGTGAACTAGATGAGAAGGCGCAGCAGCGAATCATCGACGCTGGACAGTTGGTGCTGCGGGCACGCGAGCGGCACCCCCAGCGGTCACTCGCGGAGCACTACAACCCGTTATCGATGGACCCAATTCTGCTCAAGGCTCACAACAACTTGGACCGGGAAGTCGATAAGGCTTTCGATGTGGCACGCAAACTCACCAACGAGCGCCAGCGCCAGGAGCTACTGTTCGCCAGCTACGGGGAGTTGGCGAGGGGCTATGTCTCCTCGCTTTCATCAAAATCGAAACCACCAGCAGGGTCGTTCCCCGTGCGGGTGATTTTGATCGGTCCCGCTGCTGGGTGTAGAACCCTGTCGCTGGCAACGCCGGGAACTATGACTGTGCCCGACGAGAACACGTCACTGCCATAACGCGGCTCACGGTAGACGAACATGGGTCGTTCACTACTACTGGTGGATTTCGGTTTTGGTGGTGGGGGGATTACCGCCGCCGGCCTCGATTTTTCCGTTGAGGAGGGCGTTGACTACTTCCCGATTGTGAAATGGGCCGATGGCGCGGTGAAGAGGAACCAGTCACCTGGAAGAGATCGATCCAGTCGCTGGTGTGCAATCTGGGAGGTAGGGTTGCGGGGTCGATTCCTCGCGAGCGCAACCATGATTGTGTCTCTGAACGTGATGAAAACAACCCTGCCCTTCGGAGAATTTCCCCTATCCCGCGTCCCCGGGCGGTGAAAACGGTGTGCACCATCGCCTGAAAGGCTTTGCGTTGCTCTATCGGGATCTTCGGGTCACCCACCCGGCGGATCACTAAGATCCCCCCGTCAACGTTTGGCTGTGGCCGGAAAGCAGACCTTGGTACTCGGGAACCAAGGTGAAACGTGAACCATGGGGACCACTGAGCTGTCATCATCGTGCTTGCACCTACCCCGGCCCGGCGGCGAGCGACTTCCCACTGCATGAGGAGTACAGCGGCAGTCCATGCCGGCGCATGCAACAACTTTCGAAGAATGGCAGTGGTGAGGTGAAAGGGAATGTTTCCCACAATGACGCAGGGAGTGGCGGGTAACGGGAAGTTGAGGAAATCATCATGGACCACTTCGACCGACGCCGAGGCGGTCTTTTTTGTGAGTTTGGCAGCTAGTTTTGCGTCTACCTCAACTGCCGTTATTGCCCTCCCCAAGTGGGATATCGGGTGAGTGAGGGCACCGCTTCCTGGCCCGATCTCAATGATGGGGCCGGAGGTTTGTTTTACAAGATCGACGATGGAGTTGATGATCTTGTGGTCTGTGAGAAAATTTTGGCCATGTTCGTGACGGCCGTATCCGTATGTAGACATCAGGTGTGCTCCGTGGAGTTGAAACGGAGCCGGGCATGGCAAATGGCCGCCCGGCTAAAGGACCGGAGCGGTTTCTAACCTGCGGGAGGGAGAAAACCGCCTTAGCGGCTGGTGAGCGGCCGCATGAAAACGGAACCTGAAATCAACATGGGCCTATCGTATCCAATTAATTTCGCAGGGTCCAATACGGTGAGAAAGAAGACAACCGCACCGCAACAGTGCAAGACCTCTCTGGATTGGAATTTAATTGAACATGGGTTTGGGGTACGACGCGCCCTACTCGGAGTGGCACGGACACTACGGCTGCGCGCCCACACACAACAGTAAAGAGCTCGGCAATGCACAGACACGTAACGAGAGCGCCACAAATGTATGTACGTTTAAGTTACAGCATCGACACTGACGCTCCACATGGAGGGACGGCCGCAGCCCTGCAGCAAGCACACGGCAGGGTGTCTGCTTCGGGCGACGTGAAATTACGCAGAAAAATACGAAACACATCACCGCAGGTCACGGTAGGTATTTGCGGGTCATTTCGTAATCTCGTAAACGAAAAGAACAAAACTACGAAACACAAAAACATACGTTGAGCAGCGTAAATGGTTTTCGTTTCGTAATTTTTCCACTTTTTGAAGAAAATCTAAATAAGAAGAGACACCTTGATTGCGATTGTGTCCCGTGTCACATAGCTGCAACCCCTGCAGCGTGCCCTCAACGAGGACGCTCTGTGTCGTAGACATGTGCCTGCAATGCGTGTCTGTGTCTCTCTCTTAAAAGGTTTGGGTCGAAATACCGCAAAATTACGAAACATCGCCGAAATGTGACGTGTCTATGCAGGTCACAGCGTTATCGCGTGTTTCGTAGTTTTGTTCTTTTCGTTTGCGGAAATCACGAAACCGCAGGTAGAGCGTTTCGTA
>NZ_ATUF01000005.1 GCF_000420065.1 Varibaculum cambriense DSM 15806 | reverse complement strand
TCAGTGTCAGCCTTATTCGGGTCGGTACCAAGATCCTTCTTCTCTCGACCATCAGAAACCCCATCACCATCGGTATCAGCCTTCTTCGGGTCAGTACCATCCTTCTTTTCTTGACCATCATTTACCCCGTCACCATCGGTGTCAGGATTCTTCGGGTCAGTACCATTGGTGTTTTCGTCCGCGTCTGGGATGCCATCATTATCATCGTCATCATCAGTCACGTCCGGGATACCATCACCATCAGTATCAAGCTGGAAGACAGCATTGGTCTCATCGGTAACAGCCCCATCCGGGTAAGTAACCACCACCGGAACTTTAACTTCCTCAGCGGTCTGGCCATTGGGCTTCGCGGGTGCCTTAGCGGTTACCGCCCCAGAAGCCTCATCAATACTTACCGTCCAGCCCTCAGGAACAGTCCAACCATCCTCAATCTTATAGATGGTGCCCAAAGGAGGCACCGCACCGGCATAAACCGGCGAGGCAGTCTTAGACTCATCAGGCTTGACAATAACCGCATTACCATAGCCAGGGTTGTAATCCTTCACACCAGGCTTGGTAACAGTCACCTTGGAATCATCCAGTTTATTACCATCTTTATCCTTAACCGTCACCTTAATAACCGTATCCGGCTTAGCATCGCCAGGAACAGTGACCGTAATATTACCGTCCGTCCCAACCTTGCAAGTAGCACCCGCAGGATCAGTGGTACAAACCGTGCCCTCAGGCAACGGGCCATTATCCTTATCCTTGGTCAGCGTCACATCCGTACCCGGAGCGCCACTACCGTCACCCCAAGCCGGACATCCCTTATTAGAGGACGGACCAGCAATCTTCGGACACTTATCCTTAGAATCAGCAACCCCATCATTATCGCCATCAGCTTCAGCGCCAATAGTTGCTTTAGCAGAGCCAGTAACATCTCCGCCCTTATGCTGGTCAGTCTTATCGACGGGCTCATAGCTGACCTTAACAGTTACCTTTTGATCCTTGGCTTCCTCACTAGGAGTACCAGTAATCACGCAACCATCTTTTTGCTCATTCAAAGCAATAGCCAAACCAGCCGGCAAACCCTCAGCACTACAAGCAGTCAGTTTAGCCTTACCAGGATTATCCACCGGAACATTCACCGGAGTAATTTCCTTACCAACCTGACCAGTAATATCAGGAACCTTACCTACCGTAGGCGCAACCGAGCAGCCATTCTTGTCTACCTTCGCGTCCTTAGGAGTACCAGCACACTTATCCTTAGAATCAGCAACCCCATCATTATCAGCATCCGGCTCTTTGACGGTAACCGGAGCCAGAATCACCCTCTCAAAGGCGTCTTTCCCTTTTCCATATGTCAACTTGACCGGAATCAGGTAGCTACCTGGGGTCACGCTGCCAGTCGTCGGATTCAGAGCAATGGTGCCATCAGAGTTAACCTTCGCCCAGGGCTGAGCAGCCACTGTAACCTTAGTCTGATCCACTCCGTTAAGCAGGGAGGCAGGAACGTCACTGGCAGCAGCAGCCGCATAAGTCGTATCTGCAGGAGGCGTAGTGCCATTCTCCTTGTTAATCGGTGCCGCTACCGTGGCTGTCTTATCCAAATCGATGGTCGTTGCTTTATATTCAGGCGTAACTTTAGCAGCGAAACTGTCTTTCGCGATCGCCCGGTCACGGGTTTTCTCCGGGTAGATAGACGCCGTATAAATCTGATCTTTGTCAAGATTAGCCGGAACCGTTAACGAACAAGATTCCACAACCCCGAGGTTTGATGCCTGTGCTGTACAAGTCTTTACCTCTTTACCATCACCATCAGTCCAAACAATGTCATAAGTATTATTCGGAACGAACCCGGTAGCCTTGGTAGGAGCGGTATCGCCCGGTTTTGCCGGATTTGTGGTCTGGTCGTAGGTTTCAATATGGAAGTCTCGTTCCTCAATCCGGAGAGCAAGGTTCACGTTTTCAACGTTTGAAACCGAACCAGTAGTCGCATTTGGAGTCCAGTTCAAACCGTTTTGGTACATATTGTCGCGGAAGTTGTTGAGAGCACCCCCAACACCATCCGGGAGTACCGGAGCCACATACATATATTCTGTGTTTACGTGGCGACTGAGCAGGTTCGCCTTAGCCCAAGAAGCATTTGCACCCTCGGGAACCAACTCTCCCCAGGTACCGGCATTCATAATTCCTTTGGCACTGTAGCTATTTCCCCACAGCCCCTGGAACTGCAGATGATATTTACCATTTGCATCTGTGGTGTCATATACGGTTTCAGCAATCGCGGATTTTCCAGTTTCAGTCTCATAGGCTTTCATAATCTCGCGTTGCGCTTGCCGGAACTCCTCACGCTTATAGTTCTTATGGTCTTTTTTCCACGCGTCGAAACGGCGGGCAACTTCATCCTGAACATAAGCGCCAACTACCTTAACCCCAGGAACCATCACTTCACCGAAGGAAGGCCTAAACGTTGGAACGGCTTCAGAATTTCCTAAAGGTTCCCGCTCTTCATACCAGACTTTACCGACAACGTCGCCGCCTCCCCCTTTGCGGCTACTCTGCTTCCAGGTGTTTTCAGGCGGAAACATCTGCGCAAGCTGGGGACGTTCTTGGAAAGCGATATTGTAGTTTTCAACTAGATTAGCCCCAACCGCTCCATTCCAAGTACCCCGATAGCGATCCTTCGGACCGCCAAAGGTGGAATCGCCTTCGACAAAGGCAAGGGTGTACTTGCTGGGATCGGGATTACCTGCCCAAATCCGCAGCGTTTGACCCGACGTAGCCTCCCACTTGTGAACCGTCCCAAATGCATCTGTCCAATCTGGCAACTGAATAACGTAGGTACCGTCAGGACGAGCCTGGCTGTAGTAAACCGGCGACAATGCGCCCTTCTGCCTTCGATTGTTGTAATCAGTCCATTGCGCATAGACCTTAGCTCCGCCAAGACCTATGTCGCCATCGGAAGCGCCCTGTTTATCATCTGACTCCATGAATGAGCGGCTACCGCTGCGATCGAGGTAGACCCTACCGCTGACACTCTTTTTTTCTCCCAGGGCGTTGCCAGGGGAATAAATCGGGGCATCCGCGTGAGCGGTGCTGGGCGTCAACGCGGGCAAAAATACAATTACCAACGCCACAGCCGCTAAAATCGCACCAAATGTTTTCTGGAACCTAAGCGACCAGCTGGCCGCCTTCGAAGTGCTAACTTTTATCATTGCTTCTCCGTAACTCAGGTTTGTGCGTAAAGAAGCGACTCAACCAGCCTTTATTCAGCGGCAAGGACGCCCCCCCACGGTCTTTTTCCTAGCGTCAATTACGTACCATTATCAGCACGGTATTGACAGACAAAATGATTTCCCCGTTCCTACTTGCCACCCCTGCGCTAGGTCAGGCGGCGGGTTATGGTGGAGGGCAATAACCTTCCCTCCTACAAGGAGCAGCGATGACCCAGGTAAAAGCCTATGCGATAGATTCGGCCACCTCGCCCTTCCACCCCGTGACCTTAGAGCGGCGCGAACCAGAACCCACCGAAATCTACTTCGAGATCAAATACGCCGGGATCTGTCACTCTGATATTCACACCGGACGCGCGGAATGGGGAGAGGTAATCTATCCCCTCACCCCCGGTCATGAAATCGCCGGAATCGTCACCAAAATTGGCTCGAAAGTAACCAAGTTTGCCCTCGGTGACCGGGTAGGGGTCGGCTGTTTCGTGGACTCCTGCGGCAAATGCGAGGCGTGCCAGGCAGGAACCGAACAATTCTGTAATGGCGAGGGCGGGACTATCTGGACTTATAACTGCATGGGGCGCGACGGCGTTCCCACAGCCGGCGGTTATTCCACCGGGATCACCGTGGAACAAGACTACGTATGCCGGATTCCGGACGCGATTCCTCTGGAAAAAGCCGCCCCCATCATGTGTGCCGGGGTGACCTTATATTCCCCGCTCAAACGGCTCGGGGCAGACCCGGGCAAGAAAGTAGCCATCGTGGGCATGGGCGGGCTCGGTCATATGGGGGTACAGATTGCCGCCGCCCTGGGAGCCGAAACCCACGTCATTTCCCGCACTCGCGCCAAAGAAGAGGACGCCAAGCGATTTGGGGCAGTTGCGCTGCACCCCACTTCCGAGAACGGGTCTTGGGAAGGCCTGTACTCCCAGTTTGATCTGGTGGTATCCACCCTGTCTGACGGAGTGGAAATCGATCAGTTGCTAGATTGCGTAAAACCCGAAGGGATCGTAGGGATTGTGGGGCTACCCGAGAACCGTCAGTCCTTCGCCATGGGTAAGTTGGTGGGCAGCCAAAAGATGCTGGCCGGCTCTAATATCGGTGGCATCGCCCTCACTCAGGAAGTATTGGACTTTTGCGCCGAAAAAAATATCGCTCCGCAGATAGAGATCATTTCCGGTGAGCAAATCAATGAGGCCTGGGACAACGTGGTTGCCACTAAGGTGCGCTACCGCTACGTAATCGACACCGCTACCTTCTAAGGGTTATAGCTGTGTCGCTCTCAGGCGCGGCACAGGACGCCAGCAGCACACCCCTCGGATACTGATAGATCCCGCATTCAACAGCAGTAAATTTACCGACTCTTTGGGGGCCATAGAAAATACCAAAGCAAGACAATAAGCCAACATCAGAAACTTAAATAGCACCGGGTAAGGGATCCAAGTAGGAACGTACAGAAATATCCTGGCTGGTGTACTGATGATAAAATCTGTAATTAGATTCTGGATGCACTGGAGTCGTCCCCCAACCTGTTTCATCAAAGGCGTTGAAACTCAAGGAGTTTACAAATGACATATCTTGTTAATAACGAAGAAGAATTTGCAAAAGAGGCCATCGAAGGGTTCGCCGCAGCTTACGAGAGTTATGTTCAACCCGTGCATGGTGGGGTGGTACGCGCAACAACCAGTCCAGATAAAGAAGTCAGCATTGTTGTTGGAGGGGGTTCCGGTCATTACCCTGCCTTCGCCGGCTGGGTAGGGCCGGGAATGGCTCACGGTTCTGTGTGCGGTAATATTTTTTCTTCACCCTCGGCTTCACAGGCAAAGTCAGTTTGTAAAGCAGCCTCCAATGGTGGTGGCACCCTGATCCTTTTCGGTAACTACGCTGGCGACGTCCTCCATTTCGGTAATGCCGCTCAGCAACTTAGCGCCGAGGGCGATGACGTACGCATATTTGCGATTACTGATGACATTGCCTCCAGAAAACCTGAGAACCACCTCGAACGCCGCGGTATAGCGGGAGACCTGTTTATAGTTAAAATCGCGGGAGCAGCCGCCGCAGCGGGGATGAATCTTGATCAAGTCGAAGAAGTGGCTCGGCATGCCAACGACCGCACTCGCACCCTCGGGGTGGCTTTCACCGGCTGCACCTTCCCGGGCGCTAAAGAACCTCTTTTTGAGGTAGAACCGGGAACCTTCGGACTTGGGCTAGGTATTCATGGGGAACAGGGCATCTCTAGCCACGAGATGATGAGCTGTGATGAGATAGCTGAAATGCTTGTTAGCAAGCTGCTGGAAGAAGAACCGGAACGCAGTGAGGGTTACGAAGGACGAGTAGGCGTGCTGGTAAACGGCTTGGGTGCAACCAAATACGAAGAAATGTTCGTCTTCTATAGAGCAGTAAAGAAACTATTGGAGGGCCGCGATCTTGAAATCGTTGCCCCAGTGGTCGACGAGCAAGTCACCTCCTTAGACATGGCAGGCCTGTCGCTAACTCTGTGCTTCCTAGATGAAAAGCTGGAACAGCTCTGGTTAGCCCCTGCAGATACTCCAGCTTTTAAAGTGGGAAATGTGCAGGCATCAGGTGAAAAGCGCATGGTGGAAGCGGATGAAGAGAACACCATTACCGCAGGTAGCAAGGAATCAGCCACTCAAGCGAAGGTAGCTTCGCAAATCTTCGCTGCGTTTGAAAAGAAAGCTCGAGAGGCTGAAAAAGAGCTAGGAAAAATGGATGCGGTAGCTGGTGATGGTGACCACGGCCAAGGGATGGTATTGGGGACAACGGCGGCAGCTAAAGCCGCTGCCGAATGCGTGAAAGCCGGAGCCGGTTTGCGCACTACTCTCGCGCGCGCAGCTGCTGCCTGGTCAGAAGGTGCAGGCGGTACCGCAGGTGCGCTCTGGGGTGGAGCGATCGCTAAGGCGGCCAGCGAACTATCTGACACTGAAGTTGCGCGCGAAGAAGACATTGCCCGCGCCGCTGTTATTGCTGCCCGCACCTTCCAAACTATGGGTGAGGCAAAAGTTGGCGATAAGACAATCGTTGACGCAGCTACGCCCTTTGCCGAAAGCATGGAAACTGCAAAATCACAGTTAGCACTCGCTTGGAAGAAAGCCGCAGAAATGGCAGCCGGCGGTGCAGCCAAGACAGCAGATTTTGTTGCTAGAAAGGGTCGGGCACACAACCACGGAGAAGCATCCCTGGGAACCCCTGATCCAGGCGCTACTTCCTTCGCGTTACTAATGGGCACGGTTCCGGAATTTCTTTAAGGAAAGGAGAAATCATGCGGGCAGCTACTTTAAATGCACCTGAAGACCTACGGCTGGTCGAGAAAGACAAACCCACGCCAGGTAAAAATGAGGTCTTACTGAAAATCGAAGCCAACACGATGTGCGGCACCGACTATCGTCTCTATACCGGGGCGAAAACCTCCGGGATTGCCTATGGCACGGTTCCCGGACATGAGATTGCAGGCAGGATTGTAGAAATCGGCGAGGGCGTCGAGCAGATTCAACCCGACTTGCGCACTGGGCAACAGGCGACGGTTTCAATCGTGGTATCGTGCGGTCACTGTTCCAACTGTCTGCAAGACCGCGAGCACCTCTGCTCAAACCTAGAGCTGTTTGGCTACGCCATCGATGGTGGTCTCCAAGAATACATGCTGGTACCAGAACGGGCCCTGCGCAGAGGTAACCTGATCACTACCAGTAAAGAACTAGATCCTAAGGCTCTTTGCCTGGCCGAGCCTATCTCTTGCTGCTTAAACGGCCTCGATCAATTCAAAGTGAACCTGGGAGAGGTAGTGGCTGTTCTAGGAGCCGGCCCAATCGGACTAATCCACGCACAGCTGGCACTGGCCAGCGGGGCTAGACACGTTTTCGTATCTAACCGTTCCCCGCAGCGCCGCCAAGTGGCAGACCGGCTAGGCGCGATTGGGGTCAGCCCCGATGAACTTGAAGATCGGGTCAAGGAAGTAACCAACGGTGCGGGAGCCGACGTGGTGATCGTGTGTATCGGCGCCTCCCAGCTAGCCCAGGATGCCCTAGTGCTCGCCCGGGATGGAGGACGAGTCAACTACTTCGCGGGATTCCCGAAAGGCTCGATGACGCAGATGGAGCCTAACCTGATTCACTATAAAGAATTGCAGGTTACCGGAGGTTCCAATGCTCGCCGTCGGGACGTAGAACGGGCGATTCAAGTGCTGGAATCGGGGGCTATTAATGTGGAGGAAATCGTCACCCACACCTTCCCGCTTTCAAAAGTGCACGAAGCGTATCAGGCGGTACACGATCGGGTTGGCGTAAAAATTGCGGTAATACCCGACTAAATTCGAAGTAGTTTTAGCTCACGCTTCCGAGACTAGGCAGGTTGCTTTAGCGCTTTCGTTGCTGAATCGTCTGGGCCTTGTGGTATATATGGCAAGTGAATTTTTTGAATAGTTTCAAACGCTTGTTGCCCGGAGTAGCCTACGCGTGCCTAGTCGCTGGTATCGCCTGGCTGATTAACCTGTTTGTACCCTTGTTGTCATCAATGCTGGTGGCGATCCTACTGGGGGTAGCAGTCCGCAACACGAAGCTAATTCCGGCTGTCTGCGAACCCGGTATCGCTTTTTCCGCGAAGACTATTCTGCGCTCCGGGGTGGTGCTGCTCGGTTTCCGGCTTTCGCTACCGGCTATTGCCGCGCTCGGTACCGGCACCATCGTGACTATCATCTGCGCGGTGGCGGCCACTATGGTGGCAGGTTATCTGCTGACCTACTTTATGCGAGTCAGTCACGCCACCGGGATCTTAACTACCTCGGGTACGGCTATTTGTGGAGCTTCTGCCGTCGCCGGGATTTCCCCGGTGGTGTCTGCCCGCAACCGCGAGGATGCCGATGATGCGGTCGCGACCGCTATCGCTTGCGTTACCCTATTCGGGACGCTCTCCCTCGTCGCTTTGCCAGCTGCCGCCCACGGGCTACACCTATCCCCCACTCAAGCAGCTGTCTGGCTGGGAGCTTCTATTCACGAGGTCGGCCAGGTAGTGGCGGCCGCTAATATTTATGACCCGGCAATCTCGGATTTGGCCACGGCCACCAAGCTGGGGCGCGTAGCCTGCCTAGCGATCGTAGTGGCGATTGTAGGCATTATCGAGCGGAGAGTAGTGCAAGTACGCCATGAAAAAGCTGAAAAAGCCAGCTCCGGCAAGCGCCCGCCCTTGATCCCGGGATTCGTTGTGGGATTCCTGATCGCAGTAGCGCTGGCCTCCGTCTTTGCCGGAATTTCCACTGTCAATAGCATTTTCAGCACCCTAGGAGGCACGGTAGCTACTTTGCTCTTGACGGTAGCGATGGGCGCGATGGGAGCCGGGGTAAATCTACGCAACGTGATTAAGTCCGGAGGGCGCGCCCTCGTCCTGGGAGTAATCCTTAGTGTCCTAATCGCGGCAGTCTCGTTGGGATCAGTACTCCTTTTAGTTGACTAACATCCGACTGGAAGACAGCACTCATAGTTGCGATCCTCTCAGCTAAAAAATGCCAAAATTTTTGAGATTCACCCATGAAAAACCACTAGATAAGTACAGCAACTGTAGAGGAAAAGTCTTTTCCTGTTCACGATATCCCGGTGAATATTCTTACTCTTTGTTGGTTCGTAGACTATTAGTAAATGAACTCATCTCGTGATATTTCGCGAAGGAGACGCCGATGGTTCCTATCAACCAAACCCAGTATCTAGTCCTTCAATGGCTCTCAACAGGCATAGGCCAACCACCGAATGAAGCCTGGAAGCTATCCGCCAGGGCGCTCGCAAACCGAAAATTGGTCACGATCAGCAGAAAAGCAGGTATATATACCGCCACAGTAACTAATGAAGGAAAGCGGTACCTTCAAAACAATTCCCCTACCTCCTCGAGCCCAAAGTCACCTCGGCAGTCTTCTACTCCGAAAGTTCCAGCGGCCAGAAAATCAGCTAGGGGAAAAGCGCCGACGTCAACGACAATCAAGCGGACGAAGAAGAAATATCACCCTGCAGTGCGTTCGCTGTCGAATCACCGCGGAGCTCTCCCCCGTGACTGCGAAGCTCAACAACGCGCTATCGATGCCGCAGACGCGCTAGTTAAAGCGATAATTGCTGCCGGATTCAAGTTGGAGGGGCATGAGCAGCCAACTAAAAGTCCAATCACTAACCGGGATCCGTTCACGGGGTGCCCGCTTGTGACTATCAAGACCGAACACTTGGAACTCGTGGTTACTGTTGGTGAGCAGTTAAAGCGAATCCCTCATGAACTCACTGCAAAAGAGAAGGCCGATAACGCCAATAAAACGTGGTTCTGGGAACGTTCGTATGACTACATTCGTACGGGAAAAACATTTTTTCGGATCAAAAACTCCTATGATACGAAAAAATATCTTGAGACGGATCGAAAACCATTAGTGGAATACGTGCCAAGGCTACTTTCCTACGTTACAGAAATGGAGACACAGGCTCAAGAGCGCGAGGAGGCCGCAAAACGTGCGGCTATCGAGCGGGCGGAGCGAGAAGAACAGGCGCGGATCCTGAGCTCTCGACGTAAAGCTTACGATGTTTGGGAAAAAGAGTTAGTTAGTGGTTTTGACGATTGGGACAGACTCCAGCGACTACGCCAGTTCATCGACACGCTCGCTGCTGTTAACGATTCGGAGAATGCTCAGAGTTTCATTAAGTGGTCACGCGATTATGCAGATGCTTTAGACCCAGTCAAAAACTTCCAACCTCCCGCGAGTGAGTTGCCAGACTTATCTCATCAAGAACGAGCACGCTACGGGGAGTTTAAGGAGCAAGCCAGCAGATACGGTTACGGGTGGTGACTGCCCCGTCAACCTGCCGTCTGATTTTTAAATAGATCTGCTTCAATGCGTTCTATTAGTTTCGCATTCTCCATACGATAAGCGACCTCTTGGGCATAACCACGAGAGAACATGTCGCGGTGGTGCATCTTGTAAACCACGTAATCATCTGCTTGCTTTCTCGAGCTTATCTAACGACCCATGTGTGCCCCTATGCGACCTGGTCATTCAGGCGGCACCGAATAGGTCGCACTAGCTGGCAGTAATCTCAATCGTTTCCATATGGCGCAGCATTTTTGGTCCCCACTGTGAATAGATTCCAGAAAACGGTAAAGCCAATTCGGGCAGGTAGTATGGGGACATCGCCAAAGGCAGTTCTCCAGATGAAAGAATCGATGCCTGTTTATCTTTGCACGCGTATTTAACTGTTGCGCATTGGGCAATCGGGAGGGGATTATTTTCCCTGTTTTCGGCGATAAATCTTTCAAGATTCGCTTCACCGTTTCCTTTAGTAATCTTCGCCTTAACTGAATAAGGCTCACATACAACAGTTAGCTCCGTAACCGTGCATCTAGCTGTTCTTTTGAGCGTTTCTCCTAGGCACAAGAAAACCGCACTAAACGGGATGGAGGAATCACTGTCGCATAGCAGGTCTAGGCATAAACCTTTAGCTAGAAAATCACCTTCGAGAAGAGAATAGTCGTTGTAGACAAACTGGGTAGCCCATAAACCGGCATAGCTATCTGGGACTCCCTCAAACCCCAAAGAGCGGGAAAGACGGGCAAATTCGTCGGCAATATCCAACTCTTGCCCATCGCTGGCGATACCATCTTGTGCGCTCCCCTTTATCTGGAATTGCAAAGAATGAAAACGCATGAGCTCTCCCTCCCTTAGCCCTTATTTTAATTCCTTAGAAAAACTGTATTAACCTACCGTTGCGACACTCCCAGGTTTTCGAATTCCAGACGCAGATATTTTCCCGCAGACATTCATTTAACTATTGTTACTGCTCTTACCTACATATTTTGACCGCAGCTTTTCCTTTACCTTTGCTGCATCATATGGCTTTTCACTAATACCTATTGAGAGATCTGATCTTTTTTTGTAGCATGAGATCAGATCTCTTATTGCACGGGATCACACCTTAGATAAATACCACCAGTCAATGTCGACAAAGGAAGAAATCATGTTTATCCATCTATCTCACATTATCGATCCAGAAGATGGCGCTTTCCCGGGCGAACCAACCGCGAAAGTCCACGAAGATTCGGTTCACTCTGATACGCAGCCATTCAATTCCTACATGATCGATCTGCCAAACCATTGCGGAACACATATGGACGGCCCCCGTCACTTCAATAGCCACGGCACCAACTTTTCCGAACTGGGTATTGAAAAATTCGCTTTCATGGGCGATGAAATCGTCGTAATCGATCTCCCAGAGATGAACAAAGAAGGTGCAATTGTTAACAAAGCTGCAGTTGAGCCTTTCGCTGATCAGATCAAAGGAAAGCGTCTGCTGATCATCAGAACTGGGTTCGAGGAGCACAAGAAAGGAAACCCAGATCTCTACGAAAACCGCGGCCCTGCGCTGCACCCAGATCTTTGTGAATGGCTCAACAAGGACTTCCCCGAGTTGGATAGCATCGGTATGGACTGGCTTTCGGTAGCCTCCCCGCTTTACGACTTTGGACCGGAAGCCCACCACTGGCTATTGGGCAACTACACTGGTCACACCATCACTGCCATCGAGGACATGAGTCTGAAGGAACTCGGAGATAAAAAGATAAAGGTCTTGACTATGGGGCCGCTACGTATCAAAGGCGTTGACTCTGCACCTGTAAATATCATGGCACTGGTTGAATAAGGCTTAACGGCAAGCTCGGAAGATACTTGGGTTTCGTAAGTGGAGGAAAGATGGCAACAGGTCTAGTCGATCAAGCGGTAAATGACATTCTAGAAAAAATCCTTGATGGAGTGTTCCCGCCTCTATCCTCCATTCCCAAGGAATCTGAGCTTGCCGATTCACTCGGAATCTCTCGTCTTACGCTCCGCGAAGCGGTAAAGATTCTTCGTGATAGGGGGGTCTTGAAAGTAATGCATGGTAAAGGAACATTTGTAGCAGATCCGAACACATGGAACGACATGAGCACCCTTTTGGATTTTAAGTCAAGACGTACCAACCCTAGAGATTTCGGACTCAAGCTACTGGAAATTCGTTGTTTGCTTGAAGTAGGCGCTGCCGAACTGGCCGCCCTCAATCACACTCCAGAAGATCTAACTGCCATGACGGAAAAGCTAGACGCTTATGACCAGGCGATTTCTGAGGGAGACATACTGAAAGCAACGAAAGAAGACATCGAATTCCATAATGCTGTCTTTTCAGCAAGCAAAAATCCTTTCATCAAGGTTATTCTTCAGCCCCTAGAAAAAGCTATGACTCATAACCGCATTGTGACCACCAAAGATGCAGAAACTCAAGCTAAGGCGCGAATGTTTCATCATAAGATTCGAGACTCTATCGCTTCTGGCAACCCTATTTTGGCCAAAAATGCGATGCTTGCTCACATGGAACAGACTCGTGACTCCCTCGAGAAGGTTTAAGTTCACAGCTGACAACTAACTATAGGTACACACAAAGGAGTGTATTCATGGTCATTGACGACTTACTGAAAGGCAAGAAGCCAGAAATTAAAGTTGACCCAAACGAGGTCGTAGCTAAAAACCAACAGGCACCATTTTATGTAGTGCTAGATGATGATCCGACAGGAACTCAATCTATCTCGGATCTACCGGTAATTACCTCTTGGGATAAAGAAGACTTCCAATGGGCCTTTTCAACCGGCAAGCCAGCCGTATATGTCATGACTAACTCGCGTTCTCTTTCAGCTACAGAGGCAAAAAAAGTCAACGCAGAAGTAGTCCGCTCTGCATTATCTGCAGCGCCTAACGATGTATCTGTCTCATTTATTTCTCGATCCGATTCCACGCTTCGCGGACACTATCCTCTAGAACCCGACACAATTGCGGATGAAATCGAAAAGTTTGGCGCAAGTCATATTGACGGATTCGTGATCGTGCCGGCTTTCCCCGACGCAGGGAGAATCACCATAGACTCAACTCACTATGTGAAAGGCTCGGATGACACTTTCGAGCCTGTAGGTAACTCAGAGTTCGCTAAAGACGCGACCTTTGGTTTTGAGTCGTCGAGTTTGCCCGACTGGATCGAAGAAAAAACCCGTGGCAAAGTAGCTGCCTCGGATGTTATAACACTTGATCTGGATACTCTTCGTAGCAACATGGTCAAAAGCGTTAGCGCGCTACTTAAAGCAAAGAACCGTCAACCGATAGTCGTAGACATTGTTACTGAGAATGACCTACGTATACTCGCCTTAGCTTTGGCGGAAGCAGAAACAAAGGGCGCACATTTTGTCTATCGCGTAGGCCCGCCATTCGTCCGCGCCAGATTGGGGCAGGAAGAAAAAACTCCCCTGAGCGCTGAGGAAGTATTTGGAAAAGACGCTACCACGGTTGATGCTAAGGGAGGATTGATTGTTATTGGCTCTCACGTCGATCTGACCACACGACAACTTAATGCACTCAAGGAATCAGTTAACCCGAAGATACTAGAAGTCGACGTTCATCGCTGCCTAGATCCTGAAGAAAGAGATCAGCTGATAGCCGAGATTTGTGAGGAGGCGTGTAAGACGCTTCAAGAAGAAAATGTGGTGATTCAGACGAGCAGGGAGTTGATTAAGACTGATAATCCTGACGAGTCGTTAGAGATTTCTAGAAAAATCTCAGATTGCGTGGTTCAGATAGTTAACCAGATTGTTCGAAAGGTTAAGCCACGCTTTGTGATTGCCAAGGGTGGAATCACCTCCTCGGATGTAGCTTCCAAAGGATTAGAGATGAAGCACGCAACTGTTCTTGGCCCAGCACTGCCTGGAATCGTCTCTGTGTGGCTTGCCGAGGATGGCATCGGCAAAGGGATCCCCTACATAGTTTTCGCCGGAAATGTTGGCGACGAAAAATCTTTAAGCCTGGTAGTAGAAAAACTCTCCTAGAAAAGTTGAAAGGACTTAGATAAATGAAAATCGCTGTAATCGGATTGGGAGCTATGGGCTTGCCTATGGCTTCAAACCTGGCTAAAACGTTTACTGTAACCGGCTTTGATATTTCTCCTGCCCAGATTACAAAAGCCGAATCGCTTAACTGTTCTTGTGTTGGATCTGCTATCGAGTGCGTTGCTGAGGCAGATTGCACGCTCGTAGCAGTAAGAAACCAAGCTCAGTTGGAGAATCTTCTTTTCGGGGAAGCTGGAATTGCTTCAGCGATGAAGAAAGGCTCCGTGCTCTTGCTGACATCTACTATTGGCATTGAAGCCGTAAAAACTGTCGAAAAAATGTTGTTTAGTTACGAGATTGATATCGTGGACGCCCCGGTTTCTGGTGGTCCCGTTCGAGCCGGCGAGGGTGACTTACTTGTAGTTGTGGGCGCCAGTGAGTCTGCGTATGAGAAAGCACTGCCAGTTCTAAATGAAATGGCATCTACTCTAGTTTGGGTTGGTAAGGAAGCTGGACAAGGACAAGCGCTGAAGACAGTTAATCAGCTACTTTGCGGGGTACACATTGCTGCAGCAGGTGAAGCGCTAGCACTAGCCGGCGAGCTTGGTCTCGACCAGGAAGCCACTCTTAAGGCGTTAATGGGGGGAGCTGCCGCATCCTTCATGCTTGGCGATCGAGGCCCGAGGGCAATCGAGGCCTACGAGGGTAAAGACGCCGAGGTTAAGTCTCGTTTAGATATTTTCGTTAAGGACATGAATATCGTCACTACGGCGGCGAAATCCGTTGGTATGGCGGTTCCTTTAGCCGCAGCAGCTGAACAAGAATTCCTCCTCGGTTATGGAAACGGTCAGGGTAGCGCTGACGATTCATCAGTCATCAAAGTTGTTCAACCTAAATAAAATGCGGAGCTTTTAACTGCAGGACCTGATTTTCGGACTTCAAACAACTTTTAGCTATCGACGCGGGTTCGATCCTCGGGCTCGAAACACTGATGCCCCGGCACACGGCCGGGGCATCTTTTCGTGCATGGAGTCCCTGGCGAGATTACGCACGATTTCGTCGTCCTCACTAATAAAAAGCCCGAACGGCTTTTTCACCGTTCGGGTTCACCGTGCTAGCAACACTTCGTGTTGCGCACAACTTCCTCCGATTCACTAATGAAAAAACAAGTTTCTTGACCGTTCATCGTCGTCGTTGTGGAGCTAGCGGGAATCGGCGGCGCTACGCACCAGCAAGGGTTTTCGGAGCACAGCCCCCGAAAACCGGGTTAATACCTGAATCGTATGTATAAATTTGTTGTTTTGGGGGGGTGTTCAGAGGTTCTGGTGCTTTAAATATGCCCTGAAAGCATGGGGATTGAAGAGTTTTTTGACCTACGCCCCTGAGGCGCGGGGAAAGTTCCCCCCCTCCCTTACCATCCCTACGATAGCAATCGCACCCGCCATGACGCACCGCCACCGAAACCATCTAGCGCTAGCAGAGAAACCTTTTTAATTTAATTTTATACTGCGCGTCTAGCAGCCATATCGAAGCCGGAGAGGTGCAGATACCTATTGACTCTGGATTAAATATTAGCCATAATTTTGCTAAGTCAAAAAGGGGAATGTCGATGCCTGCATTTACAATGGGTCTAGCGGAAGCAAAAAATAATTTTTCCCGGGTCACGGCCGAAGTGAACAGGACGGGGAAACCCCTCACTATTTTGAAGAATAACCGGCCGTGGGTAATTATCCAACCGGCACACGGTGCAACCGAAGTAGCCGACGTTGCAGTCGACTTCATGGATGAATATGCCGACGTATTCCAAGAACTGGCCAAATGACCGGATTTGCGTTTTCGCAGCAGGATGTCCTCGCTATTCATGCTGCGGCAATCTCTCGGTTCGGCGGATTAATTTGTCTAATATTCAGATTAACTGCCAGCTAGGGTTCTTCGGCTATTAAACCACCCCACCTTAACCCGAAATTATGCTCTGATTTGTTCGCGGTAGCCCGCGTTCACTACCTCCCCGTAAATTCGTCACCCTCACTTCACCGCCCCGAAAAGTAAGGTTTTCAAAGGGTGGAAAGTGAGCGGTCAGAAAAAGACCGCTGGAGATTCCATGCCCTTCGATGCGTACGCGAGGATTTCCGCTATCTGGGGTGCGGAAGAAGTGAAGACAGAAAACCGCCGCCTGAAACAACACAGAAAACGGCTTCCACGCCGAAACCAGGGGTGCAGCACCAGGAGCTGCCGCCCACCTGCATCAAGTCTCCCCCTGCAGCTTTAGCATTGCTCCCGCTGGTTTACCTCCAACGGTGCTTTGATGACTGAGCATATACATTAGTCAGGGGCGCCGCTTGTGCTCGCACAAGCGGCGCCCCTGTCCCCCTCCAAAAAATCTAAGCGCTGCTACACCGGACTCCCTGAGGTGGGAAGCCAAACGCCGCGCTAGTCGAGATTCAACTCTTTTGCCGTTGCGTAGGACGTTTGCGTACCCCGCTTAGTTACTGCATCGCCCGCATAGATATTAGCCTTGCGAATCGACTCAGCGATGTCACCAGTCTGCGTCCAACAATGGCTAAAGCAACCAATGAAAGCGTCACCCGCCCCGGTAGTGTCAACTGCCCTGGCAGAGGTTCCTTCAATTAACTGTTCTCCGGCTTCACTAATCCACAAGGCGCCCCGTGAACCCAAAGTGACAATCACATTCGGAATTCCCGAGTGAGTGAGCACTTGCCCTGCAGCACGTATATCTTCTTCGGATTCTACCGGCATCCCAGTTAGTAAAGATAGTTCACTCTCATTTGGCACGATGAACTCTACGTTTTTTACCTGCTCTAACGATAGTGAGGGATCGGCTGGAGCTGGGTTCAATAGAATCGGAATACCCAATTCATTGCCTAATCGTATAGTCGCATATACCGTTTCTAACGGAATTTCCAGCTGCATCACGATCAGTTTACATTCGGCAATTTGTGCCTTGGCACGTTCCACATCACCGGGAGTTAACAATGCGTTTGCTCCCTTGACAATTATGATTGAGTTACGGGATTGGGGATCCACAAAAATTGGGGCGACCCCCGAGGTAGCCTCCGTACGCATAACAAATTTGGTGTCGATACCGTTCTCAGCAAAGTTTCTTATGGTGTTGTCTGCAAACATATCGTTGCCTACCCTGGTGACCATCAAAACTTCCGAGCCCATCCGAGAAGCTGCTATGGCCTGGTTTGCACCCTTACCACCACAACCCATTCGAAAATCTGGAGCCTCTACGGTCTCGCCTTCATGGGGCATTCGATTGATATAGGAGATTAAATCGACCATATTCGAGCCAACTACTGCAATATCCATTTCTAGTTCTCCTTAATGCCGGTAGTTACTTGGAAAGTGCGAGCTTCGCCAGGGGCAAGTTCAATTAACGTTCCAGCTTTACGAGCCGCTTCGCGCCCTTCTGGACGTGATGTCCCGGGAAGCGCAAACGCAGCAACTTTTTGATCTTCGTTATGCAATATCCACCGCGTTATCACTGGGAAACTCTCGGTACTAAAACGGGTTTCAAATACCGTTCCGTCCTGGCAGGTCATTTCTAAAATTGCTTCTTCGGTCAGTTTGTCTACTCCATCAGCGAAATACACAATCTCCGGATCGAACTCTTCAGCACCTTCCAAGGAATTCGCGTCCCGATTACCGGCTTTTATCTCTGCGTTCAACTTCAACCATTTTTCAGTTGGCTTAACATGCGCCGGCACAGATTCACGCAATTTGAACGCATCTCCAGGCAAGTTTTGGGTAATTTTTCCGCTTGGTACGAACGCGTAGTTCATATGGCACATATATTGCAGAGGCATAGAAGCGTACTTAGACATGTTTTGCACCCGTAGCTCAATATCGAACATGGATGAATTCTGGTGCAAAGTCACCGAGGGATTGGCTACGTAGTGATCACCAAAACCCTTCAAGTATTCGCGGCAAGAAACTACGCGAATGGCATTGTTTGAAATAATCAATTTCGCCGAGTCCATGGGAGCGCATGCAAATTCACCATGCAACGGATGGTTATCCCCCTCGCCGGGGCAACCAGCGGCAAGCAGCCCCGAATGGAAAGCAAAGCAGCCGTAGGTGTCCTCAATCAAGGTCGCCGGTTTAGGCTCTGAAAACATGTTTTCCATGCGCAGGCTGTGACCGCAAAACTCTGCGTCCCAGATAATTTGCCCCATGAAGGGTAGAACCTCAACATATCCGAGCGAGTTACGGATAGTTAGTGAAGCAACTCCAGATGAGTAAGTTTTCGTGGTTACCGACCACTGCTCTGAATGCAGTATTTCCGTCTCTAACTGCGTAAACAGGGATCTTGGTAAATTCATTTCATATTGCATTAGATTTCACCCTTTGGAGAAGTTTTATAAGAGGAATAGAAGTACATCAATACGGCACCGAAACAAAAGAGATTAACGGCAAAAGAAATCTGCATTGAGCCAGTCAGGTCAGAGACCAGCCCCTGTACTGCAGGAATAACCGCCCCACCAATAATCGACATGACGATTATCGCTCCGCCGGTTTCGGTATAGCGTTTATCTTCGATCGAATCTAGCGTGCGCGAGTAGATAGTTGCCCAACACGGCCCGAACAAAAACGAAACCAACACCGCAGCATAAACTGCTGTCATATTAGGAACCAAGATTACATACGCTAACGCACCCAATCCACAAAGAGAGTAGCCGACGAGGACTAAGTCTTGATTAAACCTGGTCATCAAAAGATTCGCTAGGAACTTTCCTAAAAAGAACCCAATAAACGCAAAGATCATGAAGTTAGAGGCTGTTCTCTCATTGAGAGAGTGATCCAGATTTAGCGCGAGCCTAATCGTAAAGGACCAAACCGCTGTCTGCATGCCAACGTAAAGGAACTGAGTCAGAATACCAGCTTTAAATCTGCGGTTTCCGGCCAAGTATTTTAGGGTCTGGAATATGGTTGCCTTCGTGGTCTCTTTCGCGTTATTTACCACAGGCTTACACTTTGGGAACTGCGTAATCATGACCAGAATTAGGATTACCAGCAAGATTAGAATGATTACCCGGTAGGGATGCAGAGTGCGTTGTAGCATTTCCCGAGCAAACTGTTGCGACTCTGCAGCAGTAAGATTTGCCATCTGCTCATGCAGCGCGGCACCTTCGGAAAATATCAAGTACTTGCCCAGCAAAATTCCCCCGATAGATCCGAGAGGATAGAAAGTTTGGGAGATGTTTAGTCGTAGCGTGGAATATTTTTTCGGTCCAATCATCGACGAGTAAGTGTTACAGGACGTCTCAAGGAATGATAATCCAATTGCAATCGCAAACAGTGAAAACAGGAATACTGAATACGTTGCCATGTGGGAAGCCGGGAAAAACAGTGAGCAGCCGATGATATACACACTCAGACCAACCATGATTCCAACTTTGTAGGAGGTGGAGCGGATTACTCGGGAGGCAGGAATAGCAATAATGAAATACCCACCGTAGAATGCTGACTGCACAAACGCGGAAGCAAAGTCAGAAAGAGTAAAAATTGACTTGAACTGTGTAATCAAGATGTCGTTGAGGCTGGCAGCTATCCCCCACATGGGGAAGCAAATCGACAGTAAGAGATACTGAAAAATAGGGGTTCGCGAAAGGTAACCGTCGGCTAACTGCTGCGTATTATCCTTTATCAACCCTCGGCTGTTATTTACTTGTCCTTCGGGTGTTTTTTGCCCAGGCAATGATTGCTTTGGCAAAGTTTCCACATCTATGCTCATTCGTTCCCCCCCAACAGTTTCATTCCGGCAGAGGCACCAATACGGTTAGCTCCTGCGGCGATCATTTCGTCCATGACGGCAGCGGTTCGAATCCCGCCAGATGCTTTAACTCCCATATTCGAGCCAACAGTTTTACGCATAAGCTCCACCGCATGCGCACTTGCACCTGATTGTGAAAAACCTGTAGAAGTTTTTACAAAATCTGCGCCAGCCCTTTGTGCGCATTCGCACGCATTCACGATTTCTTCATCCGTTAGCAGGCAGGTTTCCAAGATGACCTTCACTAGAACCCCAGTACCAGCTGCTTGGACAACACCAGCAATGTCCAGCTGGACCGCGTCCCAATTTCCATCTTTGACCGCCCCCAGGTCTATTACCATGTCGACCTCTTGCGCTCCGTCTGCTACGGCATGGGCAGTCTCAAATTTTTTTACCTCTGTGCAATGCGCACCAGAAGGAAATCCGATTACTGTACATACCTTAATATCACTACCGGAAAGCTCCCGATTCGCCAGCGAAACCCTATTGGGGCTTACACACACCGACCAGAATCCTGCGGTTTTAGCCTCTTCGCACAGCTTTTTTACCGCTTCAGCTGTTGCATCTGGCGCAAGCAGGGTATGATCAATTAGTTTTGCTTTGTTGGTCATGTCTACGTCTCCTTCGACTTCATGCAAGTCTTGGCTGACTTGTCACTGGTCTCACGCTACTTTGCTACCCCAGCCTACAGAACAAATTTTTGGCACATATGTGCCATTTTGGCTATTTTCCTTGTTTCTTTTTCGTCAAGGCGTGTAGCTTACGTGCCGTTACCGTGTCTATAACTAACCGGTTAGCATAACCACGTAACAATGCCGCATAGACCGCTTGCAGCTTATCGGATCCTCCTGCTACCAGGATCTTTTGCTCGTTATGCCGTAAATCCGGCAAAGAAATTCCCAAAGTGCGGTTGTTAAGATCCGGCAGACAGACCCTGCCGTCTTCATCGATGAAGTGCGCACATATTTCCCCCACCGAATGTTCGATCAAGAATTCTCTTTCGTCCTCATTAATGAGCGGACTATGCAGCAGAGTTGCCACGGAACTAACTGAGCCGACCGAATAAAGCACGATACGTGCTCGGCGCGCAAGTTCCATAACCCTACTTACACTCTCTTCTCGTTCAATCGCTAGCTTCGCACCTGCCGATTCCAACACGATTGGATGCCCTATCATGTGCACCTTAGCCTGCAGAGATTCTCGTAACTCCCGGAAACTGGTTAGAGTGGATAAATCCATGGACGGCATCATTAGATTGCCACCGACCTGGACTACATCGACCCGCTGTAAAGATTGCCGCTGTAAGCTCGCAGTCAATGCTTGAATGGTTCGAGACCAGTAAACTCCAACGGCGTCTCCATCACGCACCATCCCCATAAAAAGGTCTGCCCCCGCCTGTCCCAGAGCCTTGCGAATATCAATGTCGCGTCTTCTAGGTGGAGACACTAAACGTACCTCGTCAAGTGAAAAAGCAGACCGTAAAGAATCGATGAGCTCTCTGTCTTGCTCGCGTGGATCATCTATTCGAATTTTCACGAACCCGCGCGCCTTCGCATGAGTGAGCAATTTGGAAACATTTGGTCGTGAAACATGCAGTATATTAGCGATTTCACTCTGAGATAGGCCGCTATAGTAGAGCTTTGCCACATCCAGGGATTGCTGATCCCTGCGGGTCATTCCCAAGCGATCTTTTTTCACCATGAGACTATCTAATCAGTCTGGAGTCTAGTCTGAGGAAATCTGAAAATCAGCCTTTCAGAAAATACAGTTACAAAGTTTTTAAGAACTAAACGTTACACTCCTCGGAGTGAAGCTATCGTCAGGCGTTGAGCTAATCAGAAATGCTGCAGCAACTACAACACAAGCCGCATTAAACGCTTCGCGGAGGTACCACATACACCCGCCCTACAGCCAAAACCTCATACTCGCGTTACGCCCGGCGCCGTAGCAGCACCAACGCACCTAGAATGCTGCTGGCTCCTGCAAGCAACAGCACCCCTAAGGGCGAGGCGTCGGTATTTACCATTTCTTCTTTGGGGCTAGCTTTCGGCGTAGGAGTATTTTCGGAATCAGCAGGTTTAACCTTGCTGGTGTTAACAGGTTTCTCCCAGGTACCAGTGAAAGTAACTTTCAGCAGATTCAACCTGCCGGCGTACCTCGCTCTTGTTGGCAGTTCACATTGGTGGCACCTCGTTTAAGATGACCACTTGACGGATCCCAGGGGAAACGTCTTTGATCACCACCAGGCGACGCGCAGACGCAGCCATCTTCGCAAGGTGAGTCGAAAGCCTACTATCCTTCTTCGACTATTAATCTCTCCAGTTATTTAAGACTGGAAGGACTATTCACGTGACGGGTAAGGAAGCAATTCACGGTTACTGATAACAGTAGCCGCTACTAGATTCGTGAGACACTAGATTTACGCGGCATGGAGACGCAAAATCCGGGCGCTACTTCCTTCGCGTTACTTATGGGCGCGGTTCCGATATGTCTTTAAGGAGAGGAGAAGCCATGCGGGCAGCTACTTTAAATGCACCGGAAGATCTACGTCTGGTCGAGAAAGACAAACCCACTCCGGGCAAAAATGAGGTCTTACTGAAAATCGAAGCCAACACCATGTGCGGCACCGACTATCGTCTCTATACCGGGGCGAAAACCTCCGGGGTTTCCTACGGTACGGTTCCCGGACATGAGATTGCAGGCAGGATCGTAGAAATCGGCGAGGGCGTCGAACAGATTCAGCCAGGGATCCAGATTGGGCAACAGGCGACAGTTTCGATCGTGGTTTCGTGCGGTGCCTGCCCCAACTGTTTGCAAGACCGCGAACACCTCTGCGCAAATCTAGAGCTGTTTGGCTACGCGATTGATGGGGGTCTCCAAGAGTACATGCTGGTACCGGAACGCGCGCTACGCCGAGGCAATCTGATCACAACCAGCCAAGAGCTTACCCCCAAAGCTCTTTGTCTAGCCGAACCCATCTCTTGCTGCTTAAATGGCCTCGATCAATTCAAAGTTAATCTTGGGGAGGTAGTAGCTGTTCTGGGAGCCGGCCCGATTGGACTAATCCACGCACAGCTAGCACTGGCCAGTGGGGCTAGACAGGTTTTTGTATCTAACCGTTCTCCGGGGCGTCGCCAAGTGGCAGACCGACTGGGCGCAATCGGAGTCAGCCCCGATGAGCTTGAAGATCAAATCAGGGACGCAACCAATGGCGCGGGAGCCGACGTGGTGATCGTGTGTATCGGCGCCTCGGAACTAGCTCAGGATGCCTTAGTATTTGCCCGGGACGGAGGGCGAGTCAACTACTTCGCGGGATTCCCGAAAGGCTCGATGACGCAGATGGAACCTAACCTGATTCACTATAAAGAACTGCAGGTTACTGGGGGTTCCAATGCTCGCCGCCGAGATGTAAAACGAGCCATTCAAGTCCTCGAATCTGGCGCTATCAATGTGGAAGAGATTGTCACTCATACTTTCCCGCTTTCAAAAGTGCACGAAGCTTATCAGGCAGTACACGATCGCATCGGCGTAAAAATTGCGGTAATACCCGACTAAAAAGCAGTTCCGGTTAACCTGTGGGGAACGAGACAGACTTATCTCGTCTTCTTACTGCCGGATCGTTTTTACCTTGTGGTATATATGGCAAGTGATTTCTTTGAATAATTTCAAACGGCTCTTACCGGGAATAGCATATGCGTGCGTGATCGCCGGAATCGCTTGGCTAATAAACCTGTTTCTTCCCCTGCTTTCATCGATGCTGGTGGCAATCCTGCTGGGGGTAGCCGTCCGCAACACGAAGTTAATTCCTGCTGTCTGTGAACCCGGCATCGGTTTTTCGGCAAAGACTATTCTGCGCTTCGGGGTGGTGCTGCTAGGTTTTCGACTGTCGCTACCAGCTATCGCCGCGCTAGGAGCCGGAACCATCGTGACTATCCTCTGCGCGGTTGCGGTCACTATGGTGTCAGGTTACCTGCTTACTTACTTTATGCGAGTCAGTCACGCCACCGGGATCCTCACCACTTCCGGCACCGCAATTTGTGGCGCCTCTGCCGTGGCAGGTATCTCCCCGGTGGTTTCTGCCCGCAGTCGCGAGGACGCCGATGATGCGGTTGCGACTGCTATCGCTTGCGTTACTCTATTCGGGACGCTCTCCCTCGTCGCTTTACCGGCTGCTGCCCACGCCCTAAACCTGTCCCCTACCCAAACTGCTGTCTGGCTGGGGTCTTCTATTCACGAGGTCGGCCAGGTAGTGGCGGCCGCAAACATTTATGATCCGGCAATCTCTGATTTGGCTACCGCCACCAAGCTGGGGCGCGTAGCCTGCCTGGCGATCGTAGTGGCAATCGTGGGAATCATTGAGCGGCGAGTAGTAGAAGTACGCCACGAACAGACGGAGAAAGCCAGTTCCGGCAAGCGCCCACCCCTGATTCCCGGATTCGTGGTGGGATTCCTGATCGCAGTAGTGCTAGCCTCGGTGTTTGCCGGCATCCCCACTGTCAATAATATTTTCAGCACCCTAGGGGGCACGGTTGCTACCCTGCTCCTGACGGTAGCGATGGGCGCGATGGGAGCCGGGGTAAACCTGCGCAACGTGATTAAGTCCGGAGGGCGCGCCCTCGTCCTCGGAATAATCCTGAGTGTCGTAATCGCCGCAGTCTCGTTGGGAACGGTACTTCTGTTAGTCGACTAGGACGCAGCCGAAAGGACGCGGGCTAGGTTTTTTCGAGTAGGCGCGGTAAGTATCTGACTTCACGGTGCGAGCAAGGGTCGCGGCTGGTAAAAGACACGAGAGGGGCCTGACCTGCGGAAGCAGGTCATGGGGTCCCCGGAGTGCTTTTACCGAGCCAGACCCGCAGCGAACTTTAAAACCACGGGCGCGGGCGAACGCTCAGCCCGCGTTCGCTACCTCCCCGCGCCAGCCCTCACGGGTTCGATTCCCCCAGCTAAAAAATGTTGAAGCCCCAGGAAAAACCTGGGGCTCTTATTTAGTGCCAGTAATCCCTAACGGGACTACGCCAACGAAGTTACGGGATTGCTGGTATTGATACAAAGGTGAGCACTCAGAGCTCTTAGGAAATACGCCTGTTTTCCCTTGTTATCAAGCTAAAGTAGGGATTCGTGGTTTGGTCGACTACGCCTCCCGCTAACGCCAAATTAAGCCCCTGGAGACAGTTAGCTCAGAAAGCTGAAAACCTTGCGCGCATCTATGCGCTCAAACCTCGCTTTTGCGAAATAGTTGGTTTGAGCTGTAGTTTCATTCTCTAGAAGGGCGGAATACTGTCAAAAAGCTCGGGTAAGTTGTAGAAGATTTCGCTCGCTTCGTTTCTAACGTTGATATTCGGTGAGGATGTGAGCCCGAAGTCGAGATGGAGGCTTCCTCGTTCATCGATTCGCAGATAGTCTGGGTTATTTTTCAGGATATAGGTAGCTGATTCTCGAGAAAATCCGGAACGTTGCAGGGCGATGGCTTTCTCGTTGGTGCTGCCGTATTCGACATATTCGTACCAGTTGTTTGGAAAGCTCTCGACGTTGTGGATTTTCTTGTACTCGTTTGAGAAGCGTAGGAAGTAGTTCGAGAGGCTGAACAGGATCTGCTCTTCGATTGTCTTCAAGGTATTGGCCATGACGATGTTGCGGTGCTCTTTACTATCGGTGTAGCGCTCCATTAGGTAGTCCGTCACGAAGAAACGGTCTGGATGTTTCATTTGATACTGGATGGCTTGATTCATAATGAATTTAAGTCCTCTACCTTCCATCCAGCGGCAAAGTATGACGGCATACCAACGTAGTTTTGTGTGCTCTTGAGTCTTGGGATTTCGGTACCCAAGTTTTGAACTTTCGTAAATGTCCCAGTGGAAAATGCTGGCGAGTTTTTCGAGAAACTCTAGCACTTGACGATAATCGAAAGAGCTGCCTTCGACACGTTCAGGATATGTGAGGCCGTTTCTGATTGCGTGGGTGAGGTTTTCTACTTGATCTACGGAAATATTGAGGTCAACGTCCTGGGCGACCTCTCGCTTTGCGAACTGTTGTCTAATCGTGGCTTCTTTTTCTTTATCGAGGTGTTCAGTGAATTCTCGGCGCACGAGGCTTGAACGGTCTTCCATGATGTCGCGAAGCAATATGAGTTCGTAGCGACGAATCATCTCACGCTTGTCTTCACTCTCATTTTGCTTCTTTTCTGGAAGCGCGATTTTCCCTTGCATTAAAGTTTCTACGACCCGCTGTTTATCGATTCTTCTGAATAGGCCAGTGTCAGTTTCGATGGACAGTTTTTGCGGCGGGATCTCTTCATCAAGGAACTGTGTGAAATCTTCTCGGCTGGTTTCTTTGGGTAAGACGAGCATGATGACGTCGCCATAAAGGTTGTATTCAATGCGCCCTACTCTGCCGATCAGGTTATTGAAATCCACTGCGCTCATGGAGGCTCGGCCGTTTTTCTTTGAGGTGATGATGAGGTTATCGGCTGGTAGGTTCACTCCTTCGAGGAGCGTGCTGGTGCAGAATATGGTTTTGATTTTTCTTTGACGGAATAGATCCTCGATTCGCTGGCGTATTGCCGGCGGTAGATAGCCGATGTGGTATGCGAGGCCTTTGCGTACTAATTCAACGAGGTAGTACTGGTCGTGGACGTCACGACTAATGTCTTCGGCGAGTGCATCTAATTCATCATCAGCTAATATCGGCTGTTTTAGTGCCCAGTTTTTCGCGGCTTTTATGGCTTTTTCTTTCGAGGGAAAATATACGACGGTCTGGGCTGCTCTATCCTCGGCACTGGCTAGTTGTAGCGCGGCAAGGAGATTGTTGAGTGGATCTGCCCCTTGATACGGTGCAATTGTGGTGCTGTGGTGCGCGTGGTCGTTGTAGACGAGGATTTCCTGCTTGGATGCGTCCATGATGAATTTGAATTGAGTGACGGGCGAATAGGTGGTGGCGATAGCTGATTCGTCTCCGTCGATGGCTTCATCCACGAGCTGGAGGTAGGTTTGCGGATTTGGGATGTTGGGTGAGGCGAATATGAAGCGTGGTGGTTTTGGCCGGTCGTGAAGCATACTGACGACCTGGTAATAGAACGGTGCGCGAGTGTTCTTGCCTGAGAGTTTGTGTGCTTCGTCGATGAAGAGATAGTCGAGTTTGAGGTGCGGCTTGGCGACGAGTAGGTAGAGCAGACGTTCTGGGGTGAGCACATATATGAAGTTGTGTTCGCCTTCCAGGGCGATATCGCCAGCTGCGGAGATGACCCGGTAGTTTCTCTCTGCCAAGGTTTCTTTCAGGTCGTTGATGATTTTAGAGCGCGTCTCGTTGATGAGGGCTTTAGTGGGAACCAAGATGGCATAGCTGGCTGTGGCTCCTTGCTTGATTTGGTTGATGATGAAGGTTCGCATGACGAACGATTTACCCAAAGAAGTCGGTGCCGAGTAGCTGAACTCTGGATCTTTCAAGCGGTCGTAGATGCGTTTTTGCGGTGCGAAGAACGTCTGATCTTCAGTACCGGGTACGCGTAAATAGTCTTCTTGGAAACCGGAAAAAGCGCGCTCGAAAATGCTTAGGGGTACGTTGCCACCTCCGATGAGTTTCAATCCTTGATAGTTACCTACAGCCGTAAAGACGGAAGTGGCGTAGATGCGCACCAGCGGGTTTTCAGGGTAGAGCTTGTCACACAAGATGATGATTTCTTGTGCCCACGTGCGATGGTGCTCTTTCTCGTATGGATGGTTCGATTTGGATAGAAGGTCGGCAAAGCGTAGCGCTGCTTCTAAATCCACCGGTCTAGGTTCTCGCCTGGTTGGGAATTTTAATATCCCGTAATTGTAGAGCAGATCGTCGTAGAGCTCGTTCAGAAACTCGTTGTCGTTGATATCGCTGAAAATGACATCCCCGAGGGTATTCATGGCTGTACACCTTGGTCGAGAACATGGTTCATGATTTCTATGCGATCTGTCGAGGGAAGATTCAGTGGCAGCACGTAGATGTAGAACGAGTGGTTGGCAAGGTTCAGCTCATTGATTTTGCGCATAATCAGGCCAGCGTGCTGGGCGATATCGAGCCGCATTTTGTCAACCAATTGTGCATCAAAGCTACCGGAAGAATAGGCAGAGGGGTTGAGGCCGAGCTTATAGCCGAGGAAAATACCGTAGCCGATGTCGCGTTTAGTTCCTCTGCCTTTCGTCGGGATCAGGAGGTCTTTGATGTGGTGGGTGGTTCGATCATCGAAGGTTTTCTCAAAAACCGTATTCTCTGCCATCAGCACTTCGTTGCGCTGGTTGGTTTGAATGCGGTTGATTCGCTCGAAGGCATCATCGATAGCATCTTCGATGTCGTCAACGATTTCGGAAGTGCCGAAAACAATCGTGTTATATGGCAGGTTTCCTGCCAGGTTCGGTGGCCGAAGATGGATCGCATCGCAACGGCTCAGCTGAGCTCCTCCTGCCCGGTTGAGTTCGATTTTGCTCATGATTTTCGGTGCCCCAAGTATTTTCTCGAGGAACACGAACAGCAAAATTTCACCTAAGTCAGACCCTGAACCAATCTGCCCTGCGGTTTGCTGCTGCCTTAACCTGCGTAGCGCATACAAACTAATATTTCTGGTTTTACCTCGCTGTATATAGTCTTCTATTTCGGCTCGTGAAAACACATAATCACCGAGACAATCAAGGATGAATTCTTCTAGCCCTGCATAGTCAAACAAACCGTTAATGGTGTCCAAGTAGAACAGGCGTAACTGGCTAGGGTTCACGAGTTGCAGGGATGACGAGTGCGAGCATTCAGTGAAGATGGCATCAAAATCTGCCCCTGCCAGTGTTGGGGTGATTGTTGCTGTCATCTCGCTGCCCTCCATTGCTAACCCCGCGCTCACGTCAGCTCAGCGCATCCAAGATCCGGTCGAAGCTTGAGAGCGTGTGCGCACCAGATGGCGGCTCGACTCCTTCGTCAAAGACCATGAAATAGTGGAAAAGCGGCCCGGCCATGCGAGCCCACTCGGTTCCCAGCTTGAGCTTGATTCTCGTATCCTCCGTGTTTTTCAGATGCTCGCCCTTTGTCTCGACCAGCACGATATGGCCGCTAGTGGTTTCCACCATGAAATCTGGATAGTGATTGCTCGGACCGTTGATACAGAATCCGCGCCGCTCGATAATCCTGTGCCACCATTTCACAGAGCTCTTATCCGATAGCGACATAGCCAGGTCATATTCGAGACCGTTCACCGAATCTTCTGCCTCGTACAAAGATCCTCCGATAAAGCTCGTCGCATCTATGGGCTGAATATGGTCAGGAAGCACGTAGGTTGCTTGTGTGGTAATCGTGCCGATCTCAATGCCGCGCATGAACTGCTCGAGCCGGTAGCTATCCAGGTAGGTGCGAATCTTTTCCTCAATCCGGCTTGCCGCTGTCAATGGAGCGGTGACAGCGGTCTCGAGCTGGCCACCATCAAGACCTTCAATAACGCTAGTGATGTAGGCTTCTAGATCGCTAGATGCGATCTCGTCGAACTTCTTCTCAAGCCTCATATGCACAGTGGCGATAGCGTTACGCACTTTACCCTCGGGCGGTAGCGAAGCAATATATTCACGCATGATCTGCTGATCTTTAGCATTCATCCGATACGCTTTGGGCACGTCGGCATCGCCGCGTTTCACATCGATACGCGCCATATCTGCGCTCGCTCTACCCAGATCTATACGTGAATCATGGCCGCGAAGTTTAAACTCTTTCGTCAGGCTCTCTTTGTGCAACAGAACAAGCTCGTCGTCATCGGTGTCACCGAAAAGCTGGGAACCTGGAGTCTTGATATAGAACTGTGGAATTCGTAAACGTTTCACCTCATCAGCGAACTCAAGCTTTATGCCATCCATTTCAACCTTGTCTGCTAAATCCGTGGGCACCAGATTCTCAATGTCTTGTGCCGCCTGCTCTGCTGCCGCCTCATACTCGCTACCTTGCGTTGCCGCGCTCTCCAACAACTGCCCTAGCCCACTAAGTTGCTCGCCATCTTCAGCATCGGCAACGGTTGTATCGGTTGCTACCTGGACGGGATCAAAATCAAGGAACTCTTCCTCCGGCGCCTCCTCCGACGAAGAAGTACCAGACGATAGCGGCGCTTGAGGCGAGGTTGGTGGTTGTTCTTTCTCTGGTGCAGCAGGGAGGGTTTCTGCCACTCGATAGTCTTTCCCAGTGAAGCCCGCCTCATTCAAACCCTCTACGATTCGCTGCAACGTGGACGCAAAATCTGCCGATGAGGTCAGCACATAGCTCATGTTCAACAGCTGTTCACGGTGATGACGGGTATAGGGCTGGCGCAGAATACGCCCCAGAATCTGTTCCACATCCACGCTGCTCGTCTTATTCGCAAGAGATGCGAGCACGTAGGCGAATGGGCAATCCCAGCCCTCTTTGAGAGCGTTCACGGTGATGATGTACCGCACCGGGCACTGTTCAGAGAGCAAATCAACATTCTTGAGTTCGTTGGTATTGGCTGTCTTGATCGCGATTTGTTCTTCAGGGATGCCCACCTCGACCAGCTTGCTCTTCAGCTTCTCAAACGAGGTTGCATCCTCTTTCGCTTTTGGCTGTGCCTGGAAGAGCACGATCGGGCGAATATACTCCCCGCCCTGCTCCTGACGCTTTATCGCTAGTTCCTCGAGCTTGTTACGAAGACCAATAGCGTCAGTGAGCACATCGGTTTGCGAATCCCGGTTATAAGCGATCACGGGCAGCTTCACCATGTTCTCGCTTTTCAGCTGGAGCGCATCCACATAAGAAATAATGTTGGCTTCCTTACGCGGAGTAGCAGTTAAATCCAGCACGAATGCAGGATTGAAATTCTTGAGCATCTCCAAACTCAACGTCGAGCGAGCATGATGGGACTCATCAACCACCACTACCGGGTTGAGCTGGTTAATCACCTGGAACAGTGCGGTATCATCTGCCTTATCAATCGGTAATTCAGGAGCGCCAAAAGCCGTATGGAATGGCGCAAGATTACCGTTAGCCTGATACGCCTTCAGCCCTTCTTTTCCCGAGGAACGGAACGAATCATACGAAAGCACCATCACCGACAACTGATCAGTGACCGTCGCGGGGCTAAAATTCTGACCAGCTAGCAGCTCAGCCTTCTCATAGACTTCTACACGGCCATGGAAATCAAGATTCAACCGTTGCCGATACGGGTGCGCTGGGTTCTTCAGCGCGGCCAAGGTTTGGCTCAAAATCGCATCCGATGGCACCAACCACACCAGTGCTTTCACTTTGCGTTGATGCAGCGAATCAAAAATCGGCTTGACCGATGCGCACGCCAAGAACGTCTTGCCACCACCCGTGGGCACCTTGTAGCACACGTGCGGTACCTGATCGATAATGTTTTGATAGCGCGGGATCCCGTTCACGCCCACCTGGACTTGGCGATTAGCCCAATAACGAGAAAAAGCCCCAGAAAGAGAGCCCTCCTCTTCCAAAATGGCAAGATAGTCAGTCAGGTCAGAGATGACCTTCTGCTGATATTTCTTCAGTTCCATCTGGTCACCTCATAGCCTCGTAATATCGCGCGGAATCTTCTTAAACACAATGCCAAGCTTCGTCATCTCCTCCGCGCTCAACTCACACAAGTCGGCATAAACAATGTAGGACTCACCCCGATGATTCGGATCCATTGTCGCCAAGAAAGCACGATCCAGCACAGTCACAGCATCGGGCTCATAAATGAAGTAGTAAACGGCTCCGTTCGCGCTCCCCAGATAGTACGGGTTCGAGGACGAATCATCAGGTATCGCCCGCCTTGTTTCAGTGAACCAGATATAGTCGCGCACCTGCGCTACCGGCACATCCGGGTTCAAGTTACCCTCGGCGATAAGCTCCGGGCCGAGCTCATAGAAGCTGAAATCGCCGCCTAATCCTGGAACGTCTTCTTTCGCGCTGGTTTGGGCTACCACCTGGAGCTGCCCATCTTTCACCGACGGGCCGGTCACCTTCTCGTATTGGTCTTTGGCTCCATCTGCGATTGCTTTTGCTTCAGCGAAGACTTTTTCGCCTTTCTTCAGCATTGCTGTTGTTAGCTTCTCGTCATAAAGAGTTGTCTTGACCGACTTGGTTGCCGTATAGCCTCGAGCGACTCTCTTAACTCGCTCTGCCGTCACACTATCCGCATAATCACCCAGCTCCACCAAAATAAACTGCCGATTACCGCCATCTTTCTTGTTCAGACTAAGCACAGCATGAGCAGTCGTCCCAGAGCCAGCGAAAGAGTCAAGGACAATCGAAAGCGGCGAACTGGCCACCTTCAATACCCTTTCGATAAGGCGCGTTGGCTTCGGAGTATCGAATGCTACCGCACCGTCAAAAAGCTCCTGAATCTCCTTCTTAGCCTCATCCGTATGGCCAGCCTCTACATGAGACCAATAATTCGTGGGTAGCAGACCTCCAACACTATCAAGGTAGGTTTTACGAGCAATACCACCTTCACCATTCTTCGTGAAAAAGAATCGCGGCCACTGCCCACGGGCGAGAACCGCCTGAGCATCAAGACGCGCCTGCTCCAGAGGCTTAGCAAGCATGATAGCTTTGACGCCCTCACGAACCTCTTCAGCTTTTACTCCACACACCTTCGCGCGCTCGGCTTCATCGTACAAATCCACTAGTTCATAGTCCGTCCATCCGGACATTATTGAGAACATTTCGTCTTGCTGATATCGCCAGCAGTTGTTAATGGCGGGATAAAGCAGCTCACCTGTGAACGGATGCTGGATGGCATACACCATGCCTTGGTGCGTGCGCGCTCCAGGAGCAAAAGCATTGTCTGTTCTCCACGGAGATCTGTCATTATCGGGATTCTTGTACTTTGAATCCATTTCAGCTGTGCGCTCGAGCTTGTTGGGTTGCCAATCTGGCTGCTTCGAGAAGACCAGCAGATGCTCGACTTCAGCCGGGATACCCTTGGAGTCGTTTCGGGTTGAGTACGTGCGCTGCCAAGAAATATCCGCAACGAAGCAGCGAGCACCGAAAATCTCGTTACCAATGAGGCGCAGGTTCGCGGCTTCATTGTCATCAATGCTGATAAAGATTGCACCAGTTGGCGCTAGGAGACGTTGGAGCAGCCGCAGGCGTGGGTACATCATGCATAGCCATTTGTCGTGGCGGGATAGGTCTTCGCCTTCTTTGCCGACGACTTCGCCGAGCCATTTCTTGATTTGTGGGTCGTTGACGGCATCGTTGTAGACCCAGCCTTCGTTTCCTGTGTTGTAAGGAGGATCGATGTAGATGACGTCGACTTGGCCGTCGTAGCGTGGCAGCAGTGATTTGAGTGCTTCGAGATTATCGCCATGGATAATCATATTGTTGGAGCCGTTGTCGACCTCGTGCTGACCGTCTGTATCGAATGAGTATTGGCGCTCGAGCACGCGATAGGGCACGTCAAGGTGGTGGTTGATCACCTTGTTTTTGCCAACCCAGTTCAGTTCAGGCATTCGCGCTCCTTTGCTTAGTCATTGTTTCAAGTCCATCTCCGGCTTGACCTGATCGCACCCATTCGTCGATTTCTGAGATTTTGAACTTCCAGAATCTGCCGACTTTGTATGCGGGCAGGTTACGGTGTTGTATCCACGAGACAAGAGTGTCTCGGCCGATACCGAGGTATTCTTGCACCTCTTTCGAGGTTGACCATTTTTCGATCTGCATCTCGTTCACGCTGCTCCTTCTGCCGCTACTTGCTGGAGGTTCGGATTGATTACATCAATAACGATATTGAAGGCAGATTTTTCATTTGGGAAGCAATTCACACCATTCGAATCAACCATGATCCAGTGGCTTGTGAATCTGCCTTCTTCTCCACGCGCCTTAATCACAGTCGACAGCTTGATAAATCTGTTTTGATCTAGATGTTCGATAGCAATTATCCGCTTGTCTGGTCGTAGTTGATATCGTTCGGGGTCTTCACAGCGCAACGCGCGCCCATCCCAGCTGACTTTGCCAGTGTTTTGAATAGTCCACGTATGCTCAATCTCGTTGTAAAACGGCAGTCGATACTCTTGCAGTGCCGGTGGCACTGATACCAGCACGCGATCTCCTTTGATGAGGGGCTGCGTAATGCCGGAGAAAGGCTTATCTGGAGTTTCGGTGTAATGCTCGTAGGCAGCAGTGATGACTGGAGCATCGTTGTCGGGATTGAAGAGAATCTCCTGGAGCTGTTCTGCTAGCGCCTGTGCGAGCACTTGAATATCTATTTCTTGCTCCTTTGGGAATCCATAAAGGAGACACGTGTCTGTGAACTTCGTTTGGCTTAAATTCCGCTGTTCTTCAAGGCTTCTTTGTAACCATGGAATGAGAGTCTGCCGGTTGATCGTGCCCTGAAAAGATTCACGTATCGGCTCGCTAAGAGTTCGTTCGCCTCTAAAGATTTTTGCTGCGTAGTCACGGTCAGTTTGGCTCTGAGCTTTGAGATATGTGGAGCCGGCTTTAGTAAGCACCGTGATGACGAACGTGCCCTGACCATGATGCTTTTTCTTGTCAAAAAGAGGGGCTACAAGTTCTGAAAACTGCACTGTCATCTGCCCTTTCCTTTTGTCCGTGTTTTTGTCTCTCTTGTCCGTCTTCTGCACTGTTTTTTCCGCCATGCTGTCCGTTTTTCCTTGCGTAGTTTCTAAGTGTGAGGCGGGCGGACTGACGATTGGTTGGCTTGAGTACCAGTTTAACCCACGTTATTCGACATTAGTCTGTTCAACTCGGCTTTGAAAACGAGTTTCCCGCACACATATATCTGTGAGGCCGGTGAGCGCCGGGGCCCAAATGGTGCTCGCTGGTTTCGCAACCGAAAAGAGTCAAATTTTCGGGAGGTCTGCAGGGACGCGAGCGCTGGGGCGATTCTTCGGAGTTGTCCTAGCTGTCTCGTTTGTTTTTGCAGACCGGTCGCATAACTGAATATCCCTGCGGATCTCCCCAGACAACTGAGGAGATTCGAGATGCGTATCAAGGTGCGCTACGAAAAGCAAAAGTTCGATGTCAAAAAGCCAGCAGAGTATGTGGAGGTTGAGGTGAGTGATGGCGAGGTGGTCTCGATGATTGAGGCTGATTATCGTCAACGCCGCGATATGGTACAAAGCCTTGAATTGGTGCAGCGGCGTTCTATTGAGGAGATTGTCCGGGAGGAGATTAATAAGCCGGAGTATAACCAGGCGAAACAGTGGGTACGCAATACGGATTCGTGTTGGCGTGCTCCTTTGGCTGGTGGCGGCAATATTTTTGATGAGCTGGTCGACCAGTATGGTCACATGAAAGCGTTCGATGATCCGTTTGATGACGTAGATACGCGGTTGACGGTTGAGAGTGCTTTGGCTGGCTTGGATGAGCGTGAGCGCTTCATCGTTATCCAGAATCGTTTGAATCAGGTGCCTTTGACTGCGGTGGCGGCTGAGCTTGGAATTACTCAGCCTCGTGCCTCGCAATTGTTGAAATCTGCGCGGGCGAAGATTGCCGCCGAAATTGGTCTCAAACTTTGATTTATATTTCGACCCCCTGGAAGCCCTCCTAGTGAAGGAACACAGCGTGAAGGCAGTGGGTCTCACTGGGAGGGTTCTTTCAGGAAGGAGCCGGTGATGAGCCGGAAACTACGTGTGAAGGTCAGTAAGCATTCTGACCCGGATGCTGTGGCATCGGTGGGTATGCGCCGCCTGTCAGGAAGGGTTTTGCGCAAGCTCACGGGTCAGAGTGGACGGTGTGCAGTGTTACTGCAGGGGCGGGATGTGCAATCCATTGAAATCATTGACAACGACCAGTCGAAGATATCAGGTAAGCGGCGTGGTTCGTTTGCGGATGAGGATTTCGAGTCGTTCATGAAGGCCGTATTTGGTCCTGATCAGGCAGATGAGGTGGCGTGATGACTCCAGCGAACCATGTAGCCAATATGCGTCAAATTTTCGTCAATCTTCGCCAAGATTTGAAAAGCCTGCAAGCCGAAATAGAAGCAACCGAGAACGACCTGCTGTATTGGATGGAATCAGGTATCGAAGCGGACTATATGCTCACGGGCGGGCCGGGTGAACCCGAAACCGTCGAGAATCAACAAGCAGAATCTGTCAGCGAACCTCAGCCGCAGGTCAAGCTGCTGCCACTGGAGGAAGTGCGCGGCGTGTTGGCGGATTATGCACGCTCGGGCTTAAACGATTTCATCAAAGCCAAGATTCGCTCGTTTGAGCATACGAAGCTTTCACAGTTGACGGTGGAGCAAGCCAACGCGGTGCTCGCTGCAGCTGAGGCTGAGGCTGGTGGTGCATGATGCCACCGCAAAAACACGCACTCTTGAGCGCCTCGTCGGCGCATCGTTGGTTGCACTGTCCCCCATCAGCGAAACTCACGGCTGGGGTGACAGAGGCTCCAAGTGAAGCTGCACTTCAAGGCACGGCGGCTCACGCGTTGGCAGAACATAAGCTGCGCCGAGCACTCAAGCAGCAATCTAAACGCCCCGTCTCCAAATACGAAGATGACGAGATGAATACCCACACCGACGATTACGTCTCCTACGTGCTCGAACAATACGAGCAAGCCAAACAGGTGACGTCTGGCGCGGTGATCTACATCGAACAACACTTGGATTTCTCCAACGTTGTGCCTGGTGGCTTCGGCACTGGCGACTGCCTCATCGTGGCTGATGGCACCTTGCACGTTATCGATTTGAAATATGGCTTGGGCGTGCTGGTAGAAGCTGAGTGGAACCCGCAAATGATGCTCTACGCGATCGGTGCACTTGCCTTGTTCGACGCTCTTTATGACATTGAGCAGGTGGCATTAACGGTTTTTCAGCCACGGCGCAAAAACGTATCCACCTGGACGATTAGCGTCACTGAGCTGAACAAGTGGGCCGAGCACACCCTCAAGCCTGCCGCCGAACTAGCAGCGAAAGGCGATGGCGAGTTCTGCGCCGGTACCTGGTGTCAGTTCTGCCGCATCGCCTCCACCTGCCGGGCAAGAGCTGAAGCGAACCTTGAGCTGGCTAAATTCGAGTTCGCACCGCCAGCCGAACTCAGCCCAGCTGAGGTGGCTGAGGTGTTGGCGCAAATACCAGGACTCACGCGGTGGGCGTCAGATGTGCAGGACTATGCCCTCAGTCAAGCCCTAAGCGGTGAGCGGTACGAGGGTTTCAAGTTGGTTGCTGGCCGCTCGATCCGCAAATACACAGATGAGACTGCGGTGGCTGAGGCTGCGAAAGCTGCAGGCTACCGCGATATCTATAAACGATCACTGCTCACTATTACCGCGATGGAAAAGCTCATGGGAAAGAAACAGTTCTCTGAGATTCTCGGGGATCTGGTGGTCAAGCCCGAGGGGAAACCCACCCTGGTTCCCGTCACTGACAAACGCCCCGAGCTGCAGATCAGCACGGCGGCTGACGATTTCACAAACATCGACAAATAACGAAAAGAAAGAAGGTAACGAAAATGTCGAACCGCGTGAACACCAAGAATAAGAAGAATAATCCGACCAAGGTTATTACCGGCGAAATACGTTTGAGCTACGCGAACGTGTGGGAAGCAAAATCTATTAACGGCGGCAAACCAAAGTTCTCAGTATCGCTTCTTATCCCTAAAGATGATGCTGCTACTATCGATGCGATTAATGCTGCTATCGAGGCAGCAATCACCGAGGGTATTGGGAAGTTCGGCGGGAAGATCCCGCCACGCGCATCACTGAAGCTGCCGCTACGTGATGGAGATGCTGAGCGTGACGATGACGCTTATGCCGGACATTATTTCGTGAATGCCAACAGTATTAATGCTCCGCAGATCGTGGATCAAGACGTAAACCCCATCCTCGACCGCTCCGAAGTCTATTCTGGCTGCTACGGGCGAGTTTCCATCAATTTCTACGCTTTCAACACCAACGGGAACCGTGGCGTGGCCTGCGGTCTTGGCAATATTCAAAAGACCCGTGATGGTGAGCCACTCGGCGGGCATGTGAGCGCATCCTCCGAGTTCGATACCTGGGATGCAGACGAGGACTTCCTCGCCTAAAGCAAACCAATCCACTCAAGGGGCGGAGTCAAGTCGGTTGGCTCCGCCCCACTCACTCGTTAAGGAACCTTATGCGCACGCTCAGTATCGACATCGAAACTTACTCGCCAATCAGCCTCGCCAAAGCCGGAGTTTACAAATACTGTAACCACCCTGACTTTCAGATTCTCCTTTTCTCCTACGCGATCGACAGTTGCACGGTGCGCACAGTGGATCTAGCATCTGGAGAGCAACTCCCAGCAAAGATTCTTAGAGCACTTGATGACCCTGCCGTGGTTAAGTGGGCTTACAACGCCGCTTTTGAACGCACCTGCCTCTCCGCCTATCTAGGAAGACGTCTTGACCCTGCTGGGTGGCGTTGCTCCATGGTGTGGGCGGCAACCCTTGGCCTGCCACTTTCTCTTAAAGATGTCGGCAAAGTGCTGAATCTCGATGCTCAAAAGATGGATGAAGGTAAAGATCTCATCAAGCACTTCTGCGTACCGGATGACAACAGCCAGCGGCGGCTCCCCAGCAGCGACCCGGCTGGCTGGAGGCTCTTTAAGAGCTACAACGCCCGCGATGTCCAAGTAGAAACAGCAATCCGACACAAGCTCGCCAACTTCCCAGTACCCGAGTACGTGTGGGAACAGTATGAAGTGGATCAGCGGATTAATGACCGCGGTATCCGTATCGACACCACACTGGCCGCAAACGCTATCACTATTGACGAAAAACACCGGGCGCAAGCACTCGCCCGTGCGCAAGAACTCACCGGTCTGGATAATCCTGCTTCGCCATTGCAGCTACAAGAATGGCTGAAACAGCATGGCTGCCCGATAGAGTCGATGGCTAAAGAATCAGTCGATGATGCCCTGGTATCTGCCAGTGGTGAGGTGAAAGAAGCTCTCGAACTGCGTCAGGAGTTATCGCGCTCGTCCGTGGCGAAATACCGGAAGATGATGGATGCCGCCTGCATCGACCAAAGGGCGCATGGTCTGCTCCAGTTTTATGGGGCTAACCGTACAGGGCGGTGGGCAGGACGTCTTGTGCAAGTACAAAACCTACCTCGGAACTATCTGCCCGACCTTACCCAAGCACGTGGCTTGGTGCGTGACAGTAACGGTGAGGCGCTCGATATGCTTTATCCTTCCGTGCCCGATACTCTCAGCCAGCTGATTCGCACCGCATTCATCCCCTCGGAAGCTCACCGGTTCATCGTCGCCGATTATTCAGCAATTGAGGCGCGAGTGCTGGCGTGGCTTGCTGGTGAGGAAACCACGCTCGCCGCGTTCAAGAACGGTGAGGATCTTTATTGCGCGACTGCGTCCGCGATGTTTGGTATGCCGGTGGAAAAGCACGGAGTCAACAGTGAGCTTCGGCAGAAAGGAAAAATCGCTGTTCTTGCTTGTGGCTACAACGGCTCTGTGGGTGCGCTCAAAGCTATGGGCGCTTTGAAGATGGGGCTAAGCGAGGACGAGTTACAGCCCATTGTGGACGCTTGGCGGCAAGCCAACCCTAATATTGTGCAGCTGTGGCACAAGGTCGACAATGCCGCTACCAGAGCAATTAGCACCAGCAGACCGGTCACGCTGCGCAACCTGGGTTTCGAGAAGAAATCCGGGATGCTCTTCATCACCTTGCCAAGCGGTCGGTGCTTGGCATATGTAAAGCCAGGTATTGGCGTGAACAGGTTCGGAGGCACCTCGATTACTTATTGGGGTCAGGGAGTGGCTCGGAAGTGGCAGAAACTAGAGACTTACGGTGGAAAACTGGTCGAGAACATCGTTCAAGCCACCGCCAGAGACCTCCTCGCCGAAGCCATCACCCGCATTGAGAATGCCGGTCACCAGATCGTGATGCATATTCACGACGAAGTCGTCATCGACGAACCCATCAATTCCGGCACCACCGCTGCTGACATATGCACCCTCATGAACGAGCTACCCCAATGGGCTGAGGGTTTACCGATTGATGCAGCCGGGTACGAATGCGGCTTCTATCAGAAGGATTAGTTGATACTCCAGAGCGGGTTCTGCTGCCAGTTTTCTGGAATACCGAGATGGCTCGGTGGTAGTGGCTCAAGAATTGGGTAACTAGCTATCACACTAGGAAGCAGAGCCGCGTCACCGATATTAAGCTTTATGAGCAAGTATTGGACAATTGTGAGCTGACCAAACAGACGGTTCATCACCGAAGCTACAGCATCCAATTCAGGATGTGCCCCAATCTTCGGTAGGCGCGGCTTGAGAGCATAAACCCTGTTAAACATACGCGCATGGTGAGCCGAATAGTTACGCAAAATATTGAGACTTTTCAGCCAGGAACCAAACTGTGCCCCGTTCAAACCCACCCGGCCAGCAATAGTCTCGCGCACCGGTATTGGCGCTAGCTGAAACAAGTATGACAGTGAGCCCCAGTCCATCACTTCTACCGCTGCCCAAATCGGCAACTGGCCACCATATTTCTGGTTATGGTGCATCACGAAATCTTCTCGTGACCCCGTTAATTCTTTACGATACCGCTTCAGCCACTGCTCATATTTCACTGACGGGCGCGGTTTTGGTTTCGTCTCATAAGCCACTGGACCGAGCAGCTCTGGATGCAGATGGGCAAGCGGATCAATACGACCAAGCTCGTGGCCAAGCATAGAACGCACCGAGAGTTCTATATGAGCGAGCGCACTAAACACTGCTTCCCGCAGCCGCCAATCAAAATCATAAACAGCATCAATATCAGCAAGATTCGTGCCAGGAATAAACACATCACGGCGCGCACCATCTGCCCCTATCTCACGCCACGAGTACCAATACCCGGAAAGCCGATAATAATTCACTCGTTCCAACAGATGCCGTGCCAACTGATCGGAATCAATCACCATCCCGCGAGAGCGTAACAAGTTGATCTGCTCGCCATGCGTCTTGAACGCCTTACCGCTCCCGGTAGCGCTCTGCACTTGTCGGCTCTGCTGCGGGCTCACGACGGCACCTCCCTCGAGCCTAGAAATGATGAGGACCGGCCCTGGACCCTCGCGGGCGGAACCGGTCTTGATGCATCAATCATAACCCATATCCCGTTAACAGCCAAGCAAATTTCTCGCCTGTCCCATCAGGTTTTACCTGCCTATTTTCAAAGTCACGTTTATATTTCGCTCTTCTCAAAGCCCTCCTTTTAGAGGGTCAGCTCATGGCTCTCACCTACAAACTATGGGAAGGAGAGCTAATGACCGGCTCCACACTACAAGTGTTCACCAACAGCCAATTCGGCCAAATCCGCACCATCACTAACGATGGAACCATCATGTTCTGCGGCCGTGACGTCGCGAGCGCGTTGGGATATACAAATCTGAATAAGGCAGTGCAAGATCATTGCAAGGGGGTTCCATTTCGTTACCCCCTTGAAACGTCAGGTGGGATTCAACAGATTCGTTTCATCACTGAAGGGGATGTTTATCGCCTGATTGTCTCAAGTCACCTGCCGGGCGCGGAACGTTTCGAGAAATGGGTGTTTGATGAGGTTCTGCCATCGATTCGTAGGACCGGTTTGTACGCGATTGATGAACTACTCAAAAACGATGAGCTGCTCGAACAAGCCCTCACACGTCTACGTGCCGAGCGTGTCAAGCGTCTTGCTGCTGAGCAGGCGTTGCTCGAGGCAGCACCGAAGCTCTCGTATTACGACATCGTGCTGCAGTCACCGTCGTTGATGCCGATTACTGCTATCGCTAAAGACTACGGGCTATCCGCGAAGAAACTTAACCGCCTGTTAGCTGATGAACATATCCAGTTCAAGCAGTCAGGCATCTGGTATCTGTACGCCGAGTATGCGAAATGCGGCTACACCCAATCCAAAACCCACCTGCTGGAAAGCGGCAAGACGGTGATGCACACGTATTGGACGCAGAAAGGCCGCCTGTTCATCTATGACCTGTTGAAAAACCGCTGCCACATCTTGCCGGTCATCGAACGACAAGCAGGTGAAACCAAATGAACACACTCCAAAAAGACCGACCACTAATCAGTGATCTAACACCGTGGCGTAACTCCAAAGGCTACGCAGACCCGACTGCATATAGGGCACTGCGGGCTCTGGAAATATCCGAATTCGGCCACCGTCCCTTGACCTATATCTGCTCACCTTACTCCGGGGACGTGCAGATGAATGTGGAGTTGGCAAGGAATCTCTCAGCTTATGCGGTGCGCTGTCGCCGTATCCCACTCGCACCCCACCTGCTGTTTCCACAGTTTATGGATGATACCGATCCGTGGGATCGCGACCTCGCCATGATCTTTAATCGCGTGCTGCTTTCTAAGTGCGAGGCGATGTGGGTATATACCCCGCGCGTCTCTCCAGGCATGAAAGCCGAAATTTCCTGGGCACACCAACTCGAACTACCCATCACCTACTTTGACCACAACTTCGCGGAGGTAGAACTACATGACTGACTTCATTTTGTGCACGACTAACCTGGTGAGCGCGCAACGCAACCTCAAATACCCGAATCACCGGCACATCACGAGCGCGGCTGATTTGAAAAACGCTGTGGCACGTGACCATGTGGCGGCCGAATATGAGGGCGATATCCGTTCCACCGACAAGTTCATGCAATCCACGTGTGTGGTGATGGACATCGATAACGACCATTCTAATTCACCGGCTGATTGGGGGACACCGGAATCGCTTGCTCTCATCTTTCCGGGCGTCGCTTTGGCGACCGCGACCTCGCGGAATCATTTGAAACCCAAGGGTGAAAAGACCGCCAGGCCGCGCTTCCACGCCTACTTCCCAATCAAGCCGGTAACTGACGCTGCAGTCTATACGGGGATCAAGAAGAAGCTGGCCTCCTACACCGGAATCTTTGACCGCAACGCTCTCGACGCTGCCAGATTTATTTACGGAAACCCCGCCGCCGAGGTCACCTGGGTAGACGGTTCCCTATCCATCACCGATTTCCTCGATGCTGACGCGTTCGCCGCACTCGAAATGGCTACTGGTGAGATTCGGGAAGGCGCACGCAATGCGACCATGAGCGCTTTCGCTGGGCGAGTGATTGTGCGTTTTGGCAATACCGAGCAAGCACGCCAGCTTTTCGAGACGAAAGCACAAACCTGCGTGCCACCCCTACCCGATGCCGAGCTGGAGGCAATCTGGGCCTCGGCATTGAAGTTTGGTGCAAAAGTCGCTGCAACACCAGGTTATATTCCACCAGAACGCTACGCCGAAATCCAAGGACTGCGTCCCACCGACTTCACCGATGTCGGTCAAGCCACCGTCCTGGCAGACGAATATGCACAAAAACTCGCATTCTCTGAGGCCACAGATTGGCTGGTATATAACGATTCGTTTTGGGAAGAAACCAGACCAGGCTCGCGCGCCATCGCCCAAGAACTCACCACGCGCCAGTTAGAGCAAGCCGCACAGCTGCTCGAGAAAGCCCGCGCGGCGTGTGATTCCACTGGGGTCACTCAGTTGCTGTCGGCAATGAGCCTGATCAAAGCTAAAAACCTATTCACTAACATGCAGTGGACCGCTTACGACCAGCTCACTAATGCTCAAGCCTACGAGAAATACGTGCTCAAACGGCGTGATTCTAAGGCGATTACGGCCTCGTTGAAAGAGGCAGCTCCGATGCTGCAAGTCACCCAAGCAGACCTTGACGCAGACCCCTTCGCTCTCAACGCCCCTGGTGGCACCATTGACCTCACCAGCGGGCAAATTCACGAGCACGACTATGGGGATTTCATCACCAAACAAACCACCACCGATCCCGCCACCAAAGGCATGGACACGTGGTTGGCGGCGCTCGAGGTGTTCTTCCAAGGCGACCAAGAACTAATCGACTATGTGCAGCGAATCGTGGGGATGACCGCGATCGGCAAAGTCTACGTCGAAGCCCTCATCATCGCCTACGGCGACGGCAGGAATGGCAAATCGACGTTTTGGAACACAATCGCTCGGGTGTTAGGCACATACGCGGGCAACATCTCCGCCGATGCTCTCACTGTGGGTGTGAAGCGGAATGTGAAGCCTGAGCTGGCAGAAGCCAAAGGCAAACGCCTCTTGATCGCGGCAGAGACCGAGGAAGGCATGAGGCTCTCCACCTCTATCGCCAAGCAAATGGCATCCACTGATCTGCTTTATGCAGAAAAGAAATATAAGGCGCCCTTCGCGTTCGCTCCTTCGCATACGCTCGTGCTGTATACGAATCACCTACCGCGCGTAGGTGCAATGGATGTTGGTATTTGGCGCAGGCTGATCGTGATCCCATTCGAGGCAAAAATCGAAGGCTCCTCGGACATCAAAAACTACGCCGAACACCTCTACCAAAACGCCGCTGGTGCCGTTCTGCAATGGATCGTTGATGGTGCCCGCAAAGTGATTGATGACGACTTTGTTTTGAAGCCACCACCTAAAGTTCGTCGAGCCCTGGAGGCCTACCGGTTTGAGAACGACTGGATGACACATTTCTTAGACGATAACTGCGAGATCGACCCGAGCTTCACACAGCCCTCGGGCGAGCTTTATAGCGTCTATCGCGCCTACGCGCTCAGCGTGGGCGAATACGCCAGATCCACGTCCGATTTCTATTCAGCCTTGGAACAACTCGGATTCCGCAGACGCCGCACAAAGAGCGCACGCTATGTGGACGGACTGCGCCTGAAGAGCGAATTCAACCTTTAGCCCCTAAGTGGTGACACTATCTGTCGGTCTATAACAGAACTTTTCTTAAGAGCAATAAAAACAAATATCTATATATAAAAAGTTATGTAAACGACTGGCAGAAAGCGTCACCACGTGAGCAGAAAGCAACACGTGATGAAAGAACAACATTTAGAACAAGCACTCGTAAAAACCGTTGAAGCTTTGGGCGGGGTCTGCTGGAAACTAGTCAGCCCCGGAACCGCCGGTGTACCTGACCGAATCGTGCTATTACCTGATGGGCATGTTGGCTTCGTGGAAGTCAAAGCACCCGGCGGAAAAGTCCGCGCAATCCAAAAACACAGACTAAGGCAGCTGAAGCACCTGGGCTTCACCGCACTCATCCTCAACAATCCTGACGACATTAAGAAGGTGTGCCATGCAATACAAGCCGCATAACTACCAACAACTAGCAACGGCTTTCATTGAAGAACACCCGGCTGCAGCGCTACTGCTCGAGATGGGACTTGGCAAGACCGTCATCACCCTGACAGCAATACAACACCTCCTCTTCGACTCCTTTGAAGCCCACCGAGTGCTGGTTATCGCGCCGCTGCGCGTAGCAAGGAATACGTGGCCTGCCGAGCAAGCAAAGTGGAGCCACTTACGCCAGCTACGTCTGGCAGTAGCTGTCGGCACCGAACGCCAACGCCGAGTCGCGCTCAATTCAGGCGCAGACATCACAGTGATGAACCGGGAGAACGTCGACTGGCTTATTACCCGTAGTGGCATCAAGTGGCAGTGGGATATGGTCATCATCGACGAGCTCTCCTCCTTCAAAAACCACCGCGCCAAACGCTTTACCGCGCTCATGAAGATCCGCCCACAAGTAAAGCGCATCGTCGGGCTTACCGGCACCCCAGCCAGCAATGGGTTGATGGACTTATGGGCGCAGTTCCGGCTGCTGGATTTGGGTGAGAGGCTCGGACGCTACATTTCCCGCTACCGCGATAAATGGTTCGTGCCCGATAAGCGCAGTGGAATGCAAGTATTCACCTACAAACCCAAACCTGGCGCTGAAGACGAAATCTACCGAGCAATCTCGGATATCACGCTGTCGATGCGAACCAGCGACTACCTCACCCTCCCACCACTGACTGTCACAACCACCGAGGTGACCATGAACGGCAGGGAGCGCAAGGTATATGACCGGTTAGCGGCAGAGATGGTGGTTGAGCTGGGTGATGCGGTGATTGACGCGGCCAATGCTGCCGTCCTGGCAGGTAAGCTCACCCAACTAGCGTCTGGTGCGATCTACACCGAAGCCGGCGACCCCATTGTGGTACACGGTCGCAAACTCGATGCCCTTGAAGACCTCATCGAAGCAGCGAATGGGAATCCCGTGCTTGTGGCGTATTGGTGGCAACACGACCTAGCACGCATCCGGCAGCGCTTCCCGCAAGCCAGACAGTTAAAAACTTCAGCAGATATTGAAGCTTGGAATGACGGTGAAATCCCACTCGGATTGATTCACCCAGCCAGCGCTGGGCATGGGCTTAACCTCCAACAAGGAGGCTCAATCCTCATCTGGTATTCCCTCACCTGGAGCCTTGAGCTCTACCAGCAAACCAACGCCCGCCTGTATCGGCAAGGCCAGACCAAGCCGGTGACTATTACGCATATTGCGACCAAAGATTCGATTGATCAACAGATTCTGAGTGCACTCGAATCGAAGAACATGACCCAGTCGGCGCTCATCGACGCGGTAGCGCAGACCTTGAAAGGAGAAACCAAATGAGCGTTACGCATCAAGAAACCGACATCACCTGGCGCTACGTTGACCGCCGCGCCGCTGCTATCAACGCGCTACGCGACTACGCCACTATGGAAACCATCATCGATAACACTCCCGATGACCTGAAAGCTATCGAATCCGACCTGCCCAGCCTGTCCTCCCCCGTCTTGGATGGTAGCCGCCGTGCGTTCAATCCCACCGCTGCCGAAGACAAAATCCTTAGACACCTGGAACGGATCGATAACCGCACCCGCAAATACCTGCAAGCCAAGGATTACATGGACTGGTTCAACCCCGCCTGGCAAGCGCTCACCGATGAGGAACGTGACGTGCTAGAAGTTTGCTTCCTTTCCGGGTACGAGTCCGCCACTGATGCGATTTATGAGGTGCAAGAGCGGCTAAACGTGGAACGCTCCACCGCCTACAACCGGCGCAAAACCGCCCTAGACCACCTCACCAGTCTCCTGTACGGACGCTAAGATGCTTGGACAAAACGCGGACGACATTCCCGTTTCGAGCCTGATATAGTGTAACTAGTTAGAAAAAGGTCAAAGCCCCGAGCGGAAAATATCCTCTCGGGGCTTTACCATCACCACAGGAGATAACGGGAATGCCAAGCAAACCCAAACACCCCTGCTCTCAGCCTGGCTGTCCCGAACTAACCCGCGAAAGGTTCTGCCAGCTCCACGCCAAGGAAGCGGACAAGAACTACCGTAAGTTTCAACGTGACCCGAGAATCAACAAGCGTTATGGTGCACGCTGGCGACGCATCCGTGCCGCATACATTTCCCAGCATCCTTTGTGCGAAGACTGCCTAGCACAAGGCAAGACGACACCGGTACAGGAAGTCCACCACATTCTTCCCCTCGAGCATGGCGGCAGCCATGACTTTGCTAACCTGCGCTCGCTTTGCAAACCGTGCCACTCCAGGCAGAGCGCGTTAGACGGTGACAGATGGAGGCAAGCCCTTCAGGTCTACACCTACTAGATTTTTTGAAAAACGCGACATAACCACTAAGCACTTCCCCACCCCAAAAATATCGACCTTCTTCCCACGCCAAGTTACGGGACCAGTCGAGGATTCGGTTAGGGGTTGGGGCCCTCGAATCTCTACAACTTCGGCGAAGGTCAGCGGGCGGGGCCAACCGTACGCAAAAAGACCGAATCAAACAGGGTATTAAAGGCCATGAATAATGAGGCGCCCGAAAGTAAAATGGGCACTGATGAACGAACCAAATTGGACTGACATGATGGCCGCCTGGAGCGGCCTCTTGACAACGCTACTAACCTTAGGGCTTCTTATTGCCGCACTATGGGCGGGGTGCACGGCGGTCCAAGCCATGCGCGCCTCTAAGGATGCGAGCGATGCTGCTCGAGAAGCAAATGAGCAAGCTCGACATGACAGCATTGAACAGACTAGACCGTATGTTTACGTTGAAGTTTTGCCTAGCTTGGCCGGTCCTAGATCGTTCGATCTCCGTATTACTAACGTCGGCCGCAGCGTTGCAAGGGATCTCCGGTTCGAATTCGATAACTGGCCGGATCCAGCTGACGACGTCGCTGAGAAGATCAAAGTGCTATTCGATACTCCTCGGACCCTTCCTCCCAATGCATCAATTCGTGCGTTCTGGCGTAGGAGTGGCACCTTCACTGACGGATTAAAAGAAGCTGGCATGCCAGAGACAGGGAAGATCAGAGTTCTCTACACGTCCGATGACGAGTCCGAACCACAATATGAAGATGAGTACGACGTACTCATCGCACAATCGGGATTTTGGCCGGTCCCGGAGGATGGGCCCGAGCCACAGAACCTCAAAGGCGGCGACCGAAAGTTTTACCTTATGGGCCAGGCAATCGCACGATCGATCGGAAACCTCAGTAGATAGTTCCCGATACGCCTGACCACTTTTCACGAAGGACGTACTTATGGCGAAGGACGGAACTAACCGAGGCGGCAGACGTGTCCGCTCAGGTGCGAAACCCGCCCCATTGAACGAGAAGCTCGCCAAGGGCGTAAGCGCGTCGCGTCTGGATGACCCCTACGATTTCGAGGGACTCGATATTGGTGACGGTGCTGTCCTTGCTGGTGAGGTGATGCCAAAGCCTTCTGAGTATCTGTCGGAGGTTCAGCGTGATGGCAAACCCTTGGGTGCTGATTTGGTGTATCGGGAGACGTGGCGCTGGCTTGACGAGCGCGGCTGCACGAAGTTTGTTTCTAAGCGTCTCATTGAGGCCTACGCCCAGGCTTTCGCCCGGTATGTGCAGTGCGAGCAGGCAATCTCCAAGTTCGGTTTGCTCGGCAAGCACCCGACCACGGGAGCTGCTATCGCTTCCCCGTTCGTTGCGATGAGCCAATCTTTTGGTAAGCAAGCAAACGTGTACTGGTATGAGATTTTTGAGATTGTGCGGGCGAACTGCACCACTGACTATTCGGGTGCGGCCCCGGGTGATGAGGTTATGGAGCAGTTGTTGAAAGCACGCTCGTAGATGCGTCCTAGTGTTTTTGAGCTTATTTGGGGCGTTTTCTTGCGGTCAAGCCTGCCCCTAGCGCGATTCCAACTCCTGTGCCAATAGTTATCGCTAAGGCATTATCGTCCATAATGAACCCAAAGATAATGCCGGTCATAATCCCGGCAATCATTCCATAGGCCACGGCTTTACCATTGCCGCCGGAAGGTTCTGGCGGATTAGGTTTACTCGTTTCGTCTTGCACGAATCCCAGTATCACACATGACTCGGGTTTTCCTCATTTTCTTCGCTCCCCACTCCTGGCTGATGGTGGGGAGTTTTTGTTTCTTTTGATTTTTCTACTGAAAGGGCATTCCTATGACTATGGTTCGCAGCGCTGAAGCAGTGTGTATCGGTCACCCCGATAAACTGTGCGATCTAATTGCTGATCAGATTCTCGACGAAATTCTCTACGCCGATCCCAACGCCCGCGTCGCGGTAGAGGTCATGGCTACTGGGCGACGTATTATTGTCACTGGTGAAATCAGCACTAATGCTCGTGTGGACTTGCGTGATTGCGTACGCACAGCCCTGACTGCAGCTGGCTATAAGCCGTGGAGATTTTTGGTATACGTATGGGTGAGGCGTCAATCTAACGATATTAACGACGGCGTGACCACATCTTTAGAGGCTCGCCATGGCGATGAGTCCGCTTATTGTCTTCAGGGTGCTGGTGATCAAGGCACGGTCTACGGCTATGCCTGCACTGATACTCCTGAGCGTTTACCATTGCCTCTTGTTTTAGCCCACGAGATTTGTAAGCGGCTAGATGACGCGCGCAAGCAAGGAACCATCACAGGGATCTTCTCAGATGGTAAAGCACAAGTTTCGGTGCGCTACAACGACGCAGGAAAACCGCAAGCCGTAGAGACGGTGGTGGTTTCCGTCCAGCACGATAAATCCAAGGATTTCGAGGTGTTGCGCCGTGAAATAACTTCGCTGATTGTTGGCCCAGCATGTCAGCCATATCTACCGGTAAGCCCGGACACGCTTGTGTTGATCAACCCGTCCGGGCGGTTCGTGGAAGGCGGCCCTAAAGCCGACACCGGACTCACCGGTAGGAAGTTGATGGTTGACACCTATGGCGGGCTGGCTTCTCATGGTGGTGGAGCTTTCTGTGGTAAAGATGCTTCTAAGGTTGACCGGTCGGGTGCTTATATGGCGCGGCTGATCGCCAAAACCGTGGTGGATGCGGATCTTGCATCCCAGTGCCAGGTGGCGATTAGTTACGCGATTGGCAAAGCCGACCCGGTTGCTTTCAGTGTGGACACGCTCGGCACCGGCCAATACACCGACCAGATTCTCACGGCTGCGGCTCGAGATGTGTTCAATCTTCGGCCAGCAGCAATCATCGACCAGTTTGGGCTGCGAGCACCCGGCTATGTGCGCTATTCGACGTATGGGCATTTCGGGGATTACACACGCAAGTGGGAAGACACCTGGACTACTAGCCGTGAGCTTGTCAAGGCGGTGAAAAACCATGCGCATCAAGCAAATAGCCATAAGTGATCTCACCCCAGCTGACTACAACCCCCGCAAAGACCTACAACCCGGGGACGCGGACTACGACAAACTCAAACGCTCGCTAAGTGAGTTTGGATATGTGGAGCCAGTCATCTGGAACAAAACCACCGGAAATATTGTAGGTGGGCATCAGCGCCTGAAAGTACTGGCTGATCTGGGCTATAAAACCGTGGACTGCGTGGTCGTCGAACTCGACGAAACCCGCGAAAAAGCGCTCAACGTTGCTCTAAACAAGATCAGTGGCGATTGGGATAATTCCAAACTCGCCCTACTCATAGCCGACCTGGATGCTTCCGATTTCGACGTTGAACTCACCGGTTTCGACGAATCCGAAATACAACAGTTAATAGGTTCTCTTGATAGCGACAGTATCGAAGACGATAACTTCGACCTGAACGCCGCCCTTGAAGCAGCAGCTTTCGTCGAAAAAGGCGATATCTGGAGGATTGGTAGGCATCGCCTGATGTGCGCGGACGCCACGAACCCGGCCGATGTCGAAACCTTGATGGATGGCAAACAGGCTAATCTGGTGGTCACAGACCCGCCTTACAACGTGGACTTCAAATCGAACAGCGGCCTGAAAATCGCAGGCGACAAACAAGACACAGACACCTTCTACCAGTTCCTACTAGCTGCATTCACCAACATGGCGGCATCCCTAGATAAGGGAGGGTCAGCCTATGTCTTCCACGCCGACACCGAAGGATTGAACTTCCGTCGCGCTTTTCAAGACGCTGGCTTCTACCTGTCGGGCTGTTGTATTTGGGTCAAAGACTCCCTCGTACTTGGCCGTTCCCCATACCAGTGGCAGCACGAACCAGTGCTGTATGGGTGGAAGAAAGACGGCTCTCACGCTTGGTATGCGAATCGCAAACAAACCACGGTGTGGAATTTCGCCAAGCCGAGGAAGAATTCCGATCACCCCACTTCCAAGCCACTAGACCTGTTGGCTTATCCGATTCGTAACTCCACCCAAACCAACGCAATCATCCTCGATACCTTTGCTGGGTCTGGTTCCACACTCATGGCTGCAGAAGCCACAGACCGCACTTGCTATTGCATGGAGCTGGATGAGAAATACGCTTCCGTGATTGTGCGCCGCTATGCCGAAGCAACCGGAGACGCAGCTGGGATCACCTGTACCCGTGGCGGCAAAGAATACGCCTACCTCGATTTGGTCAAAGAAGTCGAGCGCCCCAAGCAGAAAGGCTAACCCTTGACAAAAACTTTAAGGCTTGGCTCGCTTTTTGATGGCTCAGGTGGCTTCCCACTAGCGGCAACAAAGGTTGGTATCGAACCTGTGTGGGCAAGTGAGATTGAGCCCTTCCCGATCCTGGTCACCACCACGCGCCTTCCGCAAATGCAACACCTAGGCGACATCTGCGACATTGACGGCAGTCAGCTAGAGCCGGTGGATGTGGTCACGTTTGGCTCTCCTTGCCAAGACCTGTCGGTAGCAGGTAAAAGGGCAGGTTTAGCTGGCGAACGCTCGGGTCTATTCCACCAAGCCGTCAGAGTCATCAGAGAAATGAGAAAGGCAAGTCATGGTCTATATCCAAGATTCGCTGTTTGGGAAAACGTGCCCGGAGCCTTCTCAAGCAATAAAGGGGCAGACTTCCACAGCGTCCTGCAAAACCTCATCTCGGTTGTCGACGAAACGGCAGCGGCTGACCTACCTCGAGTACAAAAGTGGCATAAAGCTGGAGCGATCGTGGCAGACCAATGGAGTATTGCGTGGCGAGTATTGGACGCGCAATTTTTCGGAGTACCCCAACGACGCAAAAGAATCTACCTTATCTGCGATTTTGCAAGCGGGCGTGCCGGACAAATACTCTTTGAGCCCCAACGCGTGTTCCGGGATCTTGCGCCGGGCTGCAGTGAAAGGCAAAACCCTCCCACCAATCCTCGAGCAGGCACTCACGAGGCAAGCAAATCTTTAGATGTGTTCGCCTTGCGGATGCGGGCAGGTAAACCAGGCGGCGGTAAAGGCCCGCTCGTGCAAACAAACCTTTCGGGCACGCTCGGATGCAGTAACGACCAGAGTATTATTGAGCCGCTACTGTTTGACCATCATCCTCATGATGCCAGGGTGGGCGGACCATGCCAGATAGCACCAACCGTGACCGCTCGTTACGGCACTGACGGAGGCAATACTCCCATCATCGCTACCGCCTACGGTTTCAATGCGTTGCATGAGGAACGCGGCGCAGCAGTAGGCAGGTACGGTTATCCCACCGAGGTATCAAAGACGCTCGATACGTCTGGAGCTATTCTCAAATTATTAATACGAAAATCGGTTCCCTGGACACCTCTAAACTTGGCCCTGCCGCGCAGATGTCGATGCTGGAAGCCGGATTTTTCGCGTCGGCAGATCCGCAGGGCGACGGGCAGATTGATTGGCAGGTCTATGGTTCTGACGGTGCGATAGTGGGGGAGGGCAAGTGCCCCGCCCTGGCGGTACAAGCCTTGCACACTCAACTGCGCGCCGGACTTCGGCTGGACACTGACAGCGCTATGGCAGCTCTAAAATCTGGGAAAATCCCTGTCCTCATGCCCAATCGGACGTATTTTTTGGCAGACCGCGGGGAAACCTGTGCGTCCTGGCCCGGCTGCGCTGCCAAAACTTGGACCACCGGGGACGGCGTTACCCTCAATCTGAAAGCTCCGGGGACTCCGTTGACCTCCGACGCGACAAAAGCCGTGTTTACGGAGGGCAACGGGGGGCTGCTGAGTTACGGGGTGGTCGACGGGAAATTCCTTTGGGAAGGCGTCGCGCCGCCATTGAAAGGAGCTGCCACCACCGGGGATACGTTTGTCCTGGGGTCAGGGTTGGGTCAGTTGGCGCAGCTGGGTGACCTCAACAAGGGCAGTGCCAAGGCAGTGTTGCGCTACCTCGGCCTACCCTAGAGGGCTGCCTCAAGAAGCAACCTGTTGAGGTTCCGGGTCAGAGCCGGGGGCGGCAGACTGCGCGCCATGATAGCGCTGCAGACGCTGTTGACGAAGCAAATCCACCAGCCAAACAATCAGGAACAATACGCCTTCAAGCAGCACGACTGTGGCTCCTGACGCGGTATCGAACCAGTAGGAAATATAGGCTCCCAGCACGACACAGGATACGGAAAGCAAGGGAGCTATCCATAGCATAGCGTTGAACCGGTTTGTGAGCAGCCGGGCGGTTGCGCCAGGGGTAATCACCAGTGCCACGATGAGGATTGCGCCCACTGCTTGCATCGCCACCACGACTGTCAAAGACAGAGCTACCAGCAACAGAGTCGCCAACCAGCTTGTAGAGATGCCGATAGCGTGGGCGTGAGTCTTGTCGAAGGCATACAGCACCAAATCCCGTTTTTTGTATAACAACAGCACCAGAGCGAGTGGGCTCAATATCAAGACCTGCCACATATCGGCTCTGGTAATGCCGAGCATGTCGCCAAACAAAATGTGGTGCAAATCAATGTGACTGGGGAACAGACTGATTAAGACCAGACCGGAGGCAAACATTGTCGTGAATACCACCCCAATAGCCGTGTCTTCTTTGACCCGTCCGCGCCCCCGCACTGCGCCAATCAATCCCACCACCAGCAAAGCTGCCACGAGGGCGCCTATTGCGAAGGGCGTTCCCAAGAGGTAGGACACGACGATTCCGGGAAGAATTGCGTGGGACAGGGCGTCACCTAACAGTGACCAGCCAATCAAGACCAACCAGCAGGACAACACGGCACAAACCGCCGCCGCGACTCCGGTGACGATGATGCCCCGGAGCATAAACTGCTGCGTCCACATTTCGATGAAAGCTTCATAAAAATTCACTGTCCACCTCCTGACGCGGCGGGATTTAATCCAAACGCTTTCGCGAGGTTTTGCGGGTCTAAGGCGCCGGCGGGATCACCTTGATAAACTACGCGACGATACAGCAAAACCACTTCATCGCAGAGCTTTTCCAAAGAAGCCAAATCGTGGGTTGAAACCACCACCGTGGTGCCTTTTGCCGAGATTTTGCGCAGCAAATCGACGATATTGGTTTCGGAGTATTTGTCTACTCCGGCAAACGGTTCATCGAGGAGCAGGAGGGGCGCGCCTTGGGCAATCGCGCGGGCGATAAACACCCTTTTCTTTTGACCGCCGCTCAACGCCCCAATTTGGCGCTGTTGCAAATCTTGCAACTCCACCATTTCTAACGCGGCTTGCACCGCTGCCACGTCTGCAGATTTGGGACGACGGGTCGGTCCCATAAATCCATACCGTCCCATCATGACGACTTGGTTTACGTTAACCGGGAAGTCCCAATCGATTTCCTCATTTTGCGCAACATAACCAATCAGTCGCTGTTTGCGGGCTTGGTTCGCGTCAATTCCGGCAACTTTAATACTGCCCTTTTGATACGAAACGCTGTTGGTGATGGATTTGAACAGTGTTGATTTTCCCGAACCGTTCATCCCTACCAGACCACAAATTTGACCGCGCGACACGGTTAAACTGGCACCCTCCAGTGCCACATTAGCTCCGTAACGAACATGCAAATCTGAGACTTCTAATATAGGCGGGGCTAAATTTGAGCTGGACTCAGCTTCAGCCCCGCCTGGCTCTATGCGGTTGTCGAGAGCATCACTCATTTCTGAGTCAATCCTCGGGTAATCAAATCTGCGTCGTAGCGCAACAGATCCAGATAGGTCGGAACGTCTCCATCTGAGTCTGACAAGGAATCAACATACAATTCCCCACCGAATTTCGCACCTGTGGCTTCCACAACGGGTCGCATTTTGTCTCCCACGGTTGACTCGCAGAAAACTGCGGGAACGTGGTTTTGCTTCACGTAGTCTTCCACTTCCGCTACGCGAGAGGGAGTGAGGGCTCCTTCGGCATTTACGCCCCACAAGAATTTCTCGTTGAGGTTATAGTCGCGAGTCAGATACGAGAATGCTCCCTCACAGCTGACCAAAGTACGTTGTGACGGGTCGAGCTGAGAAAGCGTGGACGTGATGTCCTCGCCGACTTTTTCAATCTTGGCACCATACTGTTTGGCATTTTCCTGGTACTCGGAGCAGTTCTTTGCATCTAAATCGCAGAAGGCTTTTGCCATATTCTTCACGTAGAGGGCGCCGTTTTTCGGGCTCATCCAAGCGTGCGGATTGGGCTTACCCTTGTAGTCGCCTTCGGTAATCGGAATGGGCTCTACGCCCTGCGAAACATTGACCTTTTTGGCATCCAGATCGGCGGTAAACTTCGTGAACCAGCGTTCCAAATCCAGCCCGTTATTTAAAATCAGTTTCGCTTTCTGCGCCGACTTCAAGTCCGAGGGCGTGGGTTGGTAATCGTGGATTTCCGCCCCAGGTTTGGTGATAGAGCGGACTTCCAGATGGTCTCCGGCAACGTTTTGAGCCATGTCCTGCAACACGGTAAATGTGGTGAGGACCAGGGGTTTGCCTGGTGCGGCTGAATCCGAGCTGGAGCTGGGGGTCCCGCCGCACCCGCTGAGAGAGGCTCCCAGGCACAAAAGCGCGGCTACGGTCAAGGTTCCTTTAATTTGCTTGTTTTTAAATCTCTTCACGGGTATAGCCTAAGTTAGGCATACCTAAGTTTGCAAGCCCGAAACCGTTAAAATCCCGTAATTTAGCGATTTTTTTGTACTGACAAATCCTAAAAAACCAAGGATACGAGCTTTGGAGCACGCACGATAATCCGTTTCGGCTCCCGCCCGTCCAGCAACTTCACCACCGCCGGTTCCGCCAGGACCTTCGCCTGCAAATCCGCCTCGGAAATCTCGGGGTCCACCGACACTTTCGCGCGCACCTTGCCCGCCACCTGCACCACGCAAGTGACCTCCTCAGCCGCCAACAGCGACTCATCGGTCACGACCGGGAACGTGGCCCGGGCGATTCCGCCCTGGTGACCCAAACGTTCCCACAGTTCCTCCGCAATGTGCGGAGCGATGGGGGCGACCATCACGACCAACGCTTCTGCGGCCTCACGTGGCACCTGGGGTAACCCGGTGAGGTGATTATTCAGCACAATCATCTTGGCGATAGCCGTGTTCACGCGCAGATTGTCGTACTCCACGGTGACATCGTGAATGGTGCGAGCCAGCACTTTTGCGGTCGCCAAATCCGGGGCGTCATCGGTCACGGTGAGCGCGCCGGTGTTCTCATCGACGATATTGCGCCACAGTCGCTGCAGGAAACGCTGGGAACCGACCACCGCGCGCGTGTCCCACGGACGGGACATATCCAGCGGTCCCATCGACATCTCGTAAACCCGGAACGTGTCCGCGCCGTAATCCGCGCACATCTGATCAGGGGTGACAATGTTCTTGAGCGACTTGCCCATCTTGCCGAACTCGCGGTTGACGGGCTGACCCTGCCAGGTAAAGCCGTCCTCCTCGCTACCCTCCACCTCGTCAGCCGGGACGTATTGCCCACGTGAATCCGTGTAGGCATAAGCCTCAATCATGCCCTGGTTGAACAGGCGATGGAACGGCTCTGAACTGGACACATATCCCAAGTCGTAGAGGACCTTGTGCCAAAAACGCGCGTACAGCAGGTGTTTCTCCGACCTGCAACCAAGGCGGCATCGCCATCGTCGAACCCGACGTTGTGAGCGCCTCGAAGGCAGACTTCTTCTGCCGAGGCAACGTCAATATTGCTGGCGCTCTGTTGGCTTCGGACTCAACTGAGCCGCCCCTGGTCACTGACCCTGGCATGCCCAAATACCGCGTGAGACGCTTAACCCCCACCGAATGCGCCCGCCTACAAGGATTCCCTGATACTTGGACAGACGGACTCGCCATCGAGAACCCGAGCGAAGACGTGCTGGATTATTGGTGGCAGGTCTGGGCTAGCTGGGCCAAGGTGCAAGGATTGAAAAAACCTAAAACCCGCAACCAAGTACGCAAATGGCTGGCTAATCCAGCGTCCGACCGGGCACTCTACAAGCTGTGGGGAAACGGGATAGCTTTGCCGTGCGCCAAACTCGTGCTTTCCCAGATAGTCGCCGAGAGCACTAAAACTCCTTGATTTTAAGGCAAAAATTACTGGATAAGTACGCGCTCCTATGGCTGTATGTACATGACCAAACAACCAGCAAGAAAGAGAGGGTTTGGTGATGATGGGACAGCTATATGTCGATCTAGAAGAAATCGAAAACCTCGGAGTCGACCTCACCGATATTGGTGCGGTGTGGAATGCGGCCAAAGACCACGGCTACGAGCACGTAGAAATGATCGTCTCCAACTTTCCAGACAACTACCTGCGCCTCATCCGCACATGGATGGACGTTCAAAGCATCGAATTTGATGGTGAGGAGGATGAGCAATGGTGAACACCAAAAAGGCTGAAAACTACGGGCTCTTAGTCACCCTGCCCGCCACGCTTGATGAGACTGAGCTGGCAAGGCTGCATGAACTTATCGCTGCCAAGAAAGACTTGATCGCTAAAGCGCTCGGCGCGAGCCATCTCGACATCACCACCAGTAGCGAGGGGCTGAGTTTTCCTTGGTGGGATGAGCTGCCAGAGTTCGAGAAGATCACGGCATACACCGAGTTCCTAAGCAAAATGGTCGCATATGCGAAACGCATCGGGCTCACCACCCACCGCGCCGCGAGTGACAAGGTGGTGAATGAGAAGTATGAACTGCGCTCCCTGCTTTACCGCATCGGACTTTCTGGTAAAGAACATAAGGAAGTACGCAAGATCTTACTTGCACCATTAAGCGGTGATTCTGCGTGGAAAACCCCGCCACTAATAAACACTAACCAAGAGATGTAAACCACTATTTATTAGGCAAAATAGGCGGCAAAATGACTGGATAAGTAGCGAAGTCTATGGCTGTATATACATACCGAAACGGTACACAACACATAAGGAAACAGCCATGAACACCAAAGAAGCTGAATGCAGCGTCGAGGAAGAAAACACCGAACGCCTTATCGGACGTGCTAACCGGTTGGGATACACCATCACCAGCATTGAGATTGAACCTGGCCGGGTCGCGATTTCTATTGTTCCTTCCCCGCTGTTCCCCTACACCCCGGAGCTTGACCGAGACTTTGAAACCGATCAATGGCGGGTGCAAACCACCGCCTACGGAGCGTTGAACCTAGACAACATCGAACAAGTCACCGAGGGATACGGGCGGGCAGCAGCGATGGTGCGTGAACTTGAACATGCTACACCAGGAAACGTTGTCAACTACCACCTGACCCGTTAAAACTAAACACACAGGCAACCCCACCTGGCGTGGGGTTTTCCTTTATCGTGAAGCGTTATGACCTAGAGATGTACATCTCTAAGTTTTCTTGAAAATAGGCGGAAAATGACTGGATAAATAGGCGGGTCTATGGCTGTATATACATACCGAAACGGTACACAACAGAAAGGCACCAGCCATGAACAGCACAAAGGTCACCAGCGAAACCCTCCAGATGCGCGTTGATTCCTACGGGACGGTTCTTGCCTACGGGAACTACACGCTAGCAAGTTTTGCTACCTGGACCAAGACTGAAGGATTTGGCAATAACGCCCAAATCTACCGGTTGATGGAAGAACCCGTCAGCGGGTTCGGGCCTAACTCGAGGAGCCGCGGAGAATGCGAACTCGAACTCATCGCGAAGTCAGACCACCTTTTCGCTGACGCCGGACATGCGATCGCCTGGGCGTTAGCTAATCTGCCCGAAGCCTAGCCCCGCCGGGTATGAGGGTACCTGTTATCGCTGGTAGTAACTGACTTTTTAACCAATAGAAGGTAACTGATTCGTATGCGTCAGCTAGCTGAATATCAACCGACACGGTTCATGGCTGAAAGCTCGCGCTATGACAAGCGCCGAGCCGACTTTGCAGTCGCGTTTATCGAAGCTTTAAAGCATACGAAAGGACGGTGGTCAGGAAAACCTTTTAAGTTGATTGATTGGCAAGAACAAATCATTCGCGACCTTTTCGGCACCCTCAAAGCCGATGGATACCGCCAGTTCACGACTGCTTATGTGGAGATTCCGAAGAAGCAAGGCAAGAGTGAGCTGGCTGCTGCCGTCGCATTGTTGCTCACGTGCGCCGATGGCGAGGAACGCGCTGAAGTTTATGGGTGTGCTGCCGATCGGCAACAAGCATCCATCGTGTTCGAAGTGGCAGCCGACATGGTGAGAATGTGTCCCCCACTAGCCAAGCGGGTAAAGATCCTTAGAAGCCAAAAACGTATCATCTACTCCCCCACCAATTCCTTCTACCAGGTACTATCGGCCGAGGCCTATTCCAAACACGGATTCAATATTTCCGGAGTGGTATTCGATGAGCTACACACCCAACCCAACCGGGCGCTCTTCGACGTGATGACCAAAGGCAGTGGGGATGCTCGCACCCAGCCGCTGTACTTCCTGATAACAACCGCCGGCACCGACACTCATTCGATTTGTTACGAGCAACACCAAAAAGCCCAAGACATTCTCGATGGCAAAAAGATCGACCCCACCTTTTATCCAGTCATATATGGGGCGGGGCAAGATGATGATTGGACCGATGAAGCCGTGTGGCATAAAGCCAACCCATCCTTGGACGTGACGGTGCCAATCCAGAAAGTTAGGGACGCTTGTAATAGTGCCAGGCAGAATCCGGCTGAAGAAAACACCTTCAGACAATTGCGGCTCAATCAGTGGGTGAAGCAGAGCGTGCGGTGGATGCCTATGCACGTCTGGAATCAAAACAACACCCCAGTAGATTTATCGGAGTTGGAGAGCCGGGTTTGTTACGGCGGGCTCGACCTGGCATCCACCACCGATATCACTGCTTTCGTTCTCGTATTCCCACCCACGGATGACGATGACAAATACACGGTCGCGCCCTGGTTTTGGATTCCCGAAGACAACCTCAAACTCAGAGTTTCTAGGGATCACGTCCCCTACGACTTGTGGAACAGTCAAGGCTTCTTGGAGACGACCGAGGGCAACGTGGTGCACTACGGGTATATCGAGAAGTTCATTGAGGATCTTGGCACCCGGTTTAATATCCGAGAGATCGCTTTCGACCGGTGGGGTGCGATCCAAATGAGCCAAAACCTTGAGGATGCTGGTTTCACGGTGGTGCCTTTCGGGCAAGGCTTCAAAGACATGTCCCCACCATCCAAAGAACTGATGAAGCTGGCGTTGGAGGGCAAGCTGGCTCATGGCGGGCACCCGGTGCTGGCCTGGATGGTCGATAACATTCACGTACGCACCGACCCAGCAGGAAACATCAAGCCAGATAAGCAAAAATCCACGGAAAAAATCGACGGAGTCGTCGCCACCATCATGGCCTTGGATCGAGCAATAAGATGCGGCAACACCCCAGAGGCGAGCTCAGTTTATGATTCGCGGGGACTATTGGTGTTTTAGCGTTTTGCTGGTGATCCAGTGCATGGCTACAAGGTTGAGTCCCATGGCTGCCACCATGACGAGCGAAGCGAGTGGAAGCCCTACTGTTCCGCAGGTGGGTGTGATGGTGATGAGCCAGATCATGATGGGTAGCTGTATGGGGGCGCTCCATAACCGTAGCGGGATTCGTTTCAGGTAAGTAAAGAGCAACTGGCCGCAGTGGATTACCAGGTGGATGGTGTAGGCGACCATGATGGCTGCTATCCATACTGGCTGGCACCAGATAGCGACCGCGATGAGCAGAACGAGTTCTTCTGTTGCGATCACTGTGAAATGTGTGCGGGTCATGTTGATGTGTCGAACAGGTTCAGGCAACCGGGCAGTGTTGTCGTCTAGCCATGGAACCAGGACGAAGTATTCCTCGATTTCGTGCCACAAAAATAGACCCACAAACACAATGACTGGCCAACCCACCACGCACCTCCTCGTGTGAACGTTACCCAATTATCCCACAGGGAAAGGAGCCACCATCATGGGATTCCTCGACTGGCTACGCGCCGCCAACCCTCGCCGCGCCTCGAACCACCATCTCACGAGCCAGTATTCGTTCCTGTTTGGCCCCACGTCGGCGGGTCGGACGGTGACGGAACGATCGGCGATGCAGATGACGGCCGTGTATTCGTGCGTGCGGATTTTGGCTGAGGCGATAGCCGGCCTACCACTGCACGTATACCGTTACAAGGACGGTGGCGGCAAGGAAAAAGCAGTCGATCATGGTTTGTACCGCCTGCTTCACGATGAACCTAACCCCGAGATGACGAGCTTCGTGTTTAGAGAAACGCTCATGACGCATTTGTTGTTGTGGGGTAACGCGTTTGCTCAGGTAGTGCGTAACGGGCTCGGCGAAGTCATTGGACTGTATCCGTTGCAACCGAATCGGATGAGCGTAGGCAGGGATCTGGACACCAAGAGCTTGTATTACGAGTACCAAACCTCCTGGGACGAACCCGCAGGACAATACCAAACCATTCGGCTTACCCCTAATGATGTGCTTCATGTTCCAGGTCTTGGTTTCGATGGGTTGGTTGGTTATTCCCCGATTGCGATGGCTCGTAATGCTATCGGCCTGGCACAAGCCACTGAGGATTATGGGGCTTCATTTTTTGCTAATGGGGCGGCACCGGGCGGTGTGTTGGAGCATCCGGGCACGATAAAAGATCCCTCCCGGGTGCGTGAGTCCTGGCAGGCAACCTTCGGGGGCGCGAAAAACGGCAATAAAGTCGCTGTTTTGGAAGAAGGGATGAAGTACACGCCGATTAGTGTGTCGCCTGAACAGGCGCAGTTTCTTGAAACGAGAAAGTTTCAGCTCAACGAGATCGCCCGTATCTTCCGTATTCCGCCGCACATGATCGGCGACCTCGAAAAATCTAGCTTCAGCAATATTGAGCAGCAGAGTCTCGAATTTGTGAAATACACCCTCGACCCGTGGGTGATCCGCTGGGAACAAGCAATCACCAAAACACTGCTAAGCGCTCGTGAGAAACAGCAGTTGTTTGTGAAGTTCAATGTTGAGGGGCTGCTGCGCGGGGATTACCAGTCGCGTATGGAGGGCTATGCGGTAGCCCGCCAGAACGGCTGGATGAGCGCAAACGATATCCGCGAGCTAGAAAACCTTGACCGCATCGACCAGGACGATGGCGGTGATCTCTACCTGGTCAACGGCAACATGCTCCCGTTGCCCATGGCAGGCGCTTATGCAGCAACCAAACAAGCCGACGCTGTTGAAGCTAAAGATGAGCAGCTGGAAGAACAACCTGGAGAGAATCAAGTTTTGAGGAGGAGAATGTGAAGCGTTTTTGGAACTGGATACCACCAGAAACAACCAACCCGGACACCCAAGAGGATGTTCGGGTTTTGCGTATTAACGGGGCTATCGCAGAGGAATCTTGGCTCGACGACGATGTAACACCAGCTGTTTTCGAGTCTGAACTAAATGCTGGCTCGGGTCCGGTCACTGTTTGGCTTAACAGCCCTGGTGGTGATGTGGTTGCGGCAGCCAGGATTTACAACATGCTTCTGGACTACCCAGGAACCGTGACAGTCAATATTGATGGCATCGCAGCATCCGCAGCGAGCGTGATCGCTATGGCAGCAAGTCATGTGGCGATGTCGCCGGTGTCGATGTTGATGATCCACAACCCAGCAACGTTGGCGATGGGCGATAAAACCGAACTCTCGCGTGCCCTCGACATGCTTGAGAGTGTCAAGGACTCGATTATCAATGCTTACCAGCTCAAGACTGGGTTGAGCAGGGCGAAGTTGTCGAAGTTGATGGATGCCGAGACCTGGATGGACGCAACTGCAGCCATCGAACTTGGGTTCGCCGACGAGCTGCTGACTGGTAAACGAGCACCAACCCCAGACAAAGAGGACGAAGAATCTGAAGAGCCGGGTGAAGACGAGCCGGATGAGGACGATTCCGGCGGGGATGACGAGCAAGGCCCTGCCCGTAAGAAGCCGCCGTTGCCGCCCAAAAACAAGGGTGGTGTGGTGTTTTCCAGAAAAGTAACCGAGCAACGGCTGGTCGCCCAACTAGCTATGCACGGTAAAAGTGCTGCCCCTCCCGGGCCGCCGCCTCCTGTAAGTGAACATCCTTGTCTAAAGCCCGCTGTCTCTTGTGGTCGGCGGGTTGTTGATTTATACGCCCTTTTAACCAACCAACCCCATTAACTAAGAGAGGAAATATTCCATTATGACTACTGTTACTGATTTGTATACCCGGCGTGCCCAAACCTGGAATAAGGCTAAGAAGTTTCTAGACGAGCGGCGCGATAGCGACACTGGCTGTCTAAACGCCGAAGATGACGCGGCCTACGCCAAAATGGAAGCTGAGATTGAGGCACTTAGCGGCGAGATTGCTCGATGTGAGCGAGCCGAACGCCTAGAAAACACTCTTGCCAAGGCGACCTGTAATCCCATCACTTCCGCTCCTGGAAGCGGCATGGGCGAAGACAGTAAGGTCAAGCCTGCCCGTGCTACAGCTTCCTACAAGCGGGCGTTTTGGGATGCGATGCGGCTTAACACCTCCCCCATGGAAGTAAGGAATGCGCTAAGCGAGGGGGTGGATTCTGAGGGCGGATACCTAGTGCCTGACGAGTTCGAACGCACCCTAGTGCAGTCTTTAGCCGACCAAAACATCATGCGCATCCTCGCCAAGGTTATTCAGACCACTAGCGGGGATCGTAAAATCCCTGTCGTGTCTACCCATGGCACCGCTACCTGGCTGGATGAAGGCAAACCATACAACGAATCCGATGAAGCCTTCACCCAAATCTCCCTGTCGGCGTTCAAGCTGGGTACCTTCCTGAAAATCAGCGAAGAACTGCTCAACGATGCAGCGTTTAACGTTGAACAATACCTAGCGAGCGAGTTTGCTCGCCGTATTGGAGCTGCTGAAGAAGAAGCCTTCCTGGTTGGCGATGGTAAAGGTAAACCCACCGGAATCTTCAACCCCACAGGGGGCGCAGACCCTGGCGTGACCACCGCCAAGCCTACCGACATTAGCGCTGATGAACTCATCGATCTGCACTACAGTTTGCGCTCCCCGTACCGGGCGCGTGCGGTGTGGCTGATGAACGATGCAACAGTAAAGACCGTACGCAAGCTCAAGGATGGTAACGGGCAGTACCTGTGGCAGCCAGCCCTGACTGCTGGAACCCCGGACATGATCCTTGGCCGCCCCGTCTACACCAGTGTTTTTGCACCTGAGGTCAAAGCAGGGGCGCGCACAGTAGCGTTCGGTGACCTCGGTTTTTATTGGATTGCTGACCGGCAAGGCCGCTCCTTCAAACGCCTAAACGAGCTATTTGCAACCACCGGGCAGATCGGGTTCCTCGCCTCCCAACGCCTAGACGGCAAGCTCGTCTTGCCCGAAGCGATCAAGGTACTTACCCAGAAAACCGCAGGATAAACCAAGCAAATAGTTAGGAGGTGGCAGCCATGAAAACAGACGAACTCGTGGCTTTAGTCAAGCAGAATCTACTGGTCGACCATAGCGAGGATGATTCTTTGATTGCCTCGTTTGTTTTGGCTGCCATCTCCTATGCCACCGCTTACCAACATCTGCCCGAGGGCTACTACCAAACGCAGCCCATGTCGCAGGCAACCCGACAAGGCATTATCATGCTCGCCACCCATTTCTACGAATCCAGAGATGGAGCAACCGCCGGATTTTGGGCAGACAAAACCGATGCTGCCCGCGCCGTGTGGAACGCAGTCAACACCCTGCTACGCCTGGATCGGGACTGGAAAATCTAACGAAAGGCGCGCCTGATGGCAACGCTAGGCAAAATGAGCGAGCACATCGACTTGATACAGCCAATGGTTACTAAAGACGCTGCCGGGTTCGCCACGACTCGTGATGAGGTTATTGCTTCGGTGCGCGCATATATGGAGGTGCGTCATGCTTCACCGGCTTGGGTCAACCGCGCCGCCTACACCAAAGCAGACCTGTTATTTAGGATCCGAGCAATACCCGGCGTAAAAATAACCGAGGCGATGGAAATCAGCTCCGCACGTGGCAGGTGTGTTATTGATGCTGTCGAATACCTCGGCCGCTATGTCGAGATTTTGGCTCACCGCACCGAAGCAGAAGGAGCACTCTGATGGCTCGCGTACAAATCAAGCTTCCCAACGATTTCATTGACGCACTCGACTCAGCCAGCAACATTCTTGATAACTCCGCTGAGCAAGTACTTAAAGCCGGGGCTAACATAGTGGAGCCGCGTATGCGTTCTAACCTTTCTGCCGCCATCGGCAGCTCAACGAAACAGCCCTCCCGTTCTACCGGTCAGCTCGCCAAAGCGCTAGGAACCGCGCCAGTAAAAGTCAATAGCCGCGGAGACTACAACGTTAAAGTTGGTTTCGCCGAGAACCGAGACGATGGTAGAGCTAACGCACTAATCGCTAACGTTCTTGAACACGGGCGCTCCAACCAGCCCGCTAGACCCTTCCTAGCCCCTACGCGTTCACAAACCAGGCGAGCCGCAATAGCCGCAATGAAACAAACCCTGGCCGCGCGAATCCAGCAGGTGAAACCATGAGCGGGCTTTTAGAAAACCTAAGCCACATCGCTAAACAACTTGGGCTCGCCTATGCAGTCAGCTGCTACACCGATTCCCCAGCCCCAGACACGTATCTAGTCTTCACCCCGTTAACAGATTCTTTCGAGATCTTCGCCGACAACACCCCAGGCGTCGAAATAGAAGAAGCCCGAATCAGCCTGTTCACAAAAACCAACTACTTGGCACTAAGAGACCAGATCACGAAAGCTCTAATTAGCGCTCGCCTAGTTATTACAGCCAGGCGCTATATCGGATACGAGGACGATACCGGCTACCACCACTATTCAATCGACATCGCGGATTATTCGCCGACTACTTTCTAGGAGTTATTGGTTTCTTCCCAGGCTCCATAATTTTGTCCCTCATCATTGACCCAGCGAGCTCTACCATTGGCGGTGGTACCTAACACTATGGCAGCTGCGGCAGAAGGAGAAGTAAAAGCAATATCCCGGGTGACCACGCCGCAATCATTGTCTATGCGGATTGATCCATCACTAACTAGCTTTTGGTGACGACTAGCTATAGCCGCATACGAATTAACCGTTGCCTGGCTTCTGGCTTTACTGGTTTCCCAGCTAGCAACCACGATTGACCCCTTGAGGAGGAAAAACTCTCCATCGATAAGCTGCATCGAGGCATCGATCCGATCTCTTTGTCTATGTAGATGAAAAACAGGTGAAGAAACTATCTGAGCGTTATCTGGTTGCACAGTATTTTCTGGGGAACGCAAAACGTTGACCCCCAGGATCGGCAAAATCAGCTTCATATTGTCTAAGAATGACTCTGCTGATGCTCGTTGCGCTTCAGAAAGCTTCCTAACCCGAGGAGTTTGTTTGTTATCAGGCATAGAACAGCGCTCAGCATTCTTAGCGATTTCAACCAGACGGGCTTCTAAATAACCCCAATGTCCCTCGTTAAAAGATCGTTGCAAGCTAGCAATAATAACGACCTTTTCCCACTGCGGCTTCTTTTTGTCATGATCGCGTAAGCGCTCTACAAAGTTTTCTGTCTTGCCGATATAGCACCAGGTGTTCTCGATAGCTTCGGGGTCATTACCGAGAAGGATATATACGCCGTTACTATTGGCTTCCTCTCGCTTATAAAGCTGGGAAAGTTGATCGCGGCGTGCAGAGGTGAGGATCCCCGTCCAATCCGCTATCCCCGCAGTAGCCATACCTCCCGGGGTTCCATCGACCATAAAAAGCTCTACCGCTTTACCACTCGCCATCACAACCACGCCCCTCGTTCACACGCACCTAACCTCAAGAATAACCGAGAAAAACAGATCACCCCTCAATACGAGGATCCAACAGAAAGGAAATACCATGGCAACTATTGGTTTAGACAAGCTCTACTACGCGAGCATTAGCGAAGATCCCACCAGCGGTGAGGAAACCTATGCCGTTCCTAAACCGCTCGCTAAAGCAATATCCGCAGAATTGTCTGTGGAGGTGGCTGAGGCAATTTTGTATGCCGATGACGGGGCATCCGAGATTGTCAAGGAATTCAAATCTGGAACCCTCACTCTTGGGGTTGATGATCTCGGGGCAGAGACTGCAGCTGCCTTAACTGGTGCGAGACTGGACGCCAACGGGGTACTTATCAGCACTTCTGAGGATGGTGGCGCACCCGTGGCTATTGGTTTTAGAGCTGCACGCTCTAACGGGAAGTACCAGTATTTTTGGCTTTACCGCATCAAATTTGCTCTGCCGGGAACCACGCTGGCAACCAAAGCTGATTCGATCACGTTCTCTACCCCGAGTATTGAGGGAACGATCCTGCGGCGTAACAAACCAGACGCTACCGGAAAGCACCCGTGGAAAGCCGAAGTCACCGAAGGAGCGGTCGGCGTCAAGCCAGAAACCATTACTGGCTGGTACACCCAGGTGTATGAGCCTGCCGCTACAACCAGCCCTAAACCGACAAACAACTAGAACAGCAGGTAAGCCATGACAGCGAAAACCCAAACAAACCCGGCCGATAGCCCCACTTTAAAAAGCGCGACAATCACTATCGCAGGTCAAGAATACGAACTCGTCCTCACTACCCGCGCGACCCGCCTGATAGCTCAACGTTACGGAGGTCTAGAACATTTAGGTCAAGCCCTGGAAACTAGCGAAGATATGGATAAGTCGCTCGGTGAGGTAATCTGGCTCATCGCCCTGCTCGCTAACCAGTCCGTACAAATACACAACCTCACCCATCCAGACGATAAGCGCCCAGAGCTGACCGCAGAAGCGGTGGAGTTACTAACTGTGCCTGCAGATTTAGCTGACTATCGGGAGGCTATCGCCCAGGCACTCCAACGCGGCACCCGGCGAGCAATCATGACCGAGGCCCCAGACCCAAAAGGGCAAACCAGGAAAAAGGACACCTAATAGATAGTGATGAGGCAATTTTTACCCGCCTGACCTATATCGGGCTCGCCCACCTGGGACTGACCCGCAGGCAAATCGAACTGACCATATTCGGTGAACTATTGGACCTGGTGGATTGTTGGCGCATCGAAACCGGCAGAGCCCAGCCGAAACGCATCTGGTTTATTGATGATGTGGTACCTGAAGGGGTCTAGGCGTCGTCTGGGGTGAAGATGTCTTCAATCTTGCAGTTGAAGGTTTTCGCGATAGTAAAGGCTAAGGGCAGGGAGGGGTCGAAGCGTCCTTTTTCGATGGAGATCACGGTTTGGCGGCTGACTCCGAGTAGTTCGGCGAGTTTTTCTTGTGACCAGCCGGCCTGTTTGCGGAGCGTGACGAGATTGTTTTTCACGACTTACCTGTGTTTCGCCCACAAATAGGAAATCCCGTAGACAAGGAATTCGAACACGACAATTCCTGCCAACACGAATGAGACGTTACCTGATGTTACTGCTGCGCCGATGCCTGCTGCTGCGATGGTGATTAGGAAAGTGTTCGTGGCTGCGAGCGAGTGCCAGTGGTGCTCCACGGCTTGTTCTGGATGGGCGGTCGCCCCCGGCAGACTTGAGCGGTCAACGATTAGCATCCACACCAAGGCGATGAGAGGACCGGCCAAACAGGCTGCGAGTATCGCCACCGCCGCCCATCGGTGCGGGCCAGTCGGATTGGCCGCCACCTTGAACACGGCGGCACCAATCGCCAGTAACGCCCCTACGGGCACCGCCGGGAAGATCGCTGGGATCTTCGTTTTGCGCACATACCCCCACGCTGGTCGTTTGGTAGTTACCTCTTCCACGATGGGCTCCATACATTCTCCTAATCTGCTCTAACAACCACCACCCTAATGTCAAAGACGCTTTACGTCAAGTGTATTTGACATTATTTGTGAAAGGATCCCTCCCATGGCTGATTCGTCTTTTGGTTTGAAGATTGGCCTTGAGGGTGAGCGGGAGTTTAAGCGCGCGATCACGGATATTAATCGTGAGATGCGGGTTTTGGGATCCGAGATGAAGTTGGTGGCTTCTCAGTTCGATAAGAACGATAAGTCAGCTTCAGCGTTGACTTCTCGTAACCAGGTTTTGGGTAAAGAGATTGAGGCGCAAAAATCTAAGATCCAGACCCTTAAGAGCGCTCTTGATAACTCGGCTACCAGTTTTGGGGAAAATGATTCTCGAACGAAGAATTGGCAGATTCAGCTCAATAACGCTCAGGCGACTTTGAATGGTCTTGAGGGTGAGCTTAAAGAGAATAATTGTGCTCTTTCCAAGTTTGCTGATGAGGCTGACGGTGCGGGTGATGATGCGAAAACTGCAGCTAAGGACACCGGACACCTAGAAAATGCTGTAGATGAGCTGGGTTCGCAGATGGACGGTACCAGTTCGAAGACCCGCATTTTTGGTGATGTGCTTAAAGCCAGCCTGGCAGCGGAAGCTGTTGTTGGTGGGGTTAAAGCTATTGGGCATGCTATTTCTTCTATTCGGCGGGGCATGGTCGGGGCTTTAAAGGATGGTTTGGACTATAACGCCCGGATGGAGCAATACACCACCTCGTTTACCACGATGCTGGGTGATCAAGCCAAGGCTCAGAAACTGGTTAATAACCTCAAGTTGGAAGCGGCTCGTACTCCGTTTGGGATGGAGGATCTAGCCAAGGCCACCCAAACGTTGATGGGGTTCGGCATGAGCGCTGAAGAGTCCCAGGTACGGATCAAACAGTTAGGTGATATCAGCCAGGGGGATGCTGGAAAGTTCGAATCCCTCACGTTGGCGTTTGCTCAAATGAGCTCTACTGGCAAGCTGACTGGTCAGGATTTGAACCAGATGATTAACGCAGGCTTCAACCCTTTAGAGGAGATTTCCCGTAAGACCGGTAAAAGTATCGGTGAGCTCAAAGAAGAAATGGCTAAGGGCGCGATCAGTGCGGATATGGTTGCGGATGCGTTTGCTAGTGCCACAAGTGAGGGTGGACGGTTTTATGGGGCGATGGATGCCCAGTCCAAAACCTTTTCTGGTCAACTCGCTACGTTAAAAGACGGGGTCGATAACCTTAAAGGTCTATTGGCTGGAGGTTTGACCACGGCTTTGGCTGGCACGGTGATGCCGATGGTTAATGGTTGGGTCGATGAACTCACCGGCGCGTTCGAGACCGGGGGCGCCCCTGCCTTTATCGACGCCCTGGGACAGATCTTGAAAGAAGCCCTGGAGTTTATTTCTAGCCAGCTTCCGCAAGTGGTGGATACCGGGATGAGTATCTTGACTGCTTTGTTGGAGGGCATTATCGCTGTTCTGCCTTCCTTGGCGGAAACTGCCGTGACGTTGATTGTGGCATTGGTGGAAGCGATTATTGAGGCACTTCCGAGTCTGTTAGAGGCTGCGGTTCAGATTATCGCCACCTTGGTTGCTGGTATCGGCCAGGCTCTACCGGAGCTGATCCCGGCGGCGGTAGAAATGCTGATGACCATGATCCAGGGGCTCATCGATAATTTGCCACTTATTTTGGATGCAGCCCTACAGTTAATTATCGGTCTTGCGCAAGGTTTGATTGCGGCTATCCCGGTGCTTGTTGAGGCTTTGCCGGAGTTGATTGGTGCGATTATTTCTTTCTTAATCGGAGCCGTCCCCCAGATCATCGAAGCTGGCATCAAGCTGTTAACCGCGCTGGTTGGTGCCTTGCCAGAAATTATTACCGCTATCACCGGGACTTTACCTTTGATTATTACCGCTATCCTTAGCGCGATCATCCAGGCAATCCCACAGTTGATTAACGCGGGCGTGCAACTGTTGACGGCTCTTATAGGGGCGTTACCAACTATTATTAACGCGATTGTGGGGGCTTTACCTCAAATCATCTCTGCCATATTGTCTGCTATTGGTGGGGCTATCCCCCTTCTGGTACAAGCTGGCATCCAACTATTAACCAGTCTAATTCGGGCTTTACCGACCATTATCGGCACTGTCGTTTCGGCTATCCCGAGGATTATCTACAGCATTGTTCAAGCAGTGCTGGGCGGGGTCGGGCAGATGATCAACGCCGGAGCATCCCTGGTTTCTGGGTTATGGCAAGGCATTCAGTCACTAGCAGGTTGGTTGTGGAACCGGGTCTCTAACTGGGTGTCCTCAATCTGGAATGGGATTCTCGGATTTTTCGGTATCCATTCTCCTTCTAAGCAAATGGCGTGGGTTGGTGACATGCTAGTTGCTGGTCTAGCCGGAGCAATAACCTCACGAGGCCATAAGGCCGCCGATGCGGCAGCAAACATGGCAAAAGACACCATGGACGCTATGGGCGAGTTAACTAACGGAGTTAACGTACCTATCAAGGTCAGCGAGGATTTGTCTTTGCCAAGCACCGATCTGACCCCTGCCCCAGTTAACCAAACATCGCAAACCGAAAAGGAAGCTAAAACTTACAGCGTTGATGTTCAAGGGGTAGCAGATGCTACAGCTGCCCGGATTCTTGAGGGTTTGGATATCAAGGTTGTTTTAAGTGATGGGACGCTGGTCGGCAAACTCGCACCCAAAATTGATCAGCAACTATCACGGCTATCTCGGCGAGCCAATCTGCTAGCTGCGGGGGTGTAAAACAATGTACGGGTTTGTTCTCGACCATAAGGTTAGCTCTAAAAGCCTGGGTATCCGTTTTTGCGCACCTGTAGAGATCCCTACTGCCGCCATGGGTGTAGACGATATTGAGGTGTCCGGGCGGGCCGGCACTCTTACCCGCCTTAAAGGGTGGCAAGACAGTGAAATAACTTTGAAACTATCGGTGCGTGGCGGGCTGGAAGCATTCCGCAAAGCCGCTTACTTACTCACCCAAGCCCACACGATTGGTTTTAGCGGTGAGCCTGGCATGTTCAGGTATCTTAAACACGTCAAAATATCACCAGCGTTAGGCTCGCTGTCCACTTGGGTAATGTTTGAAGCCGAGCTTTGCTGCCAGCCGTTTACCTACCTGGAAACTGGGCTTAAACAGCTAACTTTAAACGCTTCGGGCACGATTATTAATCCTGGTCTTTTAGCTTCCGATCCGGTAATCACTGTTTTTGGTACCGGGGAGTTGGAACTGAAAATAAACGATAGCGTCTTGTTGGTTTCTGCTCCTAGTGGGCAATTAACTATCGATACTGCCCGGCTTACAACCCACGTTGCAGGTAAAACCCAAACCGATGGGATTTCAGGGCCCTTCCCGCAACTTTCTCCTGGCACTAACCACATCGAGCTGGGCACAGGTATTTCAAGAATCGAAGTCCAAGGTAACTGGCGTACCTTGTAGAAAGGACTAACCAGATGATTACGATTCACGATCGTAGCGCTAACGATTTCACTGCCAGTGGGTTAGCTGTGCTAGATCGCCACCTTATAGACCCGAAAGTCACTCAGGAACTAAACGGAAAGTTTTCCCTAACGTTTTCCTACCCCCTTGATGGGCCAGCAGCGAACCTGTTGGTAATAGAAAACATCGTGGCCGCCCCGGTTCCAGGAATAAACGGTAGGCAAGGATTTCGTATCAGCGAAGTCACCACCAGCCTTGACGGGACGCTCGAAGTAGTTGCCCATCACCTGTTCTATGACCTTTCTGCAAACCTTATCGCTGACACCTATGTGGTAAATAAAACCGCAAAAGCAGCCCTAGATCAGCTGCTAGGGGCGGCCAATAGCCCGCACGGTTTTAGCGCTACCAGTTCAGATAACTCGCGTCGAGCCTCTGCCCGCATAGTTAGAGCCCCACTTAGCGCGGCTCTGTTAGATGACAGCGACAACAGTTTTATTTCGCGTTGGGGCGGCGAGCTTACTTTCGATAACTGGCATATCCACCACGCGCCGTGCATAGGCGCTAATCATGGCGTGGTTATTAGGGATCGTAAAAACCTGTCCGGATACGAATCAACCCTGGACTACACCACGGTAGTTACCCGGATTTTGCCGGTTGGCTACGACGGTCTGCTCCTTCCTGAACTGTATGTGGACAGCCCTCGCATCAGCGACTATATCTGCCCGCGTATCAAGGTCATCCGCTATGGGCAGGTCAAGGCAATCAAAGACCCAGACAAGCCACGAGAGGACGAACTGCCCCTAGAGCAAGCACACTCACGGCTGCGCGCCCTAGCCAAAAGCGAGTACGCACTAGGCCTGGTTGATCAGCCATCTTGTGCCTACAAGATTTCATTTGTTGACCTTGCCTCCACTAAAGAATACGCAGATCTGCGCGAGCTAGAAACCCTAGCCTTGGGTGATACCGTGACCGTACGCCATAGCGACTCGGGCATGGAGCTAACCTCGCGGGTCCTGGCCTATGAGTACAACCCGCTTGACCAAGAATATATAAGCATTGAGCTAGGTAGCACCGCCGGTAAATTTACCGACATTACCCACACCATCACCGCTGCCCGCACCGAGGCTAGCCAAGCCCAACAGGTAGCAAGTATTGCGCTAGCTAGCGCGGATGGGAAAAACACCAACCACTACGGCACCACCCAACCGGTATCAGCGCGGCTGGGCGATGTGTGGTTTAAAGACAATGGTGAGCAAGTAGGAATCTGGATATATAAGCTCACCGATACTGGTCAGCCCGGATGGGTCAGTCTTGCCACCGATTTGAACGCGGCCCAACTCGCGGCGAACCTGCAAGCAGCTAAAACCCAGATCGCGCAAGCAAACGCTAGCGTTGAGCAAGTCCAAGCAAGCCTTAAACAAACCCAAGGCGAGCTAGTAAAAACTAGTACCGATACAGCAAATGCAAAAGCTCAAGCCGAAAAAGCTCTCCAGGATGCAACCAGTATCCAAAATGCTCTAGAAGCGTTCAAAGTGCAGGTAGCAGATGAAACCAAAAACATTAACTCCTCCTTGACGATGGTTTCAGACAACGTGAACCTGAGAGTTAAAAGAGCCGAGATTATTACCCAAATCAATCTGTCGAATGAAACCGTTCTGATTGATGCAGCAAAAGTACACATCAGTGGGCAAACCTCAATCGATGACGCCGTAATCGGTACCGCAATGATTGCCGATGCGGCTATCACTAACGCTAAAATCGGTCAGCTGTCAGCAGATAAAATAACCACCGGTACCCTAGCGTCCGCGCGGATTGCCGCCGGGAGCATCACTAGCGATAAACTCACGATTGCTAACGGATACATCCAAACAGCAATGATTAGCGACGCTGCTATAACCTCGGCGAAGATTGCTTACATAGATGCCAGCAAGATCACCACTGGTCTGCTTGATGCCAACCGGATCGGAGCGGCATCCATTACGGCAGATAAGCTTTCCGCTAACGCGATCCAGGTTGGTCTTGCCGGGTGGACAAGCAATATTCGCATCAACCCGACCCAGATCTCTTGGTATAACGGTTCGGAACTGGAAGGAAAAATCGCTAGTACCGGGATGCAGTTTTGGTACGGGAATCGATATATCGGACAGTTAGGCAGGGGCCATAAAAAGGATCATGAGGAAATAGAGGGTATCTCCACGTCGCTAGCCAACGAGGGTGACTATGTTGCCTGGACCTACCAAGACGCTCCAAACGGGGACTATTTCACGTGCTTGACCCTAGACCCAAAGGGACGGTTTTATGATTCGGCTGGCATCCACCTTGGGGCTGATCTGCGCACGAATGGATACAAGTTCTATACCACCGAAAACAGATCGGTCACCTTGGAAGATTGCGTACTAACCGATAGGGGCACGCATCCAGGATGGGTCGGGCCGACAAAGCTAGCCAAAGTAGTATTCCACACCTATGACGTCATGATCGTCACCAACGGCACGTTCTATAACATGACCCGACTTTTCGACCGGCTCTCAGACCTTATGATCCGGGTAAACGGGCTCATCGGGCTGCTTAACCAGGGCTGGATCAGCACCATAACCTCCAAACCGGATGGCACCATCTCCTGGACCTACTTCCATAACACCGGGTATCAACCAATGTCCACCAACACTGCCTAAACCAGGCTGTATACAAAGAAAGGAATACGTCATGAAAATTTGGATAGCTAACAAGCACCTAACCGGACTAACAGAACTATTAGCTGCCATGAGTCTTAAACCCGGTCCTTCTAGAGCTAGAACCAAACTGCTAGACCTAGTAAGACAGGCCACCAAGCGTTTTAGCGATGACGAATACGAACTGGTAACCCAATACGCCTCCCTAAACGAAAACGGCAAACCCCGCATCGATGCTGGGGGAACATTCACCCTGGCATGCCCAGAAAAAGCCCCAGAATTCTTCACCGCCCGCCAAAGCCTATTCGATTCCCTGGCCGAAGTATCTGGCCCTACCTACCAAAACCATCTCCAAGAAGTAAAAAGCCTAATAGAAACCTACGACGGCGAGCTCGCCGGGCAACAAGCAGAAGCATTCTGTGCGTTAAGCGAAGCAGTAGAACAAGCCATAAGCAAAGGAGAAACCTCATGATTGAGCAAGCGATAATCCCGATCCCCTCTGACCCAAAACCAGCCCCGCCAGGAAAAACAAAAAACACAGACAATCCCGTAGTGGTGATACCTAGAAAAAACACTATGGATATCACCCGCCTCACGCTGCAAGCCCTAAAGCGCCCATATATACAAACCGAATAGCGCCGCCTTGTTTGAAGTTTCAATGCCTGCATTGTGCAGGCATTTCTTATATCCGCAAGCACGCACGCTTGTGCTAACCCGTTAACTATTTTGAAAGGACAGCAAGAATTTTGTCTATCAAAACCATTTGGATGCTATTCCAAGGCGTAATCACCGCTATAGGTGCTTGGCTAGGAGCCTTTCTCGGTGGAACCGATTCCCTGCTCTACGCCATCGTAGCCTTCACCATCATCGACTACGCCACCGGAATATTAGCCGCAATCAACGCCCACAAGCTATCCAGCTCGGTAGGGTTTCGCGGTATCGCCCGCAAAGTCCTAATCTTCGCCCTCATCGGTCTCGCACACTTATTGGACGTGCATGTTCTTGGCACCCCCGGAGTGCTACGCACTGCCACCATCTTCTTCTACCTATCCAACGAGGGCATCTCCATCCTCGAAAACGCAGGGCTACTGGGTCTGCCGATCCCGGGCGGACTAAAACAAGCATTAGACACAATCAAGCAAACCGGTCAAAACCAGCCCGCCTTAAAAACCAGCTCAACACCACCTGCTAAGGCGAGTAGTCCAGATAAATACTCCCCGCCAACCCCTCAGGCAGGCCAGACCAGCCCGGGCAAATATCTGCCCCAACACGCCCTCCCCGACGAAAAAGAAAAGCCATGAAAACATGCATGAAAACATTCCTTAAATTCTTGGCACTCCTAGCAGTCTTAACGCTACTTACCGCCGGGATCTGGCTCCTTTTCGCCTTATTACTTTCATGGATAATGACCCCGCTTATCTACCTGATCGCACTTTTTATCTTGGCCACCGGCTAAACCAACCAAAAAGAAACGGAGAACCCAAAATGAAGAACTGGAACACTCTAGAAGCTGACCTGAACCTTTTGATGAACAAACACTTCACCAAAGGCAGACAAGGCCGATCCATCAACAAAATCATCCTGCACCACAACGATGGAAACCTTTCCATACAAGGATGCTGGAACGTATGGCAAACCCGACCCGCCTCCGCGCACTACCAAGTAGAAACCAGTGGCCGTATCGGCCAACTCGTCTGGGACCGCGATACCGCCTGGCACGCGGGAAATTGGGTAGCCAACACCACCTCGATTGGAATCGAACACGCAGACGCATCCACCCACCCCTACCGTATCTCCGATGCCTGCCTAGAAAACGGGGCGCACCTTCTCGCCGCCCTGTGTCACTACTACAAGCTCGGCCGACCCGTCTGGGGCAAAAACGTATTCGGACACCGCGACTTTTCCGCAACCGAATGCCCCGCCTCCATAGCCGGATCCCAACACGCAACCTACATGGCAAGAGCCTGCTACTGGTACGACCAAATCAGCGGAAACAAACCCCAGGCATCATCTGCCGGTAAACCAGATATTGAAGCACTAGCCAACGCAGTTATCCGCGGCGAATACGGCAACGGAGACCAGCGACGAGCACGCCTAGGCGGACTCTACGACGCCGTGCAACGCAGAGTCAACGAAAAACTCGGGTTCAAAGCCAAACCCGCAGGCAAGTCCATCGAGACCCTGGCGCGTGAGGTGATTCGTGGGGATTGGGGTAACGGGCAAGAACGCTACAACCGTCTCACCAATGCTGGCTACAACTATCAACAGGTACAAAACCGCGTGAACCAAATCCTTGCCTAACCGGCAAATTAGCCCGCTGGATTCTAAGAGCCGCCTCAGCGAGACTTCACCGTCTTGCTGAGGCGGCTCTTTTTGTTTTCCCTGTTTATATTTCGTGCTTCTCGAAGCCCTCCTTATAGGAGGAATAAGCGATGATTGACCCGATTCAAAAAGAGGCGATAGTAAAACTCAACCAGCACGGGATGGCTGCGGCGATGATTGCGCGGATTCTTGGATTAGAGCCGAGCAGTGTTCGCAGTCATCTGGCACGAAACCCCCATAAGCGCCCACAAACCAAAGCTGCGGAGGATGGTCGCTGGTGTCGTTGGTGCGGTAATCCCATAGCGACTCTAGCGACTGGCAGACCTGCATCTTTTTGCTGCAGTGAGCATAGGCGGGCTTGGTGGGCGGCACATCCCGAAGCTAAAAACCGTGACGCCACCTACACCTTCACCTGTATCGGCTGTGGCACCACGTTCACCGCGTATGGGAATAAGCATCGACGCTACTGCCGCCATGAATGCTACGTAACTCATCGGAGCAAGAAATGCCCGCGATGAGCGCACCCCAGTTTACTCGGGAAGCCACCTACCGAGCCACCATGCTGGCAGCCATGAAAGCAGCCAAGGCAGGGATACTCACCGATACAGATGTGAGCCGCATTCGAGGTGGGCTGATAGCCCGCAATCTTCCTCCGATTGGGCGGCTGCATACGGCGCTAGTACTGGATAAAACAGGCGTTCAGAGTGATATATAGACACACCGGACTTGATACAAGGAGACGCGCATGGAGATCTGCAAACTACCACCCAAACCCACCCAACTACGGCTCACGCGGGTGGCGGCATATGTACGGGTCTCACGCGAATCCGAGCGCCTCACTCACTCGTTCTCTGCCCAGGTCTCCTACTACAACAAGCTCATCACGAACACCCCGGGCTGGGAATACGCCGGGGTCTACAGCGACTACGCAACGACAGGTACATCTACCACGGGGCGCGGCGAGTTCAACCAGATGATCGAGCAAGCACTCGCAGGGAGTATCGACATTATTCTCACCAAATCCATCTCGCGGTTCGCTCGTAACACCGTCGACCTACTAAGCACTGTGCGAGCGTTGAAAGCCGCTGGAGTTTCAGTGCGTTTTGAACGTGAAAACATCGACACCGCTAACGCTGAGGGCGAAGTCCTTCTCACTTTACTAGCCTCGTTCGCGCAAGCTGAATCCGAATCTATCTCGGCTAATGCGAAGTGGGGCATCCGTAAAAAGTACAAGGATGGTCTGTTGCATTCGCGCCACCCCTACGGATACCTCTACCACCACGGCCAGCTCGACATTATTGAAGAAGAAGCCGTGATTGTGCGGCGTGTGTTTGCTGAGTTTCTTGAAGGTATCAGCCCGGAGAAAACCTGCAAACAAATGAACCAAGAGGGTTTGCGTTCACGTGGTGGCGGCAAGTTCAGTGCCTCGGTGACCCGCGATTGGCTGGAGAACCCCACCTATATCGGTACCGCAATCTTGCAACAGTACTTCAGTGCTCACGCCGGAGATAACACACCAACTCTGAATCGTGGCGAGCTGGATAAATATATTGTGGAAGACTCCCACCCGCCGATTATCGAGCGTAGCGTTTTTGACGCCGTTCAAGCAGAGCTAGCCAGGCGGCGTGCCACGGGCGGACGCGGCTTGACCCCAACCGGTGGCAGTAGCGCTCTTACACACCGCATCACCTGCACTATCTGTGGCAGGAACTATCATCGGCGTACCCGCCGCTTGGCACACTCGACTTATAAATACTGGTGGTGCGAAACCGCCACGAAAGGCAAGGGCAACCCCTGTCATGCTCATCAACTACGAGAAGAAAACCTGCACACCATCATCAAACGCCTGCTTGGGCTTCATGCTTGGGACGACCAGCAGGTGGTTGATCGAATCGAACGGATTAAGGCCAGCCCGAACTGGCTCCTGACAATCCACCTCAGCAGTGGGAACACCACCATGATTAACTGCCGCACCGGTGAGGAGGTAACTGCCTGATGCCACGGATTACCACTATCCCTTCCACCAAACCCTTACACTCCACTACAACCACGATTAGTGGCCAGCAGCTACGCCGCGTTGCTGGCTATGCTCGCGTCTCCACCGACGATACTGACCAGGCGAACTCGTATGAGGCACAGGTGGATTATTACAAGCACTACATCAAAAACCACGACGGCTGGCAATACGTTGCTATTTACACTGATGAAGGAATCTCTGGCACTTCCACGAAACACCGGGAGGGATTCAACCGCATGATAGCTGACGCTCTCTCAGGAAGAATCGACTTGATCGTCACCAAAAGCGTCTCCCGGTTTGCTCGCAACACCGTCGACTCCCTCACAACGGTTAGGAAGTTGAAGGATAAAGGTGTGGAGGTGTTTTTCGAGAAAGAAAATATCTGGACCCTCGACTCCAAAGGTGAACTGCTAATCACCATCATGTCGAGCCTTGCCCAGGAAGAATCCAGATCTATCTCCGAGAACGTCACCTGGGGTCACAGGAAGCGTTTCCAAGACGGCAAAGTTTATATGCCCTACGGTAACTTTCTCGGCTACGATCGCGGCGAGAACGGCAAGCCTGTCATCAATCCTGAGCAAGCCGAAATCGTGCGCCGGATCTACCGCCAATACCTCGAAGGCATGAGCATTCCACAGATCGCAGCCTCACTAGACGCTGACGGAATACTGACCCCTCGGCGTAAACACAAATGGAGCCACACCACCATCCACTCCATCCTCACCAACGAGAAATACAAAGGCGACGCACTCTTGCAAAAGCGTTTCACCGTAGATTTCCTCACCAAGCAACGCAAAGCCAATGAAGGCGAAGTCCCACAATATTACGTGACCGGCTCTCATCCAGCCATCATCGCCCCTGAAACCTGGGAACTCGTGCGCTACGAGCTAGCAAAAAACACGAACCAAGGCCGGCGCGAAAGAGCCTTCACCAGTATGGTCTACTGTACCCACTGCGGCTCAGCCTACGGCAGCAAAACCTGGCACTCCACTGATAAATACCGGGCTATCATCTGGCAATGCAACCAGAAATTCACAGTTCCTCACCCAAAGAAAATGCCCGTACTACGCGATAGTCAACTGCAAACAATCTTCCAAACAGCGCTCGCCCAGCTCATCAAAAGCCAGCAGCTCATCGACTGGGACTACCTAATTACCACCACATCAGACACCACCGATTTGGAAGAACAAGCCTTACAGCAAGCAAGTGAAATCGAGGTAACCACCAAACTCATTAACCAAGCCATAACCCACAACGCTCATCACTCCCAAAACCAAGACGACTACCAAGAGCGCTTCACCCAGCTCAAAACCCGCCAACGTGAAGCTATTGCTGCATATCAGGCAACCACGGCGGAGATTGAGCGCCGCGCAGGCATCAAAGCCAAACTCACTAGGTTTAAGAAAACCATCCAAAACGCCACCCTCAGCCACGACTTTGACCGAGCAACCCTGCATGCTCTTTGCCAACGCATCCAGATCACACCATCAGGCGAGGCGAGCGTAATCTTTGCCGACGGTACGAAATTACCATTGCAATACTGAACGCAAAGCGAGCTTGTCATTTAATGCAAAGTTAGCTAATCTTTTTATGTAAAGGACGCTTTGCATAAAGGAACGGAATGCGCACAAAAATCCCACAACTACGAAAAGAACGAAAGCTCTCACAAGAAGAGCTCGGAACTGCCGTTGGTGTCACCCGGCAAACAATCACCTCGATTGAGACCGGAAAGTACGTGGCTTCTCTACCCTTGGCGTACAAAATTGCCCACTACTTTGGCCGCACCATTGAGGACGTCTTCGACTTTACAAACCTGGAGAAATCAAAATGAACGAACTCGAGCAATACCGCAACGAACTGAAGAAACGTCAGGCCCTGGCACTGATCTTCGTTATTCTCGGTCTCGCTTTTAGTGCCCTAGGGAACGTCTTCCTGCGCGCAAATGTGCCGGGAACACCAATCGTCAACATCATCACCGTCGCCGGAATCATTTTTGAACTTATCTGTGTGGGATACATGGGCGTGAATCTTGGAAAAATGCGCAATGACGAAATATTGCAGTCCGCCTACATTCGTGAAAATGACGAGCGAGAAGCGGCGATTCGCATGAAATCTGGAAGACCCGTCATCACTGTGCTCTCCATGGTGCTCGTTGGCGCGTCACTTATCGTGGGCGCATTCAGCATTACGGCATTCATTGCCCTCCAAAGCGCAGCAGCATTCCAACTCATCGCCACATTCGCGCTCACCGGATACTGGAGCCACAAACTTTAGCACCCCGCGCAAAGCGAAATAGGGCTGACCACCGTTGAAGTAGTCAGCCCTATTTTTATGTCTGTGAGCAGGACTTTTAGATTTTACGCGCGTTTTCAAATTTTGCGCGCACCTTTGCGCAAAACCCTAGTTTTGCGCAATTGTATCAATTCAGTGTGCTCGTAGTGGAGCTAGCGGGAATCGAACCCGCGACCTCTTCCATGCCATGGAAGCGCGCTACCAACTGCGCTATAGCCCCTAAAGCTATGTCCCACCTTCACAAGCCTGTTCGGTAGGCACCAGATAACTTTAACTAACAGTGAGCCTTTACTTCAAATCGCTCGCCTGTGTATTCCGACATACTCGTTATTCTGACAGCTCAAATCCTGCCACAACCAGTTAAGCGAGAGACGGTAGCGCCGAACCGGGAACCTCGGGAGCTCCAATATTGTGGGAGACCAGACGCCATCCCGGCTTACGCGAGTAAGGAATCACCGTGGACCAGTGGCAATTATCTAAACCTCGCAGCCCCTGCCAGGCCAAAGGATCCAAGCCCAGAATCTTCACCAATCCCTGCGTCAAAGCTGACCCATGAGACACCACCACTAAGGCGCCCTCTACCTCGTCAAAATGGTCACTAACGCATTCGGCAACCCGGGAACCCACTTCACCGCGCGACTCTACACCCGCCAAGGGAGATTCCCCGGTTCCCCGCCATTCTTCATAACGCGCCGCAAAACGATCTTGCAGTTCTTTCACCGACAGACCCTCAAAATCTCCAAACGCACGCTCGCGCAGGCGCTCATCAACCAGAAAATCAACGCTCCCGCCACAAATATCAGCCAAAGCCTGTCCCGTATCCTGAGCGCGCCGCAAATCAGAACATACGATCCGCTCAGGCTTGAGTTTAACTAGCTCTTCCGCGGCCGCCGCTGCCTGGGCTATTCCCACCTGGTTAAGAGGAATATCCACCTGTCCCTGTACCCGTCCTTGCAGGTTATAGTCAGTTTGACCATGTCGCCAAAGGACAATTTTCTTCGCCATGATTTCCCTAATCGAGTCCTACGATCAAACTTGCAGCATCCTGCGGCGGTTCTTGGACAGCTACCCGAGCCTGCTCTGCCTGGGCTGCCTCCTCTAAATCAGGTAACTCGATTCGCGGGCAGTCATTCCACAGCCGTTCCAGCCCGTAATATTCGCGCTCTTCAGCCAGGAAAATATGCACGATTACCCCCGGCAGCTCCATAAGTACCCACCGGAATTCATCATTCCCCTCAATCGTGGTCGGATCAGCACCCGCGTCGTGACAGGCATGATCGATTTCATTCATAATCGCGCGCGCTTGGCGGGGATTATCAGCTGAACAAATCACGAAAATATCCGTGATAATAGTTTGCTCGTGAACATCAATCGCCACCACATCGGTCGCCAGTTTACTGGCAGCAGCCTGGGCAGCGATTTCAGCTAGTTGACGTGGGTCAAGCTTTTCGACCAAGAAGAACTCCTATATTTGAGTAACGGTTACATTATCTACGATACCGGCTTGCAAGATATCCTGCCCCATCGTTTGAGAAATCACTGGTCGATCCATAGTAAGTACCATTCCCAAAGCAATGATCAGCAAGATAGATAGCCTAAGCACCCAACGCAAGAACGTTTGGATAAACGTTAGTGGCTCTTCCTCGCTCTCCTCGTCAGCGGATTCTTGCCACGCCCCGGCGCGAGTATCTTCCTGCTCCGGGGCCTCAGCTTTTTTTACTTTCCGTTTCCACTGCCACCACCGGGTTTTCTCCTCTTGAGGAGGCTCGCTTTCGGCGGAAGCGAACGGGACTTCGCTCGGTTTAGCTTCCGCGGAGTTGGTTACCGCTGCTGCTGCCGGTGTCGGGCTAACAACCGCATCCGAAGCCGCCGTCGGACTGGCGGCAGTAGCCGTAGCGGCTGTAGGCGCCGGAGCTGAGGCTGGGAGCGTCGGAGCCGCGGAAGGCGCATAAGCCGGCTGCGTTGCAGGCGATCCTGGCAAGGTTCCCGGAGCCGGTGCTGGCGCTGGCTGCGCCAGTTCTGCTATCGGAGGGGTTGCCACTGATTGCGCTACAACAGGCGGCGCCACTACGTTACCCTGAGCCGGAATTCTGACAGCTGGCGAGGCGGGCTGCACGCTAGGAGCGGGCGCAGGAGTAGCCGGTACCTGCGAAACCTGCGGCTCTACCTGAGCTGGAGCGGCCAGGCCTGAGACCTGACGCTGCCCGGAAGTAGTGCTCGGGGGCGCTGGAGCCGGACGCACAGATACCTGGCTGGCGGTATTGCCCGCAGAACCGAGTGCCTGGGAAGCTACCGGGGCATCCCTGGTGGCACCTAAATTGCTTTGCGCCAAGGCCTGCTGGAATAACTCGGCAGCAGATCCAGCTTCATCGACAGCAAGATTTAATGGAGATAAGTTAGCCGCACCAGATGCAGATACCTGCGCGGAGGTTTGCGGAGTGGTCTGCGCGTTCGTAGCAGCGGCCGGCGCGTTCTGCACTTGCGGAGCTGGAGCGACCGGAGCTGTTAACTGCGGCCGCGCAGCTCCTACCTGTCCCCCAGGCAGTGAGTTAGCGGGATTTGCGGGTGCCGGCGCAGCATTAGCGGGCCGAGGAGCCGGCGTTTTCGGAGTCTGAACCGGAGCCGAAGCTGAGCCAGTTGCCGCAAGATTCTTGTTAGTAGCTGCGAAAGCTAAACTATCGGCCAGTGCCCGGTCATCGGCCTCATCAGCTAGGGCGTCAATCGGGCTTACTTTCACGGGTTGGGTTGTATCAGCATCCAGAGCAGCCCCCACCCCTGGGGTGGGGCCAGAAAAGCCTGCATCGGCATTTGCGGGTGAATAAACCGGTTTACCGGTTCCACCAGGGGCATCTGCAAATATACGTGAAGGTGCCTGCGGTTGCCGCTCCCCGAGATCTACCGGAGCAGCAGCTACCCCCACCTGCGTCCTCGCCGCCCCTGCAGGAGCTTGCCTGGGAGATTCCGCTTGTGGAGTTGGCGTCAGTGGGGCTGCCGGCTCCTGCGGAACAGCGCGAGGATGAGATTCGGCTAGCGAGTCTCGCGGCGGAGATTGCAACGGCACTTGCGGAACCGGCTGGACCTCTTGAGGCATCGCCTCTGCTACCCGCGGCGTAGCATCAGCTGGAGCTGCAGGGGCACTTGCGGGTGGTTGCGCAGATCCCGCCTGTAGGTTTTGAAACGAAGCCAATAGCTCCGCCATTTTCTCAGCTTCAGATTTTTCTTCCGCTACCTGCGTGTTTAAAACTCGTTGTTCCCGGCGTTGTTGCTCCCGGGCAGCAGTACGCAAAGCCTCCTGCTCGGCATCCTCTAACTTGCGTAAACGTTCTGCAGCCTCTGCTGCCAAACGTTCCTGCTCCCGGGCATAAGCTTGGGCTTCCTCTCGTTCTTTTAAGATCCGCTGCAGATCGGCCTCTGCTCTTTCTCGCGCTTCCTGCGCGACTTTCCGCATCTGCTGTTTTTCCCGATACTCTTGCACCCAGCTGCGCCCATCTTGTTCCGGACTAAGTTGGCGTTGCGTTTTCCGTTCAGCGGTTAATGATTCTTGCCGCAGCTGCCAAGAAATATCCCCCTCAACCTGGCTGAACCCCTCTTGTATCTGCCCCCATTGCGACTCTTGCGAAGGAGGCTGCGGACGGTAGGCTGGGCGGCGCCCTCCGGTGCGGATCTCCTCCAGGCGTGCCAGCTGTTCAGCAATCGAAATCTGACCGTACTTAGAAATCGGCGAATAAGTCTGCTTCAAAGGGCGATTCGGAAAGTCTGCTTCGCTCATCAGTGGTTATCCTCCCGATAAAGACCATATTTCGCGATGTATTGCACCACCCCATCCGGGGTCAAGTACCAAATTGGTGCCCCAGATGCCACCCGCTGACGGATGTCGGTAGAAGAAATAGCCATGGCGGGTACTTCCAGCAAAGATACCCGCTCCGCGGGCAGTTCTTCGGTATTAACCCAGCGGTGACCAGGGCGGGTTACCCCCACGAATCGCGCCAATTCGAACAGTTCGTCCGCGTTTTTCCAATCCATGATTTTACGTAAGGCATCGGCTCCGGTAATGAAAAACAGGTCACAGCCAGACCGTTCCCGTTTTAAATCCCGCAAGGTGTCCACCGTATAGGTGATTTCCCCGCGTTCAATATCCACTCGAGAAACGGTAAAACGCGGATTGGAGGCGGTAGCAATCGAGGTCATCAAATAGCGATGTTCTGGCACGGTAACCCGCCGTCCCTTCTTAAACGGCTGGGTGGAAGTCGGCACGAAAATAACTTCATCGAGTTCATAGCGATGCTGCACTTCAGAGGCTGCCACCAAGTGACCATTATGAATCGGGTCAAAGGTACCCCCCATGACTCCGACACGTCTGCCAGCGACGCTGATGCCTACCGCCATTAACTACCCCTTCTTGCCAGCTTTGCTGCTAGACCGGTAGCTCCAATCCTACCAAAGGTGAGCGAGTCCTAATATCCTTTACCGCTCTTCGTGACTTATGTAAATGCTTTGTCGACGAAACGAGTAGCTTTACAGATTATCCCCCTAGTCAACGGAGGGATCAGTCCACAACCCCTGTTCAGCTTCCAAACGTAGATTCCGGCGAGCTTCTTCTTTCCCATCCATCATTTGATGGTATTGCTCGCGCCGCTCCTGGTTAGTACGCCGCGTCGATCCCTCTAGCCGGAGATCTTGCCCGCGGGCGCCTAGCAGCTCGGCACCGGCAGATTGTAAAGGTTCAAAGTCAAAGATCACTCCCCCTTCCATCTCTCCGATAACCACTGTGTCTCCACTCTTGGCACCCGATTGGAGCAGCTCGGCTTCCACCCCTAAGTTGTAGAGCCGGTCCGCCAGGAAGCCGATCGCCTCATCATTGGCGAAATCAGTCTGCTTCACCCAGCGCTCAGGTTTTTCTCCCCGCACCTGATAAACCAGTCCTTGCCCAGTTTTTTGCTTGGTAATCGTAAAGCCGGAATCCCCCACGGCCGCCGGTCGTAATACCTGCAAAGGCTGGACTTCCCGTGCTGGCTCCGCCTGGCGCAGCCGCAAAACCATGTCTGCCAAGGCAAACATTAAAGCCTCCAGGCCGCGACCACTTACTGCGGAAACCGCATACATTGGCCAACCAAACTTAGCTAGTTCCTCCGCCTGTAGTTTTGCCATATCGGCGGCATCGGGAATATCCATCTTATTAAGAATGATTACCCGCGGACGTTCCCCCAAAGGCACGTATCCTGATACTTCATCCAGGTCGCTTTCATAGGCCGCCAATTCAGCTTCTAAAGCTTTAATATCATCAACCGGGTTGCGCTCGGACTCCATGTTTGCACAGTCCACCACGTGCGCAATCACTGCGCAACGCTCAATATGGCGGAGGAAGTCCAGCCCCAGTCCTTTCCCCTGGGAAGCTCCCGGTATCAGGCCGGGCACATCCGCTACCGTGAATCGTTCATCTCCGGCCTGCACCACTCCCAGGTTTGGCACCAAAGTAGTGAACGGATAATCTGCGATTTTCGGTTTCGCCTCGGAAATAGCTCCGATTAAGGAAGACTTACCGGAGGACGGGAACCCGACCAGCCCCACATCCGCTACCGATTTTAATTCCAAAATGAGGACGCGAGATTCGCCCTCTTCCCCCAAAAGCGCAAACCCCGGGGCTTTACGCTTGCGGGTAGCCAGCGCGGCATTGCCTTTACCGCCAGTACCCCCGCGCGCTACTTCCAGGCGCGAGCCGGCCCCTTGTAGATCCGCCAGAATCTCACCCGCTGCAGATTTAACTACCGTTCCGGGAGGAACCGGAAGTACCAGGTCTTCGCCATTCGCACCCTCACGATTGTCTCCCATCCCAGGAGTGCCATTTGTGGCTTTACGATGCGGCAAATGGTGATAATCGAGCAGGGTATGGGACTGCGGATTAACCTCTAAGAATACGCTGCCACCGCGGCCGCCATCTCCCCCATCCGGGCCGCCCAGGGGTTTATATTTCTCGCGTCGGACACTGACGCAGCCGTTACCGCCATTACCGGCAGTCACATCGATTTTTACTCGATCAACAAAACTGGCCATGCTTACTCCTTAGAGCCGAGGCTGAAAAGTAACTAGCAACCGCCCACTGGTCACTATACAAGTGTAGCGGGGTCGTCACCCGACCCCGCTACCTGTTAAAAGTATTTGGTTTACTTTAAGCCGAAACTACGTTTACGACTTTACGACCGCGCCGACGACCGAACTCCACGGATCCGGCGGCCAGAGCAAAGAGAGTATCGTCCTTGCCCATTCCCACGTTAGTCCCGGGGTGATATTTGCTTCCCCGCTGACGAACCAGGATCTCCCCGGCGTTGACGCTTTCTCCACCGTAACGCTTGATCCCCAGGTACTGCGGGTTAGAGTCACGGCCGTTAGAAGAGGAACCTAGCCCTTTCTTATGTGCCATTTTCTTTTCCTTTCTTGCCTGAGGTTAGGCGATCTTAGTGATCTTTACCTGGGTCAGCTTAGCGCGGTGGCCCATGCGGCGAGTGTATCCGGTCTTGTTCTTGAACTTCAGAATCCGAATCTTCGGTCCTTTAGTCTGCTCCAAAACCTCTGCCGTTACCTTGATTTTCTCTAGATCAGCGGCGTCGGAGGTGACCTGGTCACCGTCAACTACCATCACTGGCTTGAAATCGACGGTGTCGCCAACCTCTGCTGCCAGCTTGTCGACGACGACTACATCCCCGACGGAGACCTTTTCTTGACGGCCGCCCGCCTTGACGATCGCGTAGACCACTTTGCTGCTCATTTCCTTAGTCACGTACATTTTCTTGTGTCCGGAAAACCGAACCCCGCCGGTCTTCCAAACAACCAGCACCGACTAACCAGGGTAGTCGATACCGGCGGCATTTTTCAAACAAAATCCCTGTCCAGACAGTGTGTTATCTGCCACCGCAAGTTCAAGGAATCATTTGAACCGCCTATGCGGCAAACTGCAGGGCAGCTGCCGTATGGGGTGGCTGACGGGGCTCGAACCCGCGACCTCCTGGACCACAACCAGGCGTTCTACCAACTGAACTACAGCCACCATTTGTCGCATAGCGACGAATACCCACTTTATCTAACCGGGGGCGTCAGATGAAATTATTGCGACGCTTGTGGGCTATGTATCCGCTCACACCTACTATCTTTGCAGGTAAGAATCCTGCGTTACCAAAAAACGCGGTTACATATTGCGTCAGCAAAAGTAGCGATACCGTCCTCACGGGTACGCAAATAAAGCGAACCATCTACCGGGGATACTTCCATCAGATAATAGGAACCCTTCCCGTCAGGAACAATATCAATCCGCAAAAACAGCAAATGCTGATCGTGCCCCAGGCGCTGTTTAATCATGCGATGAATCGCCGACCGTACCTTTTCCCCAAAAATCCACTCGTCAGAGTTTGGTTGCCGATTACCGGTTACTGTTTCTTGCGCCTGCACCTCAGTAGTATTGGGATTGGTGAGCATCGCGGCTTTTTCTACCGAGTGCGATAAAACTCCGTTCAGATAAACCAAGGAGTATTCACCGTGCTCATCAACTTCTGACAGGTAACGCTGTACCATCACCGAGCGCCCCTCTTGCAGGAGGCGATTGGCGTGGGTTACTGCCGCCATTCGTGCCATACCGTTATTGGCGTCATAACGCCCCATTTCTCGACCACCGGAGGAGACCGCTGGTTTCACCACGAACTCTCCATAGGCCGGAAAGCGCGTGTGCACCTGGTGCTTATTCAGATTCTGTTCCGGCTCTAACCAGGTAGTGGGGATCACGGGTACCCCTTGATCTTGCAGATTGAGCAAGTAGTGTTTATCGGTTGCCCACTCGGTCACATCCGCCGGATTTAACAAGCGAGGTACCTGGTGCGCCCACTGCACGAACTCTTCGCGGTTAGTAGCGTAATCCCGCACGGCACGGATAATGCATACCCCCGCCTCCTCCCAATCTACGTGGGGGTCATTCCAGATCGCGATCCGGGCATCTACTCCCCGCGAGTTCAGTTCATCAACTAGCCCGGCCTCGTCCTCGGACAGATCCGGGTACTGCGCACAAGTTACTAAGGTCACGCGTTTTTTCGCCATATCTCCAACCCTAATTGTTCTGCTCGTCATTGGCCTAGGGAATGATCCCTATTCTTTTGAAATAACTTATCTCAATCCCACTGGACGCGATAACGCCAAAGTAATAAGTTCCTCCATCAACTGGGAATACCCAATGCCCATATGTTCCCACAGCTTGGGATACATAGAAAATGGGGTAAATCCGGGCATAGTGTTAACTTCGTTGATGACCACCGCATCTTTTTCCGGATCGACAAAAAAGTCAACTCTTGCCAGCCCTTCACATCCGAGGGTTTCAAAAGCCTGGGCAGCAATCTCGCGCACCTGAGTAGCCAAATGCGCGGGAATCTTCGCCGGGATCTCTAAACTGACGGTATCTTCCCCGAAATATTTGGTTTTATAGTCATAAAATGGCACGTCATCCCCCATGGCGATGCGTCCCGGTTCGCTGGTACGAGGACGCCCGTCTGCACCCTGCAGCACCGCACATTCCACCTCGAAACCAGTAAGTTCTTGTTCCACGATCACCCGTGGATCTATCGCTTGCGCCTTGGTGATCGCTGCTTCCAGGTCAGCGGCGGCGTTAACCTTAGTAATCCCCAGGGAGGAGCCAGCCCGTGCCGGTTTCACAAAAACTGGCAATCCCAGGCATTCCAGACGCTCAATTACCCCGGAGCGGTCATACTTCCACTGCCCCGCAGTCACCGTTTCCCATTTTCCGGCCGGAAGCTCGGCCTCATGCAAAAGCACCTTGGTGGTGGGTTTATCCATGGCAGCCGCCGATGCCAGCACTCCACATCCCACATACGGCAGGTGCATCATTTCTAGCAGTCCCTGTACGGTTCCATCCTCACCGAAAGGCCCATGCAGCAGCGGGAATACTACGTCAAATTTCCCGAGATCGCTCAAGGAGAACTCTGACCCCAGCTGGGTGGGCAGGCTCACCACGTGTCCATCGCCCGGGGATAAGAATAGCTGCCGCGTGGCAGCAGGAACTTCCGCGACACCGGTATCAGATATCTGGAACTGGTCGGAACTAAAATCTACCGGCACCCACTGCCCCTGCGGGGTAATCCCTACGGTGACTACCTCGAAACGGTCATGGTCGATGGCTTCGACCACCCCGGCAGCGGTCGCACAAGAAATCCCATGCTCTCCCGATTCTCCTCCGAACAGCACTAACACCCGAGGTTTGTTTTGATTATTTTGCGTCACGGTTGATCCTCTCTATACCATTCGTGTACTGGGGCCGTCAGTTACCCGCGGCCCGGCAGTCAAAGATACTAACGCTTCTTCTAAGCTTTGTTTCCCGCTAATCACCCGATAGGCAGCCGAGTTAATCGGCATCGAAACTCCATGTTTATGCGCTAAATCGCGCACTACCGGGCAAGAGCGTGCCCCTTCAACCGTACCTGCCGAGGCCTCCAACGCCTCCGAAACGCTCATCCCTTTCCCCAGACGATATCCAAAGGAAAAGTTTCGTGAGGAGGACGAAGAACAGGTTGCTACCAGATCACCGAGTCCGGCAAGTCCCAGGAATGTCTCTGGCTGGGCACCCATCGCTACCCCGAGTCGCACCATTTCTGCCAGACCGCGAGTAATTAGGAAGGAACGGGAATTAACCCCTAGCCCCAGACCATCAGCAGCCCCTACTGCCATGGCGATAACGTTTTTTACCACTCCCCCGATTTCTACCCCAACTATGTCCTCGGCCACGTAGGGGCGGAAATAATGGGTGTGGATACGTGATGCCACCAGTCCGGCGCGCCAGGCATCTTCCCCCGCAACCGCCGCTCCCGTAGGTTCGTGGCAGGCAATCTCACCGGAGAGGTTCGGCCCAGACACCGCCACTATTCGAGAGGGGTGGATCCCGCCAGCCTCCGCGATTACTTCAGTCATAGTTTGCAAAGTGCCTGCTTCTAGCCCCTTTACCAAGGAAATCACGGTGGCGTTAAGAGGGAGGAAGCTCCGAACCTGCTGGAGCAAAGTACGTACCCCGTTGGAGGGGATAGAAACCACCACCATTCCGGCGCCCTGACACACCCATTGCAAGTCACTGGATGCCTTTAGCCCATGCAAAGTGGTTCCCGGTACGTAACGCGGATTTTCCCCCGCATTGATTTGGGCAGCTAGTTCTGGTCGCCGCGCCCAGATCCGCACTTCATTGCCAGCATCCGCTAAAATCTGCGCAAAAACTGTTCCCCAGGCACCTGCGCCCAGCACGGCGACTTTGCGAGCCGCAGAGGTGGCCATTATCAGCTATCCTCCTGAGTTGCCGGATTAGCGCCGTTAGCTGCTGCTAAATACTGGTCAAGCTCGCCTAGGCTACGCGCGGTTACCAGCTTTCCCGGATGATCCGCTCGCCATGCTTTAGCAGCTGCCCCTAACTGTTTCTTGGAAGGCATCCGGGCAGATTTGCGATCTAGCGGACGGTGCGGCATTTTTGCGTCCCGAAGTTGTTCCACCCCGCGGCAGACCGCCTCTTCGATTCTTTCGGTTGCCTGATACCAAACTTCTGGTTCTTCAGCCCGGTCATACAGATCCGATAGGTCTACTTCCGGAAGGGCCTTAACCCAGACGTCTTTTTTTCCCTTCAGATCTGGGCGGCGAGCGTAACGATCCAGCACGTCTTGCGCCCCCCATTGCACTACTGGCACCAGCGGAACCCGTGCACGCAGCGCCATCCGAGCTGCCCCCGTTTTCATCCGCATCGGCCAAAAATCGGGATCCCGGGTCAAGGTCCCCTCCCCGTAGACGGTTATGCATTCACCGGCTTGCAAGCCCTCAATCGCAGCCGCTAAGGCATCCCGGGAGTGGGTGGATTCGCGGTAAACCGGAATTTGTCCGCAGGAACGCATAATCGATCCCAGGATCGGAACTTTAAATAGTTCCTCTTTGCAAAGAACCCGCACCGGATAGCCGGCACTGGTCATGAAGTGCATCAGGGTCATGGAGTCAAACTCGGAAATGTGGTTTCCTACCGCTACGAACCCACCTTTTTCGGGGAGGTTTTCCTGCCCCTCCCAATGCCGGCGAGTAACCGCCCCTATGGGGATACGCGCTACGCACACACAAAACTTATAGAAGCGAGAAAACTTACCGGCCATAGTTACCCCTTATTTTTCCAGCTTGACTTGTGCACCTAAGACGCCCAGTTTAGTAAGGAAATGCTCGTATCCGCGGCTAATCATATCGATTCCCCGCACCGTAGATTTTCCTTCCGCCGCCAGTGCCGCGATCAAATGGGAGAATCCTCCCCTCAGGTCAGGGATAGTAATATCGGCGCCATGCAGCGGGGTCGGCCCAGAAATAGCTGCCGAATGATAATAGTTTCTTTGCCCGAAACGGCAGGCTAACCCGGTTAGGCACTCCCTATACAGCTGGATTTGAGCTCCCATTTTATTTAGGGCCGTGGTAAAACCAAAACGCTGTTCATAGACGGTTTCATGCACAATCGACAGCCCCTGTGCCTGGGTGAGAGCCACCACCATAGGTTGTTGCCAGTCAGTCATAAAACCGGGATGTACATTGGTTTCTAGCACGATCGGTTTGAGCTCTCCGCCCGGATGGTAGAAGCGAATCCCGTCAGGTTCCACCGAGAACGCGCCCCCCACCTTGCGGAACATGTTCAGGAAAGTAATCATCTCCGGTTGGGAAGCGCCCTCAACAAAAATATCGCCGTGAGTAGCCAGAGCCGCAGATCCCCACGAGGCTGCTTCGATCCGATCTGCGAGGGCGGTGTGGGTAAATCCTTCCAGATTTTCTACCCCTTCAATCCGAATAGTGCGATCAGTATCTACGCTGATGATCGCGCCCATCTTTTGCAGCACATTGATCAGATCCATGATTTCCGGTTCAATGGCGGCGCCTCGCAGCTCTGTGATCCCCTCGGCTTGCACCCCTGCCAGCAGGGTCTGTTCAGTGGCGCCTACGGAAGGATAGGGCAGGTCAATAACCGCTCCCCGCAACCCCTCGGGAGCGGCGATATGGATACCCGATTCCAGTTTATCTACCTGGGCGCCGAAAGAGCGCAAAATAGACAAGTGGAAATCTATGGGACGATCCCCGATCACACATCCCCCCAAATCCGGGATGATAGCTTCGCCTAGGCGGTGTAGTAGCGGTCCGCAAAATAGAATCGGAATCCGCGACGATCCCGCCAAGGTATCGATACTGGCTACCTGGGCGGCCTCTACATTAGAGGGGTCGATAAGCAATTGTCCGCTGTCCGAATCGTAGTCGGTTTTCACCCCGTGCAGTTCCAGCAAACCGCACACGATATCCACGTCCCGGATTAGGGGCACATTTTTCAAAATAGAAGGGGTAGTGCCTAGCAGCGCCGCCACCATCGCCTTGGGGACAAAGTTTTTTGCCCCTCGTACCTTAATACGGCCTGTCAGCGGATGTCCGCCTTGCACTTCTAGAACCGGTTCCACCTGTTATTTCCTTTTCCGCTTTCCTCAATATGCCTAGTGTACCCGCCCTCGCACTTGCAGGCAGACACCTGGCAAGAATTGCGCTTTTGGCGAGGGAAATCGCACCAAAATATCGGGTAGCGAATAACAGGAGTGGGGAAAAAACGCCAGTATTTTTCACTAGGGGAACCAGCGCTACCAAGGGAGCTCCGAAAGCTACTTGACCTCAGGGATTCCTAGCGGAACTTCACGCGCAGAAACTACCTTACGCGGTGGTAAATGTTTCGCCGGCAGGGTGCGGGGCAAAAACTCTGGCCGCGCTGCTTCGAAAGCACTAATGGCGTCCTCATCTCGTAAGGTGAGGTCAATATCGTCTAACCCCTCCATCAGCCGCCAGCGGGTATAGCTATCGATTTGGAAACTGCACGCAAAAGCTCCACAGGTAACGCTTTGTTGCTCTAGGTCGACGGTAACGGTGCTACCCGGTTCTTCCTCTAACATTTTCCAGAGCGTCTGGCAGTCTTCCTGGCTAATAACCCCCGCCACCATGCCATCTTTTTCGCAATTGCCCCGGAAAATATCGGCGAACTTGGGCGCCAGAACCACTTTGAAACCATAGTCTCGTAGTGCCCAGACTGCATGTTCCCGGCTGGATCCAGTCCCAAAATCTGGGCCGGCTACCAAAATAGATGCCTTCCTGAAGGGAGCTAGATTAAGCACGAAGTCTTTATCTTGTCGCCAGGCCGCGAAAAGTCCGTCCTCGAATCCGGTTTTGGTTACCCGCTTTAAATAGACGGCAGGAATAATCTGATCGGTATCAACATTCGAACGGCGCAGGGGAGCTGCAATACCAGTATGGGAGATAAATTTTTCCATCATTTAATCCTCGTTCCTGGTGGTTACTTGCGGTAAATCTTGCGGACTTGATAAATGCCCGGTCACCGCAGTGGCGGCCGCGATCGCCGGGGAAACCAAATGGGTACGTGAGTTCTTACCTTGCCTGCCTTCAAAGTTCCGGTTCGAGGTGGAGGCCGAGCGCTCCTTCTCCCCCAGCTTGTCCGGATTCATCCCTAAACACATCGAACAACCTGCGTTGCGCCACTGCGCCCCGAAGCGAGCGAAAATTTTATCCAGCCCTTCGGCCTCGGCTTGTAACCGCACCCGCGCAGACCCGGGCACCACTAGTACCCGCACGTCCTCAGCTTTTTTACGTCCTTTCCAAACCTGGGCTACCGTACGTAAATCTTCGATACGCCCATTGGTGCACGAGCCAATAAAAACCGTGTCCACTTTAATCTCGCGCATCAGAGTACCCGGGGTTAGCCCCATATAGGATAGGGAGCGCCGGGCGGCGTCTTGCTCACTATCGGTGCGCAGCTGCTCAGGATCTGGCACTTTCCCGCTCAGCGGCACCCCTTGCCCCGGGTTAGTTCCCCAAGTTACAAAAGGTTCGATACTTTCGGCGGGAATCGTAACTTCCCGGTCAAACTTGGCATCTGGATCAGTGCGTAAACTCTGCCAATAGCGGGTAGCGGTTTCCCACTGCTCACCGCCAGGGGCATGAGGACGCCCTTTAATATAGTCAAAAGTGGTTTGGTCAGGGGCGATCATTCCCGCTCGGGCACCCGCCTCAATCGACATATTACAGACGGTCATCCGCCCTTCCATGGAGAGGTTTTCAATCGCCTCTCCGCGATACTCGATCACGTAGCCCTGCCCGCCTCCGGTGCCGATCTTGGCGATGATCGCCAAAATGATGTCTTTCGCATAGACTCCGGGACGCAGTTTCCCTGGAATGTTTACCGCCATAGTCTTAAAGGGTTTAAGTGGCAGAGTTTGGGTGGCTAACACCTGTTCTACCTGGGAAGTACCTATCCCAAAGGCTAAAGCTCCGAAAGCTCCGTGGGTAGAGGTGTGGGAATCACCGCAAACAATAGTCATGCCGGGTTGCGTGAGTCCCAGCTGCGGACCAACTACGTGCACGATTCCTTGGTCAGCGTCCCCCAGGGTGTGCAGCCGGATTCCAAACTCTGCAGCATTTTGTCTCAAAGTATGAATCTGGGTGGCGGAGGTCTGATCTTTAATCGGTAAATCAATATCTACTGTGGGAGTGTTGTGATCCTCGGTGGCGATTGTCAGGTCGGGGCGGCGCACTTTTCGTCCCGCCATCCGCAGCCCGGCAAAAGCTTGCGGACTAGTTACCTCATGACACAAATGGAGGTCAATATATAGCAGATCGGGAGCCCCATTTTCGCCGTGTTTAACCACGTGAGCAGCCCAAACTTTTTCCGCTAGGGTTTTAGCCATATGTGCCTCCCCGATCTAGTTCTAGTAAATTTGCAGTCTATTTTCGAAAGTGTAGTTGGAATTCCATGCTGTAAGATGGCAATATCAGTACATGGACAATAAAAGTGAAGGAAGTGGGGTTGGGGTTCTCGACAAGGCCACTCTTGTCCTAAGTGCCCTAGAAGCAAGACCCGGCACCCTGGCTCAGCTGGTGAACAGTACTGGCCTGGCGCGTCCTACTGCGCATCGTCTAGCCGTTGCTTTGGAGTATCACCGTTTCGTAGCTCGAGATGTGCATGGCCGCTTTATTCTAGGTCCGCGAATTGGGGAACTTGCCTCTGCTGCTGGGGAAGATCGTCTCCTCGCTTCAGCACGTCCAATTTTGAAAGCGCTTTGCGATCATACTCAAGAATCGACGCAAATGTATCGCCGTCAGGGAGATCAGCGAATTGTGGTCGCTAGCTGTGAGTCTCCTTTGGGGCTGCGCGACTCGACTCCCACTGGTTCGGCACTGTCCATGAAGGCTGGTTCAGCTGCACAAATTTTACTCGCTTGGGAGGAACCTGACCGCTTGCATCGCGGCTTACAAGGAGCCTCCTTCACCGCCACCCAACTGTCGGTAGTCCGCCGCAGAGGTTGGGCACAATCTATCGGGGAACGCGAACCCGGGTTGGCCTCAGTTTCCGCGCCGGTGCGTCTGGCTTCGGGCAAAGTGGTAGCCGCTTTAAGTGTTTCTGGCCCGATTGACCGTATGGGACGCCAACCAGGCAGGATTCACGGCCCAGCAGTGGTGGCTGCAGCCAGTAGGCTCTCGGATTTTATGCGCCGTGCGGAAGGGATTATGGCAGCAAAAAAGCAGGCCGAAGGAAAGTAGCTCTATTTTTTCGCGGGCATGCTCGCCCTCTCGATCCGGTCAGGTCTAGAAGATACAGTTTTTCCCGGTGAGATCGTGCTCTGGAGTCCTATCGAATCTGTTAGAGATTGCCCGCTCTGCTTGTATTTATTTACGGTGTGAAGTCATTTCTTCTGGCGATACTCTTTCGCCTGTTCATAGGCGGCTAGCGTCGCCTCCAGGCAGCGCTGCCAGGAAACCGGACTGGGCTGGCTCTTGCAGTTGTCCCGCAGCTGATTTAGTTTTCCATTTAAGAGGGCAGCGGCGGTTTTTTCCGCCAGTTTCTCGTCACTGTCAGCGGTAATACCGCTTACGCCGTCGCTAATAAAGTCAGTTATGGGGCTTTGTGACCTTACGATTACGGGTAATCCGCTAGCGCGCGCTTCGGCAGCTGCGATCCCGAAGCTTTCATGCAGACATAAAGTAATAAAAAAGTCGGCCTGGCGGTAAGCGTTTAAAAGCCCGGCTGCATCCGCTCTCCCCGGTAAGATAACTTGTCCCTCGCGAACTTGCCGTTGCGTACGCAGCAGGGGTCGTAGCGTCCCTTCTCCAAAGATCTGTAGCTGTAAGTTTCCTTGGCTGCCCAGGATTTGGTTTACTCTTTCCGTAAAATTAATCAACGCCAGTGGCCGCTTGCGGGGCATTAAACGAATAGCGCTGACAGCCTTAAAAGTGTTAGTGACCCGAGATGGCGAACTTGTCCCATTTACGGTACCTGGCTCTAAGGTGCCTGCTTGCTGCCCGGTAAATATCGAACTGCGGGGTGGGATCTGCGGAGACCAAAAGTCAGTATCGACTCCGTTTGGGGTTATCGGCCAAGACTGCTGATTTTGGGGCGGTAGCAACTGGTTAATTTGGGAGTTCATGAGTGAAGAAACTCCAGAGAACAGGATTCCCGCCTCTACCCAGCGATTGAAGAAGCCGCCGCTGCGCATTAGGGGAGCCCAAGCGGCCAGTTCACAGTGGAAGGTAACTAAAGTGGGAATCTGGCTTCCGACCGCGATTTGCAGAGCCAAGTGTGCAAATGGCGATAAGACTCCTACGTGTACATGTAAAAGATCGAAGCGGGGAAAAATAGCTCGAAATAGCGGGGCGGCAAAGGGATTCATTGGGGTAAACCCGATGGTTGGCATGCCTAAACGATGCACCGGAATCTGATCTTCTATGCGGCGCCCGACGAAAGATCCATCTCGAGTGGCAGTTATTACTTCTGGGGCATGCCCAATTGCTTTTAGCCGCTGCGCTAGGTTGTAGGTTTGAGTTTCTATTCCCCCCATATGTGGCGGGTAGCAATCAGTGACTATGCCGATACGCATGTCCTTATCCTATCTTTAGTTTTTCTTTGTTTATCACCAATCTTGAACCCGGCCTAGCCACCGTTGGTGTAGCGATAACTTCTATATATAGCCAGGAGACCAAACCCTTGGTGGGTTTGGCCTCCTGTTTAATGTGGTTGTGGTGGTTTCTTACTCTCCCGCGCTCGTTGGGGCGTAGTACCATCAGCGTTGCCTAGCTTAGCTTCCAGGTTCGGGATGGGACTGGGCGTGTCCTAGGCGCTATGACCACCACAAGACTATGTGTTCCACCCCCACTATTTTTATAACTGCTAACCATTAGGTTTGGTTAGCTTCTTTTGGGGGGGGCACCGTTCTTGTTAACGGATCAAGGAGAGTGGGTGTGAGCGTCTTCGTGACGAAATGGTGTGGGATGCTTGAACACTGTGTTCTTTGTGTTGTGTTTTGTTTTTTAATGGTT
>NZ_ATUF01000004.1 GCF_000420065.1 Varibaculum cambriense DSM 15806 | reverse complement strand
GGAAAATCTGGAGGCGAATTCTTCACTCCCCAAGATGTTTCGGAACTGATAGCCCGGCTAACGGTGCTCGGCAAAACTCGGGTGGGCAGGGTTTATGACCCCGCCTGCGGTTCTGGTTCTCTACTGTTGAAGTTTGCGAAAGTATTAGGGCGCGAAAACGTGGAGGAAGGTTTCTTCGGACAAGAAATCAACCTCACCACCTATAACCTGTGCCGGATAAATATGTTTTTGCATGGGGTGAACTTTTCTAAGTTCGATATCGCCCTGGGAGATACGCTCACGGAACCGGCGCATTGGGATGATGAACCTTTCGAGGCGATTGTTTCTAACCCGCCCTATTCCACGAAATGGATAGGGTCGGATTCGCCGACCTTGATGAATGATGAACGTTTTTCGCCTGCCGGGGTATTGGCTCCTAAAGGCAAGGCGGATCTGGCGTTCACGATGCATATTTTGTCTTGGCTGGCCGTTGACGGCACGGCCGCGATTGTCCAGTTCCCCGGGGTGCTTTATCGCGGGGGAGCGGAAAAGAAGATTCGCAAATACCTGGTGGATGGCAACTATGTGGATGCGGTTATCCAGTTGCCGGTGGATTTGTTCTTCGGTACTTCTATCGGCACCTGTGTGCTGGTGTTAAAGAAGTCGAAGAAAGATTCGAACGTGCTGTTCATTGATGCTTCGGAGCTATTTGAACGCTCGGGCACTAAGAACCAGATTACTGAGCCTTTCCGTAACCAGATTCTTGAGGCCTACGAGAAACGAGAGAATCAGGATCATTTCGCGCAGCTGGTTTCAATAGAAGATATTGCCGAGGCCGACTACAACCTTTCGGTATCCAGTTACGTAGAACCCAAGGACACTCGGGAAAAGATTGATATTCACCAGCTCAATAAAGACATTGCCGGCATAGTAGAGCGCCAAGCCAAATTACGGGAAGCCATCGATGCCATCGTCACCGACCTGGAGGGAGCCCCCCGCGAGGTAACGGCATGAGCCAAATAGACGACCTAATCGCGAAATACTGTCCCAACGGGGTGGAGTACAAAGCGGTTTCAGAAGTTGCTGATATTAAGAACGGCAGTGATTACAAGCATCTGAGTGAAGGTTCAATACCTGTTTATGGAAGCGGCGGCATTATGGATGTGTGCGTTTGTGCTGCCGCATATGACAAACCTACTGTTTTACTTCCGCGTAAAGGTTCAATCAGTAACGTTTTTTATGTTGATAAACCGTTTTGGAATATTGACACAGTTTTTTACACCGTGATTGACACAAGCAAGATGACTCCGCGCTATTTTTATCACGTCATGCTTAATGCGCATATAGAGAGATACAGTACCGGGAGCGCTGCAAGGCCTTCACTTACGCAAACCGCGCTCAAAAAGATCAAGATTCCGGTGCCACCACTGGAAGTACAAGATGAAATAGTACGGATTCTAGATTCTTTCACCCAGCTAGAAGCGGAGCTAGAAGCGGAGCTAGAAGCGGAGCTAGAAGCTCGTCGCAAGCAGTACGAGTACTACCGCGCCTCGCTGTTTGACAGTGTGAGACTTTGCGCAGCTTCTACCGAACTTACTCTGGGAGAACTGGGAACCTGGAGTGGGGGTGGCACTCCCAGTAAATCTGTAAGTTCTTATTGGACTGAGGGCTATTTGTGGGTCTCTCCCAAAGATATGAAGCAGACGGTTATCTTCCAGACAGAGGATCAAGTCTCAGAAGAAGCAGTTAAGTCTAGAGGGTTACGGGTATACCCCTCTGAGAGTATCCTGTTAGTTGCGCGTTCGGGAATCTTGAAACATTCGCTTCCGGTAGGAATATTAGAAAAGCAAGCTACGGTTAATCAGGATATTAAAGCCCTCCGAGTTAACAGTAACGTGATGCCAAAGTATAGCCTTTATGCTTTGCAAGACTACTCCCAGGACATTCTGCGTAAGTGCCATAAAGCTGGCGGATCAGTGGATTCTTTAGATATGAAAAAGCTCCTGGCTTTTCAAATTCCTGTGCCGCCTTTGGCGGAGCAGGAACGCATTGTGGCGATTTTGGACAAGTTCGATGCTTTGGTAAATGATCTTTCTTCTGGTTTACCGGCGGAGATTGCGGCTCGGCGTAAACAGTACGAGTATTACCGCGACCGACTCCTAACTTTCACTCCCGCAAAGTAACTGCAAGATTTACACGCAACGCGCGGGGGAGAGATTTTATCCGAGTGGGCGCGGTGGGCATAAGAATTCGGAAAACGACGCTACGTTTTCCGAATTCTTGGGCGGGAGGAAAAATCTCTCTCCCGGGCAAGGCCGAGAGAAGAACTTTAGCCCGTGCGTAACTGCGTGATTCGGGTCGCGGCCGGTAAAAGATACGAGAGGGGATTGACCTGCGCAGCAGGTCATGGGGGCCCCGGAGTGCTTTTACCGAGCCAGACTCGTAACAGGTAGCCCGATAGTAAGGCTTGGCAGGGAGTAACAACTATTACCTCGCGCGGAGCTACTAGAAACCTTGGGCTACCAAAAAACCTTCGGCTAGGTAACCCAAATTTAAAGCACTAGCGCCACTAAGATAGAAACAGTTACCAACTCCAGTTGTTTCCAGGAGGCTTCATGAACACCTATCTACCGATTGCCACCAGTGAAGATGCTACGGTAGTCGCCACCTATGAGCCGGAAGAACGTAAAGAAAAGGCCTATCAAAGCGAAGCCGCCCTCGAGAAAGCGTTAATCGAACAACTCCAGCGGCAAGAATACGAGTATTTACCGATAAAAGATGGCTTCGCCCTCGAAAATAATTTGCGGCGCAGCCTGGAAGCCTTAAATGAGGTTTCTTTTAGTGACCACGAGTGGGAGCGTTTCTTTAAAACGGAATTGGCGAATCCTTCCCGAAGAATTGTAGAAAAAACCGCGATTATCCAGGCTAGCCCCGCGGCCCTGGTTTTAGAGCGGGATGATGGCACCCAAAAGAATATTCACCTGCTGGATAAGGTTAATATTCACCGCAACCGCCTGCAGGTGATTAACCAATACGAAACCGAGGGTACCCACCATAACCGTTATGACGTGACTATTTTGGTAAACGGGTTTCCGCTGGTGCATATCGAGCTAAAACGGCGGGGAGTGCAGCTGCGGGAAGCTTTTAACCAGATTAACCGCTATCAGCGGGACAGTTTTTGGGCGGGCAATGGATTATTCGAGTATGTGCAACTGTTTATCATCTCGAATGGTACCTACACGAAATATTATGCGAACACTACCCGAAAGCAGCATGTTGAAGAGCAGTCCAGATCGGGTAAGCGGGGTGGGGCGGCCAGCTTTGAGTTCACTTCCTGGTGGACTGATGCGCGTAACCGTCACATTACCGAGCTAATGGATTTTGCGAAGACTTTCCTTTCGGGACGCACTTTGCTCAATGTGATCACGAAATATTGTGTGTTTACTACTGAGAAGAACCTGATGGTGTTGCGTCCTTACCAGATTGTGGCAGCGGAGCGGATTATTAACCGGGTGCAGATCGCAACCAACTATAAGAAGCTAGGTACAATTGAGGCTGGCGGCTATATTTGGCACACTACTGGCAGCGGCAAAACTCTCACCAGTTTTAAAACCGCGCAGCTGGTTACCCAGGTGGAAGGGGTAGATAAGGTTCTGTTCGTAGTTGACCGTAAAGACCTGGATCATCAAACAAAGAAAGAATATGAGGCTTTCCAAAAAGGGGCGGTTAACTCTAATCGGTCTACCCGCCAGCTGGCCGCGCAACTAGCGAATGATAAAGCCAAAATCGTGATTACCACCATCCAAAAGCTTTCTAATTTTGTGCGTGCCAATGCCCAACACAAAATCTATGACAGCCATATCGTCATTATTTTCGATGAATGCCACCGCAGCCAGTTTGGCGATATGCATCAGGCGATAAAACGAGCCTTCCGTAACTATCACCTGTTTGGTTTTACCGGTACGCCCCTGTTTAACGAAAATAAGGCTACGGGTTCTTCCCTGGCGATCCGCACCACTGCCCAGGTTTTTGGTGACCGACTGCATTCTTACACCATTACCGACGCGATCAGTGACCAAAACGTGTTGCCGTTTCGTATTGACTATGTGAACACCCTTAAACCTCGGGAGGGGATTAAAGAAGAGGAAGTGCTCGCAATTGCCACCGAGGAGGCTTTGCTGGATCCGCGGAGGATCCGGGAAGTGGTCTCCTATGTGCTGGCGCATTTTGACCAAAAAACTAAACGTAACTCTTACTATTCTTTGAAAGGTAAGCGGGTACGGGGTTTCAACTCTATTTTTGCCGCCGCCTCGGTTAAAGCCACTAAATCCTACTACCTAGAGTTTGCGCGTCAGCAAAGCGAGCTTGCTCCCGATAAGCGCCTGAAGATTGCCACTATTTTCACCTATGCCCCGAACTCAGATGAATATAGCGACGGGCTGCTGCCGGAAGAAGATTTCGATACCGGGGCTTTAGAAATCCCTGACCGCGAATTCCTAGAGGGCGCGATTAGAGACTATAACCAAATGTTTGGGAGCAGTTTCGATACCTCGGCAGATAGTTTCGGTGCCTACTACGAGGACGTATCCGAGAAGATGCGTAACCGCGATCTGGATATGCTGCTGGTGGTCAACATGTTCCTGACCGGTTTTGATGCAAAAACCCTCAACACTTTGTGGGTGGATAAGCATATGCATCACCACGGTCTGCTGCAGGCGTATTCGCGTACTAACCGCATTTTGAACTCGGTGAAAACCTACGGAAATATTGTTTCCTTTAGGAACTTGGAGCAAGAAACTTCCGAGGCCATCGCCCTCTTTGGTAATAAAGAGGCCGAGGGGATCACGGTACTTAAGCCCTTTAAGGTGTATTTTGATGTCTATTTAGAAAAACTAGACCAGTTGTCGCGCTGGGTGCCGGGCGAAATGATTATCGGAGAGGCCGAGCAGGACCTGTTTATACAAACCTTCGGGGAACTGTTGCGACTGCGAAATATCCTCTCTGCGTTTGACGAATTTGAGGAAAAAGATCCGCTCAGCCCGCGTGACCTGCAAGACTATCAGTCAGAATATATTGAGCTTTACCGGCAGCGGCGCGCCGAATCTGAGGGTGAACGTAAACGGATCAACGATGATTTGACCTTTGAAATCGAGTTGATAAAACAGGTCGAAGTAAATGTTGACTACATTTTGATGCTGGTACAAAAATACCGTGACCAATATGAAGAGCAGAGTCGCCAGGAAGTGCGGGAAGATATTCGCCGTACGGTTAAATCCAGTCCTACCCTCCAGAATAAGCTGGATCTGATTGAGCGGTTCGTGGATTCAGTTTCTGCAACTAGCGGCGAGATAAATGAAGAGTGGAAAGCCTTCCTAACTGAACAAAAAGCTCTAGAGCTGGCCGGAATCGTAAAGGAAGAAAACCTGAAACAACCCGAAACCGAACGGTTCATCAACGCCATGTTTAGGCGGGGGCATCTGGAAACTTCCGGATCAGATATTGACCAGATTTTGCCGCGAGGATCGTTGTTTGCTACCGGTGCGGATAGCCGGATTGAACGCAAGAAGCGGGTTATAGAAAAGCTGAAAATCTTCTTTGATCGTTTCCACACCCTCGGATAGTTTCGACCAGATTCTATGCAGAGAAGCGTTGAGCGGCTTGCAATAAATAAAGCGCATCCTCCGGGCAGCGGTAATTGGGATGCGCGCCCGCCTCGCTAGGCGTTAGTAGCTAACGTCCAGCCCGCAAGAGGTATCTGAGCTTATAACCCGGTTGCTGCGATGCTCGTTAATCTTCGGATGAGGAGCATAAGGTCGTATAAAAAGATTTCGCCTCCCGGCATTAACCGGGAGGCGAAATATAGGTTGCTAGTTGGTTACTGGAACCTACGGGCGGTTAGCACACCGCCTGCAAGGAGCAGTAGAGCGGAGATGCCGATTAGGGCAGTGACCTCAGCGCCAGTTGAAGCCAACTTCTTCATAGGCTGAGCCGGCTTGCATGCTGGGGACAATGCAGTATTGTGGCTGTCCCAGGTCCACTTAGTTTGGGCGTTTTCAGCTAGGGCGTAACCGTCCAGCGCGGAGGCCTTAACTTCTACCTTCGAGTTGTACGGGTAGATGTACTTGCCATCCTTGTTAGCCTTCAGCTTAACGCCATTAGAAGTAACGGTGTAGGCAACACCCTCGGTCTGCTTGATTGTCACGTAAGGTTCGACGGTGCAAGAAGCAGGATCATCCGCGGAAGGATTGATCAGCTTCGGAGCAACCGGAGTTGCTAGTTTGCACTGCTTAGGAGCAACATTGAACTCCCACGCGGTTTTGCCCTCAACCACGAACTTGTCCTTGAAATCCTGCTTCAATAGGGCTGCTACCGAAACTTTGGTTCCCTCGGTAACAGTTTCGTAGTCAAAGTACTTGGACTCGGGAAGCTGAACTGTACCCTCAACGCCGCACTTATTAGCCTCTACTAGAGTGGGTGCCTCGGGGGTAATCTTCCGGATAACAGAACTTAGGTTAACTATCCAACCATCGGATTCGTTTCCCTCAACGCTTTCAATACGGAAGAGCTTAGCTTGTTCCGGATCGTCAATGGAAGCAGTCAGTGTGTACTTCTTATAACGACCTACGTAACCAGAGAAGAGATTCAAGTCGTTGCCGATGGAGGCCCGAGTGATGCGAGTATCTTCGCGCTTCGCTCTATCTACTTCAGCGGAAGGTCTATGGCTGGCTCCATCAGCGAAAACATAGCTGTTTACCGCAGGTTTGCTGTCCTTATTTTCAAGAGTGGTGGTCTTACCTTCCTTAGTCAGCTTTAGACCAATGCTCACTTTCGGAGCCTTTCCCTCAGGGATTACCCCAAGGTAGGTTTCTCCATCCCACTCGCCTTCGGTCAACTTAAACTTGAAATCGGTGTTGGCCTGCTGATCCATGGCGAGCTGTTTAACACCATCGCTATAACCAGTTGAAAAAGAGAACTTACTAGGTCCCCACTTCCCGTCGCGATACTGGTAGCAGTCCTCAATGCCGATCTTGTCAACACCCTGGTACTCGGGCTTGTCGAGTTTTATTTTAAGGGGAATTATTTCATCTTTGCCAACAGTGAGTTGGAGCATTGGCCACTCGTAACCAAGCCGGGAACCCGTTTTCTTACCATTTTTAAATTCGTAGACCTCGCAATAAAGGAGCATGTCTACTTTGGAGCCTTTAAGCGCCGGGGCGTACCGATCGACTTTGTCGCTCCAAGTAACCTTGAAGCTCTTAACGTTACTCCCGTCATCTACGCTATTTGCTGCGGTAGCGGTAACAGCGCTCCCCAGTGTCAGAGCCGCCACGCCTGCAAAAGCAACCGTGGTTCGCAACCAATTCTTCATTATTCCTCCCTCAATATGGTGAGATGTTCTTAACGAGTGTATCAAGGAAATTCCCCTACCGGTACCCCTGTTACTGCTAGTCGGGTTGAACGCAAAAAGCGGGTTATAGAAAAGCTGAAAACCTTCTTCGATCGCTTCCACACCCTCGGATAAATCTTTACCTGTAAAGACGGCAAAACTTAGCTATTCCGGAAACTCCCCGCCGCTTTGGGTGGGGCGGGTTTTAGGATTTTGAGTATGTATCATCCATCTTGGGGGCGAAAACTTTGGAAAGATTTGGGGTATAGAACCGGGTTTCGCCCAACCAGGATCCAGATTGCAGACCTCAGGGAGATTAAACGGTGGGCGCTAACCCGGATTCCTCCGGAAAAACAAGACCGCTACTGTATCGATATTGAAGTTTTGAATCAGCACGTGGCGATAACGGAGTATCGTCCCCGTTTTTCGCAGCGAAAGATAAAGCTGCAGGGATCGCAAACTCTAGTTGATGTTTGGGTAGCCGAAAAAGCAAAAAATGGCGCTAGCCAGGTCGAAATTATTGAGCGCTCAGATTGCAACCTTCACTACCATCCCGATCTGGACAAATGGAGTCTTTGCTGTCGGTCTCCGGATAGTAGAACCTGCACGCCCTATTTTTGGGGACCTTACGATCCCGGGTCACTGGCCAAAGCGTTAAAGACAATCGAGGTTGACAAAGCCAGAGATTGGTACGACAGTCTAGGCCATCCCGATTGGACGACGACCCCTCCGCCCACCCTAGAGCAGACGCGGGCGATACTGCTCGGGGCAGCAGTAGGGGAGGCCTACGGGGCGTCAGCAGCAGGTATTCCTACCGCTTCTTGGGGTGTAGATACTGCCAGGGCGGTAGCCATGATGGAGTGTTTTATCCGAAATAGCAGCGACTATTGCGAGTTATATCGCCCAAGAGACGTGGCAAAAAAGTTATTAGCCGCCTCAGAGGGTTTCCAGAGCGGACAGCCGGATCTGAAATCAGCAGACATTCGAGTACGTGACAACGAGGCGCTGCGGCGAACTTTTCCTCTATTGCTCCATATACTGAGTCTGTGACTTGACCGGCGCATAATCTGCGATTGGGGCTGCGAATTAGTCTGCGAGGCTGCGGCATTAACTCACGCCAATGATGTCTCCCAGTTATCTTGCCTCTACTTTTGTGAATTCTTCCGGTTTATTCTTGCTGGTGAAAGTATTGAGCAGGCCTATCGAAAAACTTCGCAAATCCTTTTCCATTATTACCGGCTTGATGACTCGCAGTGGCAAAAAGCCATTTCGATGCATAAACGAATTTTGAGCCCCAACTTCTTAGCGCTAACGCCAGCAGACTTGCATCCCTCTAGCAAGGTGGTGGACACCCTAGAAATCGTCCTCTATTCACTGTTGCACACCACTTCTTTTAGCGAAGCCATCGAAACCGCTGTCAGTTTCGGAGGGGACAGCGCCGCCTACGGCGTTCTAACCGGGACAGTTGCGGGTGTAGCCTACGGAGAAAAGGCGATCCCTGCTGAATGGTTAGCCAAGCTGAAACACCGCGACTACCTAGAAAAAGTAGCCGAACGCTTCCAACAAGTAGATCGCCGCTTCTATCCGTTGTAGACCGATAAGTGCGCTGCCGGTGTCCCCGCCTAGCCCCGCACGGTCTAGTAACACCTGAAACCATATTCTCTGCTTTGAATTTTCCCGTTTACCCATTTGGGTAAACGGGAATCCTGGAGAGAGACTTTATTGCAGTTTTTGGTTCATCTTTTTGACTTCGGCGCGAGCCATTAGCCAATTAAACAGCCAAATCAGCAGATAGATAAGCGCTATTGTGATGATTACTCCGATCATATCGAAGCTAGAGCCCCACCATTTAAGGTAGCTGCCAGCAGCAATCCCGCAGATAAGTATGATCCCGAAATGTATGGCGGTATTGAGGATAAGCGGTCGGGTTTCGTTACGGTAAAGCAACCCCGCGAAGCTACCAATGATGCCGTAGGCTGCATAAATAAGCCGCTCAATTAGTACTGCCACGTTTTCGTTACCAAAAGTATTTAAGAATTCTGGAGCTCCAGGGTAATAGCTAGAGGAGGAAAGAGAAGAGAAAATAAGTTCAATACTGGTGCCGATAATGATCCCAATGCAAGCCCCTACCAGGGTGAGACCAACTATTTTTTTAGTTTTCATGGGTTTTATCCTTTCGTATGAGTTAGAGGTTTTCTGCGGGGGTTAAATCCCGAGTTTGGATTTGAAAGCTGGAAGTTGCCGGCGGGATACGTAATAGCGAGAGCCATCTTTTAGCTGCACACTAATCGTTCCCGAGAAAGAAAGATCAAGTTTCTTGATCGCGGCAATATTGACAATCTCCGATTGCGAAATACGTACGAAATCGCCTGCAGGTAGAGATTCTTCGAGTTCATACATTCGGGCTTTAATTCGCCAATCACCCTTACTGGTGTGGGCATACACCGCCTTCTTTTTAGTAAAAAACGCGAGTATCGCGCGCACTTCCAACACTGTGGCGTCATTCCCACTTGTTCCGATGAGGCGGTGAAGCGGGCGCTCGACTGCGGGGGAGGAGGAACTATCTAGGCTACCGGAAGCAAGCCTTTGAATCGCTTGCACCTCAGCGTCGACCTCCCGCGCCGTTACCGTCACGATAGTTTCGGTTACGGTGGGATCAATCGTGAGCGTGAATTTCATTCCGTTCCAACTCCTTTCTTCTCGCACTTACCGGCGATAATCCGCAAAACGCGAGTGCTTGCGTATCTGGTACTTACAGTTAAAAGCCTCATTGTCGGTAGTACAAGTAATCTGAACTAAGCGGCATAAAACCCGTGCCAAGCGGGAGGGTATCGAGCCTCCCGCACGCCCTCAAAGGCGGGTTTTCCGTGCTAAAAGCACTCCCGGAAAAAGGGGTGACAAATCGGGGGAGGCTCCCTATAATCGAACGTATGTTCGATAAGTTGGCTCAGTTGCAGCGCCTGGAAAAGGCGCGCCAGGTTTTGGGGATGCAGTCTCGCACCCCAAAGCCGCTGGCCAGCGCTTATCAAAAGGTAGCGGGCGGAGCGCAGCTGCTAGAGATGGCCGCCGAAAAAATGGGGGAGAGCGGCTGGGCAGTATTCCTAGATTTTCCCGATCTAGGCTGGCAGCGCGCCTGGCAAATCGGCTTGGACTTAAGGCGGGTAATCACTATTCCCTATACCGGCGGCAGCGCCCTGGCCTGCGCCCAACTTTTCGTCCCCTGCGCGGCAGTGCTGGCTATCGGGATGGTAGATTACGGCCCGCAGCAACAACGGATCTTAACCGCGAAAGCACGCCGCTCCGGCTGCGTAATTCTGTCCGCACCTGCCTGGGCGGGAGCTATCTCCCTAGCAGCTAACGCCCTGCCTGCGACAAGTTCCCTTGGGGTAGCAACCGCCATAAAGGTGAGTGCCTGATGGATGCTCTATGCTCTGCGACCCCGCTACCGGAGTTATTAAGTTTGCGCCTGGTGTTTCGCGTTCTCCTACCTACCCCGATTAAGGCGAGGAGGGCGCGATGAACGATAGATTACTAGCCCTCTATATCCCCGCGTGGCCAGCCCAAGCCGCGAAGCTCCCTCTAGATGAAGCAGTCGCGCTGTGCAGCGGCGGGCGGGTGCAAGCGGTTACTGCTCCCGCGCGCGCCGCCGGAATCAGGCCGCAGATGCGACTAAAGCAAGCGCGCGTCCTCTGTCCCTCCCTCAAAGAAAAACCCTACTCACTGGCAGCTGCGGAACTAGCGTTTCATCCGGTTATCGAGGCCGCAGCCCAGCATCTCTATACCCCTAAATGCTGGTTCCCGGGGCTGGTGACCGCCGCTTTAAGTCGCAGTCAGCGCCGCGCAGAATCTACACTCGCCGAAAAGCTAACCGAAGAATTAGCGCAGGTAGGATACGCGGTGCATATTGGGGTCGCTAGCGGCACTTTAGCGGCGAGCCTAGCTGCCCGCGAGCAGCTGCTGATTGCCGACCCTGGGGTGATGCCTTTTCTGGGCGCAGAGCCCCTAAGTAGCCTGGGATTTTTCTTACGTCCGGGGATAAAAATAAGCGGATTTGATTTCTCCGACCAGTACCTAACAAAAATGACAGACAGTCTAACTCACTTGGGAATCACCAGCTTGGGGCAAATGTGCGCCCTGGGACGTCCGGCGTTGATCCGGCGTTTCGGCATTTTGGGGGCGCTTAGTTACGACTTAGCGAGCGGGGAAAACCTAGAGGACGCTGCCCGGGTGAAAACCGCGCCCGCCTCACCCGGTCTCTACCAATTCTTCACCCCGCCCGCCAGCTCCCTTACCCAACTATTGCTGCCCGCCCGGGCATTAGTGGTGGAAATGTATGCCCGCCTGCGTGTAAACGGGCAGGTGTGCACCCAGGTGCAGTTTATTTGTCGCTGTGAAAACGGAAAAGTGCTTAGTCGCAGCTGGAATCTGGGGGTAGAGGTCAGCAGTAAAGACCTAGTAGAAAGGATAAAACACCAGTTAGAGACGGTTACAGTTGGAGGTAGCGGCAACGAAGCCCTGGGAGCGGTCTCCCAGATAGAGCTGCATCCCTTGCAGGCGGTAGATGCCCGCCAGGCAATGACCCCGCTTTGGGGACGAAACGCCGATCCTCCCCAGGAACTAGATCAGGCAGCCCGCAGTGCCAGCTCTTTATTAGGTAAACGCGGGGTACGCGTACCTCATTTAACCAGCGGATATGATCCGCGTTCGGTGATTGAACTGAAACCTTGGCAAGAACGGGGCAGTCAAAAGCGATCGCCGCGCCCTAGAGTGGGGGCGCTTACCGGGGTGGCACCGGAAATAGTGTTCATGCACCCCAAACCGGCCAGAATTATCGATAGTCGCGGCCGTAAAATCCTGCCCGGACGAGACGGACAGTTAAACGCCCCGGTCAAATGGGTGCAGTTAGCCGGACGGAAAATCAAGGTACAGAAAACCGAAGGCCCCTGGCCGATAAACGGACAGTGGTGGCGTTCCGGGGCGCCCAATCACTTAGGGCCGCGAATTTTCCTGCGAGTCTACGGCGAGCAAGAAACCTTACTACTGGTGTACCGCAAATCCTCCTGGTGGCTAGATGCCTGGGAGGGGCAAAAATGAGCGGCTATATCGAGTTACACGCCCATTCGGCATATTCCTTCGCAGTGGGGGCGTGTTCGCCGCGCGAAATGGTACGCGGGGCGAAAAAGCTGGGGCTATCCGGATTAGCGTTACTCGATTATGACGGAGTTTACGGGTTGATGGAGGCGCGCGCCGCCGCCCGGGAAGCCGGTCTCGCTTTTCTGCCGGGGTGCGAATTTACTTTAGAGGACGAAACCCATCTGCCGGTTATCTGCCGATCTGACCAGGGCTATTCTGCTTTAACTGGGGCAATCAGCGCCCATCATCTAGCTGCTGGTAGGCGGGAGCCAGACCGGCAAAACCTAGACACACTGGCCTCCTGGGCAAACGGGCAGTGGCTAGTATTAACCGGCACCCGCGCCGGACCGTTGCGGCGCGTACTTTACCGCTCCGGAATCGCGGCAGCTGCGCGCTTCCTCGAGCAACTAAAAGAGGCGTTTGGGGCAGAAAACGTTGTGGTAGAGGCCGCCATAGCTGGTTTCGATGGGGAAGAGCGTCTAGCGGCGCAACTAGATCACTTGGCGCGCAAAACCAAGCTACCCTTAGTAGCCACCAGCGCTGCCCGCTGCGCAGACCCCGCCAGTCAGCGCCTGGCAGACGTAATGACTGCCACCCGCCACCGCCTGCCCCTAGATAAAGTCCAAGACCACCTCCCCGCCTCCCACGCCATGTTGCGGTCTCCAGAACAACTGCGCCGTATCTACCAGCAGATTCCCCACGCCCTCGAAAATGCTGCCGCAATCGGAAAAGATCTGATTTTTGATTTTTCTACCCCCGAGCCGCATCTGCCTTTAGCCCGGGTGCCGCCCGGCTATAGCGCCGATTCCTACCTAGAGCAGCTTTCCTGGCAGGGGGCGCGCAGTCGCTATGGGGATCCGGTGCCGGAAAAAGCCGCAGAGACAATTCGCCAAGAATTGAAAGTGATTTTCCAAAAAGGATTCTCCGGGTACTTCCTAATCGTGAAAGAAATAGTTGACTACTGTTTTTCCTCCGGTATCTATGTGCAAGGACGCGGCTCCGCCGCCAATTCAGCGGTCTGTTACTGCCTGGGAATCACCGCGGTAGATGCAGTGCGCCACCAGATGCTATTCGACCGTTTCCTAACCCCCGACCGTAAAGATCTGCCCGATATCGACCTAGATATCGAATCTAATCAACGCGAAAAAGTGCTGCAGCATGTCTATAACAAATATGGCCGGGAAAACGCTGCTCAAGTGGCTAATGTGATTAGCTATCGTCCGCGAGCCGCGCTAAAAGACGCCTCCCGCGCCCTCGGCTATGACGCCAAGACCGCCGCGAAATGGGCGCGTCTAGACCGAAATGCTTTACCGGAAAACGTGCGAAATATAGCTAGGCAGTTACAAAAACTTCCGCGTCACCTGGGGATCCACTGTGGAGGCATGGTGTTATCCGATAAGCCGCTTACCGAAGTGGCTGCGATTAACTGGGCAAATATGCCGGGGCGAACCGTGGTGCAATGGGATAAAGATAGCTGCGCCGAAGCCGGGTTAGTGAAAATCGATTTACTCTCCCTGGGGATGATGGGTGCGCTGCGTACTGCTTTTGAAACTCTGCAGGCTCATGGCGAAAAATCACCCTCCGGCGAGCCCTGGCGCCTGCATAACCTTCCCCCGGAAGATCCCCGCGTCTACCAGCTTTTACAAGCAGCCGATACCGTCGGAGTTTTCCAGGTAGAGTCCCGTGCTCAAATGTCCACTCTGCCGCGCCTGAAACCAAAATGTTTCTATGACCTGGTAGTCGAAGTGGCTTTGATTCGTCCCGGCCCCATCCAAGGGCAAGCCGTAAACCCTTATCTGGCACGCCGCCTAGGGCGTGAAAAAGTTACCTACCTGCATCCGCTACTAAAACCCGCGCTGGAACGCACCTTGGGGGTGCCACTTTTCCAAGAACAACTAATGCGAATCGCCAAAGACGCCGCCGGGTTTAACGGTTCCCAATCAGATAACCTACGCCGGGCGATGGGACGCAAAAACCCGGGAGAACACCTAGCCGACTTGCGTACCGAGTTTTTTCAAGGCATGGAAAAGAACCAGATTCCGCCGCCGGTACAAGAAAAAATCTGGGAACAAATGTCCGGTTTCGCCGAATTCGGTTTCCCGGAATCCCACGCTTTTTCCTTCGCCTACCTGGTGTATGCCTCCGCCTGGCTAAAAGCCTATTATCCCGCGGTTTTCTACGCTGCGATCCTTGCTAACCAACCGATGGGATTTTATTCCCCGCAATCATTAATCTCTGATGCGCGCCGCCACGGCATAAAGATCATGCGTCCAGACGTGAATACCTCCCAGAAAGATTCCGTTCCCGGGGAGGGACTGACCTCCCTAAACCTGGGGTTAGCGGAGATCCGCGGGATGCGCCCGGTATGGATAGAAAGCATCCTAGCTGCCCGCGCAGCCGGGTCCTTTAAAACCCTGGAGGACTTTACTTCCCGCGTCCGCTTGCCCACTGCGGCGCTAGAACTTCTGGCTGGCTCCGGTGCGCTATCTTCCCTGGGGATCACCCGCCGGGAAGGACTCTGGCGCGCGCCCCTGCTATCTGCCCCGCAAAACCAGTTCTACCAGCCGGAACTACCGGGATTAGCTCTCACCGAAACTACCCCGTCTTTCGCGCCCTTAAGCACCGGGGAGCAGGTAGAGTGGGACAGCTCTGCCCTGGGAATTAGCCTGTGGGGATATCCCACAAAACTGCTGCGACCAGAGCTTACCCGGCGCGGAATCCTCCCGGCAGCGCAGCTACGCCCAGCTTTAGCCGGCAAACGTATCCGGTGCGCGGGGATAGTTACGCACCGCCAACGCCCCCACACTGCTAAAGGGGTAGTGTTCCTATCTTTGGAGGACGAAACCGGGCTAGTCAACGTGATCTGCCAAGTTGGTTGCTGGCAGCGTTACCGCAGCCTCGCCCTCAGTCAAAACGCCCTCATCGTGCGGGGAGTGCTGCAAGCTAAAGACGGAGCCCTAGCGCTACTAGCCGATAAAATCGAGTCGTTAAATCTGCCGGTAGAAAGCAAATCTAGAGATTTTCGTTAGCGGCGGCTGACCAGGTTTAGCTGACCGCTCTTAGCGGGATGTTTTCAAAACTAGCCAGCCGCCCCTATGCGAAAAACTTATTTACCGGTGCGAGCCCGCTTAGAGCGCCGCGCTCCATCTAGTTCTTCTAGTACCAGGCGGCGCAGCGCCTTATCGGCATCCGGGTTCTCTGCCAACCAACGCTCCGTCTGCTCTACCAGGTCAAAGCCTTCCCGACTTTGTACAGCTAAGGGGTAAAGCCCGCCCACCAGAGACTCGGCCATATGCATAGTGCGGGAGGACCAAATATCGTTCAGCGCCGCAAAATAGGGCTCGATCATATCGGCGGCATCGGCTGGTTGCAGCCACAGGGAACGCGCAATCCCGGCGGTCAAGGCATCAATCTGCCCATTGGTGAGGCTAGTGTCTTCCAGAACTCGCTGTGCCCACTGCGTCTTGTTTTCCCGACCCGGCAGCGCGGCACGCGCCAAGAAAGCGTTCTCCCGGCCGGTAATCGTATCGTCGCTTTCTGCCATTTTGCGGATCATATCTGCGCTGGCCTGGCCGTTAGCAGCCAAGGCGAAGATCATATCCCAACGCAGATCGGTATCTACACTCACGCCTGCAAGCACTTTGCTGTCCGCAAACCAACGCTCGATTTCCGGGGCTTCTTTAGCTCCTGCAACCTGCAAGAATGCCCGTACCAATTGGCGTTGCCGATCCGAGCCCGCTTCCGCCTCCTCTGCCAAAGCCAAAAGTGCCGGAGCCAGCAAGCGATGAGCGCTAGCGGGGTCGGTAGCATAGTAGAGCAAGGCGCCCTGGATATGCCGGAGAATCCCGTTCAACACCGAAGAATTAGTTTCGTGTTTGAGCGCTCCCAAAGCCATCTCTAGATATTTCGAAGCGCTCAGATCCCCGTCGCGCACCATATCCCAGGCGGCACACATAATCACTGCTCGCGGCAAAGAATCCGCGAAATCGCCCACGCGATTACGTAGCACCTCCCAGGAGTCAGCATCAAAACGGATCTTCGCATACGCTAAATCTTCGTAGTTCAGCACATAGACGTCATGGTTGGTGCCCACCAAGCCAGGAACCGCGGTGACCTCACCTTTAACATCTACATCGGCGCGGCGCACCAAAACCAGTTTCCCGCGGGAATCGAAATCATAGGCGCCTACGCTAGTGGCGTGGGGACGCAAACTGGTGCCTTCCTGCGGCAAAGACTGGATAATGTTAAAGCTGGTGACTTTACCGCTGGGGTCGCGTTCGATTTGCGACTCCAACTGGGTAATCCCCGCCTCTAGTAGCCAAACCTGACTCCACTGCTTCAAATTGCGTCCGCTGGCGTTCTCCAGTTCCCCCAGGAAATCGGCCAAAGTAGCATTGGAATATTCGTGGCTGGCGAAATAGCTACGCAAAGCCGCTAAGAAGTTACCTTCTCCCACATAAGCCACTAGTTGCCGCAGCACGCAAGCGCCCTTGGAATAGGTGATGCCGTCGAAGTTAACTTCCACATCTGCCAGGTCGGATATAGGCGCCACAATCGGGTGAGTAGTGGGCAGCTGGTCGCAGTTGACTCCCCACACTTTGCGCATCGTGAACCCGGTCCAGGCATCCTGGAAGCGGGTGCCTTCCGCCATGCACCAATACGACATAAACTCCGCAAAAGATTCATTCAGCCACAGGTCATCCCACCATTTCATGGTGACCAGATCCCCGAACCACATATGAGCCAGCTCGTGCAGAATCGTGTTGGTTAGTTGTTCCAGCTGGGCCCCAGAGGGCTTAGTGCGGAAAATATATTCATCACGGAAAGTAATACAACCGGCATTTTCCATCGCTCCCGCGTTATATTCGGGAACAAAAATCTGGTCATACTTGGTGAAGGGGTAGGGGCGACCGTAGTGGGATTCATAAAAACGGAATCCCGCAATGGTTTGCTCGATTACAAAATCTGCGTCCAGATATTTAGCTAGCGATTGCCGGCAGTAAACCCCCAAGGGGATAGAGCGGCCATCGATGCTGGTAAGTACGGATTTAACCCGGTGATAGGGGCCAGCAACCAGGGCAGTGATGTAGGTGGAAATTAGCGGAGTGCGTTCAAAATGGAAAACATGTTGCTTAGTGTCCCCGGCACGCTCCACCTTTAAAGATTGCGGACGCGGAGTATCCATATTTGACAGCACCGTCCAGCTTTCCGGAACGGTCACCGAAAACTGGTAGGTCGCTTTCAGATCGGGTTGCTCAAAACAAGCAAATACTCGCCGGGCATCCGGCACCTCAAACTGGGTGTAAACATAGGTGAGGCCATCGGCGGGATCAGTAAAGCGATGCGCGCCCTCGCCGGTGTGCATATAGGCGCAGTTAGCCGCCACTTCCAGCCGGTTTTCTGCCTGCAGGTTGCTAAGCTCAATCCGGTTATCGCGGTAACAATCAGTACCCAAATCTTGCCCATTTAGCTGAATAGACAGCACCTCGGGGGCGATTAAATCCACGAAAGTACTGGCGCCCGCTTGGGCGGTAAAATCAATCACCGTGCGGGAGGCAAAAGTGTCTCCGCTTTCCGATAGTTCCACCTGAACGGTGTAAGCGACTTTCCCGATAACGTTCTTGCGTTCTTGTGCCTCAATCTTGGTCAGATTTGTACCCGGCATAACCTCTCCTGTTTTTAGACCTATCCTAATGCTTACTTTTCAAGTGTTACTATTCCCAGATTCTCACTCGTGCCTCCGGCTCCATCCAGAGTTTATCCGCGGGCGTAGTCTGGAAAGTGTCGTGGAAAGCATCCAGGTTGCGTACTACCCCGTTACAACGGAATTCGGCGGGGGAGTGGGGATCGACCACCAGGCGTTGGCGGGCGGCCTCCGGGCGAATCGCGGTGCGCCATACCCGAGCCCAAGAATAAAAGAACTCGGGTGCCAAGTCGCTTTCTTCCGGATGCGTCTGCTTCCAAGCCTTAAAAGCAATCGCCAGTCCGCCCAGGTCTCCGATATTTTCCCCGATAGTGAGGGCGCCGTTGACGTGTACGTCCTCGCCCGGCAGTTCGCTGGGGCGGTAGCTATCGTATTGCGCAATTAGCGCCGCGGTGCGTTTAGTGAACTCTTCCCGGTCGGCCTCGGTCCACCATTCGGTAAGCTTGCCGTCACCGTCATAGTGGGAGCCTTGATCATCGAAACCATGCCCGATTTCGTGACCAATCACCGCTCCAATGCCCCCAAAGTTGGCGGCATACGAAGCCTTAGGATCAAAAAATGGGGGCTGCAAGATCGCGGCGGGAAAGACGATTTCGTTAGTGAGCGGAGAATAATAGGCGTTCACCGTTTGCGGGCTCATATGCCATTCTTCTCTATCTACCGGTTTTAAGATCCGCGCCAGCTGGAAGTCAGTTTCAAAAGCACTGGAAGCCCGAATCATATCTACCAGGGTGTCGCCCTCGTTAAAGCGAAGGCCGCTATCGTCGCGCCAGTGGCGCGGATACCCGATTTTATAAGTAAATTTGGAAAGCTTTTCGAGGGCGCGCGTGCGGGTTTCTTCCCCCATCCAAGCAAGTTTTTCGATTCCCTCCCGATAGGCGTCCAAAAGCGACCCCACGAGTTTCTCCATCTCATCGCGGCGCTCCGGCGGGAAATGGTAGGCCACGTAGGCACGCCCGAGGGCTTCATCCAAAACCGATTCCACGGTTCCCACCGCCCGCTTCCATAGCTTGGGGCGCTGGGGAGTGCCCGACAGGGTAGTGCCGTAGAAAGAAAAGCGGAGCTCTTGCAGCTGGGGAGCCAGGTAGGGAGCGAAGGCTAAAACCACTTTCATCTGCAGGTAGCGTTTTAAGATCGCTAAATCAGTCTGCGCCCATAGCTGGGCAAAACCCTCTTGATAGGAAGGTATATAGACGTTAATCGGGTCAGCACCGGCCGCAAGTTTCACGCCTAGACCCGCTGCCCAAGCTGCGTAGGCAAACCCGGTATTTTTACGGCTAAACTCCGCAAAAGTAGTGGGATTATTGGTGGCTTGCGCATCGCGGCTACGCACCGCATCCCAATGGTGACCCGCTAACGCGGTTTCAAAATCGAAAATCTGCTGGGCGAACTCGGCTTCCGTTCCCGCGGCAGCAATCCCGCTTTCTAAGGCCATTTGCGTCAAAAATTTCCGGTATTTTTCCCGAATTTCCTGGTGTTCATCCTGATGATAATAGGATTCATCAGGCAATCCCAGCCCCGCCTGATAGAACTGTCCGATATAGCGTTCGGGATTTTCGGCATCGATACTGACCAGGAAAGCTACTGGGGAATCAATGCCTTCGCGCTCCAACTCTCCCAGTACCTGGGCTAACTCCTCCCGGCTTGCGCAGGAGTCCACTTTTTCTAGCAGGGGAGCAATCGGGGCAGTTCCCTGCGCGGTGAGCGCTTCTTGATCCAGATAAGCCTCAAAGAGCTGTCCAATCCGGCTGGCATCAAAATCCCAACGCTCACTGCTGGTTTCACTTTCCTGCGGGCGTTCCAGTTTCCCGGCCGCCGCATTTTCGCAAAGGGTGCGGCAGTGCGCCAAAGCGTCCTCTACCAGGTCGCGGAAAGCCCCATCAACTGCACGGTCAGCTGGGATTTCATAGCTATCTAACCAAGCGCCATTGATATGGCGGTAAAGGTCATCTTGAATACGCGGGGTCTGCCCGCCGGAATTTTCGCTCATACTTCAAGCCTAGATATTCCCGGCGGTTTGGCAAACGAAGCCCCCTAGGCAAGAATTGCCCTATGCCAGAGGGACATTCTATTCACCGTTTAGCCATCGCTTTTACCGAGTTAGCAAAACTCGGCATCGCGCGTGCCTCCTCCCCGCAGGGACGTTTTGCTGAGGGCGCGGCCGCCCTCGATAACGCAAAAATTACTCGCCCCTGGGCGTGGGGTAAACACCTGTTCCTAGATTTTAATGTTCCCCAGCCAGCCACTTTACATGTACACCTGGGACTATATGGTTCCTGGAAGTTTCAAGCTGGGGAAGGAATAGCTCTGCCTGGGCATATCGGCGCTCCCCGGATGGCGGGTGAACATCCCGGCGATACCTATAAACATTTTTCGGGGCAGTTCCAGCCGACTCCTCCCGGGGAAAACGTGCGACTGCGACTAGAGTTTTCACGGGCAGTAGCCGATCTGTCTGGCCCGAACCAATGCGAACTGCTCGATAAAGCGGGGGTAGAGAAAATTTTGGCTCGCCTGGGGCCGGATCCGCTGGTGGATTCTTGCAGCTCCCAGGAATTTATTGATCGCGCCCGCAAAACTACCCGCCGGATTGGGGAAGTGGTAATGGATCAATCCTGTATTGCCGGTCCCGGTAATATTTACCGCGCCGAATGTTTATTCCGCTGCGGGATTAACCCTAACCGGCAGGCCGCTAAAGTCTCGGTAACACGTCTGCAAGCGCTGTGGGAAGACTTGCGCTCCCAGATGCGGCGCGGCCTCAAAGAAGGTCTTATCTGCACCACTGATGATCCCTCCCAAGGACGCTTTTGGGTTTACCAGCGCTCGGGGGAGCCTTGTCGGCATTGCGGAGCAATTGTTCGCGAGCAGATCGTTGCCGGCAGGCGCAGCTACTGGTGTCCTAAGTGTCAAAAGTAAGACGTATCTGAGAGGGCGCGCCCGCGAAAACGCGCCGGGCGGATCCCTTTAGAAGCGTCCTATTCGAAAACCACGGTGCGGTTACCGTTTAGCAGGATTCGCCGCTGGGAATACCAGGTGACGGCCTGTGCCAGCACCCGTCGTTCCACGTCCTGTCCTTTTTGCACCATAGAGGCAGTGGAGTCGCGGTGAGAGACCGGAATCACCTCTTGGGCAATAATCGGACCTTCGTCTAGATCCGGAGTTACGAAATGGGCAGTTGCCCCGATTAGTTTCACTCCCCGCTGATGCGCCTGATGGTAGGGGCGCGCTCCCTTGAAAGAAGGTAGGAACGAGTGGTGAATGTTGATGACTTGGCCGTGTAAACGTTCGCAAACCTTATCGGACAAAATTTGCATATAGCGCGCCAGCACCACCAATTCCACATTTTCCGCATCGATGAGGGCAAGCAGCTCTGCTTCGGCCTTGGCTTTGGTGTCTTTAGTCACCGGGATACATAGGAAGGGGGCATCATAGAACTGGGCGAGGGGTGCCAAATCTGGATGGTTGCCAATGACCGCCACCACTTCTAGTGGTAGATTCAAATTGCGGCGGCGATATAGCAGGTCAGAGAGGCAATGACCCTCTTTAGAAACCATGATGATGGTACGTACCTTTTGGCCGACCTCATTTACACTCCAACGCATCGCATATTGTTGCGCCAAGGGAGAAAAAGCCTCCCTAACTTCCTGGACGCTGCGCCGGGTGTGAATCTCTACCCGCATAAAGAAGCTTTTAGTTTCCGGGTCATCAAACTGTTGCGAATCGACAATGTTGCCCTCTACCTCGACAATCACTTTAGTGACATCATGGACAATGCCAGGACGGTCAGGACAGGACAAGGTCAAAACAAGATGTGATACGGGTTCGGTCATGGCGCAAACTATACCAGCGTCAGCGCACGTCCTATATTTTCGACTCCGAAATTTTTGTTACCAATATGTGACAAACTGGTGAGTCGGAAAACGTTTTGCGCTAACATTGAAAAGCCTGTCAGGATAGGTAGGTCAGGAACTAGCAAGAGGAGGACTCCATGAGCGATAACGGCTTGGCAGATCCCATAACTACCGCAGTTATTGGTGCTATTAGGGATGATGATCTGGTTGCTGGCAGTGCGCTCTCGGAAGATGCTCGCAATACCATTGCGCAGCTTCCAGAGGGGTCAGCTTTGCTGGTAGTAGTGCGCGGCCCCAACGTAGGCGCCCGCTTCTTACTGAATGCGGAAAAAGTCACGGTAGGGCGCAAACCCAAATGCGATATTTTCCTGGATGACGTCACGGTTTCTCGTAAACACGCTAATTTTGTGCGTGAAGAGGGCGGTTACGTGGTTCGGGATGCCGGTTCTCTTAACGGCACCTATGTAAACCGCGAACGGGTAGATTCCATCCAGTTGAAAACTGGCGACAGTGTACAAATCGGTAAATACCGGATGGTTTACTATGCTTCGCGGAGGGATTCCTAGAGTTGCGGGCGGCAGCGTCAAGGCGGAACGGGCAATCAGAGGAAAAAACGGCGCCCTGGCCGGCGGGGGTATCCACTAAACCAGTTTTTTCGATCGGTAAAGTGGTCGATCGGGTAAAGGGAGAATTCCCTACGATCTCGGTCTCCAAGCTGCGTTTTTTGGAAGAGCAAGGAATAGTTATCCCGGCGCGTACTGCCTCGGGATACCGTAAATACTCGGCTGCTGATATCGAGCGGGTGCGCTTTTGTCTTTCTCGTCAACGCGATTCCTTTTTGCCGCTGCGGGTTATTCGGGAGCAGCTAGCGCAACTTGATGCGGGGCATACTCTCAGTGAGGTTCCCCCTCCGCAACAGGCGGCGCGACTGATTGCTTCCGAAGGACAATTGGTTACTGCGGCAGCGCCGGATGGGGCGCTTACGACCCGGGAGCTTTTGGATTTAACTGGGGTTTCCACTGCCGAATTAGACTCTTTTGTGCAAGCAGGGCTGGTTTCGCCGGATTTGGCGGGGCGGTTTCCTCCTCGCAGTCACCAAATCGTTAAGCTGGCCAGCCTGCTGGTGGAACAGGGGATCCCTCCACGTCAGCTGCGATTTCTAAAAACTGCGGCTTTGCGGTTGCTGGATCTAGTCGAGAGGGCGGCTACCCCGGTAGGTTACCGCGCGAGTAGCGTGGCGAAGGCGCGCCACTTGTCGGAAACGCAAGAACTTTCCGAAGCTGCTGCCCAAATGTTTTTGCAGATGGTACGAGTTTCTGCGGAAAAGCTGAATTAAACCTCAAGTAAAGCTTGAGACTTTCCGTAAAAGGTTCTTGACCGACCAGGGCAAAGAAAATACCGTTAAGACTGTAGTTAAACCAATCGTCAGGGAGTTGTCCATGGATAGGCAGCCGCGCCCGCAGCGTTCGCAAGGCATGTTATTTGGAGATACCTTAGCGGATCTGGATACCGAGACCGGCTATCGCGGCCCTATTGCTTGTAAAGCGGCGGGGATAACCTACCGGCAACTGGACTATTGGGCACGCACTGGACTGGTGGAGCCGACGATTCGCTCGGCCAAAGGTTCCGGTTCTCATCGCCTCTATTCTTTCCGCGATATTTTGGTGCTGAAAATTGTCAAGCGTCTACTCGACACCGGAGTATCCCTGCAACAGATCCGAATAGCGGTCGATGCCCTATCTAAGCGGGGGGTAGAGTCTCTTTCCTCCATAACCCTAATGTCTGATGGAGCCTCGGTTTACGAATGCACCTCCACCGACGAGGTAATCGACTTGGTGCAAGGGGGACAAGGCGTATTTGGGATTGCGGTAGGGCGCGTATGGCGCGAGATCGAAGGCACCTTAGCGGAACTGCCAGTAGAGTCGGCCAAGCAAGAACTGAAAGTGCCCGATGAGCTTGCGGCTGCCCGGGCGCGGCGAAATGCCGGATAACGGTGGAAATCCTAGTTTTCCTAATTGGTTTAGCTGCCGGAATCTTAGGTGGTTACGCTCTACATAAATGGATTTGGCATCTGCCTCGGCGCAGAGCGAACCTGCCCAGCGAGGCTACCAACACCGATATTTTGTCCCATGAAATCCGTACCCCTTTGGCGCTGATTTCTGGGGCGGCGGAACTTTTAGAATCAACTCCTTTGGATGAGCGACAAAGCCGCCTGTTGCACACCGTTACCACTAACTCTGCCCACGCGATTCGCTTAGCGGAAACCTTTTTAACCGGTGCCAAGATTCGCGGCTCGGGGCTAAGACTAGAAAAAGAAGATGTGGATTTGCGCGCGCTCGTGCGGGAGGCAGCCTCACAGGTGCGAGAAATCTTAGCGGTAGATATTTTGCTAACCGATCCCGGCGCCCCACTTTATGTTTACGGGGATCGGCAATTACTCTCGCAGGTTATTTGGAACCTAATCAATAACGCGGCTCGGCACTGCCGGGAAGGAGTAAAAATTGTGGTGCGTTCGTTTTCGGACGGATCGCAAGTGATTTTAGAAGTCACCGATAATGGCGCCGGAATCTCTAAGAGTCAGCGCCGCGATTTGTTTACCTATTATGGGGGACAAACCACTCAGGCCGCCACGGCGAACTCCGGGGCGGGACTAGGACTGGGCGTAGTTTCCCAGATTGTTCGCGGTCATGGGGGAGAAATAATGGTTGACACTCTAGAGGAGAGAGGAACTACATTTGTAGTGAGTCTGCCCAAGGGAGGAGCAAAGTGAAACCATTGGTGCTGGTAGTCGATGACGAATCGCAAATGCGCGAAATTGTTCGTTACACCCTGGAGGAAACCGGTTGCGAAGTCCTAGAGGCCTCCGGTGCAGCCTCGGCCTGGAAGCTGGTGAAATCTTCAGATTTAGCGCTGGTGATACTGGATTTAATGTTGCCGGATGGATCGGGAGTAGAGCTGGCAAAACGTATTAGGTCAGCGGTAAAAGTTCCGATTCTAATGCTTACTGCCCTGGGGGATCCACAGCAGCGCATCGAAGGGTTGCAGGCGGGTGCCGATGACTATTTACCTAAACCCTTTTCCCCTCGGGAACTATCTTTGCGGGTAGAAGCGATTTTGCGGCGTACCCATAAAATGCGACAGGTAGAACCCCGGCGGGAAATGGGACCCCTGTCGCTCGATACCGCACGGGGACGCGCCTACTACCAAGCTAAAGATTTAAAGCTTTCAGAAACTGAATTTAAGTTACTGCGAGTATTAGCCGAGGCAAACGGGGGAGTAGTAACCATTCGGGAACTACTAAACCAAGTTTGGGAAACCACTTCTACCTCCGGGGGGCGCGATATGGTAAAAACTACTATTTACCGCTTACGCGCCAAACTGCGCTCTGCCGGCAGTGATGAAATGATTCATACCCTGCGTGGCGGCGGATATATTTTGGAATATCTAGGGCGGGAAAACTAATCCTGGGTAACAACATCGTTACTGGGTGTCACTGCTAAGTCGGCTGGTTGTTACCAATAAGCAGGGAAACTAGACTCTGTAAGTTTCCATAAGGCGGTTCTGGCCGCCAAGAACACAGCGGAGTGAATATGGCATCCCCCAAAGGTTTTTCCTGGCTTAAGGCGCCGGCACCGGCGCCACGACTACCGGAAAATAAAATCAAACAAATGTTCCCTCGCCTGCGAATGCAGGTTTTCCTGGGTATCTTCATCGGCTATGCCGGTTTTTATCTGATCAGAAACAATATCTCCTCCATTGCCCCCTTGCTGATGGATGAGACCGGCATCGATAAAGTCGGAGTGGGGATTATCGCGAATGCGGTTCTGTTTGCCTATGGGCTCTCCAAGTTCTTCTCCGCGATGATCTCTGACCGTTCTAACGCCCGCTATTTCCTGGTGATCGGCCTCGCGTTATCAGCATGTACCAACCTAGTAGTAGCGTTCGTGCCTTGGGTAACCGCCTCAGTAGGTATCTTTGCCACCGTCATGTTTTTAAACGGTTGGTTCCAAGGTATGGGATGGCCGCCATGCGGAAGGGTATTAGTACACTGGTTCTCCACCAATGAACGCGGTACCATCACCTCTATTTGGAATACTGCCCACAACGTCGGAGGCGCCCTGCTACCCACCTTGGTAGGTATCGGTCTCGCCTGGACTGCCAATGACTGGCGCTCGGCCTTCTGGCTGCCTGCAGTAATCGCCTTGCTAGTAGCGTTTATTGGATTCTTGTTGATCCGGGATACTCCCGAATCTCTAGGGCTTCCCCCCATTGAGGAATACCGCAACGACCCGGCCAAAGTAGAAGTTGCCGAGGGCGAAAAGATGTCCGCCAAGGAGATGATTTTCAAACACGTCCTCACCAACCGCACGATCGTAATGCTGGCAGTGGCTAACGTATTCGTCTATGCCCTGCGTTACGGGGTACTCAACTGGATCACCGTCTACATGCACGAAAAGCATCACGCCGAGATTGGTTCCGGCCTAGCGGGCATCTTCGCCTATGAAATCGCAGGGATCGTCGGTACCCTGCTGTGTGGCTGGATGTCAGACAAAGTCTTTAAAGGCTACCGCTCGGGGGCAGGGATCTTCTTTACTATCTGCACCGCCTTGGCAATCCTGGGCTACTGGTTGGCGCCGGTAGGAACCCCCATGTGGGTATTAATCCTGCTAGTAGCCTTAATTGGGGGACTTATCTACGGTCCGGTAATGCTGATTGGCTTGCAGGCTATTGACCTTTCACCTCGTAACGTTGCTGGCACCGCCGCTGGATTTACCGGTCTGTTTGGATACCTGTTGGGAGCTACTTTGGCTTCCACTGGGGTAGGGATTCTGGTTCATAACTTCGGTTGGAACCTCACCTTTATGGTGTTTATCGTCTTTTCGGTGTTGACAATCTTAATTTTCGCGATTGTGGGACGCGATGAACGGCAGATTATGAGCGCCCATAAACAGAAACTGGACGATATGGCATAAAGATTCTCGAAGCGCGCCTAAGCGTAGAATCTAAACCAATTTCCCAAAGCAGGCTGGCGGAAACCGAAATGTTTCCGCCAGCCTGCTATCGTTACTGACATGCGGTCCCGCTTATTAGTACTACTAACTGTGCTCTTTAGCCTAGTTTTAAGCGGATGCCATCCCGCCGCAAAAGAACAACTAGCGTTTATCTGTTCCAACGAAGAATCAATCTGTAAAAATTGGCGAGATGCCTATGCTGCCGCCACTGGAAAAAATATTTCCTATCTGCGCTTGCCGACTGCCCAAGCCCTAACCCGGATTGCTTCCAGTCCCAAAACCCTAGAGTTTGATGTCTGGGTGGGAGGCCCGGCAGAAAACTATGTGCTAGCTAAGCGTCGCGGCCTCCTAGCTGCATATAAGCCGACAGGAATCAGCGATATTCCCGCCGCTATGCGTGATCCCCAAGGTTACTGGTTTGGGGTATATGGCTCTTTACTCGGTTTTTGTTCTGATCAAAAAGCCCTAGCCTCCCGGGGATTACCGGTACCTAAATCGTGGGAGGAGTTAGCAAACCCGCAATATCGCGGTTTGGTAGCGGCCTCTTCTCCGCTTACTTCCGGAACCGCTTTTACCGTAGTACGGGTACTGGATGAAATCTATGCAAACCAGGCCAGTACCGCCATCCGCCAGATTTACGACAATGTACCGCGTCTGACTAACTCGGGAACAGCTCCAGTAAAAATGGTATTGGCAGGCGAAGCCGCCATCGCGATTACCTTTACCCCCTATTGCGCTGGCAAGAGCCAGGCCAGTAAGACCGTAACTATTTCCTATCCACGGGAGGGCACCTCCTATGAGATTGGTTCAGCAGCCCTGTTGAAAAACGCACGCCACCGCGGGGAAGCAAAAATGTTCCTGGATTGGCTCTCACAAAAACCCGGCCAAGAGGTAGCCGTTAAATCGGCCACCCCGCAATTGGCGATTACTCGGGATATCCCCGGGTCACTAGCTTCGCGTTTACAGCAAGCTGATCCCTATATTTTGCCGGCACGTCCGCAAAAATCCGCGGCTGACCGCGACCGCTGGTTAACCTGGTTCGCCCGGCAAGGGTGGCAGAAATGAAAAAAATATTACTGCGCTCCCTATGTTGGTCAATCATTATTGGCTTTTGTATTCTCGCAGCTATTTGGCCGCTTGCCTTTGTAGTTCGTGCGGCGATCGTAAAATCTAGCCCCGGAGAAGAAGCCATTACTGCCGCCATTCGTCTGTCCTTACTAGAGGCTATCGGTTCAGCGATTCTGGCTACTGCCTGGGGGAGTGGAGCCGCCTTAGGAACCCGTTTTCTGCCGGATCCTTTTCGGCAACTAGCAACCATGCTGTGCCTATGTCCCATCGCGATTCCCCCCTTTATTGTTGCCAGTTGTCTGCGCTCCTTCGCGGGCTCATCCGCGAGCATCCTGGTCGGGCCGCTACCGGTCATCGCGGTTTTTGCCTTCTCACTTGCTCCCTTAGCCTATTTTTCAGCGCGCTCGACTTTGCAAACTATTCGTCCAGACCAGCTAGACCAAGCACGAATCTTAGGATTAAGTGACTGGCAGGTTTTTCGGCTGGTAATTGCTCGCCCCCTATTGGTCTCGGTTCCTTTATCGTTAGGGGTTACTTTTTCTTTAGCGCTTTCCGACCCGCTAGTGCCTGACCTGGTGGGCGGAAAAACTATGAACGCCGCCCACTCGTTGTGGCTGCGATCCACCGGCAGTTTCGAAACCGCATTTCTAGGACGAGCCTCCCTGGTATTAACCGCTCTCTGTCTATGTGTAGCCGGGATTCTAATCGGCCTTTACTTCACCACCTACCGCCGGTTTTTCCCCGCTTCCTCCCTAGGGGAACGTGGCTTTTCTTTAGGACCTTCCCGCCCACTCCCACTTTTAGCGGTAACCCTCTATGTCGTAGCCTCGGCCTGCCTGCTTCTTTACCTGTGGTTACACGCGACATTTTCTTTCGATAAGTTGGAATCGGTTATAAACACCTGGTTGCTGTCTGCCTTTGCTGCCGGTCTGTGCCTAATGGTGCTAGCGGCGACCAGAGGGGCCGGAGAAAAAAGACGAAATTTGGGCGTGGAAGCCTTGTTTATCGTGATCTTGTCTCTGCCCGGAGCCGCCATTGGTGCTGGCTGGATGCTTTCGCGTCAACAGGGCTTGCCCTGGCCTTGTTCCAGTGGAGGATTTTTATCTCTATGTTCCTTCCTCCTAATTGGCATGCCAGTTACCTATTTTTTGGCGGCGCGTTTTAGAGCCAGCGGTCACGCCGAATTTGAGGCGGTAAAAGTTTTAGGTGTCGGTAGGGTAGAAGCGGCCCTGAAAATACTGCTTCCTGCGGTTAGACGCTATTTTAGTTTGACCCTCGCCACCGTAGTCGCGATCTCCACCACCTTATCGGCACCGCTGATGTGGGTGGCAGCTCCCGATACTCCGGTAGTGGTGCCGCAAATGTTTGCCATGGTTGATGAAGCGAACTATGCACCAGCTTTCGGACTAGCACTTGCGGTATTAATCGTCTCTATTTTGCTATTTATCCTGGTACCGAAGGAGGAGGGAAAATGGAACCGTCCGCGCTAACCGTACAAGACCTCCAGGTTTGGCGTTCTGCCCACTGGGTGCTCGGCCCGGTCTCCTTTAGCGTTGACCCCGGGGAACTGGTGGTGATTATCGGACCTTCGGGAGCGGGAAAAACTACTTTATTACGCGCCATTGCGGGACTACAGCCCAGTAGCGGCAAGATCTTTTGTGGGGACGAGGACGTATCTGAGTTTTCTCCCGGCGCCCGTGCCAGCGCGCTGGTAGCCGATAGGGATGGTCTGTTTCCCCATCTGACTGTACAGGAAAATGTGGCCTTAGCCGGGGGGAATGCGGAAGACCTGCAGGTAACCCTAACTGATCTGGGTTTAAGTTCGCTTGCGCGCCAATATCCGGGTTCACTATCTACCGGGCAGCGGCAAATGGTAGCTTTAGCGCGAGCGCTGCTGCGGCGACCTCGCTGGCTGCTTTTTGATGAGCCGCTAGCCCATGTCGACCCCTATTCGCGCCTGCGGCTGCGCGGAGAAATTCTTCGGATCCACCGGCGGATTGGGGCCGCATCTTTGTATGTTACCCATGACCTGCCGGAAGCCTATGCTATTGCCGACCGGATTATCTTGCTGCGCGAGGGAAAAATTATTCAGGACGATTACCCGCAAGATCTGGTATCCCATCCGGCAGACCTACAAACTGCCCTCTACCTGGGAGCCACCACCCAAGTTAGCACTACCGCGCTGATTAATACTGACCGATTTGGGCAAGTTAGTGCCCAGTTCACCGCTTTTGGGCAGTCTCTAGAGGTTCCCGCTGCCGATAGCTTAGCCACCGCCCATGGGCAGACCCGGAAAATAGTGGCGCTTGGCTCGCCCTATTCGGTTGAGATTAGTAGCCTCCCGCCAGAGCGAAAGAAAGATTCCATCCAAGGGGATGTGGGACAAGTAGTGGGATCTTTTTTCGAGGGAGATACCTACCTTTTGCAGATAGAAACCGAGTTTGGGGTACTTGCCAGTCGCCGGCAAAGCGGGGATGAACCATTCATTGTGGGGGATCGAGTGGCAGTTAAGGCGCTGCCCACTCACCTTTGGGCGGTGCCGGCTTAACCCTTAGGTCGAGGCTTTTTCGGGAAATTTAAGGAATATACCAATTTTTTAACTACCCGCTAGGGCGAGTATATTTAAACAGGTTTCGGGAAGTCTCTTCCCCGTACCTAGTCAAAGCTAGGCGCTAATCCGCCCCATCATGAAGGAGTAAGCTATGCCGATGTCGGCCTCTAAAGAATCTCTAACTGCGTTTGAACAGTGGAATGAGACAATTTCCGGCCTCCTCGATACTGCCTATAACAATTCGGTGGTGTGGCTGTTGATGCTTACCCTGCTGGGGGTAGGCATCTGGTTAACCATCCGCACCAAAGGCATGCAGCTGAGCATGTTTACCCACATGCTGAAAGTAATTACTCGTTCTCGCGGTGGGTCCGAAGGGGGAATTTCTTCCTTCCAAGCGTTTGCGATCGGGCTGGCCGACAGGGTAGGTACGGGCTCGATTACCGGGGTAGCACTGGCGGTAGTTGCCGGCGGCCCCGGCTCGGTTTTTTGGATGTGGATAGTGGCACTAGTCGGTATGGCCACTGCTTTTGTCGAAGCTACCTTGGCGCAGCTATTTAAAGTTCGTAACGGAGACGGCACCTTCCGGGGCGGTCCCGCCTTTTATATTCAACGCGGCCTGGGCTCGCGTACCTGGGGGGTTGTCTTTGCGGTGCTACTAATCTTTGCCTACGGATTTAGCTTCGAAATGATCCAGGCGAACTCGATTTCTCAGCTAGCCAACTCAGAATATTTAGGGTTCCCAGTTTGGGCAACTGCCTTGATCCTAGTGCTTTTAACCTTGCCGCTAGTAGTGGGCGGGGTACGCAAAATTGCTGAATTCTCGGAATACCTGGCTCCGGCGATGGCGCTGCTTTATGTAGGCATGGGGATCTTGGTGATTATCCTCAACTACGAGCGGATTCCTTTTGTTTTCCGGGAAATCTTCCTGGGAGCATTCGGACAGTCAAACACCTATCTGCCGCCGGCAGTTGCGGGAGCCGGGGGAGCGTTCATTGCGGCGATTACTACCGGTACTAAACGCGGCTTGTTTACTAACGAGGCCGGTATGGGCTCGGCTCCGAACGCGGCTGCTATTGCCACTGTGCGCCACCCCGCCACCCAGGGAATGATTCAAGCACTTGGAGTTTTCGTTGACACCATGCTGGTGTGCACCTCTACCGCCTTTATTATTTTGATGTCAGCGCCCTTCTGGGATAAGCAAAACCATGTCGATGGGGCAGTGCTAACCATGGATTCGATCGTTACCTCTTTGGGATCCAATAACACCACGCAAACGGTGGTATTTGTGTTCGTGATGGTAATGATGGTTTGTTTCGGTTATTCCACCATCCTGGGGAACTACACCTACGCAGAAACCAATTACAAGTTTATTGTGGGTGTAGACCGCTCCGCTTTACCCTTGAAATTGCTAGTAATAGCGTCTACGGCGATTGGGGCGATTCTGCCTTTGAAATCAGTGTGGTCGATTGCTGACTGGGCGACCGCCCTAATGGCGCTGGTTAACTTGGTAGCCCTAATATTCTTGGGGAAGTGGGCAGTGGGTGCCCTGCGCGACTACCGGGCGCAAATGAAGACTAACGATCCGGCAGGGCCGATCTTCTGTTCGAAAGATAACCAATACCTGCCGGGGGAGCTCCCCACCCGGGTTTGGACAACCCCCGGTGGGTTCGATCCCGCTTGGGATACTGCTAGTTCCCCGGCAGGCACGGTTAAATAACTATTTTCTGCCCGCTTAGTCGAGCTGCTCGAACTTGCGGCTCCAAGCCGAACGGATGGGGTTGGCATCCGCCATCATGATCTCTAAACGATCATTGGCAACTTCTACCACCTGTCCTAGAGCGACTACCCGTTCATGTCGCGGCGAATTCTCTAGCCGGTGCAGGCCGTCTTTAATGATTTCGTCCACGCTATCCATCCGCGACAGTAGTGCCACTAGCGGCAAATTGAACTTTTCATGGTAGGAACTTTCCAAAGTGTGCAGCTGAGCTTTTTGTTCTTCGGTGAGTTGACCCAAGGCCAAAGAACCCACATCCTGCGAAATTGCTTTGGCTTCGCTTTCGCTGGCGGTCAACATCGCGGTTACATCCGGATAGGCAGCAATCAGCTGATCCTGAGCGTCTTTACCCGCTACCATCACCGCGTCTTGCAGCGCTTCTTTAAGTTCGCCTACATCCTGGAAGGGACGCATCTCCGCTGCTGCCTGTAGCGGCCAAGTTACCCCATTGAATAAGCGAGAGAAGGTGTTTACAAACTCTTCTTCGCTCATTTTGTTAACTGCCCGCAATGAGCGGCGTTTGCCGGTAGCACCTAGCGCTACGTCCTCGCCCTTGGCTCGCGGCCCGACGTGGAAGAACAACAGGTTGAGCAAAATCGCGGTAATCGAGCCGAGAGTTACCCCGGAGGCAAAGAAAATCCGTGCCCAAGCGGGGAAGGTATCGGCGATTGCCGGTTTGAAGGAAACTAGCATCGCCAGGGCGATCGAGGTAGTCAGAATAATCCCGTTGCGGGTATCCGAGAGGTCAACACGAGAGAGGGTTTGAATCCCCACCAAGGTTAGGTTGGCAAACAAAGCCATGGAGGCTCCGCCCAGCACCGGGGCGGGGATCGAAGCTACAATCGCGCCCGCCTTGGGAATAACTCCCAAAATGATCATAATTCCACCGGCACAAGCCACTACCCAGCGAGAATGAACTTTAGTTAGCCGCACCAAACCAATATTTTGCGCGAAACAGGTGTAGGGGAAAGAGTTCAAAATTCCCCCTAAAGTAGTGGAGAGGCCATCGGCACGCAAAGCCGCGGTGATCTCTTTCTTTCCGATACGTTTGCCCACGATTTCACCGGTGGCAAAGACATCGCCAGTAGTTTCTACCATGGTCAGCAGCATGACCACGATCATAGAGATACAGGCAGTTAAAGAGAACTGCGGCCAGCCAAAATAGAACGGGGTAGTGACCGCTACCCAGGAAGATTTGCCTACCTCGCTAAAGGAGGCGTCGCCGAGCGCGACCGCCACTCCGGTACCAATCACTAGGCCCGCTAGCACGGCCAGGGTGCCCATAAAGCCTTTAAAGAAGCGTTGGATGAGGACGATTAGCGCTAAAGTTCCCAGGCCATAGGCCAAAGAGCGCAGGGTTATCGGCATCGGCGGTACCTGTTCATCAACGCGTCCAATCACGTCAGCGGCAGATACGCCCAGCAAAGTGGTACCCATAGTGGTTAGTACGATCCCGATAACTAGCGGGGGGAAGAAACGAATTAATTTGGCAAAAATTGGAGCCGCGAAGAAGGTGAATAGCCCGGCTACAATGACCGCTCCGTAAATGGTGGGAAGAACTCCCACGCCGCCCTCTTGATTAACGGCGAGACCGATCGCAATCATCGGAGAAATCGCCATGGTGGTGACGCCTTGAATAATCGGCAGGCGCACCCCGATACGCCAAAAACCAATCGACTGAATCAAGGTAGCAAGTCCACAGGTAAACAAGTCAGCGTTAATCAGGTGCACCGTGGTAGTGGGATCTAGTTTAAGTCCGCCCGCAACTACCAGGGGAACAACCACCGCGCCTGCGTAAAACGCTAAAACGTGCTGCACGGAGAGCAATAGCGTCCGAGGAGCCGAAGGTACTTGGTCAACCGGATGTTTTTTAGTTTTTCTATCTTTAATTTCGGCTTCTAGGGAATCACCTAGAGCTTTCAGTGGTGGATTTAGCGGCTCATCAGCTGCCATCGTGGATATTCTCCTTTGTGCTAATACCGGAAATACTTCCACAGCTAATTCAAGCGCTTGCCAACCTAGAACTCAAAACGGCAGGAGGGGGGTATGTGGGAGTAGATAACAGTGGAATCGCCTAAACCGTTTAGTTGACATAATGTACATTATCGGATCGAGGTTCGAAAGTGTTTGTGGGCGCATATCTCAACTTGATAGCCGCTTACAAATACCGCCTGCTGATTATCTGCGCCAGGAAATCAGCAGGTCCGATCCTGATTTCCTGGAAATAACTCCTCTTGTGGTGAGCGTGCCTGCGCGTGTGACTGCCCTCGAAAATTAGGGTTACCGGCTGTCAATTTGCACTTTTGTTAGCAAAACGCTCTTTGTCCGATTTTTATGCAGGCCAACTGTTAACATCAAGAGCAGAGTAAATACCCAGTAAATCCAATGATGGAAGGGAAAAATATGAGCACTGAATGGAATGAACTCGATCAACGCGCAGTTAAAACGGCGAAGCTCCTAGCCGCCGATGCGGTAGAAAAAGCCGGAAGCGGACACCCGGGAACCCCGATTTCCCTAGCTGCGGCGGCATATTTGCTTTACCAGCGGCACCTGCGTTTTGATCCGCAAGATTCAGATTGGTTAGGACGCGACCGCTTCGTCCTCTCTGCTGGACATGCTTCGCTCTTGCAATACATTCAGTTGTATCTGGCAGGGCAAAATATGGAACTTGACGATCTAAAGAAGTTCCGTACCTTTGGTTCCTATACTCCTGGTCACCCCGAGTACGGACATACTAAGGGTGTAGAAGTAACCACCGGACCGCTGGGATCCGGCTTTGCGGTCGCGGTCGGCTTTGCGATGGCCTCCCGGCGGGCGCACGGCATGTTAGATGCGGACACTCCCGTGGGTGAAAGCCCCTTTGACCATAATGTTTACGTAATCGCAGGCGATGGCTGCCTACAGGAAGGAATCTCTGGTGAAGCTTCCTCGCTGGCCGGAGTCCAAGATCTGGGCAACCTCATAGTGATCTGGGACGATAACCATATCTCTATTGAGGACGACACCAATGTGTCTTTCCAAGAAGATGTGTTAAAGCGCTATGAATCTTATGGCTGGCACACCCAGCGCGTTGATTGGCTGGCAGAGAACGGTAAATACGAAGAGGACGTAAATGCGCTTGACCAAGCAATAAATGCGGCTAAAGCCGAAAAGCATCGGCCTTCCATCATTGCCTTGCGCACGATTATTGGTTGGCCTTCGCCTAATAAGCAGAACACCGGGGCGATCCATGGCGCGAAACTGGGTGAAGCAGAACTTAAGGAATTCAAGAAAGTTCTGGGCGCTGACCCGGAGAAAACGTTCGATGTTGATGAAGCAGCCGTAAAACACTCCCGGGAGAATGCCGCTGCGCGTGCTCAGGAAGCTCATGCTGATTGGGATGCTCGCTTTGACGCCTGGAAGCAGGCTAATCCGGATAAGACTGACCTGCTAGAGCGGATTCTTGCTGGCAAACTTCCCGAGGGTATCGAGGATGCGCTTCCGGTATTTACTGCCGGAGAATCCCTTGCGACTCGCGCGGCCTCTGGGAAAGTTATTTCCGCAATCGGCGCAGTAATGCCGGAATACTGGGGCGGATCCGCAGACCTCGCAGGTTCAAATAACACTACGATTGCCGATGCACCCAGTTTTATCCCCGAATCGGCGCAAACCGACATGTGGAAAGGTAACCCCTTCGGTCGGGTGCTGCACTTTGGGGTGCGCGAACACGGTATGGGCGGAATTATGAACGGGATTGCCCTGGATGGCCTTACCCGCGTGTTCGGGGGAACCTTCTTTGTATTTAGTGACTACATGCGGGGCGCAGTCCGTTTAGCTGCCCTGATGGATATCCCCGTAACTTATGTTTGGACTCATGATTCGATTGGTGTTGGGGAAGATGGACCTACCCACCAGCCGGTGGAGCATCTGACGTCCTATAGAGCAATCCCCAACCTGGCGATTGTGCGGCCTATGGATGCCAATGAAACCGCCGCCTCCTGGCTGGCGATTCTGCGTCAACACGGGCCGGCCGGTTTGATATTAACTCGGCAAGGTTTACCGATCGTAGAGCGCGAAGACATGGAAGGTGCGGGAGCGCAGGCTCTGGCTAGCGCCAAGAATGTAGAAAAGGGCGCCTATGTATTGGCCGATACCGCAGGGCAGCCGGACGTAATCCTAATGGCCTCCGGATCCGAGGTGCAATACGCTTTACAGGCGCGCGAAACTTTGGCAAAAGAATCCATTGCTGCCCGCGTAGTATCGGTTCCCTGTATGGAATGGTTTAAAGCTCAAGACGCTGACTACCGCGAGCAGGTACTGCCGGCAGCGGTAAAAGCCCGAGTCTCGATTGAAGCTGGTTTAGTTGATCCCTGGCGCGACCTAGTCGGTGACAACGGAGAAAGTATCGGCTTGGATGATTTTGGGTTACCGGGGGCGGCCGGTGAGCTATTTGCCCATTACGGACTAGATAGTGATCACGTGGTTGCTGCTGCGAAACGCTCGTTGGAGCGCGTGCGCTCATAAGTGCAGGTTTACAGAACTGGTAGGGAGAATATCCCTAAGTGGTATAGAAAGAATTTAGGTCATCAATGCTGATGACCAGAGGAGGAAAATAATGGGACTTCGAATAGTAATCGGAGCAGATTCAGCCGCTGTCGACTATAAAGAAATAATCAAAAAAGATTTAGAGGCAGACGAGCGCGTAGAAAAAGTAATTGACATTGGGCTTAAAGCCGGCGAGGACGTTGACTACCCCCATGTGGGTATCAAAGGTGCGCGCATGGTTGCTGCCGGAGAAGTAGATCGTGCCTTGCTGCTGTGTGGTACCGGAATTGGGATGGCGATTGTCGCCAATAAGGTTCCCGGTATTCGCGCTAGCGTGGGACATGACTCCTTCAGTGTGGAACGCCTGATTAAGTCCAATAACGGACAGGTTTTAACTATGGGACAGCGCGTGATTGGCATCGAACTCGCGCGGCGCTTAGTTAAAGAATGGCTAGGTTACGAGTTCGACCCGCAGTCTAACTCGGCACGGAAAGTCCAGGAAATCTGCGACTACGAAGTACCGCAGACCGATGGAGAAACCACTCCCGGTAGCTGCAGTTAGCTACCACTCCCCTAACTTCTCGGCTCGGAAAGGGCCAAGTTTGGGATATTTGAAGCTTGGCAATTTTTGCCAAACCCTATCTGAATAAAGGTAAAAAAGACATGATCGAAACAATACAAATGGCGGCGCAAGCGAGCGACTTTGTTAACTCCTTTGGCCCCTCAGCTGGATTCTCGCTGTTTTGGGCAATCTGTGCCATTGGCGGGGGAATGATCGGGGCCGGAATCGGTGGTAACTGGGCCTTCGTAATGACCGGTTTCTCCGTGTTCCTAGGCTTTGCGGTAGCTGCCACCACGGGAAGCGATGTTGTCCTTAACTATATGGCGTTCGGACCGGTATTCGGTCCCCACATTTGCTTCGCAGGTGCAGTAGCTGCTCATGCCTACGCCGGAAAACTGGGGCTATTAGGAGATAAGAAGGGTAAGGATATTGATACCTCGCCCGCCGGTTTTGGTAATCCGACCATGCTCTGGATCGGTGCTGCTTTCGGCTTGGGTGGCTACCTGGTAGAACGCTGTATCCGCTTGATTCCTTGGTTTGGTCACAACACCGACACCGTAGCATTAACGGTTTTGTTGTCTTCCCTAGTAGTCCGGCTAGTCTTCGGTAAGAGCGGGATCTTTAACTGGACTTCCCAGCTTACCGATAAGGAATGCTGGCTGCGCTGGCAGGAGAAGCCTTCCCAGTGGATAACTATCGGGGTGGCCGCTTCGGTATTGTCCGGGGGGCTGACCTTAACCGTCGCCTACTTGCTTCCGCATGTGAGTCCCGAAACCGAAAAGGTATTGCTGGCTAATGCCCAGACTCTGCCCTTCGGTATTTCTGCTATCACCATTTTGATGCTGATTCTCGGCTTCAAGATTCCGGTGACGCACCACATTACGATTACCGCTGGTCTAGCAGCCATGGTTTGGTTCCCAATTTTAGGAAACAGCCTGCTTTTGGCACTGCTGGCCGCCGTGGTATTTGGATTGATGGCCGCGGGTCTGGCCGAATTCGCTCAAAGGTTGATGTATGCCCGCGGCGATACGCATATTGACCCGCCCGCCTCATCTATTTGGATTTCCCACACCATCGTGCGCGGTTTGGGATTACTGGTAATGGCAGCAATGGTCTGAAAATAACTAAGCGTTGGGGTGGAAAGCGAAGTTGCTTTCCACCCCAACCTCAAAAACTGCTGGAGAGGAAAACAGATGCAAACAGGAAATGGTTTAAAGTTCCCCACCGAGTTTTATGATGCCTATATCTTCGATATGGATGGCACCATTTATCTGGGAGACCACCTATTACCCGGGGCGAAAAGACTAATCGAGGAACTGCGGCGTCGCGAGATTCCGGTGCGTTTCCTGTCGAATAATCCCACCAAAGACCCCCATCTTTATGTAGACAAACTAGAAGGAATGGATATTCCCACTCCCCTAGAAGATATTGCCAACACGGTGGTCACGATGACCCGTTGGCTAAAAGATCACCACGCTGACAAAACCGTCTTCCCGATTGCGGAGCAGCCTTTGATTGATGCTCTGCATGATGCGGGCATCAAAATCAGTGATGATCCCGAAAAAATCGATATTGTGATCGCGTCCTACGACCGCACCTTTGACTATCGCAAGCTGCAGATAGCGTTTGACGCCATCTGGTTCCATAAACGGGCCATTTTGGTGGCTACTAACCCTGACCGCTACTGCCCCTTCCCGGGCGGGCGCGGCGAACCAGATTGTGCCGCCATTATTGCCGCGATCGAAGCCTGTACTCAAACCAAGTGCCAGGTTATTACCGGTAAACCAGAACCGGTGATGCTAGAGGTGGCCATTGAAGGCCTTGATGTTAATCCCCGCCACTGCATGATGGTGGGCGATCGCCTTTACACCGATATCGAGATGGCCAAGAAAACCGGGATGTTTTCGGCGATGCCGCTTACCGGAGACTCCACAATGGAAGAGGCACTGGCGCTACCGAAAGAACATCAACCCGACTTCATACTGGATCGCGTTGACCGCTTGATTCCTGCCGCGGTGTGGGAAGAAAACGGTTGGACCGCAGAGGACGACTAAAGACGATAACTAAATAAAAAAAGGCTTAGTACCCTAAAAACCAGAAAAATGCGCTCACCGCTGCGCGCAAAAGTCGCCGACAATGATGCCGGCGCAAAGTTTAAGGAGAGAACAAATGGTAGCACCGGGTTATGAAGGTCCCTACCTACTGGGAATCGACTACGGCACCGAATCGTGCCGAGCCGCGATTTTTGATTTGCGGGGCACCCCGATTGGCTTTGCCGCCACCGGATACCCCACCTATCATCCCCATCCAGGATGGGCAGAACAGGATCCCTCCGACTGGTGGGAAGCCCTGGTAGCTTCGGTTCGCAAAGTGCTAGACCAAACCGGCATTCCCGCCCGTCATATTGCGGGTATTAGCTATGATGCCACCACCATGACTGTGGTCCCCATCAACAAGGAAGGTAAAGAAATCCGCCGCGCCATTATGTGGATGGATGTGCGTGCCACCAAACAGATGGAACGGGTAATGGATATGGATCACTGGGCGCGCCTATATAACGGAGGTAAGACCACTCCCCCGACCGCGGAATGGTATCCCTTCAAGGTGGCCTGGCTACAAGAAAATGAGCCCGAAATCTTTAAAGAGGCCTACCGGATTGTAGATGCTCCCGACTGGCTCACCTATCGTCTAACCGGCGAATGGACAATTAACATTAACTCCGCTTCTATGCGGATGAACTATAACCGCGACTATGGCGGGTGGCCGGTAGAATACTACGAGGCAATCGGGGCCGGCGATGCTTTTGAAAAGATGCCGGAACGGGTAGAAGACCTGGGGGTCCCTCTCGGCGGACTATTGCCATCGGTAGCGCAAGAACTAGGGTTGCTACCGGGTACTCCGGTAGCTCAGGGCTGCGCTGATGCTTGGGCAGGACAGATCGGCTTGGGCGCCGTACAGCCGGGACGAGTATCCCTAACTACCGGATCATCTCACGTTATTGCAGGACAGTCCGATAAGCCCGTTTATGGTAACGGCTTTATGGGCTCCTACACTGACGGAGTTCTTCCTGGTCAATACACTTTGGAAGGCTCACTAGTATCTTCCGGTTCTGTTTTGAAATGGTTTAAAGAAGGTTTTTGTGAGCACCTGGTAAGGAGTGCCGAAACCGTGGGAGTTAACCCCTACGAGATTTTGGATCGTAAATGCGCTGAAATCGCACCGGGCTCAGACGGGCTAATTATTAACGAGTACTTCCAGGGTAACCGTACTCCCTATACCGACTCCAAAGCCCGGGGAATCATGTGGGGGCTGTCGCTTTCGCATACTCCGCTACATGTTTACCATGCGATTATGGAGGCAGTGGCCTTTGGTACTGCCTTCAACTTTAAGAAGATGGAAGATGCCGGATTTAAGTTTGACCAGGTAACCGTGTGTGGTGGTGCCACCAAGTCGCCGCTGTGGATGCAGATGCACGCCGATGTTTCCGGAAAGCCGCTGGTAAAGACCGAAGTTGGCGACGCGGTCGTGCTCGGTACCTGTATTTTAGCGGCCGTGGGATCTGGGCAATATGCCAATATCCAAGAGGCTGCCGCCAATATGGTGCACGAGACCGAGCGGATTGAACCCAATCCGAAAACCCACGAAGAATACCAATTCTACCTGCAAAAATACATGGAAAGCTACCCGGCGATGCAAGAGCTGACCCATGAGGTAGTTGACCATGTGGCCGCCGGTGAATAATCCAAAAAAATAAAGAAAGAAGTATCAATGACAAACGAATTGATCGCAACCGCACTAGAGACTGCTAGCGACACTAAAGATATCGAGTTCGGCGTTGGGGTACTAAAGGAAACCGGCCCGCTGTTCGCCCGCCTCTTTCCCGGGAAAACAGCCCTGGTAGTAGCGGATGAGAACACCTTTGGCGCAGCCGGAAAGGGAGTAGTAGACTCCCTCAAAGCGGCAGGGGTGCCGATGCACGACCCCTACGTTTTCCCCGGTAAACCTACTTTGTATGCCGGTTACGAGAATGTAATTAAAGTTCGGGAAATACTACAAGATCTCGATGACACCGTGATCTGTTCCATTGCCTCCGGAACCCTAAATGACCTGTGTAAACTGGCCAGTGGAGAACTGGGACGTCAGTATATGAATGTCTGCACCGCGGCCTCGGTAGATGGCTACGCGGCATTTGGCGCCTCCATCACCAAAGACGGTTTCAAGATTACTCGCGAGTGCCCAGCTCCTGCGGGGTTGGTGGCTGATCTAGATGTAATCGCCGCGGCCCCCCAGCGCCTGACCGCTACCGGTTACGGGGATCTGATTGAAAAGATCCCCGCCGGAGCCGACTGGCTGCTGGCCGATCGCCTCGGCGTGGAAGCTGTAGATGACTACACCTGGTCCTTGGTGCAAGGACCCTTGCGGGGGGCCCTATCCGATCCGGAAGGTGCTGCCAAGGGTGATCGGGATGCCATCGAAGGGTTAGCCGAAGGCAATATTATGTCCGGGCTCGCCATGCAGGCCCTGTCATCGTCTCGCCCCGCCTCGGGGGCTGGTCACCAGTTCTCCCACACCTGGGAAATGGAAGGACACGGCCTCGACTGGGAGCCGCCGCTGTCTCACGGCTTCAAAGTCGGAGTCGGCACCGTAGCCTCTCTGGCGATTTGGGAAGAGTTCTTGGCGATGGATATTCCCAACCTGGATATTGACGAAGTAGTAGCCAATGCCCCCAGCGAAGCCGAGGTCTTAGCCAAGGTAGAACAACTAATCATTCCCAGTATCCAGGGTGAAGCGAAGAAACACTCCCTTAACAAGCACTTAGAAGGGGAAGAACTTCGTAAGCGCTTAGAACTGCTGAAAGAAAAATGGAGCGAGATCAAAGAAATCTGTTCTAAGCAGCTGATCTCACCGGAGGAAGCGCAAGAAAACTTGCGTAAAGCCGGTGCGCCCTATCACCCCGAAATGATCAAGATCGATTGGGATCGTTTCCGCAAGACCCACCGCCAGGCGCAGATGATTCGTTCGCGCTACACGGTGTTGGATATTCTGATGGATCTCAACGCTCTTGACGAGGTAATCGATCGTTTGTTTAGCCCGGAAGGATTCTGGGGGAAACATCGGCACGCTAACTAGTTAAATAGTTAGTTGTCAAGTATCAAGACTCTTCGAAAATCGCAAAGCAATGGAGCCTGCAATGGAAAATAAATATGTAATCGGAATAGATTTCGGTACCCTGTCCGGACGCGCGGTAGTGGTGCGGGTAAGTGATGGCGAGGTATTAGCTTCCGCCGTCACCGAGTACGCCCACGGAGTTATGGATAAGACTCTCACCGCGGGCGATGGACAGGCGCTACCTCCCGAGTTCGCCCTGGAGGTGCCAGCTGATTATATTGCGGTGCTGGCCAGTGCGGTTCCGCGGGCAGTCAAGGAATCTGGGGTTGATCCTAAGGACGTGGTGGCTATCGGTCTAGACACTACCTCCGCTTCCCTGGTCGTTACCGATGAGGAAGGCGCCCCGCTTTGCGAAAAGGAAGAGTTTAAAAACAACCCGCACGCCTATATTAAGCTGTGGAAACACCACGGCGGCCAAGACCAGGCAGACCGGATCGTAGCGCTGGCAAAAGAGCGCAACGAACCCTGGCTTGGCCGCTATGGCGGGGTGCTTTCTTCCGAACTGGCACTACCCAAGATGCTGGAACTGTATGAGAAAGCCCCCGAGGTATACCAGGCAGCCGAAGTAATTACCGATATCATGGATTGGCTAACCTGGAAAATGACCGGGGTGCACACTCAAACTGCTGGAGCCAGTGGGTATAAGCGGATGTACCAGGATGGAAAGTACCCCGATAAAGCATACTTGGAGGCGCTAGCTCCCGGATTCGGCGAGGTCTTCGAGCAAAAAATGTCGGCACCGATCGCGCCATTGGGCTCCAAAGTCGGAGAGCTTACCGAAAAGGCTGCCTCTCTAATGGGACTAAAAGCGGGGATCACCGTCTGCTCCGGCAATATTGATGCGCATGTGCATGCGGCCGGCGTGGGAGCTACCGAAAACGGGGTGTTAACCGCAATTGCTGGTACCTCTACTTGTTTCGTGGTTTCTGCCCATGATTACGCGGATGTACCGGGAACTTTCGGGGTAGTCGATGGCGGTATCGTGGATGGTGAGTGGGGCTTTGAGGCTGGTCAAACCGCGGTGGGAGATATTTTCTCTTGGTTTACCACCCAGTGTGTACCCGCCAGCTACCGCGAGGAAGCCCAGAAACGGGGCATTAATATCCATGACCTGCTTACTGAAAAAGCCGCGGAACAAAGAATCGGGGAACACGGCCTCTTAGCTTTGGATTGGTGGAACGGAAACCGTTCCATTCTGGCCGATGCGCGCCTGTCGGGAATGATGCTAGGGATGACCCTCACCACTACTCCCGAGGAAATGTATCGCGCCCTGCTGGAATCCACTATTTTCGGGGCGAAGGTCATTATCGACAACTTCATCGAACACGGGGTCGATATTAACGAGATCGTAGTAGCCGGAGGGCTCCTAAAGAATAAGTTGTACATGCAGATGTACGCGGATATTACCGGACTGCCGATTTCCATTTCTGCCACTGACCAAGCGGGCGCCTTGGGCTCCGCGGTATTCGCGGCGGTTGCCGATGGACAATACCCAGATATTTTTGCGGCTTCCGCGGCCATGGGTAAGAAGATTTCCCATGCCTACGAGCCGATCCCTGAAAATGTGGAAGCCTATCGTGAACTCTATGCCGCCTTTAAAGAAATGCATGACTTCTTCGGCCGGGGCGGCACTAAAGTGATGCGCAACTTGAAAGCGATTAGAGCGCAGGTACACCGCGGAAACTAAAGGAGAAAATATGCCTCACGTAAATGAACTACCCGCGGAGATTCGTCAGCAGGTAGCAGCTACCCGCGAAGTAGTTGCCGCTTTACACGCGGAACTGCCCGCCAATGACCTGGTGGTTTGGACTGCTGGGAATGTTTCGCAGCGGGTGGAGGGCGCCGATTTATTCGTAATCAAACCTTCGGGGGTACGTTACGATGAGCTATCGGCCGCTACCATGGTGGTCTGCGATCTAGAGGGTAACAAGCTGGATGATGACACCTCCGGGGAGCTGCAGCCTTCTTCAGATACTGCGGCTCACGCCTATGTTTATCGGCATATGAATGAAGTAGGGGGCGTGGTTCATACCCACTCCCCCTACGCTACGGCATTTGCTGCCGTGCAGCAGCCGGTTCCCTGTGTGCTAACCATGATGGGTGACGAGTTCGGCGGGGAAGTCCCGGTCGGTCCCTTCGCGATCATCGGGGATGATTCCATCGGACGCGGGATTGTTGAAACCTTGAAAGATTCCCGCTCTCCCGCAGTTTTAATGGCCAACCACGGGCCGTTCACTATTGGTAAGGATGCTAAAGCTGCAGTCAAGGCTGCAGTCATGGTAGAAGAAGTAGCCAAGACAGTAGCGATTGCCCGGTCTCTGGGTGAGCTATGTCCGATTGAATCGCGTCATATCGATTCGTTGTACGAGCGTTACCAAAACGTCTACGGTCAGCCTCCCGTTAAATAGTTTTAGTTTCGCCGGTGGGCAAAAGAGCATGCTAGCTTTTTTGCCCATCGGCTGAGCTGTTAGAATAGGGCGGTATTAGCTGGGTAGCGAGCACAGGCAGCAAAGAGAGGTTAACTATGGCAGAGCGGGCACTACGCGGAACGAGTATCGGGTCAAAAAGCCTAGAAACAGAGGACGGCGTAGTATTCGCAGAACGCCGCGAAAGCCTCTACATTTGCCCTAATGGTCACCGTTTCCACATGACTTTTGCCGCCGAGGTCGCCGCGCCCGCCGAATGGGAATGCAAATGCGGGGAAACCGGTGAACTGCAATACGAAGAACCCGCAGAAGAAGAAGATTCTAAGCCTTTACGTCCGCAGCGTACCCACTGGGATATGCTCATGGAGCGTCGCAGTGAAGAAGAACTGCAGCAACTGCTAAAAGAACAGCTGGAAGTCCTGCATTCAGGGGCACTAATGGACGGGGTGCATTACCGCTAGTCAAATCCCCTGCTTTAACTAAACTATGCGGTGCTGCAAACCCGCACCTGGGGCGGGTATCTAGAATATCAATTCCCTGCTGGGGTTGCTTCCTAGGCGTTAGCTGCGCGCAGCTGGCGCCTTAAATAGGTCAGCTAGTCCCCAACGGGTCACTTTTGCCAGGGCTTCCAAGATAATAGCGCTAGACATTTTGGAGGCTCCGGCCGCGCGTTCTTGGAAAGTGATGGGTACTTCCACAATATTTCCTCCGGCTTTTACTGCCCGTCGGGTCATATCTATTTGGAAGCAATACCCGCGGGAATCTAGATCCTCTAGTCCCAGACGACTAAGAAAATCTAGCCGATAAACCCGAAAACCGGCGGTTGCATCCCTGATCCCCAGACGCAATAGTGCCCCAATATAGGCATTACCGGCTCGCGAAAGCGCCTCCCGTAACTTTGACCAACCCTGGAGGCGACCTCCTCTTATCCAACGCGAACCAATCACCAGATCCGGCTCACTCGGGCACAACCGGCGGGCTAGCAGTTTTTTCAGGTCGCGTACCCGATGAGAACCATCTGCATCCATCTGCACTACCCAGGAGTATCCAGCCTCATGTGCCCAAGAGAAAGCCTCCAAATATGCCGGGCCTAACCCGGCTTTTTCCCTCCGGTGCAGTACCTTCACTCCCCTATCTTTACTTGCTAGCTCCTCCGCCAGCTGCCCGGTGCCGTCGGGAGAATTATCGTCCACAATCACCAGGTCCGCTTGCGGAATTTCGCGACGTAGTTTTGCCACCTGCCGGGGCAGAGTTTCTAATTCGTTGTAGGTAGGAATCGCGATTACGGTATCTGTCATTTCTTTTCTGGTCCTTTCAAAAAGTTTTTTCTGTTTCCTCTGCTCTGCTCTTATTCACCGCTATTTTGCGTCCTCTTCCAGGGGAAAACTTAGCGCCTTGAAAGCTGCGTTTTTGTATTTTTAAGAAAATCAGGGCTGCTCCCACCAATGCCAGCCCAATTAGAATTCCGAAACGGAAAATGCTGTTCACCGCGGCCCCAATACGTGCCTGCCAGGTGAGAGTATCCCGCAAAGGCAGCGCCGCTTTTAAAGTATCTGCCCGGAAAAGCCCGGATTGGGATACTACCTGACCTTCCGGATTGATCAGAGCGCTCACTCCCCCCACTGCGACCTGCACAGATGAACGATCATATTCTAGGGCGCGGAAGCGGGCAATCTGGAGCTGTTGCCGGGACTGGTAGGAGTAGCCAAAAGAAGAATTATTAGTGGGGAAATAAAGTAGATTCGCGCCCGCATGCACCGTATCGCGCACCAGCGCATCAACCGCCACTTCGAAACAGATGTTTGCCCCCACTTGCGCATCACCAATGGGAGTAACTCCCGGAGACTTTCCCGGTACCATATCGCGCGGCAGCATTTTTACCTGTTCGGGGAAAAGCTTAGAGATCAGGGGGCGAGCTGGGAGGAACTCCCCAAAAGGCACCGGTTCCCGCTTGGTATAGATCTGCGAAAATTTGCCGTCCTCCAGTTTTACTACCCGGTTAGAGGTGGTTTTTTCCTCATAAACTAAGGTGCCAAAGATAATGGGAATCCGCAGATTTTCCTGCCAGGAGCGTAGTTCCTCCGCCCACTGAGCATCAGAGCGCAGATCGATATCTGCCGCCTGTTCCCCCCATAAAACCACTTGGGTGCCGTGCAAATCACTGGCTCGCGCTCGCGCCATATGTCCAGACAAGATGGTGCCGGGATGCGCATAGGTAGGGCCAATCGGCCAAGAGACGCCCCCTTGCATGGCCGCCACCTTTATCCGGGGAGAATCTTGCGAGTTGGGTAGAGAAGGCAAACCCACCCCCGAAAAAATGATTAGCACCAGCGCCAGACCGGCAACAGCCAGATTGGGCATCGAGATTTTCCAATTCACGCTAACTAGCGCCGCCACTATCCCCACCATAAGGAAGGCCATCCCGTTTTCGCCCAGGAGTGGAATCCATCCCTTCATAGGGCTATCTACCTGCGAAAATCCTAGCATCCCCCAGGGCATTCCCGTCCAGGGAAAGCATGCTCGCCAAGCTTCAATACCGGCAAAAGAAAAGGCCGTCCAAAAAGTCCATAGCGGGCTGGTCAGTTTACGGGTAGCCAGAACTAATACCGCCCACAGGGTGGGAAATAGAGTTTCAAAAAGAGCCAGCGCAATCCAGGGTGTAGCAAAGGTAAGTGAGATCGCCACCCAGCGGAATAACACCAAGAAAAATAGCAAAGAAGCCAGACTAGAGATCACTAGGGCGTATCTGCGGCGCGCCCGGCGCAGAATTAATAGCCATAGTCCGAGAGCTAACCAGGCGCCTAGCCAATGGGATCCCCAGGCCGAAGGGAAAGCCAAGAGCATACCTGCTGCAATGGCTATGGCAGCCAGAAGCGCCCAAAAACCATTTATTAAATATCTGACCATGCCACCACTCCGCGCAAAATCAACTTTTGAGCTTTACGGGCGGTAGCCGAGGTTTCCACACTGCCCACCATTTCCAGCTGCCGTAGCACATCTAGCAGCTGTTTCATCGCGCGCACAAAATCCCCGGCCTCGATAGGGGCGGCCTCTAAGGCCACCGACAGTGGTTTGCCCTGAGCCCAGGCGTAAGTCGCTGCCACCAGCGCCGAGGACGATTGCGGCAGCTGAGGGGCTTGCAGTTCGGTTTGCACCTGGCGCAAATCCGCCGCCAACTCTTCGATCTGATTAACCACCGATTTCAAGGCCGCTGGTACCGGAGCTCCTGCTTCTTCCCGCCGCGCCTCATAACTAGCAGCCGAACAGGCTGCCGCTAGTTGCGCCGGATTAAGCCCCGCAAAAATATTTTTTAGGGCGCATTGCGCCAGGAGTAGATCATATTCGCTATATATTCGGCACAGCACCGCCCCAGATTCGGTCACTTGTCCCTGCGGATCTAGATACCCCAACTCGCTTAGGACGCTAACTACCCGGTCAAAGGTATCAACCAGCGCTCCCTCCGAAACATCGACTTGGCGTCGCAAGCGGGCAGCCTGCCGTTCTAGACGCGCCCACCGGGAGGCCTTCTTAAGATGGCTATCTAACTGGGGACAACTGGCCGCGGGGTGGCGCGCCAGCAGCTCGCTCAGTTCCAGTTCGCTCAGTTCTGCTAGCTCCCGGCCATTAATTTCCGGTACCGGAGAGGAACTTTTCAGACTTGATACTGCTGTCTTTGCGGGGGTAGCCGCCTCTTCCTCACTAGGTTTAGCAGGCTCCGGATCGGTAAATATCCCCTCTCGCACCGCGGTGCGGAGCTTGGACGCGAGGCGTTGGCGGTCGCGCGGTTTACGTTCCGAGTAATCTTTCACCCACATCTGCCCCACCAGGGCTAATCCGCCAACAAAGCCATTACTGGAAAACTCACGTAGCTTGGCGTTATCAGCCAGTACTGTCAAAGTGGTTTCCCCGGTACGGGTCCCCGATTTTTTCATCACAATCCCGTGCCGCGGGCGGCGACCATCTTTATAAGCCAATACATCCCCGCGTTTTAGGGAACTAAATAGTTCCCAGCGGCGCCGCGCCTGCTCGCGAGCGAGCAGCTGAGCGTGGCGGGCATCGCGAGCCTCAAGCTCGCTCTTAATCCTTACGTATTCGTATATATCCCCATAGGAGCATTCCAAGGACTTTCCCGCAACAATTTCATCGGCTTCCCGTTGCTTTTCGGCTGCCTGCTGTGCTTTTCCCACTACTGCCCGGTCTGCCTGGAATTGTGCAAAAGAGCGTCGCAAAACATCCCGAGTCCCTTCCAAGGTTCCTTGCTCCAGCAGGTTAACCGCCATATTGTAGGTGGGACTGAAAGCTGATTTCAGCGGGTAGGTACGTTTTGAGGCGAGTGCGGCGACCGTAGCTGGTTCCATGCCGGGACGAAATATTACGATCCCGTGCCCCAAAGTATCGATCCCGCGCCTGCCGGCTCTCCCGGTAAGCTGGGTATATTGCCCGGCCGAGAGCATTACGAATTCATGGCCATCCCATTTGCGAAGGGATTCGATCACCACTGAACGCGCCGGCATATTGATTCCCAGCGCCAAAGTTTCGGTAGCCAGCACCACTTTCAGTAGTCCGGCAGCGAACATCTTCTCTACTGCTTCTTTAAGTACCGGAAGTAGGCCCGCATGGTGCACCGCGATTCCTCGCCTCAGTCCCTCGAAAAGGGTATCCAATCCCAAGGCGAGGACATCACCGGGAGGAATATTTTCACTGATTTCCTCCAGCCGCTTAGAGATTTGGCGTTTCTCCGCGGGACTAGTTAGATCTATTCCCGCTGCTACCAGCTGTTTTTGTCCTTCTTGGCAGCGGGCGCGAGAAAAAATAAAGATGATCGCTGGCAGTAGACCTCTGGTGTTTAACTCCCCAACTGCTGCGGGCAATGAGGTATGTTGGCCGCGGCGGGACTCCCCTAGAGAGCGACGGGTCACTGCCAGCAACGCCGGGTTAAGTTTGGTTTTGCCACCAGAAGACTTCACTTCCAGGTCGAAAAGTCGCCCTCCTACCAGCATATGCTGGTAAAGCGGTACTGGACGTTTCTCCGAAACCACAATTTCGACATCCCCGCGCACTTGGCGTAGCCACTGTCCAAACTCTTCAGCATTCGACACCGTGGCCGACAAGGCGATTACTTTCACTTGCGCGCCCAGATGCAAAATGACTTCTTCCCACACTGGCCCGCGATAACGGTCAGCAAGATAATGCACCTCATCGAGAACCACAAACCCTAAATCATCCAGGCGCCCATCTTCGCGGTAGAGCATATTGCGTAGTACTTCAGTGGTCATCACCACCAGAGGAGCTGAGGGGTTAACGGAGATATCTCCGGTCAGTAGTCCCACATTTTCACTGCCGTAGGTGGCAGAAAAATCCCTAAATTTTTGATTAGAAAGCGCCTTGATCGGGGTGGTATAAAAAGCTCTCACCCCGCGTTTTAACGCCAAGAACAGGGAGAACTCCCCCACTAAGGTTTTACCGGAACCGGTAGGGGCAGCCACCAGTACAGATTTATTACTCTCGAGGGCGCGAAGGGCACGAACTTGGAAATCATCAAAGGGAAAATCAAAACGGGCAGCGAAACTAGCAGCTTCTCCCTTTATCTGGGTACGTTTGAAAGTGGCTAACTTTTCAGCCGCGCTAAGAGAATCCCAGTCTCCCGCACCTGGAGGAGCAGGTTTTTTTCGTTTACGCCTACGCGGCACCTACACCAGCCCCAATTTCTCCCAGCGAGCTTTGGCTGCTGCTAGACGGGCGTAGCGACGAGCACGCCGAGTGGCCGCTATTTCCGCGCGCACTGCGCGCGCCTGCGCTAATACTTGGGGATCTCCGCTGGCTCCGGCCGGGCGGAGTGCCGGAAGCTCCGCGGCCTCTTGCAAGTTCTCTAGCGGGGAACTTACCTGCTGAACTTGTTCCCCGAAAACATTTAAAGTGGCATTGGCTTTGCGGAATAGCCAGATAAACATGACGATCGGACAAATTATTGCCGCGAGAATCCCCAGCGTCCACAGCGCTACTAAAAACCCATGCATACCCTAAGCCTACCTGTTTCCGACGCTGGCGGTCACTCCGACAAAGACCACTAGAATATAAAACATGATGTTACGGGAAGGACAGGTGGCAGCTGTCCGCAACTTTAAAGCCACGCAAGAACTCACGCTCAAGATTTGCGCTCATCCTAGTGGAGCGCAACAGTTTTTAACCGGGCATACTCTCCGGGCCTTAAACTATCCGGCCTTAAACGGGGAAGTTAAAGCGGGAGACACGGTACGCTGCGATTGTTCTCCCCTACAGAAGAACTTAGGAACCGGCGGGTTCGCACTGGTAACCGCACTTTGTGACCGTCTACCGGAAGACGTATTGCCTGCTAATGAAGGTCACATTATGAAGGCGCGTTATACCCCTAGCCAGTACATGGTTTCCGCGGTTGAGGAACAAGAATCGCCTTATCACCAGCAGATGCGGCAGGCGGAAAACCTGCAGGGAATGCCGGTAGTAGGGATTGATTTGCATTCCCAGCTTCCCGCAGTGATCGCCGGGGTCAGGGCAGAAAATCCGGCAGCGAAAATCGTTTATGTGTACACCGAGGGCGGGGCGCTCCCGGCATTTTTCTCCCGTAACATTACCTCACTGCGCGAAAATGGCTGGCTATCGGCGGTGATCACCGCTGGCCAGGCATTTGGGGGTGATCTGGAAGCGATCAATACTTTTTCGGCGCTATTGGCAGCCCGGCAGGTGTTAGTAGCCGATATCGCGATTGTGGGACAAGGCCCAGGGAATGCCGGTAGCGGCACCCCCTACGGTTACTCCGGTTTTGATCTTTCTGCGTTCCTGACCCAGGCGGCTGCAGGAGGGGGAAAAGCTATTTGTGCCCTGCGGATGTCAGCAGCTGATCCCCGGCCGCGCCACCAGGGAATCTCGCATCATAGTTTGCGAATTCTGTCCGACTTTACGCCCATACCCCTTACCGTGGCACTACCGGAGTTCACCTACGAAGGCGAAGGGCAAAAACCTCTCCTAAACAGTGAATTCACTAAATTGGTGGACTCCCAACTGGCACTGATTAGTTCCCGGCACCGGGTGCAGAAATGTCCAACCGCCGGACTCTATCAGGTCTTAAGTAACTGCCCGGTGAAACTGTCGACAATGCGACGAGGCCTGGAGGAAGATGCGGCTCCCTTCCTAGCTGCTGCCGCAGCCGGACGCCTCGCCGCGCAGCTTGCCTAGCCTAAAGTTTCAGGGGAATCCTTCGGGAAAACCCAAGGTAACAAAGTACCAGTTAAGAGTAGTCCATCCCCGCGGCGCGGCTCCAGCTAGATCCGAGCCGATAGTAGCTGGGTAACCAGAATTCCTTCTGCGCCCAGGGCGTGGAGCTGATCAACCACCGCGTGAACTTCGGAGCGTTTACACAGTGCCCGCACCGCTAGCCAGTGGCTATCTTGTAGGGAAGATATGGTGGGGGAAGAAATTCCGGGAGTGTAATTGACGGCTTTATCCAACAGATCTCGGTGAACGTTGTAGTCCACCAACACATAGTTGCGAGCATTGAGCACCCCCTGGAGGCGCTGCTGAAGAACTTGCAGACCCGCGCTTCCGGTAGCCTGCGGATTAGCGATTAATACCGCCTCTGATTGCATCAAAGGTTCGCCAAATACTTCCAGCCCGGCTGCCCGCAGGGTGTTACCGGTTTCTACTACATCCGCGATTGCGTCCGCTACCCCGAGGCGAACAGAAGACTCGACGGCCCCATCTAGGTGTACCGTATCGGCTTTGACCTGCTGTGAAGCTAAATAGTCTTGCACAATCCGGTCAAAAGAAGTGGCAATGCGTTTACCCTTTAGATCCTGAACCGAGCTCATGGTGTCTTGGGGCGCCGCAAAACGGAAAGTAGAGGAACCAAATCCTAATGCTAGTACTTCTTCGGCTTTGACTCCCGAATCTGCTAGCAGGTCACGTCCGGTAATCCCGGCTTGGATAAAACCGGCACCTACGTATTGGGCAATATCGCGCGGACGGAGAAAAAATATTTCGACCTGGTTGCTTTGATCGGTGATATGGAGCTCTCGACCCCGGCGCCGGGTACGGTATCCAGCTTCGGAAAGAAGTCTGATGGCCGGATCTGAAAGACCACCTTTATTGGGAACAGCTATTCTTAACATTTGTTTCCTTACAGTTTGCGGTAGACGTCTTCGAGACTAACCCCTTTAGCGATCATCATCACTTGAGCGTGATAAAGCAGCTGGGAGATCTCTAAACAAAAATCGTCCTGGCTTTCGTATTCGGCGGCCATCCAAGTTTCGGCCGCCTCTTCTACGATTTTCTTCCCGATAGCGTGTACCCCGGCGTCTAGCTCTTTCACGGTGCCAGACCCCTGAGGACGGGTGGTTGCTTTTTCCTGCAACTCCGTAAATAACTCTTCAAAACTCTTCATAGCTTTAAGGTTAGTGGGTTTTGAAAAATCTTGCCTTCCGGCTCCAGTTGGCAGGAATCGGTTAGTAGGAACCTGCCGCCTGGGGCATAGGCAGAATATTTACGAGGACGCCGGCTGCTGCTGCAGAAAATCCGGTGATTATTAGCAGTGGGACTGGGCGATACGCCGCAGTTCCGCTACCTCCGCGTAGGCATCCTCAGCTTTATAAACCGCTGAACCCGCGACGAATACATCTGCGCCGGCCTCGGCAGCTACGCTAATAGTTTCACGGGTGATTCCCCCATCCACTTGCACCGATACTTGCAGGTTAGCAGCAGAAATAGCCTTACGGGTGCGGCGAACTTTCGCCATCATGGACTCTAAGAATGACTGGCCTCCAAACCCTGGTTCCACCGTCATTACCAGCAACATATCGATTTCCGGGAGAATATCGATATAGGGAGTGATGTCGGTGGCCGGGCGCAGTGCCATTCCCACCTTCGCTCCTTGACGGTGAATCTCGCGTGCCAGACGAATCGGCGCCGCCGCTGCCTCAGCATGGAATGTAACCGAGGCACACCCGGCCTCTGCATAGGTAGGAGCCCACCGGTCTGCGTCCTCAATCATCAAATGAGCGTCTACCGGTAAAATATTTTGACGGATTACTGCTTCCACCACCGGCAGCCCCCAGGAAAGATTGGGAACAAAATGATTATCCATCACATCCACATGCGCGTAATCTGCATTTTTTATCTTCTCAATTTCGCTAGCTAGATTAGCGATGTCGCAGTTAAGAATAGAAGGAGAAATAGTTACGCCCACGATTAGTTTCCTTTCTAGTTTTTACTGATCACTACCGCAAACATAGCGTCACTGGCATGAACATGCGGCCACAGTTGTAAGTATTTATCGGCACAGCCCAGACCCCCAGGCCAGGCTTCGGCATCTATTAGCTGGTTGCAGACGGGGGTGAGTTCCTTTAGTTGCCCGTCCCCGCGTTGTTTTAATACCCGCTCTACTAGGAAGGTTGTTTCTGCCGGGTGCGGTGAACAAGTGGCGTATATAACCAGGCCTCCGGGGCGGCAAACCTCTAGCGCCCGATCTAACAAACGCGCCTGTAAATCAGTGATATCAGGAATAGTTTCATTACGGGCACGGTAACGGGACTCGGGGTGACGGCGCAATGCTCCCAAGCCGGTACACGGCGCATCCACTAATACCCGGTCGTATCCGCGCTCAACGCCTGGAAACTGGGTACCGTCCTTACACACTACTTGCACATTATCGAGGGCTTTTACCGAATCTTCCACCAATTTCGCCCGATGGGGGCTGACCTCATTAGCGATAAGCTGGGCGCCGCGCTGCCTTCCTAAAGCAGCCATTAACGCTGCTTTCCCCCCGGGACCGGCACATAAATCTAGCCACTTCTGGTCCGATCCTGCTAAGGGATAGGTAGCTGCGATTCCGGCGACCAGTTGCGATCCTTGGTCTTCTACTCCTGCGCGCGCGCTAGCGACCGCTTCCAGATTGGCGGGGTCGCCTCCAGACACAATCAAACCCCAAGGACTCAGCGTCGAATAGGCAACATCTTGTCCCATATCTTCGACGGCATCGGCAAGTTCTTCCCGATCCGCCAAGCCGGGTCGCGCTACCAGGTTGATATAGGGCGCGCGGTTATTTTCTGCCAGTAAAGCCGCCAGAGAATCATCGTCACTGGGAATCTGGGCACCCAGTTTTGCTTGTTCACTTAAAGCTGCGCGGTAGGCGGCGATAATCCAAGCGGGATGAGAATATTCAATTGCCAGGCGGCGGGATTTACTGAGGGCGGAAAGCTGGGAAGCTAGTTCCCCGCTGTCTGCCAGGCGCACCGCTTGACGTAAAACCCCATTTACCAGCCCCGCGGCTCCCTCGTTGGCTTCCTGTTTCGTGAGATTTACCGATTCGCTGACCGCGGCGTGGGTGGCAACTCGCATATTTAACAGTTGATGCAAGCCCATCCGCAAAATAATCAGTACTTCTTTTTCCAAGGCAGCTACCGGGCGGGTAGAGCACTCATCGATTATCCAGTCGTAGTAGCCTTGGCTCCTCAGCGTGCCGTAGGTGAGCTCGGTAGCGAAACCAGCATCGCGTCCGGCGATATGGGCGCGGGTAAGCCTGGGTGGTAGCAGCAGGTTCGCATAAGCGTCTTTGGTCTCTACTGCCAGGAGTACCTGGAAAACCAGGGTGCGTACCCGATCGGTTTGGGGACGCCATTCCTGCTGTTGCGAACGATTTTCTCTCCGTTTTCTGCTCCGGTTCTCCCGGGGTGAGTTACCGGCGGAATATTTTTTTGAGGGACGATCCGACCGCACTAGTTTTGCTCACTTTCTCCGGGGAGACTAAAGAAAAAGTCTTCTCCATATCGTTGTCCCCGCCCCCAGGCATCGGCGGCCATCTCTTTTTTGCCAGCCGGGGTGACAAAGGTTAGTTTCACATCGTTACTGCCAGTGCCTACGGTAACTTGGTGTTTAGTAACCCGCACCTGACCAGGCTGCAGGGTATCGTGTTCTTTCATCTCGATCACGGGATAGATACTGATCCGTTTACCATCCGGCAGCTCGGTCCAGGCACCCGGCTCCGAGGTAAAACCACAAATCATATCGGCTACCTGGTGGGCTTCTTTTGCCCAAGGTATTTGGGCATCTGCCTTAGTGAGCAGGGGCGCATAGCTAGCGCCTTCGCTGGTTTGCGGGTGAGCTTTAGCATTTCGCGTCTCCAATGCCGTCAAGACATGGGGCAGCAACCTGATTCCGGTTTCCGTTAGGCGTTGTAGCAATAAATCTGCCGTGGTTTGCGGCGCTACCCGGATGGGATCAACCGCGAAAATAGGGCCAGTATCCATTCCTTCGTCGATCCGAAAAATACTGACTCCGGTAATTTCTTCCCCGGCGATGCGCGAATGCTGCACCGGAGAAGCTCCCCGCCATTTAGGCAATAGCGAATAGTGCAGGTTAATCCAGCCGTGCGGGAACACTTCTAACAAATCTTTCGGGATCAGCAATCCGTAGGCGACTACCACTGCCACCTCGGCGTCTAAAGCTGCAAAATCAGGACGCTGACTGGCATCCTTTAAAGTAGTAGGGGTAAAAACCGGCAAGCCGGCATTCTCAGCTACCTGTGCCACCGGAGAGGGAGTAAGTTTGCGACCTCTACCAGAACGAGCAGGGCGGCGGGTAAGCACCCCGACTACTTCATGCTCCGATTCGAGCAGATATTTCAGGACAGGTACCGCCGAGTCGGGAGTACCGGCAAATAAGACACGCATAGAGGAAATCTTATCAGTTAAGTGCCGCTATCTTAGGAAACATTAAAGATCTTGGGGATCCACCTGTACCTGAATCTGACCCCACTTTTTTCGAGAAGCCACCCCTTGCAAGCGGCGCAATTCATTGCGTAGCTGCTCACCTAGGTCCAAGCGGGAACGTACTAGCAGGTGGAAGTGCTCCCCCTCCCTAACCGGACCGATCACCTGGGCGTCGGGGAAACTAGATTCGGCAAGGAAGCGGCGCAAAGTGTCTTCGTGGCCGCGAATAACCGCTAAGGCGGCGGTGGGTGGGATCCCTACTTCCGCTCGCTCGGCTAACTCCTGGCTCGCCCAGTCACTAAAGGTTCGCTGTTTAAAAGTGTCGGCTAGGCGCTGCCCAGGATCACCGGTGAGCATCACCTGCCCGCCCGGGGTAACTTTAGCAGCCGTATTTGCCCAACGGCGCAGCGCTTCTTCAGCTGCCCAAATCCGATCTAGGCTCAGCAGCATCCCCGCATCGAGTATTAGAGCCGCAGCGTATCCCCCACTAGCTGCCGGTTCCTGTTCCGCAGTTGCCACGATGAGAGCTGGTTTTGCACTAATAAGGGGCAAAGAATTATCTGCGTCGCAGTTAAACACGGGCACTCGCGGGAACGCGGCCGCCAGTTCGGTTCCGATTTGTTGATGTCCGCGCACGCTAGCGCGGGTGGTTTTACCTCCACAACGCGGGCAAGAAAACTGAAAATGATGACCGCAATTATGGCAAATAAACTTTCCGCGCAGCTGCTCGACGTGTCCTAGACACTGGGGACAACGCACCGGCGCTAAGCAACTGGCGCAGCTTAGACCGCCACGCCCGCCCTTGCGGGGAGCCTGGATTAATACCGGACCGTTACTTAGTCCCCTTCGCAAAAATTGCAGGGCGGTAGAAGATAGTCCGCTTTGTCCTAGGGAAGGGTCGTCGCGATTTTCGTATTCGGGGGTAAAAACTTTAGGCAGCGGCATTTGCTGCTTTTCGGGAGCTAGTTCGCGCGCCCAGGTGGACATGATTAATGCTTGCGCTTGGGGAGAACGCGAAAAACTTCCCAAGATTAAGGAAGCTTTTTCGGCCCGACTGCGCAGCATTGCTACTTGCCGAGTATGCCAATAGGGTGCGGTTTTTTCCTGATAGGTTTCGGCCGCCTCGTCCCAAATCAGCAGCAGCGACAATTTTTCCAAGGGAGCAAAAATCGCGGAACGAGTTCCTATCACCAGCCGCGGATGGTTAAAACGACACTCCAAGAAGGTACGGTAGCGGGCATTCGCCCCCAGCTCAGAGTGATATTCCAAGGCCGAGGGCGCCCCGTCCGGAGCGTGCTCACTCCAGTAAGCAGCAAAATCCTTCGCTAACTTACTGGTGGGAAAAAGGCATAGCACTGAGCCGCTAGTACTAAGCGAAGAGGAGATCAACTGGGAAATCTGACTGAAGGGAGCGGGCAGGTCAGCTTCGGGAAGCGATTGCCAGACCACGCGGCTAGCGTGCGCTTGTGCTAAGGAGTCTAGAAGGCCTTTCCCGGCGGGATAAGAAGCAATTAGCGGATCAGCAGCGCCTGCTTCCCACGAACATTCCCCTAGCTTTGCTGCTGGGGTTACTGAGGAATCAGGGGAAAAAGACTCAAAGAAGCTTTTTTCAATATTGGCGCGACGCGGAGGAATCGCCTGGTGTAAAACGGCGGAAAAATTCCCCGCATAACGTCGAGCTACCTGCTCTGTTAACGTAAAACTGTTCTCCGATACCAAAGCATGGGGACTGAGGACGCGGCTGATTGGTCGTAAACGCTGCCGGGTGGGTTCTGCCTCGCGAAGATCTCGTACCCATCCGTGTACCAGTTTGCCGGCGATTTTTACGCTCACTAGGGATCCGGACTGTACTTTTCCTATCAGGCGGGCAGGGACCGTGTAATCGAGACCATTCGCGAGATGAAAAACGGAAACATCGGGAATTACGCGGGCAATCGGATCTTTATTTTCCCATTTGCCGTGAGGCTGTTTAGGGGCGGCCATTAGTTCCTGCTGGGTTCCTGCCGGGGCTTCTTTCTGCACCCGGGATCTAATAACGGCGAGCGGATCCGTGCCGCTCCATCGCGGCATAATGTCAGTCACTGCAGCTGCTGGCGTACCAGCGTAACTAGCTGGGGAGCCACCTGGGGTTTAGTTCCCGAAAACTGCCCAATTTTACTACCCTCGCTGTTTACTGCGCATACCTTGGTAGCGATATCTCCGAATCCGGTTTCGGCGCCCACCTGGTTAATAAAAATAATATCGGCACCTTTGCGGAGCGCTTTTTCTTTGCCTAACTGCAACACTCTTTCCCAGCTGCCAGTTTCCGCCGCGAATCCGGCTACTAGCTGACCGGGACGTTTCTTGCTGGCCAAATCCGCCAAAATATCAGCGGTGGGGCGCAGCCTTAAAGAAAACTCCCTTTGATTAGGAATTTTCTTGATCTTTTCGCTTTGAAAGTCTACTGGTTGATAGTCGGCAACCGCGGCCGCCATCACAGCCACCTGCATTTGGGGGAAATATTCCAATGCCGTCTGGTGCATCTGCCCGGCGCTGGGAGTAGCAACAATTTCTACTCCGGCAGGCAAAGATTCCAGAAGCGCTGACTCAATATTCGCTGCCAACAGGGTTACCTGCGCTCCTTGCCAAGCAAATTGCCGGGCAATCTCCACTCCGAAGCGTCCGGAGGAACGATTCCCCAGAAAACGTACGGGATCTAAGGCCTCGCGGGTACCTCCCGCGCTGACCATTACCTTTTGCCCCTGCCAATCTCCAGCGGATAAAGCTGTGATTACTTCGGCGTAGATATCTTCTTCTGCTGCCAGTCGCCCTAGCCCTTGATCGCCGCTAGATAATGCGCCTGCTACCGGACCGATAAAGCGCACTCCCCTAGCTTGCAAGGTTTGTACATTTTTCCTGGTCGCCGGATTTTCCCACATGTTGGTGTGCATCGCCGGCGCCACCAGTAGCGGACAGTCAGCCGCCAATATCACGTTGGTGAGCATATCATTAGCAATGCCATGGGCGACCCGTGCCAATAGATCAGCAGTTGCGGGAACCACCACGATGGCACTGGCCTCTCGGGCGAGTTCTATATGCCCTACCCCACTAGAGGGGGCATCTACCTGCGTATATACCGGATTACCGGAGATTGCCTGCCAGGTAATCTCCCCGATCATTTTCAACGAGGCCGGAGTGGGAATCACCCAGACGTCAAAGTTGGCTTTAACTAATGCTCGCACCACATGAGTGGCTTTATAGGCGGCGATTCCCGCCCCCACCCCGACAATAATTTGGCGGCGCTGGGACATACTTCAGTTAGTCCTGGGAAGAATCGTCATGCTCTTTCAGATTCAATACTCCCTGATCAATCTCGCGCAAAGCAATACCCAGAGCTTTGTCTTCAGGGTCAGAGTCAATCAGCGGACCGGGGGTGGAAAACATTCCTTCCGCGATCTCCAAATTATAAGTGTTGATCTGCCGTGCCCGTTTGGCCGCATAGACCACTAGGGCATATTTGGACTCTACCTTTTCCAATAGATCATCTATTGGGGGGTTGGTGATCCCCTCCGGGTTAGCAACGGTACCCGACATATTGTCCTCTCATTTCTATTCTCCGTGGCACAATGCCACCTCTTCAGGAAGAATCTTACGCTATTCCCATTAGAGCTGCTAGTTCGCTCGCTGCCTGATCAGGGTGATTGTTGATCACAATGTGCTCAAATTCTCCTGCCGCGGCCATCTCAATTTTGGCGGTTTGCAAGCGGCGCGCTACCTCGGCTTCCCCTTCGGTACCTCTTCCCCGCAAACGCTCTTGCAAGATCTGCTGACTGGGTGCTTGTAAGAATATAAAGCAGGCATCGGGGTTAGTATGGCGCACCTGCCGTGCCCCCGCGAGATCGATCTCTAGAATCACGTCCTCGTCGCGAGCAAGATACTTTGCGATTTCAGAGCGTAAAGTCCCATAGCGTGCTTGGCCGTGCACTAACGCCCACTCTACGAAGCCATCACGGTTCACCAGTTCATCGAACTGGGATTCAGTTAAAAAGTGATAGTCGACCCCGTCCCGTTCACCTGGACGAGGCGAACGCGTAGTAGCAGAGACCGCTACATTTACCTGAGGGTGGGCTTTACGCAAAGCCTTAACGACAGTTCCTTTACCTACCCCCGAAGGGCCGACCAACACATAAAGGCGAGACATGGGCTAACTTTTCACTCCAAAGTTTTCCTGAAAATAACAGTATGGGACCCAATTCTTGGGTCCCATACTGCAATAAGTTAGTGAGTTTACTAGCCGAAGCGACGAACCAGCTCAGCGCGCTGGTGCTCACCTAGACCACGAATACGACGAGACTTGGCGATGCCAATCTCCTCCATCACCGCAGCAGCAGTGGTGGCGCCTACTCGCGGCAGAGCCTCTAGCAGAGCCTGAACCTTCATCTTGCCCAAGTAAGGATCATCCTGAGCATTCTTGATTACTTCAGATAGGGTCAGTTCCCGGTTCTTCAGCTTCGCCTTAGTTTCAGCGCGAGCCTTGCGAGCTTGAGCGGCTTTTTCCAGAGCCTGTGCGCGCTGTTCGGGAGTCAAAGAAGGAAGTGCCATTTTGTATAACCTCTTCATCTAGATTTACGGGATAACAACACGAAAAACACTAGTTGTTTTTTCCCATTTAAGCCAAACTATTTATTAAGTTTTGCCAGTTCAGTTGCGAAAAATATCACTCATTTGCTCAGTTATTTGCCTTGCGGCCGCCTGCAAAGAGGATACTTTCGGGCCAGCAGAAGATATGCCTCGCGAAGTTGATGCCAGCACCCGGAAGGAGCTTTTCCCGAAGATATTTTGTATATCCGCTGGTGTAGCCCCTTGAGCGCCGATTCCCGGCGACAAAACCGACCCCGAAAATACTGAAAAATCTATTCCTAGATCTTTTGCCGCATTTCCGGTGGTAGCACCCACGACCAAACCCACATCCCCAATATGACCTTGATCACTACCGGCTTTATTTGTCTGTTCAGCCTGCGAAATTATGTCAGCTGCCACGCTTTTACCATTAATGCTTTGGGCATGCTGTACCTGGAATCCTTCCGGATTTGAAGTCAGTGCTAATACGTAGATTCCTTTTCCATTGGCCTGTGCTAACTCCAGAGCCGGCGCCAGCGAACCATATCCCAGGTAAGGAGAGAGCGTAATCGCATCTGCTGCCAGCGGGGAATCTGCGCTCAAATACGCCTGCGCGTAACCGGCCATTGTGGAGCCAATATCTCCGCGTTTAACATCCAAAATGGTGAGCAGCCCCGCCTCACGACAAGCCGCTAGCACTTCCTCCAGCACCTGGATACCGCGAGAGCCGAAACGCTCAAAGAATGCCGATTGGGGCTTTACTACCGGTACCTGCCCAGCCATCGCCTCCACCAAAGTTAAGGAAAAGGTGCGCAGACCCTGAAGATTGTCATCTAATCCCCAAGCAGCCAGCTGCGAGGAGTGAGGATCGATACCTACACAAACATTGCCTAGCTGCTCCATAGCTTGCGCTAAACGTAACCCATACCGACGCATATTTTCTCCTTAAAACTGTAGCTGTCCAGCTAAAACTGTTGGTTTTCCCCGATAACAAGTGTGGCGCACCTGCCCTAGAAGTTCCTTGCCCACAAAAGGAGTGTTATCGGAACGAGAAACTTGGGTCTCGCGGTGAACCTGCCAAGCAGTATCGGCAGATATAAAGCAAAGATTTGCCGCGGAGCCGGCCGCGATATCCTCTCCCTGATCTTTAGCTTTCCCAATTTTCGCCGGGGTAACCGACATGACTCGTGCCAGGTCGCGCCAAGTCATTCTGCCGCTCTGCACCATGGTGGTAGCCACCACTGCGAGGGCAGTTTCCAGCCCGATCATCCCAAACGCGCCGCATTCAAAATCACAGTCTTTGAGCCGGCGCGGATGGGGAGCATGATCCGTGCCCACCAGGTCAATGGTGCCGTCCGCTAATCCTGCCTGCACTGCCTCCACGTCTTTTTGCGAGCGTAGCGGCGGATTTACTTTAAATAGCGGATCCCGTCCTCTCACTTCTTCCTGGGTGAGGAACAGATGATGCGGGGTGGCCTCGGCACTTATGCGAGCACCTTGAGATTTACCCCAACGCACCAGCTCCACCGCGGTGGCGCTAGAAAGATGGCAGACGTGAACTCGGACATCCAGATAGAGAGACAGCAATATATCGCGGGCAATGATCATTTCTTCCGCGACCGTCGGCCAGCCTTTTAGCCCCAGTTCTTCCGCCAAATAGGACTCATTCATTTGTGAGTCTTGAGTCAGGCGCGGCTCTTGGGAATGTTGGGCGATAACTCCGTCAAAATCGCGGACAATCTCTAGGGCTTCACGCATCAGCAGCGGGTCAAAAACACATTTTCCATCGTCACTAAACACGTTTACCGCTGCCCGCGACTGATGCATACCCCGTAGATCAGATAGCTCTTTGCCCGCCAGGTTTTTAGTAACAGCCCCCACTGGATAGACGTCTACCCGGCCGGCCTCGCGCCCTAAATCGAGAACTTGTTCCACGACCTGCGGGCAATCTTGGGTAGGAGTAGTGTTTGCCATGGCGAAAACACAGGTATATCCGCCTTTTGCGGCCGCTGCAGTCCCCGTGTCCACGGTTTCCGCGTCACACCCACCTGGTTCACGCAAATGCGTATGCAGATCCACCAGTCCCGGCAGAGCCACCAAACCCCGGGCATCAACTTCCCTAACCCCCGAGCCGGGCTCTATAGCTATCTCCGAGCCGACCTGGCGGATTTCTTCGCCCTCCACCAAGATATCGGCGCGCTCTTCTCCCAAGATATTTGCACCGCGAAAAACTATTGCGCTCATGGCTGCCTCCTAACTTCTGAGTGCAGCCGGGCGGGCGAGGACGCAAGCGCCGGTTTTATGCCTGCGGGCTACTACTCACTTGAATTATTATCAGTGGAGCGCCCAATGGCGTCTAGCACTCCGTTAATAAAGTCTGGAGATTCCGGAGTGGAAATTGCTCGGGCGGTACCTACCGCTTCGTCAACCGCAATTTTCCAGGGAACATCGTCATTGTAAAGAATCTCCCACACGCCGCAGCGTAAAATCGCCAGATCCGGCTTGGGCATGCGATCTAGCGCCCAAGCCCGGGAATACTGGCTGAGGGTCATGTCGATATCGAAAAGATGCTCTGCCACGCCCTCAGCAATTTCGGCTGCATAATCAGGCAAGGTGGTTTGCGCGGTAGTCAAGTGTTGCCGCTGCACCACCAGCTCCCGCAAATCCTCCGGGTCTTGATCTAGACCTTTCAGATTAGCCTCATAAAGGGTATCAACCGCCCGTCGACGTGCTTTAGTACGTCGCGAAAGCCGATTTTTTGCCACTGCCGGTTATTCCTTAACCCGAGAGATGTAATCACCAGAGCGGGTATCAACCTTAATCTTCTCGCCCTCTTCCACAAACAGCGGAACCTGAACCTCATACCCGGTTTCTACCGTCGCCGGCTTGGTTCCCGCCGAAGAACGGTTGCCCTGTAGCCACGGCTCCGTATGGGTAATCTGCATAATCACCGAGGCCGGCAGCTCCAGGAACAGTACTTGATCATCGTGGAAAGCCACTACCGCGCGTTGGTTTTCGATCAGGAAGTTCTTGGCGTCGCCTACGATTTCTGCGGTGATCATAACTTGCTCATAGGTGTCGTCATCCATGAACACGAAATCAGCACCATCTTGGTACAGGTAGGTCATATCCCGGCGATCAACTGTCGCGGTCTCTACTTTTACCCCGGCATTAAAGGTACGATCAACGGTTTTACCACTTAAAACATTCTTGATCTTGGTACGCACGAAAGCCGGGCCTTTCCCCGGTTTTACATGCTGGAACTCCACAACCTGCCACAACTGGTTGTCAAGCTTTAGTACCAGACCGTTTTTCAAATCATTTGTTGTCGCCAACTTAATACCCCCAAGTAAAAATCAATCGTCTCTACTTTACTTTAATCATGCGGCGGTGGAAAATATTGCGCCTAACCGGTACTTTTATCCCCCAACCCCAAGGCCTCTGCCACTTTCTGCACGGCTTCGGCTTTAGGTAAATCTGAAACTTCCACTGTTAGGGGATCGAGTACCTGCCACCGCTGGCGTCGCTGCTGTCCCATTTGCCGCAGCCAGGCTCGAGGCATTCCCAACCCCAGGGAGCGAGGACGGTTCAGTCCGGCACGATCAGCCATAGTCGACAAGTCAATCACCAGTTCTAACACTTCCACACCGGGAAGGCCTTGCAGTTCGCTTAAAGTTTGCGGGTTGTCTAAGGCGCCGGAGCCACAATCAACAAGGGTATTTTCGCGGGGAAGATCTCGCAAGAGGTCGCGTAAAACTTCCCTTTCTGCCTCACGATAGCGTTCCTCTCCTACCGTTAGCAGCGCACTATCCGCCGCGACCTGTAATTTGGCGGCTACCTCACGATCGGTAGCCACCAACTTCCACCCCAATTCTTTTGCTAGCGCCGCCCCAATAGTAGATTTACCGCTTCCGGGCAGCCCAATTAAGAAAACTATCTTGTTCATGCGGCTACTCCTGCCCCTGACAGCGGGGATAATCTGTACCGGTAACCGCAGTGTTTATGGCATTAAAAGCGCGCTCTAATAGCTGGTAATCGGCGATTGGGGTGACCTGAATCTGTCCGTTACTGGTGGTAAGCACCATGCGGATTACTCCCCCGCGAACTTTCTTGTCCGAAGCCATAATTTTCACCAATTGCTCGAAAGAGTATTGTGGGCAAGCAATCGGCAACCCTAGCGCCGCAATCTGGCGGCGTTGACTTTCCATTTGCGAGGCCGGGAGCAGATCCATTTCCCTCGCAACCTGGGCCGCAAAAACCATTCCTATCGCCACGGCCTCCCCATGTAGCACCTGGTAGGAACTGGCTTTTTCTATCGCGTGGGCGAGGGTATGTCCATAGTTGAGACACTCCCGCATCCCCCCTTCGCGTAAATCCTGGCTAACCACCCCGGCCTTGACATTGATCGCGCGGCTAATCACTTCTTCCAGAACGGCAGGAGATCCCAGCAGATTTTCGGGACTCTGTCCGTTCAGTAACTGTAATATTTTTGGGTCCGCAATAAAACCACATTTAATGACCTCCGCCAAGCCGGCGTGCAGCTGTCGCGGCGGTAAAGTAGACAAATAATCGAGGTCACACATAACAGCGCTCGGTGGGTAAAACGATCCCACCAGATTCTTCCCCAGGGAAGTGTTGATGCCGGTCTTACCCCCGACTGCCGCATCTACCATCGCCAATAGCGACGTTGGCAGGTTGATCACTTCGATTCCCCGTAGCCAAGTAGCGGCTACGAAGCCAGCCATATCGGTAGTAGCCCCGCCTCCTAGCGCCACCACCGCGTCCTCGCGAGAAAAATGGTTTTCTCCCAGGCAGCGCCAGGCATCCTCCACAATGCGGATATTTTTGGCTCCTTCCCCGTCGGGATGCTCGAACAGTTTTACTACTTGTCCCGATTGGGTGAGGGCAGTCGCCAAGTTACGGGCGGCGCCTGAAAGTGGCGGCGGAGAGATTAGGAATACTTTCCGCGGGCGTTCTTGCAGCATCTGGCTAACCCTTACTGCTGTACCCTGCCCCACACTGACCTGGTATCCCGCACCGGAAGTCACCGGAATCACCCGAGTTTTCTCCCCATTTTGCTCCGGTAAAGTAGCCAAAGATCCCAAGTTATAACGGCGTACCGGGAGTGCCTTTTTTCTGCCTAAACCCCGCATTACTGCCGAAGAAACTTCGCTAAGACTACCGTCTGCCGGAACAATTAGGGTAGCCGCCGCCAGATAGCTGTCACGACGCGCTGCCGCTAATTGCGCTAGCTTGGCGTTGAGATTGTCAGAGTGCGCTAAAAGGGGGCGGTTAGCAGCTTTCCCCACGCGCGCCTCCGCCTGGGGAAGTGAAACGTCGAGGAAAACAACATCTTTACCGGTTAGCGCTAAGCGGGTTTCCTCCCGGGTGAGCGCGCCGCCGCCGAGGGCGATGACTGCAGTGTCGCCAGCGAGCAGTTCCGCAATAGTTTTAACTTCTAAGTCTCTAAAGCCGTCCTCACCGCGAGTGGCAAAAATCTCGGGGATCGACATTCCTGCCTGTTGGCTAAGCACCTGATCAGCGTCCCGGAAGGAACACCCTAAACGGGCGGCTACTAGCCTTCCTACCGAGGTTTTACCGCTGCCGGGCAAACCAATAAAAATTATTTGTTTTTGGCTAGTCATAGCCTCGCCTCCACGCGTTTTTGGTATGCCTGCAGATTTTCGCGCACCTGCGCCAGGGAATATCCGCCTACATGCTCTAGCAAAGCATCTGCAAGCACTAAAGCCACCTGTGCCTGGGCAATTACCGCACCGGGGACTACCGCGCAGGTATCGGAACGCTGATGAATCGCCCGACTTTCTTCCCCGTTAGCCAGATCGATACTGCGCAAAGCACGCGGCACGGTAGAGATCGGTTTGAAGGCGCAGCTGACCCGAAGTGGCTGCCCATTCGACATGCCGCCTTCGATCCCACCGGCATGGTTAGAGGCGCGAGTTATTTCTCCGTTATCTGCCCGGACAATTTCGTCGTGAGCGGCCGACCCCGGCAGATACGGCTGGGTTCCATCCCCAACTTTTACGGTTTTCACCGCCGGAATCGACATTAGCGCTGCCGCTAGTCGGGTATCTAACCGCCGATCTGCGCTCACGTGGCTGCCCAGACCTATCGGTACCCCATAGGCGGCTACCTCGACACTGCCCCCGATAGTGTCACCATTTTTCTTGGCGGCATCGATCTGAGCGATCATTTGCTCACTGACTTTCTTATCCGGACACCGTACCGGGTTTTCGGCCAGTTTTTCCTGCTCGCATAATGCCGGAATCGGGTGACTATCCGCTAGGGAAGCCTGCCCGATTTGAGTGACATAAGAGATTAGTTCAATCCCCCCGGCTTGTTTTAAGAACTCTTGGGCAAACGCCCCCAAGCCGACTCGCATCGCAGTTTCGCGGGCGCTCGCCCGCTCTAGTACCGGTCGGGCCTCCTCCAGATCGTAAGCCAGCATGCCCGCCAGATCGGCATGTCCGGGGCGAGGACGAGTTAACGGTTTGTTGCGAGCGACTTCCCGCTGGTCACCTTTGCCAGCATCAACCTTTAGCGCCTGCGGATCTACCGGATCAGGGCTCATCACCGTTTCCCATTTTGGCCATTCGCTATTCTCTATCAGCAGCGCTATAGGGGCTCCGGTAGTCTTACCTCTGATTACTCCGCCTACCAAATGGGCGCGATCCTGCTCAAACTTTTGGCGGGCTCCCCGGCCGTAACCGGCGCGCCGACTAGCTAAATATTCTCCGACTTTAGCGGTGGTGATTGCTACTCCCGCGGGCATTCCTTCGAGAATTCCCACCAGGGCGGGTCCGTGTGATTCACCGGCGCTCATCCATCTCAACATGGCTTCATTGTTTCATGGAACCATGTTTGGCGTTTTAGCTATCCACTTCTAGGAAAGCTAAACTCCCTGCCAGCAGCAACAGATTTTTCCTAGCGGGGAACCACCAGCAGAGCGATATAGGTGGCTGCTAACAACCAGGGACCGAAAGCTAAGCGGGTGGAACCGCTGGCTTTTTTCGCTATCACCAGGTAAAGCGCCCATAGGCCGCTACCTGCTACGGAGAGTATCCCCATAGCCAATAGGCAATGCCAAGAAGAGCAGGTAGCCAATGCCATTAAAAGTGGAACTAACCGCAAATCCCCCGCTCCGATACCGTGGCGAACAAAAGTGCCCGGGAGCAGTAAGATGAAGCTCCCGATCGCTACGATTAGCGCATATGCCGGTTTAACCCATTGGCCGGTAATGAAACCAGCCAGGACTACCGCCACTACCACCAAGGTCAAGAAAGTTGCCGTCATCGAGCGCGGTAGCCGGTGGGTGCCGGCATCAATAACGGTAAGCACTGTCCCCAGGGTGAAGAGCGGGAACAGTAGCAGCAAATTGATCGACCCGAAACGCCAGATTACTGCTACCAGCACTGCCAGTGCCGATACTATGCCAATTACCCAGGGCTGGTTCCAGCCCCCTCTGGCTTTCCCAGACAGGCGAAAATATTTTTCCACCTTAGGCAGCCCATATACCAAATTGCCAATTCCTGCGAATATTAGCGCGATAACTAGGACTAACAGTTGCATTTTCATGCCGTTATGCCTCCTTAAGAGCTGTTCGCATAGCTTCTAGGTTGGGAGTGCGGGAGGTAAAGAGTTTCACTTGCATCAAGGCCTGATGTAGCAGCATGACTTTACCGGAGATGATGGTGGCGCCGCTGCGGCTAGCTTGTTTAACCAATTCGCTCGGCCAGGGGTCATAAACAATATCTAATACGGTCTGTTCAGGGTTAAAGGAAATAGTTTGATAGAAATCATCCAAGACTGCGCGGGGAACGGTGGAAATAATCAAGTCTGCTGCTTGTAGGGTTTCTCGGGCTTTTTCTCCAGCCGCTAGGGGCATATATCCAGGATCGATTCCCAGCCGGGTCGCCGCCTGCACCGCGTTACCTGCCCCCGATACTCGGCGGGCCAGCAGATTAATCTGACCGGCCTGAAGTTCCCCTAAAGCTGCTAGCGCCGAGGACGCAGTAGCTCCCGATCCTACTATGACTGCTCTTTCGGGGCTAAACTCGCGGCCTTTTGCTTCTTTAATGGCTGTCACCAGCCCATAAACATCAGTGTTAAATCCCGCGGTAATTCCTCCCGGGAAGGGCACCACGGTATTGACTGCTCCCACGGCTTTTGCTAGCCCATCGACCTGGGACAGCAGGGGAATAATCACCTGTTTTAAGGGCATAGTTACCGACAACCCCACCAGTCCCTCTGGCCAGCTGGCCAAAAAGGAGCCTATCGTTTCCTTGGTAATCTCTATCCGGCGGTAGTCAATATTTAGTCCAAGATCCCGATAAGCTGCCTGGTGGAGAAAAGGAGACAGCGAATGCTGAATCGGTGATCCGATTACCGCTGCCCAGGGGGCTAGCGTTTGCATTTGCCCTGGTTTTGCTGACACCACTGCTTTAGTTCTTCCACATTCTTTTTCTGCTCATCCAAGGTGAGGGAGAACTTAGTTTCCCCACTGTCCAGGTTCACCGTAGTGAAGTAGAGCCATTTTCCTTCCGCCGGTTTCACCGCCGCTTGCAGTGCCTTTTGCCCGACCGTCCCGATGGCAGTTGGGGGCAGTCCCTTATGTTTATAGGTGTTATAAGGAGTATCTTGTTTTAGATCCTCACTATTGGGAATCCCTCCCGAGCGGCCGAGCCCGTAAACCACCGTAGAATCCATTTGCAAGAATCCGTGGGTATCCGGATTATCTTGGAGCCGATTCTCTATAACCCTGGCTACCTGGGCGTAATACTTATCAAGATTTACTTCTTTTTCTAAGATAGAAGCCTTGATGAGGACGCCAGCTCGCTGCTCAGGAGCCACTCCGGCCTCATCTAAGCGCTTAATCTGGGTATCCACCATGGTTTTTACCAGATCTTTCGCGGTCATTTTAGTGGAAACCGTATAGGTATCGGGAGCTAGCCATCCTTCGAAAGACTCTTCACTTTGCCCGGGAATACCGTAATCGGCGGGATCAGCAAAGGCCTCAGCCACCTGATCATTACTGAAACCGGCCGTTTCTTCCAGGCGGGTCTTAATTTGCTTAACGGTAAAACCGGGGGGAATAGTTACCTTAATTTCTGCTTTTGAGGCCGGATCTAACAGCATCGCCAAAGCTTCCCGGGAAGACATCCGTTTGTGCAGTCTAAACCGTCCAGCCTGCACCCCTTGGGCCAAAGAATTTTTCTTGAAAATATCGGCAAAGACGTCCGCGTCTGCGATTACTCCTTCTTTTTCCAGGATCGCGCCGATGGCTTTACCCGAGGCTCCTTCCGGGATCTCGATAATTACTTCCCCGGTACCTTTACCTTCGAAGTCTTCGCCCCCAGAAATTATTCCGCTGATTCCCCCGAGTTCTCTAGCCGCAATAACTGAGGCTCCAGTAATTAAACCGACGACTACCAGGATTACCACTACGGCAATAGTGCGTTTTTTACGGCGAGCTTTACGCCGGGCGCTCCGTCCCGTAACCGCCATGTGCGGATGGGCAGGCTCTGTCGACTCCCCTTCCCAATAGCTGTCAAGGTTAGCGGAATCTTGATTTTGCGATGCGTCCGTACCGTTTGGTTTATCGGCGCGGCGGGATGGAAAATGCCGCTTAGGCGGGATAGTTTCTTCTTCCCGGCTCATCAGGCCCCCTCGCTTTCAGATCCGTTACCCAGTGGCAATCCCGGGGCTCTCCCGGTTCGCCGTTCTATTTCTAGCGCCTGCTCCAGGATTAACACTGCCGCCTGCTGGTCTACGACGCTTTTGTGCTCACGCCCACCGAGTCCGGCAGAGCGCAATTGTTGATGGGCACTTACCGAGGTAAGACGCTCATCTACAAGTCTTATGTTACAAGTAGGTAACAGCTGTTCCAACTCGGCACCCCAAGAGCGCACATCAGCAGCGTTTTTTCCTTCTTTTCCACTGAGTAAACGGGGCAGGCCGATGATGATTTCCTTGGCATTATACTCGGCTACCAATTCCGTGATGCGAAACATTTCTTGCCCGCCCTCACGGTAAACCGTTTCCACCGGTAATGCCAAGATACCTGCCGCATCAGAGCGAGCCACCCCGATTCGTCTAGTACCCAGATCTATCGCGAATCTGACGCCAGTGCGCATCAGCTATTTGCAATCTCTCGTTCGATCGCCTGCAGAGCCTCAGCCAACTTACCTGCGTCTTTACCGCCCCCCTGTGCTAGGTCGGGTCGGCCTCCTCCGCCCCCTCCCATAGTTTGGGCAGCTACTTTAACTAGGTCACCAGCTTTGAGTCCCCCGTCGCGGGCTTGCTGCGTAGTGGCTACGATCACCAGCGGACGCTCTTTAGCGATACCGCCGATGCTAATCACTGCGCAAGTATCTTCGAGCCGCTGCCTGAGAGACTGGGCAAGGGCGCGAAGCGAGTCCGCAGAGACTTCTCCCGCGTTAAAAGTAATCACCCGGGCTCCATGAATTTCTTTCGCGGAGGCAGCGATTACCCCTACTCGAGATAAGAGCGATTCTTCTTGCAATTTTGCCAGCTTCTTTTGGGCCTGTTTCAAGCGCATCAAAGCATCATCAATCCGAGCCGGAATTTCTTCCGGTTTAGTTCCCATAATGGAAGCTATCTGCGAAACCAGGGCGTGTTCTTTAGCTTGGAATTGATTAGCTTCGTCGGCTACCAGAGCTTCGATCCGGCGTACTCCGGAACCAATGGAGTTTTCTCCCATCAACACCACTTGTCCCAGGTATCCAGTACTGGGCATATGGGTTCCGCCGCAGAATTCGCGATCCCAGCCATCACCAATATCGACTACCCGCACCAGAGAGCCATATTTTTCTCCAAACAGGGCGGTAGCACCAGACTTTTTGGCCTCTTCAATCGGCATAACCTCAGTGTTCACTTCCAGGTTATCCCGCAAGCGGTCATTAATCCGATCTGCAATCGACGTCATTTGTTCCCCACTCAAAGCGCGGGTGTGGTGGAAATCGAAACGCAAGCGGTTCTCATTGTTTTCTGAGCCGGCCTGGGTAGCCTGCGCCCCCAGGTTTTCTTGCAGGGCTTTATGCAACATATGGGTAGCGGTATGGGCGCGGGCAATAGCTTTCCTGCGTGCAGTATCGATTGCGGCCACCACCTCGTCGCCCACGGTCAGCTGCCCCTGCTCCAGGGTTCCGCGATGTACTCGCAGACCGGCAACCGGACTCTGTACATCTTCGACCTTAAACTTAGCGCCCTGGAAGGAGCGAATTACTCCGTGATCAGCGAGCTGTCCGCCCATTTCCGCATAAAACGGAGTGGCATCTAAGACGATTTCGACATTGCTTCCCTTAGAAACGGCCGGTACTGCCTGGCCATCAGCTAGCAGTCCAATTACTTTGGCATTGCAGCTGTCTTCGGTATAGCCCACGAACTCGACTTCGTGACCGAGTTCCGCTTCCAGTTCATGATAGATGCGCGCATCCACGTGCCCAGTCTTTTTAGCCCGGGCATCTTTGCGGGCACGGTTCTTTTGCTCCTGCATCAGCTGAGCGAACTTCTCTCGATCAACCTGGATACCGTGTTCCTCGGCCATCTCAATAGTCAGATCAATCGGAAAACCGTAGGTGTCATGCAAGGCGAAGGCATCTTTACCCGATAGCTGGCTTTCGTGACGTTGCTTAAGGCGGGTAACAGCCTGGTCAAAAATCAAGGTTCCCGATTCGAGAGTGCGTCTAAAGGCGTCCTCTTCTTCATAGGCCACCGTAGAAATGGTTTGCCAATCCTTGTCCAGCTCCGGATAGGAAGCGGCCATCACCTGTTTGGAAACTGGGAGCAGATCCGGGAACACCGGCTTGGTTACTCCCAGCAGTCGCATGGCGCGTACTACCCGGCGAATCAGACGGCGCAAGACGTATCCGCGCCCATCATTGCCGGGACGCACCCCGTCCCCAATCAGCATTAGGGCGCTGCGTACATGGTCAGCAACTACCCGCATCCGAATATCATTGGGGTCTTTCGAAGTTTTACCCTGGGTGTAGTGCTTGCCCGAAAGTTCCTGGGCTTTTTCAATTACCGGGAACACCTGGTCAATTTCGTACATATTGTCCTTGCCCTGTAGCAAGAACGCCAGCCGCTCCAGTCCTAGTCCGGTATCAATACACTTTTTATCCAGCTCTCCGAGCAGCGGATAGTCTTTGCCCAGGCCTTCTCCCCGTAGGTATTGGTCGAATACCAGGTTCCACAGTTCCAGGTAGCGGTCTCCGCCGGTATCTACTTCCGGTCCTCCCTCCGGGCCGTAAGCGCTACCGCGATCAAAGTGGATTTCAGCGCAAGGCCCAGCCGGTCCGGGCTGCCCGGTATCCCAAAAGATTTCTTCTCGCGGCAGTTTTTGCAGATGCATCGGATCGAGGCCGATCTGGTTTAGCCACACGTCCTCGGCCTCGGCATCTTGCTCCCAAATGGTTACCCAGAGTTTGTCTCCATCCAGGCCGTATTTACCCTCTTTAACGGAGCCGGTGAGCAGATCCCAGGCCATCTTGGAGGCACCCTGCTTAAAATAGTCGCCGAAACTAAAGTTTCCACACATCTGGAAGAAAGTGCCATGCCGAGTGGTTTTACCAACTTCGTCAATATCGTTGGTGCGGATGCATTTTTGCACGCTGGCTACTCGCGGCCAGGGTGCCGGCTCAGTACCGACAATATAGGGGATGAACGGCACCATTCCCGCAATGGTAAACAGAATCGACTTATCCGGAGAAACCAAGGGAACGGAAGGTGCTAGGTGGTGTCCCTGCTTCGCGAAATAGTCGAGCCAACGGGTACGAATCTCAGAAGTTTGCATTATGCCTCTAAATCTTAGTTAGGAGGAGCGACCTCCTAGGTGAATACGCTTAACTAACTTAAAGGAGTGGTTTCGGGCATTAGCGCCGCCCGCAACTGCCTTTCTCGAATTTCGAAATCTTTTCGAAAAGCGGTACCGGCAGCCTGGATCTGCTCACGTACTGGAGGAATCGAGTAGGCAACAACCCCCACAACCGCTATCGCGATCCCTAGTTTGACCAGTTTTTTCATCAGTCTTGCCCTTTCCGGTTAAACATTTTACGAGCCGCATAAGAGAAGGCTGAGAGTTTAATTAAAGGACCGGCGAAGGTGGAAGACACCAAGGTAGAAACCGCAGAGATATCTTGCGCGACTTGCGCAGCGGAAGTGGTAACCGCATCGACTCGCACCAGCTGGGCATTGGCATCTCGAACCGTTTGGGAAACTTCCTTAACAGTATCTCCGGTGTCGGCGGCTACCTGTTCAATTGATCCTTGCAACTGATCAAAGACTTTACCCAATTTCCATAGCGGTATCGCGAGGAACATTACTAATAGCAAAAAAGCTATAGCGGCGATTAATGAAGCAATCTCACCCACGCTCATTGTTATTCCTTCCTAAAGAATGCTTGTATGTAGCTAATTTACCCTACCGAGCGCAAAGTCCAGAACCAAGCCGAATATGCTTGATGCCCCCCGAAAAATCGGGAGGCATCAAGTAACAAGAATATTTGATTAGCGTGAGTAGTGCTCAACCACCATCTGCAGATCGCACACTACCGGGATTTCATCGCGCTCAGGCAAACGCAGATAAGTTGCCTGCAGCTGTTCCAGATTCACATCCAGATAGGGGGGCACATCCGGGAGTACATCGCGGTGAGAGCCCGCAGCTGCCACAATAAAGGGATCTTTGGTCTGGGACTTAGGGCAAATCTGAATAACTTGACCCGGCTTTACCCGATAAGAGGGACGATCAACCGGTTTGCCATCAACCAGGACGTGACGGTGAACTACCGTCTGGCGAGCCTGCGGCATAGAGCGAGCAAAGCCAGAGCGCAATACCAGGGCATCTAGACGCGACTCCAGCAGCATAATCAGGTTGTCACCGGTCATACCTTTAATCCGCCGCGCCTCTTCGAATAGGCGATGCATCTGAGCCTCGCGGATATTGTATTGGGCACGCAGACGCTGCTTTTCCTTCAAACGGATAGCGTAGTCAGATTCGCTACGACGCCGAGCCCGCCCATGTTCGCCGGGCCCATAGGGGCGGCGGTCAAAGTAACGCTGCGCCTTGGGGGTTAACGCGATTCCCAAAGCACGAGATAGACGAACCTGTTTGCGCGAACGCTTATTTCCCATTTAGTTTTCTCCTGTATGTGTTCTTCAATTTGCATTTCACCGGTCATGCCGGTGGGGTCACCACGCGGGCTAAGACCCCAGGGTTGCCGGTAGGCAACTGTTTTAGACTAGCTTATTTTGGTTCACCATCGCCATTGGCCAAAATGCCCCGGATGGTGTGTAAGCGTTTAGAAACCAAATCTTCGTAGCCGTTATCGGTCGGGTAATAATAGCGAGTACCAACTAAAGATGCAGGTAGATAAGTTTGTTTCACAATATGGTGCGGATAATCATGCGCGTATTTATATCCGGATACTCCCAGCTTCTTAGCTCCAGGGTAATGAGAATCACGCAGATGGGTAGGTACCGGGTCACTTTTTCCGGCGCGGACATCTTTGATTGCGGCTTCGATTGCCATATAGGACGCATTAGATTTCGGGGCGGTAGCTACTGTCACCGCAGCCTCGGCCAAAATAATCCGCCCCTCGGGCATTCCAATCATCTGGACTGCCTGCGCGGCAGACACCGCAATTTGTAACGCATGCGGGTCAGCCATCCCCACATCTTCGCTGGCACAAATCATGATCCGGCGCGCAATGAATCGGGGGTCCTCTCCCCCTTCAATCATGCGCGCCAAATAATGCAAGGTGGCATCCACATCGGAGCCGCGCATAGACTTAATAAAAGCACTAATCACGTCATAGTGATCATCGCGATCATATTTCACTATTGCGGTATCGGCAGCGCGGGCAATATCTTCAGTGGTCAGGGCGCTGCGTCCCGCAGAGAGCGCCCCCTCGGCGGCGGCCTCTAATAAAGTAAGCGCTTTGCGTCCATCGGCTCCCCCTAAATCCGCAAGGCGAGTTAGGGCGTCCTCGTTGGCTGTTACCTTCCCTTTCAGCCCGCGTTCATCGGTGAGGGCGCGCCGCAGCACTTCTTTCACGTCCTGCTTAGTTAGCGGGTTCAAAGTAAGGAGCAAAGAGCGCGATAGCAACGGAGATACTACTGAGAAGGAAGGGTTCTCGGTAGTGGCCGCCACCAAAATTACCCAAGAGTTTTCGACTGCTGGCAGGAGGGCGTCTTGCTGGGACTTAGAGAAGCGATGCACCTCGTCCACAAAAAGTACGGTTTGTTTCCCGGTAGCGCGTAGCTGCCCGCGCGCCTCCTTGATAACTGCTCGTACTTCTTTGACTCCAGCAGAAACCGCGCTGACCTCAACGAAGCTTCGCTGCGAGACGGTGGCTACCAGATAGGCCAGGGTGGTTTTCCCAGTTCCCGGCGGACCCCAAAAAATAATAGAGTTAACCGCGCCCGCGCTGCCCTGAGGTTCTAAAAGTCGCCTTAGGGGAGATCCCGGCTCCAGCAAATGTGCTTGCCCGACTACCTCGTCAATATTGAGTGGACGCATCCGCACCGCCAAAGGTGCGGTGTCGGAGAACGCGGGTATCCCCTGTTCGTTGAGCGCGGCCTGCTGGAAAAGATCCACTAGAGCATTACGTCCGAAAGATCACCGGCACCCTGGCGAACCACCTCGGGAACTTCTCCGGTTAGATCAATAACCGTGGTAGGACGAGCTTCTTCTACCGGCCCTTCAATTACCGCATCTAGCAGGTAACCAATTTCGTCGCGGATTTCCCAACCGTTAGCTTCTGGTACCTCTTTATCCGGCAAAATTAAAGTGGAGGACATCAGGGGCTCCCCCAATTCTTCTACCAGCGCCAAGGTGGTTAGGTGATTGGGAATCCGTGCCCCTACGGTCTTTTTCTTGGGGTTGACCATGATCCGCGGTACCGCTTTGTCACCCTTCATAATGAAGGTAAAAGGCCCGGGAGTAAGCCGATTTATTAGCTTAAACGCCGAATTGTCTACAATTACCAGCTTCCCCAGCTGCTTAAAGTCATGACAGATGAGGGTAAAGTTATGGGTTTTAGGTAGCTTGCGGATATTTTGGATCCGCTCTAGCCCCGCTTTGTTCCCGAGTTTACAGCCCAGGGCATATCCCGAATCAGTAGGGTAAGCGATCACTCCCCCATCTCGAATAATGTCAGCAGCTTTAGTGATTAACCGCGCTTGCGGATTAACTGGGTGAATATCTATATAGGCAACCATGTCTCCCAGTCTAGCAACCCTAGAAAAATCGGTTACTGCTATTTATCATTGCGGATTCATACAATCGCGCTTTGCTTTCGACCAGAGGGCGGTTTTGGGTATTATTGACCCGGATCAGTCGGCCGGGCGGCCGCGGCTAGCGATAGTCGAGGAAAGTCCGGGCTCCACAGGACAGGATGATGGCTAACAGCCACCCGGGGCGACCCGCGGGCTAGTGCCGCAGAAAACAAACCGCCACGCGCTAGCGTTGGTAAGGGTGAAAAGGCGGTGTAAGAGACCACCAGTGGTCAAGGTGACTTGACCAGCTAGGTAAACCCCATCCGGAGCAAGACCAAGCAGCAAGTTCGGTGGTCCGCCTTTAACTTGCGGGTAGGTTGCTAAAGGCGTGCGGTAATGTACGTCGTAGATAGATGGTCGCCGCTGGCATAGCCAGTACAGAACCCGGCTTATAGGCCGGCTGATCTCCCGAAACTTTCGATCGATACCCCGGGGACAGGGCGTAAAAGAGCATCGGAATTATTTCTTGTCTGTCTTGGCGTAGAGATCCTCGATTTGCTCCCCATAGGCATCCCGAATCCGATTACGTTTAATCTTTAGTGACGGGGTCAGCATCCCATTTTCAGTAGTCCACTCGGTGGTAAGTACTTTGATTTTACGGATAGATTCTGCCCGAGATACTGCCCGGTTGGTGCGCTGGACTGCCCGCTGTAAGGCCTCCAATACCCGCGGATCACGGGCGGCGCGGGTAACATCCATTTGCGCGATGCCGTGATTTTTCAGCCAGGTGGGCAACATTTCTTTATCGAGAGTGACTAAGGCCGCTACGAACGGTTTATTGTCCCCCACCACCATCACCTGCGAGATGAGGGGATGCCCCTTCAGGCGTTCTTCTAAAACCTCGGGGGCCACGTTTTTCCCCCCGGCAGTCACAATGATTTCCTTAGCGCGTCCGGTAATTTTAACGTTTCCATCCGGATCGATCTGCGCGATATCCCCGGTTTTTAGCCACCCATCCTCGGTAAAGGCTTCCCGGGTAAGTTGCTCTTCCCCGTGATAGCCGCGCATAATCGAGCCTCCGCGTGCCTGCAGCTCGCCGCCCTCACCCAGACGCACTTCATTACACAGCAACGGTTGCCCCACATATCCGGTTTTATTTCCGATCCGGTCAGACATAGTCAGAGGTCCACTAGTTTCGGTAGCGCCATATCCTTGCAAGACTTCGATTCCGCACCCGATAAAGAACCGGCCGAGCCGCTCGGCCATAGGGGCTCCCCCAGATACGATACCCTGCAGGTTACCGCCCATCAGTTTGCGAATCTTATTTAGGACTAGCCGTCGAGCCATGCGAATCTTGACTTTTTGTCCGAAAGAAATTTCTTCGCCCGATTCTTTCAGGCGCGCCCACTGCTCGGCGGTGCGGGCTGCCATCCGGAAAATCCGCAGTTTAATCCCAGAACCAGCAGTAGCATCAGCAGCGTTATAAATTTTTTCCAGCACCCGCGGTACCACTAGCAGCGCGTTCGGTTTAAAGGTCTGCATATCTTGCACAATGGTTTTCGGGTTGGGCAAAAATGCGGCGGTACCGTGTCCTACCAGCTGCTGGTATCCCAAGAAACGCGCGAGTACGTGGGCTACTGGCAGAAAATAAATAACCCGCGCCCCCGGGTTGTAAATCCAGTCGTTCCAACTGCGCCGTTCGATTACCGCGTTTAAGGGACGCAAAAAGTTTGCGTGGGTAATTTCCACCCCTTTGGGACGCCCGGTAGTCCCGGAAGTAAAAACAATAGTGCACAGGTCATCAAGTTTTATTTGTACTAAGCGTTCATCAAGTTCCGCGGGGGAAATAGCGCGTCCGTGTTCTAGCAGTCGGGTAAAACCAGAGTCATCTAGAGAAAAAACCACCGAGATTTGCCCGGCGAGTTCCGGTTCTTTATCTAGCTGACGGATCATATTGGCTTGTACCGTAGAATCGGTAATAACCGCCTTTACCTGGGCTTTTTGCGTAATCCACTTCACCTGTTCGTAGGAATCAGTTTCGTAGATAGGTACCGTTACCAGCCCCGCTGCTTGCGCCCCCAGATCCATAACCATCCACTCGTAAGAGGTGGATCCTAAAATAGAAACCGCATCTCCCGGTTCGAGTCCCAGTCCGATCCACCCTAAACCGGCTGCCCGGATCGCGTCTCCCAGAGAAGCTGCCGAGATTTTCTCCCAAGCTGCACCCAATACTGAAGGACGTTCGACCGCTATTTGCCGCGGACGCCTGCGCGCACGATCAAGGACTGCTGCAGACACCGAAGTGAATTGCAATAGATCGATAAGGGGAGCTCCCATTGGCGAATCTCCAATTCAAAATAGGTTTCTCTTTCCCGTAGATTAGCACAGCGGAAAAGACATGAGCCGTTATTCTTTCAGCTTCGGCATTACTTGTCTCATTGCTCTCTTTCTTTAAGAGAACCTCACTTCAACATTGCGCGCAGGTACTGTCCGGTGTAGGAAGCTTTGACTTTTGCTACTTGCTCCGGAGTACCTTGAGCCACTAGCCTGCCTCCGCCGTCTCCGCCCTCGGGACCTAAATCAATCACCCAATCGGCGCACTTGATCACATCCAGATTATGCTCGATCACGATTACCGAGTTGCCCTTGTCAACCAAGGACTGCAACACCAGCATTAATTTACGGATATCTTCCAGGTGCAGCCCGGTGGTGGGTTCATCGAGTACATAAATGGTGCGCCCATTGGACCGTCTCTGCAGTTCACTGGCCAGTTTGACCCGTTGGGCTTCCCCACCGGATAGGGTGGTGGCGCTTTGACCTAGCCGCAGGTATCCTAGTCCCACTTCTACTAAGGTATTCAGATGGCGCGAGATTTTATTTATGGGAGCGAAGAATTCTGCCGCTTCACTGATTGGCATATCGAGCACCTCAGCTACCGATTTGCCTCGATATTTAATCTCTAAGGTTTCCTGGTTATAGCGCGCACCCCCACACACCTCACAGGGCACATACACGTCCGGCAGGAAGTTCATCTCAATCTTGAGGGTGCCGTCCCCTTTACAAGACTCGCAGCGTCCTCCTTTCACATTGAAGGAGAAACGCCCGGGTCCATATCCGCGTAGCTGTGCTTCCGGGGTTTGCGCAAAGAGGGCGCGGACAGCATCCCACACCCCGGTATAGGTAGCCGGGTTGGAGCGAGGATTACGCCCAATCGGGCTTTGATCTACGTGCACCACCTTGTCCAGATGCTCGATGCCTGCAATCTCTTTATGGCGCCCGGGAACCACTCTTTTTCGCTGCAGCTTCGCGGCTAGCGCCTGGTACATTACCTGGTTAATCAGGGTGGATTTACCCGACCCCGACACCCCGGTTACCAGCACTAACTTACCTAGAGGAATCGAAACATCTATATTCTTGAGATTGTTTTCGCGCGCCCCAATAATTTTTAGTTGTCGCTCTTTTTCGATCTGGCGTCGTTTTTCGGGGATTGCGATTTGCTTTTTCCCCGATAAATATTGCCCCGTGAGGGAGCGCTTACAATCCGCGATCCCCGGTACTGGACCCGAATAGAGGACTTCTCCCCCGTGTTCTCCGGCTTCCGGCCCGATATCAACTATCCAGTCGCTAGCGCGAATAGTGTCCTCGTCATGCTCCACCACCAGCAGCGTATTCCCGAGATCGCGTAGCTTCTTGAGGGTTTCGATCAGCTTATGATTATCACGTTGATGCAACCCAATCGAAGGCTCATCGAGCACATAAAGTACTCCGACCAGCCCCGACCCGATCTGGGTGGCCAGGCGAATCCGCTGGGCTTCTCCCCCGGAAAGCGTGGCTGCTCCCCGCGCTAGGGTTAAATAGCCCAGACCCACATCTTGTAAGAATTGCAAGCGTACCTGCACTTCTTTCAGAATAGGTTCCGCGATTTTCTTGGCCGGTCCGGTAAGTTCCACTTCCGCTAGATATTTACCACTGGCAGCGATTGAAAGTTTTGTTAGCTCTGCGATATTTAGTTTCCCGATTTTTACCGCCAAAACTTCCGGTTTTAGACGGGCACCGTGACAGGTAGAACAAGGCACCTGGCGCATATAGCCTTCGTAGCGGGCGCGCATTACTTCGGACTCGGTTTCTTCGCGCTTGCGCATAATCCAAGGGATCGCTCCCTCGAATCCAGAAGAATAGGTGCGCATTCTTCCCCAACGATTCCGGAACTTTACTTTCACCCGATAGTCGCGCCCTCGTAACAGAGCTTTCTTTTCGGCGGCCGATAGCTCGCGGAAGGGAGTATCCAGATCGAATCCCAGTTCCTCCCCTAGCCCCGCGACCATGTGCATTAGATATTTATTTTTGGTGGACCAGGGGCGAATCGCGCCCTCGGCGATAGAAAGTTCCGGGTTGGGAACCACCAGTTCCGGATCAACCTCTAGATGCGATCCCAGGCCGGAGCAATCTGGACAAGCCCCATAGGGAGCATTGAAGGAAAATGTACGTGGCTCAATTTCCTCCAGCTGTAGGGGGTGATCATTGGGGCAGGCGCGATTTTCAGAAAAACGCCGCGACCGCTGAGGATCAGAAACATCTCGATCCACAAAATCCACCACTACTAGTCCGTCTGCTAGTTTCAGGGCGGTCTCAATCGAGTCAGAAAGTCGGGTGCGTACCCCCTCTTTCATAACTAGGCGATCGACGCGCACAAAAATATCGTGTTTGATTTTGCGTTCCAGCTTAGGTGGCTGAGTAAGACGCACGGTTTCCCCGTCGACCACTGCCGCCGAGAACCCCTGGGACACCAGGTCCGCAAACAGTTCGCTATATTCGCCTTTACGGCCGCGCACCACCGGAGCCAAAATCTGAAACCGGGTTTTTTCCGGCAGGGTTAGCAGCCGATCCACGATCTGTTGCGCGGTTTGCGCCTGGATTTTTTCCCCGCATTCCGGGCAGTAAGCCTGCCCGGCGCGGGCATAAAGTAAACGTAAGTAGTCGTAGACCTCGGTAATCGTACCGACGGTAGAACGCGGATTCCGGGAGGTAGATTTTTGGTCGATAGAAACCGCCGGAGAAAGCCCGGCAATAAAATCCACATCTGGCTTATCCAGGCGCCCCAAGAACTGGCGAGCATAAGAGGACAGAGACTCTACATAGCGGCGTTGTCCTTCCGCGAAAATGGTATCGAAAGCCAGTGAAGACTTCCCCGAACCGGACAGCCCGGTAAACACCACCATCTGATCGCGAGGAATCTCAATACCCACGTTACGCAGGTTATGTTCCCGTGCCCCTTTAACTACCAGTTTTTCATCCACGTTCCTATCCTACGAACAAACGTTCTATTTTGCATTTTTACAGGCAGTTAGACTTCCTTTCCTTTGGTAACATCCCAACTCGGATCAGACTTGATCCCTTTCTCGACCAGTTTGGGATCGACTGAAAGCGGAGTGCGCAGTTTCGGATACCGTTTATCTTCCTTCCACCAAGGCATCCACCCGATATATCCGTCTACTGGTGGCTTTGGAGATTCCGGTTCCAAACCCAGCTGGGCGGGAGTTTCGGGAATGAAGTCAGTTAGGAAGTACTTGTCTTTGTCATCTGCATAGAGCTTTACAACTTTTCTAAACGCCCCCAACTCAAAGAAGAGGCAGTTTGTCCAGGGATTACGGTGATGTTTCTTCATCTTGTAAAGCCAATAAACAAACAGCGCCACATTGGATAGCAAAGCTAACCAGGCACACACGACATTGGCCACTGGGTTCATAGTGGCGTAGTTAGTCATAATGGAGGGGCGCACTAGCAGTTCCGGGAGGATATTGTTGGCCGCAATCCAGAACATCAAAGTGAAACAACGGAACCAGATCCATTGCCCTTTTGCCCAGGTGAAGGCAGGTACCGTACAAGCTAGCAGTAACGCCAGAGTGCAGTACCAGGTATAGTCGGCAAGCGAGTTGTACAGGAAAGAATGATTCCACAGATCGTAGGCAATAATCCAAGGCCAGGCCATATCCGCCCAAATCAAGCCCTGTACCTTTCCTTTCTTTGCCGAAGAAACAAAAATTTTTCCCAGTCCGGTAATAGTAATAATGTTTAGCACCCCGGCGGCGGCCGAGAGTAGGTTCCAATAGCCACCGATGGTGCGGAACCCAGTGGCGGGGTCGATTCCTACTCCGCTGGTCTGAAAAGCCTCGGCGGCAGCTTGATACCAAGCGACAGAACCACTAGCTGCGGTGATTCCGCGAGTTTCCGGTAGTCCCTCAATCATCGAAATTGAACGGGCGGAATCGATATCCATTAGGCATTGGAAGTTGGTGGCACAGGCGCGGTAGGTGTCAGCTTCAAAATAGATGGTGAGGTCGCGAATATTGGCTTCCATGATGTTTACTGCCAGCCCGATCCAGAGGGCAACCCCAAACCAAATCGCATAACGGCGAGCTTTTAGAGGATTGCGTTTACCCCAGTGCAGCAGAAATGCCGTCATAGTAGCCGTGGCGAGCATAATAATAAATTTTCCGAAGGGAAACCACCCCACCATAGGAACCCCGTGGATGATGACATAGGGAATCAGCAAAACTCCGCCGACTGTCCAAAGGGCAAAGGCAGTCCAAGTCCAACGGCGATGCATTTCGGCCACTAGCATTTGCAGAACAAAAATTAATATCCAAAAAAGGTAGACCCATACCGGGCCTACTTCCCATAAAAATCCCATCAGAATTCCTTTTTTAACCAGGCCACGCTGCCCGATTACTTTGACCTTACTTATTAACTTTTAAAATGACACCACCTGCGGATGCGTCACCATAAAATACCTATCCAAAAGACCTTACAATCCGACAGATAATGATAGGTTAAATGTTAACGCAGGGTTAACAACGATGTTACCTGTTTTAAAAAATACCCAAAATATTCAACTACGGAGAATCTATATGTCTAGTAAATCTGGCCGTATAAAAAAGGTTTTGCGCCTGGGAGCTTTAGGGGGCAGCGTCGCCCTCGGCGGAATGTTCGGCTTCAGTCAGTTTTCGGGCAACGCTACCAAAGAAGAAAATGAGTGGCACTATCCTTCCGATGACTTAATTGACCGCTGCTACTCCAATGGTCGCTCCTCAACCTATGCCATCAATATTGATGCTCCCGCCTATGCGGTGTACCGGCACCTAAAACAGTTAGGTTGCGACAAAGCCGGATCCTATTCTTCAGAGTTCCTAGAACGCACCTTTGCCCGGCTACCTTTCTTTAATTCCTACGAAATTCAAGAACAGTGGCAAGGGCCAGATGCCTTAAAACCCGGCGATATCGCGGCGTTTGACTTCACCGGTATGTCCATGGAATGGGCGGACGTAGTTCCCGGTAAGTATCTTTCCCAATGGGTCGATACCAAACACCCGCCGCGGGCACCCGGATCATTCGCTTTCCGTTACCCCGGGATGAAGCACTACGCGGCGGCCTGGTGTTTTTACCTAATCCCCCTCCAGGGCGACCGCTGCCGGTTAATCAACCACTGGAGGATTGGATTTGAACCCGATACCAAGTTTGCGGCTGCGATTAACTGGATCAATATTGAACTAATCGGAGGGTGCATGGCGCACCTGCAGAACCTCTATGTAAAGCGGGTTGCCGAGTTCCGCAAGAAACCGCAATGGCAAGGCCGGATTAAGCGGGCAGTACTAGGGGGCAAGCTGTTCGGGTACGATACTCCCGCAGGACGTTGGGATGGCACCGAGCTTTACGAAGAGACCCATAACCAGTGGCTGCGCTACGGCCGGCAAGACCCAGCAGTAAATGAGGTACGTCCTCCAGTAACCGACAACCCCGCTTGGCCACCTACCTCCGCCAACTCCCCCTGGGCTGAAGTAGTCGATAGCGACTATTTCACCGATTGGGAAGAACCGGAGTTCTCTTGGGAGGAACAGATCCGCCAAAAGAAAGAGAAAACCTATCTGCCCGGCTGGGGCAAGAAGGCGGCGAAATAACTGATGACACCGGACTATCCGACTTTATTCTTTTTTGAGCTTGGTCAGTGGTATGACTACCTAATGCTACTGGTGGTCATCGCGGGTCTGGCGGTAATGGCCTGGCTAGCGATCCGCTATAAATGGGTGGCGATTGCGGTATTCATCGTGATCCCGGTGGCGCTGACAATTTTCTGGTGGCCCTACTCGCGTGCCGGAACCAACTCGGACGGTTGGTTCCCGATCGTGAAACAATACTCGGCGTTGATTGGATCATTATCCCTGGTCGCCTTGCAGTATTTCCCGAAGTTGCGTGATAAACGCTGGTACTTGTGTATCCCGCCTTTTATTTTGGCGATAAACATTATCGAGGCCGTGATTCGGGATTTTCAGTGCTACGGAATCCACGGGGTGGATCCCTCACAAGGCATGGTTACCTGGGGCGGTCCGTGGAACATTATGAACGGAATCGCGGGAATCCTAAATTTCCTAATGATTTCGGGCTGGATGGGAATCTACGTATCCAGAGGCAAGAACAAACAGATTATTTGGGGCGATCTGACTATCGGCTGGATTATTGCCTATGATCTGTGGAATGTTGCCTACGTCTATAACTGCTTAGCTGACCGTGCCTGGTATTCGGGGGTAGCCTTGTTAGCCTCCTGCACCATTCCGGCTTTCCTGGCCTTTGGGAAAGGAGCCTGGATTCAATACCGGGCTTATACTTTGACCTTCTGGTCGGCAATAGTGCTAACCTTCCCGCACTTTATGCAAGATTCCCTGTTTGCCCACCGCAGCGCCCACAACCCCACGGCGATGCTGCTACTTTCGGCAGCCGCCCTAGTGGCCAATGTGGCAGTGTTCGGGTATCACATTTATAAAGTACGCTCCACCAGGCGCAATCCCTTTACCCAAGAAGTTTATTGGAATACTCCCTATAACCAGCAGATTGCTCGCGAAAACGGAGGAAAAATCAAAGAATAATCATTAAATTCTGACTGTGACGCATAAGCGGAGCCTGTCACCCAGATTTCCTGAGCTTGATTCAGGTTTCTAGGTGGCAGGCTCTTGGCTTTTACCAGTCATTATAGTTATGTTACGAGGTCGAGGACGTCCGAAACATTTTGGGGTTGGCCTGCGAAACCGAGTAGTTTAGTAGGGTATGTAAACACTAGTTTCTGCGCCTAGAGAGGTGGCAGAGCCGGTAAACAGAGAAATATTGAAATAGGAGATGGCCGATGAGTAATCCCCACGATCACCGGGATTTAACCGATCTAAACTTACCCGCCCCCCAGGTACCTCAGCGAGTAAGCGTAGATGGCCTCGAAGAGCGTTGGGGGCAGGCCTGGGAAGAGCAGCAGGTCTATGCGTTTGACCGCGAAGCGCAACGCTCTGAAGTGTTCTCCATCGACACTCCCCCACCTACGGCCTCTGGATCTTTGCACGTAGGACACGTGTTTTCCTATACCCACACCGATTGCCTCGCCCGGTACCAGCGCATGCGGGGCAAAAAGGTGTTTTACCCCATGGGCTGGGACGATAATGGCTTGCCTACCGAGCGACGCGCCCAAAACTATTACGGGGTGCGTTGTGATCCCACCTTGCCCTATGACCCGAATTTTGAGCCCCCTCATCACGGGGATTCCAAATCGGTGAAAGCCCGAGATCAGGTGCCGATTTCTCGTAAAAACTTTATTGAACTTTGTGAAGAGCTAACTAAAGAGGACGAGAAGTCCTTTGAGGCGCTCTGGCGGCGTCTGGGGCTGAGCGTGGATTGGAAGCATCAGTACCAAACCATTTCTAAGGATTCCCAAAAGGTGGCGCAGGCGGCATTCTTGCGGAACCTTAAGCGCGGGGAAGCCTATCAAGCGGCAGCTCCCGGACTATGGGACGTAACTTTCCAAACCGCGGTAGCACAAGCCGAACTAGAAGCACGCGACTACCCCGGCTTCTATCATGCGCTGGCTTTCCACCTGGCAGGCGGAGAAGACGTAATAATTGAAACCACTCGTCCAGAGTTACTGGCGGCTTGCTGCTGCTTGGTGGCACACCCGGATGACCAGCGTTACCAGCATTTATTTGGCAAAACGGTAACCAGTCCCGGCTTTAACGTAGAGGTTCCGGTACTGGCGCATCCGGCAGCCGAAATGGATAAGGGCGCCGGCATCGCCATGTGCTGTACTTTCGGTGATGTCACCGACGTTCAATGGTGGCGAGACCTAGAACTACCTACCCGAGTGATTTTGGCAAAAGATGGCCGGATCACCCACGAGCCCACTGATTGGATTACCGATCCAACTGGTAAAGAACTAATGGATGCGATTCGCGGGAAGACTACTTTCTCTGCCCGACAAATCGTAGTGGATGCCCTCAAAGAGAGCGGAGAGCTGCAGGGAGAACCGCAAAAAACTATGCGGCAAACCAATTTCTTTGAAAAAGGTGACCGTCCTCTAGAGATCGTAATGTCCCGGCAATGGTATATCCGCAATGGTGGCAGCGACTACACTCTTAGCGGACACCGCGACAACCTTAATAGTGAGCTACTAGCGCGGGGTGAGGAGCTAAAGTTCCATCCCGATTTTATGAAGGTACGCTACTCCAACTGGGTACATGGCCTGCATAACGACTGGTTGGTTTCTCGCCAGCGCTTCTTTGGGGTACCGATTCCGCTTTGGTATCGCATTGACCAGAATGGTGAGGTTAGTTATGACCAGGTACTGATGCCCGCGGAAGAATCCTTACCGATTGATCCCACCAGCGATGTTCCCGCCGGATTTACCGCGGAGCAACGCGGGAAAGCCGGCGGGTTTGCCGCCGAAGTAGATATTTTGGATACTTGGGCGACCTCTTCGCTCACCCCCCAAATTGCGGGCGGCTGGCTGCGCGATGAAGACCTCTTTAAGCGGGTTTACCCCATGGATGTGCGTCCCCAGGGTCAAGACATTATCCGCACCTGGCTGTTCTCTACCGTAGTGCGCGCGCACCTGGAGTTCGGCGCCCTACCATTCAAGAACGCCGCAATTTCGGGCTGGATTCTGGACCCGGATCGCAAGAAGATGTCGAAGTCTAAAGGCAATGTAGTTACCCCCATGGGGCTGCTAGAAAAACACGGCTCAGACTCGGTGCGCTATTGGGCAGCTGCCGCTCGCCTGGGTACCGATACTGCGTTTGAGGAAGCGCAAATGAAAATCGGGCGGCGCCTGGCTATGAAACTGCTCAACGCCTCCAAATTTGCGCTTTCGATGACCGAGGACGCGGGTCTGTGTCTTGACCCCGCAAAGGTAACTACTCCCCTAGATAAAGCGGTGCTTGCCCGACTGAACGAGGTGATTATCACTGCTACCGAAGCCTTTGAACGCTACGACCATACTCGGGCCTTAGAGCAAACTGAATCATTCTTCTGGGATTTTTGTGACAACTATCTAGAGCTAGTTAAAGATCGGGCTCACAACTTCGCTGGGAGCTGGGACAGCGAGGTGCAGGATTCGGCGCGGACAGCCCTGGCAATTGTGGTCGATAACGTAACCCGCCTGCTGGCACCATTTTTACCCTATGCTGCCGAGGAAGTATGGTCCTGGTACCGCAGCGGCTCTGTGCACACCGCACCTTGGCCGCAGGTTACTCCCGCCCTGCAAGCTGCCGCAGGAGATGCGCAACTACTAAAACTGGCCGGCGACACGCTGAGCGTACTTCGGAAGGTAAAGTCAGAAGCTAAAGTTGGCCAGCGCACCCCGTTTGATCAGGTAACCATTGTTTACGCCGATGAGTGGTCCGCAGAAAATCTGTCGGCGGTACGAGCTGATTTAGATGCTGCAGCCTCGTTAACGGGGACGGTTAAAGTCCAGGTAAACAATGGATCCGACCTGCAGGTTACCACGGAAGATGCGGTGTTGGGCACCCCTCCCCCGAAGAAAGTACGGAAGTAACTTAGGGTAGGCTAAAGTCGTGATTAACTGGTTTAAGGAGAAACAAGTGGACACAGACAAGGGCATAACTTTCCCGCCAGGAACCGTAGCAGTAGCTGGGAAAACTCCCGGTACCTTGACTCAGTTCTCGATGCCGGCGACCAAGATTCGCTCCGAACACGACAATATCGTGTCGCTGTTTCGCCGCCGCGTCACCGAGGATCCTAACCAAACAGTTATCGAGCAAAAGAGCCTGCTCGGGGAACAGTGGCGCAAGGTTTCTGCCGGCGAGTTCTGGGACGAGATCAGTTCAGTCTCTCGCGGCTTACTTGGTATTGGCCTAAAACCAGGAGACCGCTTAGCGTTACACGGCCCTACTTCCTATGAGTGGACCCTGATCGATATGGCCGCGCTGGCAATCGGGATTGTTACGGTTCCCATTTACGAAACTGACTCCGCCGCACAAATCGAATGGATTTTACAGGACTCCGATATTCGTTATGCAATTGCCTCGAACCAGTCCTCTCAAGAATTAATCCAGGCGGTAGCCGCGCGGGCGGATCGTAAATGCCGCATATATTCACTGGCTGCCGGGGATTTACTGACCATTATTGAGGCGGGACGACAAATTGCTCCGGCAGTCATCGACTCCTATAACGCCCAGATTACCGGCGATACTATTGCCACCATTATTTATACTTCCGGAACCACCGGGCGTCCTAAAGGGACGCTTATTACTCAACGTAACGCCACGGCCTTGCTACCGAATCTTTTAGATTATTTGGCGGAGATCGGGATGCAGAAAACCACGCGCTGTCTACTTTTCTTGCCGGTAGCCCATGCGCTCGCGCGTCTAGTTTCCTGGGGAGCGTTACTCGGTCCCGGCGTGCTAGGGCTAGTACCCGACACCAAGAATCTACTGGCAGATCTAGCATCTTTTAAGCCCTCCTATCTGCTGGCAGTGCCACGGGTTCTGGAAAAAATTTATAACGCGGCCGACGCCTCAGCAGGAAACGGAATCAAGCTACGGTTGTTCCGGATGGCCGCTAAATCTGCTATTGACTATTCCAAGGCTCTAGATGCCCCCGAGGGACCTTCCCGGGCGCTGAAAATTCGTCGACAGGTATTTTATCAACTGGTGTTATCGCGCCTGACTAATCTTTTGGGTGGGAATGCAAAATATATTATTTCTGGGGGCGGTCCCCTATCGGTACGCTTAGGGCATTTCTTCCGCGGTATTGGGGTCACGGTTTGTGAAGGCTACGGCCTGACCGAGACGCTAGGACCGGCTACCGTGAATGTACCGACCCGCGCCAAGATCGGCTCGGTAGGACAACCAGTTCCCGGGATCGCAGTACGTATCTCTGACGAGGGCGAAGTACTGTTCAAAGGTGACGCTATGTCTCCTGGCTACCTCAATTTAGAGAAAGAAACCGCCGAGCTTTATACCGAAGACGGATGGTTACATAGCGAAGATAAAGGCTGGATTGATGATGAGGGTTTCGTATATATCACCGGTCGAATGAAAGAAATTATTGTGACCGCCGGGGGCAAAAATGTCTCTCCAGAAATATTGGAAGATGGCCTGCGCGGACACCCGCTAATCTCGAATGTGGTCGCGGTGGGAGATCGGCGCCCCTTCATTGCTGCCCTAGTTACCTTGGATGCGGAAATGCTTCCGGGCTGGCTGCGCAACCACAACTTGCCACCGATGGATATTTCTGACGCTGCTCGCCACCCCGCAGTTTTAAAGGCTCTAGAGCGGGCAGTAGCACGCACTAACCAAAAGGTTTCTCGCGCCGAATCTATCCGCAAGATCCGGGTATTAACCACTGATTTTTCTTTGGAGAACGGTATGATGACTCCTTCGCTAAAGGTAAAACGTTCCGTGGTGCTAAAGCGATTTGAAAACGAAATTAACGCGATCTACGGTGGTCCCCTGCAAGACGATTAGCGCATAGCAACCAGCTAATCCCCTGCCCTCCTTAGGTTTATCCTCTGTGGGGCTAGCTGCGCTGTTGCTCGGCAATATCGATATGGTGGCGAATAACTTCCTGCACGATAAAGTTTAAGAATTTTTCGGCAAACACCGGATCTAAGCCTGCTTCTTCAGCTAAAGCTCGCAGTCTTGCTACCTGCCGTTGTTCCCGTCCTTTATCCTCCGGATTAAGTCCCAGGCGGGCTTTAAGATAGCCGACCTTTTGAGTACATTTAAAACGCTCGGCCAAAATATGAATCAAAGCGGCATCGATATTATCGATAGTGGCGCGTGCCTGCGCCAATTCGGGCGGGATCTTAGGGGTGGAATCTTCCTGCTTAGTATCCATGGCCTAAGGATAAAGGAGAGCACGCCAGCGCGGCCAACCTGTCCACGCTAACTTAACTAATATCGCTCTCCGCAAGCATTAGTTAAGTTAGCATAGTGATCTCCAGTTACCCGAACGGAGATGGGTAACAGATTCTAGGCCGTCTTAGAGCGCGGAACCGTCTCTAGCAAAGTAGGTTTAGCGCCCTGCTGCACTACCTCTTCCGTGATTGTCACGGAACGTACATCCGGTTGCGAGGGAACCTCGAACATAGTCTCTTTTAGTACCGCCTCCATAATGGAAGAAAGCGCCCTCGCTCCAGTGCCCCGTTCCCTGGCCATCCGCGCAATTGCGTGGATGGCTCCATCGGTGAAATGTAAATCAATTCCATCCAATTCAAATAGGGAGCAATACTGGGCAACCAAGGAATTTTCCGGCTCCACCAATACCCGCACCAGATCGGATTCGGTGAGTTCCTTTACCGAAGTTAAGACTGGCAAACGCCCAATAAACTCTGGGATCAGGCCAAAACGATGCAAATCATCCGCGGTTACCTGTGCATAAAGGTCACCGTGTTCAGCAGAAGACTTTAAAGAAGAACCGAAACCGGTGGAATGTTGTCCTAGCCGCGACTTCACAATCTCATCTATGCCAGCAAAAGCGCCGGCAGCTATAAAGAGGATCGAGTTAGTATCAATCTCTAGATAGTCCTGATGAGGGTGTTTACGTCCGCCTTGCGGAGGTACCGAAGCCACGGTTCCCTCAATAATTTTTAGCAGCGCCTGCTGCACACCTTCCCCCGAGACATCCCGGGTAATCGAGGCATTCTCTGCTTTGCGGGAAATCTTATCGATCTCGTCTATATAAATTATCCCGCGTTCGGCGCGTTTTATGTCGCCATCAGCGGCATTAATTAACTTCAGCAGGATATTCTCAACGTCCTCCCCCACGTATCCGGCTTCGGTTAACGCGGTAGCATCTACGATGGCAAACGGGACGTTAAGTAGCTTGGCCAAGGAGCGCGCCAAATGAGTTTTGCCGCAACCGGTGGGACCGAGCAGCAAAATATTCGACTTGGTCAAGGACATGTCGATGTTTTGTCCTCGTTCTTTAGCCTGCACTCGCTTGTAATGGTTATAGACTGCAACCGACAGCGCCCGTTTGGCGTGGTCTTGCCCAATAACATAGTGATTTAGGAAGTCGTAGATTTCTTTAGGCTTCGGCAGAGGCTTGGCTTTGGATCCCGAATGTTTCGCGGTATCCTCTTCCATGATTTCGTTGCAAAGATCAACGCATTCATTGCAGATATAGACTGCCGGACCGGCAATTAACTTACGTACTTGCCGTTGCGTCTTGCCACAAAACGAGCATTTTAACAGCTCGGCCTCTTCATCCACTAGGATCCCTCCTAAATCAAATCCTTACCCCTAGCCTAGGGGGATTTCTCCGATTGGGCAGCGCCAACACGCTCCCCAGGGGATGCTATTGCTTTATGGGAGTTTTTCGGGACTCTAAAACTTGATCGATCAGTCCGTATTCCTTGGCGGCCTGGGCGGTCAAAATCTTATCGCGCTCGATATCTTTCCGCACTTGCTCCGAAGTCTGTCCCGAGTGCTTGGCAATCGTATCCTCAAGCCAAGTACGCATGCGGTCGATTTCTTCCGCAATAATTTCGATATCAGTTGCCTGCCCCTGTGAACCCTGCATCGAAGGTTGGTGAATCACGATTCGCGCATTGGGCAAAGCCAAACGGCTACCGGCAGAGCCTCCCGCCAACAGCACCGCCGCCGCCGAAGCCGCCTGCCCCAAGCAAACCGTTTGGATCTGCGGCTTCACATACTGCATGGTGTCATAGATAGCGGTCATGGCGGTGAAAGAGCCACCGGGAGAGTTAATGTACATGGTGATGAGAGAATCGGGGTCTTGCGATTCCAACACCAGTAGCTGCGCCATTACGTCATCCGCTGACGAATCATCTACCTGCACCCCCAGGAAGATAATGCGTTCATCAAACAACTTGGTATAGGGGTTTTGGCGTTTGAACCCGTAGGAGGTACGCTCCTCGAACTCGGGAAGTACGTAGCGATCAATCGGCATATTAGCAGCTAATCGTGGTGCCCCCGCCGGATATAGAGGTGAAAAAGCCATGGTGATTACAGTTCCTTTCCATCAGCGCCGAGGTTGCGAGCGGACTCAATAACATGGTCAATGAAGCCATATTCCAGTGCCTCTTGAGCGGTAAACCAGTGATCTCTTTCGGAATCTTCGCGAATCTTTTCAACAGATTTACCGGTGCGCTGGGCATTGATTTCCGCTAGTTCCTGTTTCATCTGCAAAATCAAGTTGGCATTAATACGAATATCCGAGGCAGTACCGCCTACTCCCCCCGAAGGCTGGTGCATCAGAATCCGGGCATGCGGAGTCGCATAACGTTTCCCCGGGGTACCGGCAGTAAGCAGCAGCTGTCCCATGGAGGCAGCCATCCCCAGAGCCACGGTTACGACCTCAGGCTGGATATATTGCATGGTGTCATAGATAGCCATACCGGCAGTCACCGATCCACCGGGCGAATTGATATATAGGAAAATCGGTTTTTCCGGATCTTGCGCCGCCAATAACATCATCTGCGCACAAATCTGGTTGGCGTTATCCTCGGCTACTTCCGAGCCCAACCAAATAATCCGTTCTTTTAACAGCTTATTGAAAACATGGTCACCCAAAGCTAGGGAGCTAGGCTGATCTCCCTCATTTTTTACTGCTGCAGTTTGCACAGGTTTTTCCTTATCTGTGGGACTAAAATGGTTCACTATCAAAATATCGTCTTTGGAAGCGGTTTTCTTCTTACACATGCCGGTTACGCTTTTAGCGCAGGAAATTGTGGGGCTGCATCCAACTTTTAGGACTTATGCCCATACAAGCTTATACCTGGCGCCTGGATACGTAGCCGCAATAGATAATGGTGGGGGCAGAAAGCTCCCGCTTCCTGCCCCCACCAAATTTGAAAGGTTAACCTACTTCTTAACCTACCTACTTCTCTTCAGCTTCACCGTCAGCTTCGGCCGCCTCGGCTGCGGCTTTGGCCGCCTGTTCGGCGCGCGCTTCGGCCGGATCTTTAGTGAACTCCGACAAATCGATTTCTGTACCGTCCTCGTCCTTTACGGTCACTTCCCGCAGAGTTGTTACTAGAGCCCGGTTACGCCGCAAATCTTGCCCCATGGCGGCCACCTGGTTTTGATCCTGCAGCATTTGCATAGGATCAACTCCATACATCTGGGCAATCTCAAAAATAGACTGGTAGAGCTCATTAGGATCAATCTCGACCTCACGGTCATTAGCGATCCGATCCACCACGATCTGTTGCTTGGCTTGCTTCTTCACCGACTCGGTAATTTCTTCGCGGTCAGCGTCTTCTTTCCCTTCTGCCAGGCGATCAACTTCGCCATCAATAAAGGCTTGCGGCAGCGGGAAATCAGTGTTGTCTACCAGGTAGTCCTGCAGCTTCTCGCGAGCCTCTAAAGCCTGCTGCTGGCGACGCATCTTTTCCACATTACCGCGGAGGTCTGCCCGCAGCTCCCCGATAGTGTCAAATTCGGAAGCCATTTGCGCAAATTCATCATCGGCTTCCGGCAATTCGCGCTCTTTGACCTTATGGAGGGTCAAAGTTACGTCAGCTTCTTCTCCCTCATGATCTCCGCCCTTTAGGGTGGACTTGAACTCCGCAGTATCTCCCGCGTTCATCCCGGTCAAAGCTTCATCCATGCCTTCGAGCATCGATTGCGAGCCAATCTGGTAAGAAACCCCAGAAACTGAATCAATTTCCTCGTCCTCAATCTTGGCAACCATGTCGATAGAGGTAAAGTCACCATCTTGAGCCGGGCGTTCGACAGTCTTTAGCGAGGCGAAGCGATCACGCAGCTGATCGAGTTCTTTTTCTACGTCCTCGTCGCTAACTTCTAGCTTGGCTACTTCTAAAGTAACCCCCTCTAGAGAGGGCAGTTCGAACTCGGGGACGATATCAACCTCGGCAGTGAACTTCAGATCCCCACCGGGTTTGCCTTCGACTGCCGGAGTTTCAACTATGTCTACTTCCGGCTGTCCCAGAGGGGTAAGCTCTGCTTCCCCAAGGGCGCGCCCATAAAAGTCGCCTAAACGCTCGTTAATGGCTTGTTCTAGTACGTAGCCACGTCCAATCCGCTGGTCAATAATCTGATTCGGGACGTGCCCTGGGCGGAAGCCAGGAATTGAAACTTGCTTCCCCAGCTGCTTGTACACCTTATCGATCTCCGGTTTGAGATCTTCATAAGGCACCTGAACGGTTAATTTCGCCCTGGTTTCTTCCAGCTTTTCCACGTCTGTTTTCACAAATACGCTCCCGTGGCTTGTATGAGGGGTTCTGCCTGCAAGTGGCAAATCTCCCCTGTTCGGATAAATTGCAACGCTGATAATCTTATGGCAATACGCGATATTCAGGAAATGATGACCCCACAGATGTGAGCTAGCGTACCTAAAAGGGCTACTGTGTGCTTCACTCTCAAATACTCACTGCCCCACGGGAGCAGGAAAGCTAGCTGTTTAGAAGTTTGATTTGCGCAGTAGAATCCGCACTAGGAGGAGCTTTTAGCTCGGTCGCCTGATCCTCGGTAACCTTGCGCAGATTATCCAAATAACGAGCGGCCGTAGCTTTACTCAAATTCGTTCCGGCGCCCTCGGGAGTCTCGTAAAGGTATCCCGGAACTATCTGCAAGGTAGCACGATCCATAATCAGGGGCACCCACCCTGCCGCAGACACATAGGGTTTACCGTTAGAAGGCAAGGTAATGGTGGGGAAAGCAATCTGGCCAGCCTGGGTACCGACTCCCTGCCGGGGATTCATCGCCGAGAGTAAGTTGCCGACGCCGTAGTATACCCACAGGCCTTTCCCATCGACTCCTCCCGGAATCTTCCTAATGGGTTGGGGCACATGCACGTGGTGACCCAGGTACAGGTCGACCTGCCCGGAATCGGCGAGCGTCTTGGCGATGCGATCTTGCTCGGCAGAGGGGGCAGATTGGTATTCCACACCCGAATGCACCGAGGCCACTACGAAATCAGCTCCCGCGCTGCGTGCCTGCCGGGCAATGTCCACAATGATTTGGCCGTCAGTGGTGAGATTAACTAGCCAGGGATTCTGTTTGTACTGCGGGATTTCTCCCTGGTTTAAGCCATAGGCAGTTGAGATATGAGCGAGTTTGAAAGACCGTCCTTCTTTGGTGATCTCGTACATTTGATAGCGCGGAGCTTCGGAGTTTTCCGCCGATCCCGTTACTCCCAGTCCCACATTCCGCAATGCCTGAATAGTATGCGCTACTCCATCCCGTCCTTGATCCAAGGTATGATTCGATGCGGTCGAGCAGCCATCGTAGCCGATTTCTTTGCTATCTTGCGCCCATCCTAACGGCGCTTTGAACACCGGATAGCCTTCAGAATCTTTGTCAGATTTACCGAAGGGAATTTCTTGATGGCAAAAAGCAATATCGGCTCCCGCAATCCAGGGGCGCAGCTTTTCTATCGCGGGTGTGTAGTGACTTCCCTTGCCGTGCTTCCAACTGTTCTGTACGACAGGGTCATGCGCCAGCACATCCCCGGTTGCCGCCAAAGTTATTTGTACTTCTTTTGGCGGGGGCGGGGTCGAAATCTTAGCGCTTGCGGTTTTAGTTGCTGTTTTGGCAACATTACTAGCTTCCGGCTGGTTAACTTTGCCCGCTTCGTACATGGAATATCCCATGACGGCGCCCACCGCCAGTAGGGCTACCAGGCAAACCGCCCCTAAAACCGCGAGAATGATCTTCCACGAAGACTTACTTTCCCGCCGATGCGCGGGCGTCCTTTTAGCTTCTTCGCTCATGGGGAAGTCTTTCTGCAGGGGCTTAACCGACTAATTATTTTGTTAGAAAGCTAAGAAAAAATTCGGGGTAACAGACCGAGAACAACCACACTGATAAACCAGATGATAGCGGTTACCACGGTAATCCGGTTCAAGTTACGCATGGCTACTCCAGAAGAGCCCGCGCTAGAGGTGAGACCCCCTCCGAACATATCGGATAGCCCACCCCCGGAACCTTTATGCATCAAAATGGTGAGAATCAGGAACAAGCTGGATAGCACTAACACTACTTGCGCGATAATCTCGATTACGGTTTCCACTAGTTTCTTCTCCCAAAAATATATGAACTGCCTTTCACTATAGCGTATTGGCGGCGGGTCACAGTAGACCCGCCGCCAATCGTTAGGAACTTCACCGCTTAGGAGCGGAAAAATTCAGTAGCTTCCTGGCTAGTCGTCGAACCGAGCAATCTTAGAGAATTCTTCGGCCTTTAGGGAGGCTCCTCCCACGAGGGCGCCATCCACATTCGGTTTCGCCATAATCTCGGCTACGTTAGCGGATTTTACCGAACCGCCGTAGAGAATCCGGATCGACTCGGCTACGTCAGCTGAATACAGCTCAGCTAGTTTTTCCCGGATAGCTCCGCAAACTTCTTCAGCGTCTTCGGGAGTAGCGGTTTCGCCGGTCCCAATTGCCCAGATCGGTTCATAAGCAACTACGGTGTTAACCGCGTCATCCGCGGAAATACCTTTGTAGGCGCCTTCGATCTGCTTAACCACATGAGCTACGTGCTGACCAGCTTTGCGCACGTCGAGGCCTTCACCGCAGCAAATAATCGGGGTCATGCCCGCTTCTAAAGCTACCTCAGCTTTCTGACCGACCAGTTCATCACTTTCGTTGTGGTATTCACGCCGTTCCGAGTGGCCAACTACCACCCAGGAGCATCCCAGCTTGGTGAGCATAGAAGCTGCGATTTCCCCCGTGTAAGCCCCAGATTCATGCACCGAAACATCCTGGGCACCATAGGTAATCTTTAGGTTGTCAGACTCTACTACAGTTTGCACCGAGCGAATGTCAGTGAACGGGGGGATCACTACGACATCATTGCGGTAGTCAAAATTGTGATCCTGCAAGTCGAGAGCCAGCTCTTGAACCAGCCGAGTTGCCTCCAGGTGGTTCATATTCATTTTCCAGTTGCCAGCTAGCAAGGGGGTACGAGTCATTTTATTAATCCTCCAATACGGCAATCCCCGGTAGGGTCTTACCTTCTAATAGTTCCAAAGAAGCTCCGCCACCGGTAGAAATATGGCTGAACTTATTTTCATCAAATCCCAGGGTGCGCACGGCAGCGGCGGAATCTCCCCCACCGATTACACTAAAACATTCCGAGTCCGCCAGAGCCTGGGCAACCGCCTTAGTGCCTTCGCTAAAGGCAGCAAATTCAAATACTCCCATCGGGCCGTTCCAAGCCACTGTCTTGGCAGCTTTAATTTTATCTGCAAACAGTTTGGCGGTCTTAGGGCCAATATCTAGTCCCATCTGGCCAGTAGGCATCTGGTCGCAGTCAACCAAAGTTGCTGGGGAATCTGCCGAAAACTCCGGAGCCACCAGGGTGTCAACCGGCAGTAACAGGTCTACCCCGCGCTCTTCAGCCTTTTCCATATAGCCTTTCACGGTTTCGATCTGCTCAGTTTCCAGCAGGGAGTTACCTACCTCGTAGCCTTTAGCCGCTAAGAAGGTGTAGGCCATGCCGCCCCCAATAGCCAGGAAATCCGCTTTTTCCAGTAGGTTCTCGATAACCCCCAGCTTGTCGGATACCTTGGAACCTCCCAGAATCACTCCGTAGGGACGTTCGGGATTATCGGTTGCCCGGCGTAAGGATTCGATTTCCTTAACTACCAAGAATCCTGCCGCGGAAGGCAACAACTTGGCGATGTCATACACGGAAGCTTGCTTACGGTGTACTACCCCAAAACCATCGGAGACAAAGAAATCGGCAAGCTGCGCGTATTCTTTAGCCAATGCTTCCCGCTCCGCGTCATCCTTGGAGTTTTCACGTCCATCGAAACGGACATTCTCCAGTAGTAAGACCTGTCCCGATTCTAGGGCAGCCGCCTGTTTCTTAGCGTCTTCGCCGACGGTGTCCTTCGCCAGGACTACTTCCTGTCCCAGCAGTTCTCCGAGCCGTTTGGCCACCGGAGCAAGGGAAAATTCGGGATTTACCTGTCCTTTCGGGCGACCGAGGTGCGCCATCACCACAACTTTCGCTTTGGCGTCTACCAGAGCTTTAAGAGTGGGCAATGCGGCACGAATCCGGCCGTCATCCGTGATCTTGCCGTCCTGCAACGGCACATTAAAGTCGGAGCGCACCAGGACTTTACGCCCTGTTAAATCTCCTAAGGACTCAATATCTCTCAGAGCCATTATTTAGTTAACCTTCCTGCCCCGGTGGGCGTAAAACGAGTAATAAGACTATGCCCGCCTGCCTGAGACAGGCAGGCGGGCATACCTTATGCATCACGTCGCATCAGTTTAGAGCTTTTCCCCTACCAGTTTGGTCAGGTTGACCAAGGAGTTGGAGTAGCCCCACTCGTTGTCGTACCAGGAAACCACTTTCACCTGGCCGTCGATTACCTTGGTCAGGCCAGAATCGAAGATCGAGGTGTGCGGATCGGTCATGATATCGGTGGAAACTAGCGGCTCGTCATCAGAGTATGCAAGAACTCCCTTGAGCTCTCCCTCAGCAGCCTTCTTCATCGCCGCATTGATCTCTTCAGCGGTGCAGGGCTTGGAGGGGGTGAAGGTCAGGTCGGTAACCGAGCCGGTAGGTACCGGTACGCGCAGAGCATAGCCGTCCAGCTTGCCCTTCAGTTCCGGTAGTACCAGAGAAACCGCCTTGGCAGCACCAGTGGTGGTGGGCACAATGTTCAGCGCGGCAGCGCGGGCGCGACGCAGATCCTTGTGCGGAGCATCGTGCAGACGCTGATCCCCGGTATAGGCGTGAATGGTGGTCATCAGGCCGCGCTCAATACCAAAGTTATCGTTTAGTACCTTGGCCATCGGAGCTAGGCAGTTGGTGGTGCAGGAAGCATTGGAAATAATGGTGTGCTTTTCGGGATCGTAATCGGTGTGGTTTACACCCATCACGAAAGTGGCATCCACGTTCTTACCGGGAGCGGAAATAATAACCTTCTTAGCTCCCCCTTCCAGGTGAGCCTTTGCCTTGGTGGCGTCAGTGAAGAAGCCGGTGGACTCGATAACGATATCGGCACCCACTTCGCTCCACGGCAGGTTAGCAGGATCGCGCTCTTCGAAAGTTACGATTTTGTGATCGCCTACGGTAATAGATTTTTCGTCGTAGCTTACCTCAGCATCAAGGCGCCCGAGAATCGAATCATATTTTAGCAGGTGAGAAAGAGTTTTATTGTCGGTGAGGTCGTTTACAGCCACAACCTCGATATCGGCGCCCTGAGCCCGAATGGCCCGGAAGAAGTTACGGCCGATACGGCCAAAGCCGTTGATTCCAACACGGATAGTCACTATTATCCTCCTGAACTGCTGGTTTACCAGCGGAGTCTATTTATTCGGTCAAGATCCATGGCCACCTAGTGAAACCAGCGGCCCCAATCTTGGGGACGACCATCTTGAGTCGTCCTCTTAGTTTTTAGTTTACACAAAATAGCGGCTTTGCGCTTAGGCCGATAGTCGTTATTTATTAAGACTTTACCCTGGAAAAATTCCCGACTGTCAGGGAGTACGGATTAATCGCTGTCCTGCTGATCAACTGCTGCTTGCGTGGAAGGTATCCCCCGCTCGTGGGCTACTTTATCTGCCATAGCTAACAGCCGCCGGATCCTGCCGGCAACCGCATCTTTCGTTAGCGGTGGATCTGCCTTATGCCCCAGTTCTTCTAGTGAAGCTTCTTTGTACTGCAAGCGCAGTTGACCAGCTTGTAAGAGGTGTTCTGGAATATCGTCCCCCAAAATCTCGAAGGCACGTTTTACGCGCGCGGCGGCCGCTACTGCTGCCCGGGCACTGCGGCGCAGATTGGCGTCATCAAAATTCGCTAAGCGATTAACTGAGCCCCGTACTTGATTAGTTTCGCGATTCTTTTCCCAAATTGCTTGCGCCTTTACTGCCCCGATGGCGGTTAACAGTTTAGAAATTTGCTCTCCATCACGAACCACCACCCGATCTAAGCCGCGAACCTGGCGAGACTTTGCGTTTACTCCGAGACGGCGCGCTGCCCCCACCAGCGCCAACGCAGCCTCTGGTCCAGGGCAGGTAATTTCTAAAGATCCGGAGCGCCCCGGCTGTGATAACGATCCGCGAGCCATAAAAGCACCTCTCCAGGTGGCCTTAGACACTCCCAAATCACCGGAGACTAGGCGCGGAGACAACCCTCGTACCGGACGCCCGGCTCGATCCAGCAAACCGGTCAACCGTGCTAGAGTCCCGGCGTTTTCTACTACCCGCACCACGTAGCGATCATCGGCACGAATTCCCTTGGCCTCTACTTTCACCACATCGGGATGAGTATCAAAAAGATTTTGCAGACAATCAACCAGATTTTTCATCACCGCTACATTGTCGACATCGGCCTCCACCACAATATTGCGGTTAATCAAATGGATGCCACCGGCAAAGCGCAAGATACTAGCGGTTTGCGCCTGCGCCTCAGACTGCCTAGCTAAGGTTTTCTCCGCTAGTTCATTTTTAATATCTGAGGTCAACGACATCTGGTTATCCCTTTCCGCCCTAAAAAATAAATACTTAGTTTCGATCTAGACTTCATTCTAGCTAAAGCTCAGAAAATCCCACTTCCGACAGATACCCTTCGAAAGCATCACGCAATGCTGCCGCCAGCCGCAAAGGATCATGTTGCTCTGAGGCCGACCCCGCCCTTACCTGGCGCATAATCAGCTTTGCCCCGATGGATTCGGCGGCGCTTTCTAGATCATCATCATCTTCAATAGCGGTGGGATCCACAATCACCACGTCGATTTTAGTATCGGGCGCATAATGCCGGAAGGCCTCGATATGTCCTGACAGAGTTAGATCCTCGGTCTCATCCGTATGTGGTTGTAGATTCATCACCATTACTTTTACCGCTGATGACTGTTGCAAAGCCGCGGCTAGTTCGGGAACTAACAAGTGTGGAATCACCGAGGTATACCAAGACCCTGGCCCGAGAACGATTCCCTCGGCATCTTTAATCGCCTGGATAGTCTCCGGACAAACCCGCGGGTGAGTCGGGCTTAGACGCACGTCAACTACTTTCCCCGGAGCTTTGGCTGCTTTCGCTTGCCCATGGACAGTACGTTTTTTACCATTGAGGACTAAATCGGCCTCAATCTCCATGGGATCCGCACACATGGGCAGTACTTTGCCCTTGCAGTTGAGCAGTCTTGCCACCCAATCTAGACCTTCGACTACGTCTCCTAAAAGATCCCACATGGTGACAATTAGCAGATTCCCCAGCGCGTGATTATCCAGCGGCCCCTCGGAGCTAAAGCGATGTTGCATAGCATCTCGCCAGGTCAATCCCCAATCGGTGTCATCGCATAACGCCGCCAGTGCCATCCGCAGATCCCCGGGAGGAAGTACCCCCAGCTCTTCGCGCAAACGCCCAGACGAGCCGCCATCGTCAGCTACCGTGACTACGGCAGTTAATTGCCGGGTAATATGTCGCAAGGCTCGCAAAGTTGCTGACAAACCATGCCCCCCGCCGAGCGCCACAATATTGGGGCCGGTCCACCCGCGAGTCATCCAGCCGTTTGAATCTAGTAACGTCCTCATTCCAGCCCCAGATCTCGATGAACAGTGCGCACCGGCAAGCCCTGCATCCGGAACAGCTCACTCATTTTTTCAGCCAGTGCCACCGAACGATGCTGCCCGCCGGTACAACCGACCGCGATAGTAACGAAAGGTTTGAGCTCCGTTAAATACCCGTCGAAAATTGGGGTCAACATATTCACCATGTTTTCCGCGAATTCCTCGGCCCCCGGCTGATCCAGTACATATTTCGCTACCGGTGCGTCCCGGCCAGTCAAATGCCGCAACTCGCTTACCCAATAGGGATTGGCTAAAAAGCGCACGTCACAAACCCAATCAGCGTCTAGGGGAATCCCATTTTTAAATCCAAAGGACATTACGGTGAGTTTCATCGGGCGTTCCCCCTCACCGGCCACTACATCGCGCATATGCCGATTCAGGTCATGCACATTCATATTAGTGGTGTCGATTAGGGCATCGGCACGGGCGCGAATGGGAGCCAGTATTCGCCGCTCGGACCGAATTCCGTCGAGAATCCGTCCTCCTCCTTGCAACGGATGCGGACGCCGATTAGATTCATAGCGACGCACCAAAACCCGTTCGTCCGCGTCCAAGAAAACCAGCTGATAACGGATATTGCGCCGCGATAGTTCATCCAAGGAATATTGCAGTTTAGAAAACAGTTCCCCGCTGCGTACATCCACAATCGCGGCAAGGCGGTGAATACCTTCCCCTTCCGGAGTCATCATATCCGCGAAGGGCAGTAACATGGCGGGCGGCAGATTATCGACCACATACCAGTCCAGGTCCTCTAATGCCTGCCCGGCGCGCGAACGTCCCGCCCCCGACATTCCGGTAATAATAATCATCTCCGGAACATTGGCATCACGAGGGGGCGCGGTTTCATCAAGAATCGGCACTCCCTCGGGAACAGTGGGAGGGGAAGATTCGTATTGTCGGTGAGCTTCATCCATGTTCTAAGTATGCAACGAAGCGCGCCAACTTACCGGCTATCGGCAAGGGAATCAAAAATCTGCTTCGCCATTACCTCTCCGATGCCAGGTACTTCCGCGATTTGTTTTACCTCGGCTTCCCGTAGCCGCTTTAAGGAACCAAAACGCTTTAACAAGGCCTTTTGTCGTACCGGACCTAACCCTGGAACCGAATCTAATACCGACTTCCGCACGGTTTTCCCGCGTTTTTTCCGATGCGCGGTAATCGCAAAGCGGTGGGATTCATCGCGCAGGTATTGCAAGAGATAAAGCGCAGGGGAAGTCCGCGGCAGAATCACTGGAAACTCTGCACCCGGTAACCACACTTCCTCCAAACGCTTGGCTAATCCAATCACACTCACATTAGCGCCTACTGCTTCCAGAGCTTTTTGTGCCGCATTTACCTGGGGTGCTCCCCCATCCACCACGATCAAGTCCGGGGGATAAGAAAAACGCCGCAAGTGAAGTTCTCCAGAAGTTTCGGCACTTACCAATTGCTGTTGTGCTTCCGCTTCTTCCTGGCGTAACCTCGCGAAACGCCGAGTGAGGACTTCATTCATGGCTTTAGTATCGTCAGCCGAATCCTCCGGGGTACTTTGAATATTAAAGCTGCGATAGGCACGCTTTAAGGGAGCGCCGTCTTCGAATACCACCATCGAGCCCACCTGGTGAGTACCTTGCGTGTGAGAAATATCGTAGCCTTCTATCCTTAAGGGAGCATCCGCTAACTCTAAATATTCCTGCAGCTGGCGTAAGGCTTCGGAGCGTTGAGTTAAATCCCCTACCCGTTTGGTTTTATGCAGCCGCAAAGCTTGAGCCGCATTTTGCTCCACGGTTTCCAGCAACGAACGCTTCGAACCCCGCTGCGGCACCCTAATTTCTACTTTCTTTCCGCGAATTTCTCCTAGCCAGTCACACAAGGTCGAGGCCTGTGCGGGCAGCAGCGGCATCAAAATTTCGGCGGGGATAGCTTGGGTAGGAGTATGCTCCACATCATCTATGCTTTTGGCGGGGGCTACCGCCTGGTTTAACTGCCGATATTCCCCGTAAGTCTGCTCTAAGAAACTTTCTAGCATTTCCGGCAGATCCTTATCTTCCGGGGTGTCCACTACCCACCCGCGCTCGCCGCGTATCCGGCCGGCACGCACATAAAATACCTGCACAATCATTTCTAAATCATCTTTGGCAAAGGCGTAAACATCGGCGTCAACGCTTTCGTCCAGCACTACCGTATTCTTTTCTCTAACTTTTTCGAGGGCGCGCAACTGGTCGCGTAGTCTCGCCGCCTGTTCAAAGTCCAGGCGAGAAGCAGCCTCCTCCATTTCCTGGCGAAGGCGGGAAGTAAAAGGCTCGGTTTTCCCATCCAAGAAGGCACTTACCTGTGCGGCGAGCTGCTGGTAGTCTTCGCTGGAAATCCTGCCTACACAGGGGGCAGAGCATTTATCAATATAGCCTTCCAGGCAGGGACGCCCCAGCGCCCTAGAACGGTTAAAAACCCCTTTGGTACACGAGCGCAGCGGGAAAACTTTTCGCAGTAAATCCATGGTTTCCCGAATCGCCCACACCTGGGTGTAGGGCCCGAAATAGCGAGAGTTAGGGCGGCGCCGCTCCCGCGTGATATGGATCCGCGGATATTCCTCCCCCATATTTAGGGCGAGGTAGGGATAGGATTTGTCGTCCCGATACATTACGTTGAAACGCGGCGCGAACTCTTTTATCCAGGAATATTCTAGGGACAGTGCCTCTAGCTCGTTCCCGACCGTCACCCATTTTACTGCTGCCCCGGTAGTTACCATTTTTCGGGTGCGCGGATGCAGTGACTCTAGAGGTTGAAAATAGTTAGCCAGGCGGTTACGCAAGTTTACAGCTTTTCCCACGTAGATAACCCGCCCATTTTTATCCAGAAAACGGTAAACCCCGGGACTAGGGGGAATATCTGCCGGAGCCGGCCGGTAGGACGCAGGATCAGCCATGCCCTTAGGATACCTGCCTTCCCTCGCCTTTCTAACCTGAAGTTATCCTCGTATGCTCACGCCGTTGCCACCCGTATGCTGGCTAATATCCGCCTTAAGTCCCTGCTGGGCTCGTAAATAATGTGAGAAAGGCAAAAAAGTTAATGGCTCAGTCAAAATGTGGATAGCGGTGGTAAAGTTTCGGCGGAAAATGAAAACTAAAGAGGTAGTGCGCTTCGTTCGATAAGGCGGACGAGACATACCGAGAAAGTTTTAAGGAGGCGCTGATGAGCAGTGTTGTGGAAAAGGTTTACGATGAGGTTCTCGATCGTAACCCTAATGAACCCGAGTTTCACCAGGCAGTAAGGGAAATCCTAGAATCCATTGGCCCCGCGGTAGAGAAGCATCCCGAGTTCGCTGAAACTAAACTTCTAGATCGGCTGGTAGAACCGGAACGCCAGATTCTTTTCCGAGTTCCCTGGGTCGACGATAACGGCGAAGTCCAGGTTAATCGCGGCTACCGCATCGAGTTCAACTCCGCACTCGGCCCCTATAAGGGCGGTCTGCGTTTCCATCGCTCAGTGAACCGCTCCATCTTGAAATTCTTGGGTTTCGAACAGATTTTCAAGAATGCTCTAACCGGTCAAGGCATCGGCGGCGGCAAGGGTGGTTCCGATTTTGATCCCCACGGACGCTCCGACACCGAAGTAATGCGTTTTTGCCAACAGTTTATGACTGAGCTGTATCGCCACATTGGAGAATATACCGATATCCCTGCTGGTGACATTGGTGTGGGGGGACGCGAAATTGGATACCTATTCGGTATGTATAAGCGACTAACCAACCGTTTCGAAACCGGGGTGCTAACCGGGAAATCTCTATCTTGGGGCGGATCCCAAGCGCGCACCGAAGCCACTGGTTACGGGGCAGTGCTCTTTGCCCAGAGAATGTTACAAACGCGCGGACTTGACCTAGAAGGACAGCGGGTAATGATTTCCGGTGCCGGTAACGTAGCGATTTACGCGGCAGAAAAAGCGGAACAACTAGGCGCAAAAGTAGTTACCGTTTCCGATTCTTCCGGTTGGGTTCTTGACGAGGACGGAATCGATGTTCAGCTACTCAAGCAGGTTAAAGAGGTAGAGCGCGCCCGGCTAACTGAATACGCCAAGCGGAAACCGGGGGTTACCTATCATTCTGGATCTAAGCCTTGGGCAGTTGGCGGAACTGTTGCGCTCCCCTGTGCTACCCAAAACGAGCTTACTTCTCAGGATGCAAAGCGTTTGCTCGATGGTGGAGTAAAGGTAGTTGCCGAGGGCGCAAACATGCCCTGTACTCCCAATGCCACCAGCTTGTTCCAAGATTCCGGGGTGTTATTTGCTCCCGGTAAAGCCGCGAATGCTGGCGGGGTTGCTACCTCGGCCCTAGAGATGAGCCAAAACGCTTCCCGCGCCTCTTGGAGCTTTGAGAAGGTGGAAAAGGAACTCACCAAGATCATGCACAATATTCACGACGAATGTGCTCAGACGGCGGAAGAATATGGGCATGCCGGTGACTATGTGATGGGCGCTAATATCAATAGCTTCCTGAAAGTAGCCCACGCCATGATGGAGCAAGGCATCGTTTAAAACACCAGCTAAATAAGTGAATAGTGACTATTGCGGGCAGCGAACCAGCAGATAGCCTTCGTCCTCGGAGGTAATAATTTCTTCTGGCTTAGCTGCCCGCAAGTGCGCGATCTCCGCTACCGAAAAAGCCAAATCGTATCCGACCGCTCTCCCGTCAACTACCTTTACGGCACCCACCCCACCAGTTTGGGCGCGCACCTGCTCGTAAAGAGCTAGCATCTGCGAATCTAGGGGCTCCGCTTTTTGTTCCCGCTCGTTTTCTAGCTGCTGCAACTGGGCGGTAATTTGTGAGTTTTCTGCTCTCACTTCCTCTTTTAGGCGGGAAATCTCTTGGGCATGTTCCTGTTTGCGCTGGGCTATTTGCTCTTCGATGTCCTCTAGCTGCTCCATCTCGCCCAGCACCGAGAGCATTTGCTCTTCTAAATCGGAGATTCGCTTACGCATCTGTTGGATTTCTTCTTGGAGACGTACCAGCTCTTTAGGGGTTCCCGCTCCAGCATCTAAGCGTTGCTGCTGAGTTTGCAGACGATTTTGAATTCCTGCCAAGTCATTTTCCAGGCTGGTTATTTCCCGCTGTTTATCAGTTTTAAGCGCTGACAGTTGCGTGTGTTTCTCGTCCAGCTTGCGGTCTTTTTCGCTCAACTCCGCTAGCTGCGTCAATTGGGGCAGCTTCTTGAGCCGAAAATGTAGCTTGGTGATTTTGGTGTCCAGCTCTTGCAACTCTAGTAGAACCAGCTGATCTTTCCACGGTGCTTCCATCGCGTTCTCCTCTAAATATCCTTTGTTCCCGGCGCGATTCGCTGCACCCAGGGATCGGTACAAATCTCAGAGACCTCTACCGTGAGCTCTCCGGCAAAACTTTGTGTTAGTTCGCGAGCACACTGCGGGGTCCAGAGCCATTCACTGGCCCAATGGGTGGCGCATATCAGATACGGCTTGCCGGCTTCTAAATGCTCGGAAGCAGGATGATGGCGCAAGTCAGCACAGATATAGACATCTGCCCCGGCTCTGCGAGCATCCGCTAAGAAAGAATCACCGCTGCCCCCGCTAACCGCGATAGTCTTCACTTTTGCCTCCAGATCTCCTCCCACTAAGATTCCTGCAGGGCAAGCCGGTAGCGCCTGCGCTACCTGTTGCGCGAAAGTTTTCAGCGGCAAGGCGGCGGGTAAATCTCCAATACGCCCGCTGCCGGTATGCTCGCTGAGGGGAATCAAGGGGCGCGTATTTTCCAATCCCACCGCAGCAGCTAGGCAATCAGCGACCCCGCCCTCGGCAGAATCAGCGTTGGTGTGGGCATTGAAAAGGGCGATTCCGTTTTCTATGAGCCGGTGAATCAAGCTCCCCTTCGGATCGGTAGCCGCCACAAAAGAAGTTCCCCGCAAATAGAGGGGATGGTGGGTAACAATAAGTTGTGCCCCGACCGCGATCGCTTGGTCTAGAACTTTTGCCACTGGATCCACCGCCACCAGTACTTTATCTATTTCAGAATCCGGGTGACCGGTGATTAATCCCACCCGATCCCATTCTTCAGCTAACCGGGGAGGATATAGCTGTTCTAGATGCTCCACAATGCGACTTAACTTTACACTCACAACTTGATCCTAATAGACAAATGAGACGCTAAGGGCATCCGGCGCCCCTCACCAGGGATATTTGCTGGCTGGTAACTAGCCGGCTGAATATATCCCCTTCCCCATCCCGCAAATTTCCGGCATAGCCTCTTGGTTTAGCGCTTAGACGTCAAAACACTATTATAGGTAAGGGCGCCTTGTCCCCCGCTAAGTTGTACGACAGGAAGGGCGCTATGCGTATTGGTTTTGATTCTGAACGTTATATTTCTATGCAATCTCAGCATATAGATGAACGGCGTAAAGAAATAGGCGGCAAGCTGTACCTGGAGATGGGGGGCAAGCTATTTGATGATTACCACGCCTCCCGGGTACTGCCCGGATTCACCCCTGATAACAAGATTTCCATGCTGGAAAGACTGCGGGACGAAATGGAGATTGTTATCGCGATTAACGCCAAAGATCTTAGCCGCCAAAAGATTCGGGCAGATCTAGGCATCCCCTACGAACAAGATGTACTACGTTTAGTTGATGTATTTCGCGAACGTGGTTTCCTAGTGGAAAACATTGTTTTAACCCAAATGGAAGACGATAACCATATCGCACAACTATTTAAAGAACGCCTGGAGCGTTCCGGACTCAAAGTTGCCCGTCACCGCACCATTCCCGGTTATCCCTCCAATACTGAATTAATTGTTTCCGAGGAAGGTTTCGGACGCAACGACTACGTGGAAACCACCCGCAACCTGGTAGTAGTTACTGCTCCCGGACCAGGATCCGGCAAACTAGCTACCTGCCTATCCCAGATCTATCACGAATACCAACGGGGCATAAAAGCTGGCTACGCAAAGTTTGAAACTTTCCCGGTGTGGAATCTTCCCCTCGATCATCCGGTTAATCTCGCCTACGAGGCCGCTACCGCAGACTTAGATGACGTAAATATGATTGACCCCTTCCACCTGCAGGCCTACGGTAAACAGGCCGTGAATTACAACCGCGATGTGGAAGTTTTCCCGCTACTGCGCTCCTTGCTGGAGCAACTTGCAGGGGCCTGCCCCTATCAGTCACCTACCGATATGGGCGTTAATATGGCTGGTTTTTGTATTAGTGATGATTTGGTCTGCCAGGAGGCCGCCAAGCAGGAAGTGGTGCGCCGCTATTATCACGCCCTCGCCAATGAAGCGGCCACGCAGTCAGACCCCAGCGAATCTCACCGGATAGCGATGACCATGGCAAAACTGGGGATCACCAAGGATTATCGTTTAGTGGTGCGTCCCGCTTTGAACCTAGAAGCCGAAACCGGGGCGCCTGCGGCAGCTATGCAGCTTAGCGATGGGCGAATCGTGACTGGAAAAACTTCTCCTTTACTTGGGTGCTGCTCAGCGATGCTGCTTAACGCATTGAAATTATTGGCTGGTATTGATGAAGAAGTGCAGCTGTTGGCACCCTCTTCTATCAAACCTATTCAAACCTTAAAGGTGGACCACCTGGGCGCTCTTAATCCTCGTCTACATACCGATGAAGTTCTGATCGCCCTCTCAGTTTCGGCTGACACGGATGAAAATGCGCGTAAGGCTTTAGAAGAACTTACTCATTTGCGAGATTGCGAAGTGCATACCACCACCATTTTAGGTTCGGTTGATACCCAGATTTTCCGGAATTTGGGATTACAGGTAACTTCCGAGCCGGTTTATGCCCGCAAGACTCTATTTAAGAAATAGGGTTGCCCAGGTAACGAAGGCGCTTTATATAGAACTGACCGGTAGGAGGATCAATCCTCCTACCGGTCAGTTTCAAAAAGCTCGGAATCCCTAGTCTTCGGGGGTTACTTTCCAGATCTTGTGTTTGGTTTTGGCTTGCACCAGCTGCTTACCGACCCCCATAGTGGTGAGGAACATCGCCATGCGTACCAACACCCCATTATCGGTTTGCTTAAAAATGGACAGCCCCGGGAGATCATCAACATCAGTCGAGAGGTCAAGAGCATTGGGGCGTGAATCTCGCGGCAACGGGTGACAGATAACGATGTCATGCGCTCCCGCCTCCTCTAACATCGCTTTATCTAGCAGGCACCCCTGTAGTTCTTTGGATTTAGCCAGTTCCTCGGTCATCCGTTCGCGCTGCACCCGGGTGGCATATACCGTATCTGCGCCCTCCAAAGCCTCAATCTGGTTATTGCAATCAATTACCTGCCCGCCTCGTGAAATCGCATACTCGGCGATTTCACGGGGAAGCTCCAGTGAAGGCGGAGAAAACAACCGGAAAGTTACTCCCTCATACAGGCTCATTAGTTTCATTAAAGAATGGACAGTGCGTCCGTATTTCAGATCCCCCATAATCGCGATGGTGCATCCGTCCAGAGATTTACCGCGTTTGCCCAGTTCTTTGCGCATAGTAAACACGTCTAATAGCGCCTGGGACGGGTGCTCGCCAGAACCATCGCCGGCGTTAAGTACCGGCACCACCGAGTGACGGGCGAATTCGGCTACCGAACCAGCATCGGGATGGCGTACCACTAACACATCGGTGAATCCGGAAACCACGCGGGAAGTATCAGCGATTGATTCGCCTTTAGCCATAGAAGAGAAAGTAAAACCGGTAGTAGTTTCTACTTCCCCGCCCAGCCGCAAGAAGGCGGATTCAAAGGATAAGCGGGTACGGGTGGAGGGCTCGAAAAATAGGGAACACAAAACGGCTCCATCTAGCACTGTACAGATTTGTTTCCGCTGCGCGATAGGACGCAAGAACTCGGCAAGATCGAAGAGTTCCCCCAGGTTTTCGCGATCAAATTGCCCAACCGAAATTAGGTGTTGTCCTACCCCGAAACGCGGGAAATCATAGTCTTCCGGCATGCTTTTGCCCTTTCCAACTGAGTGTTTTTGATAAAAAAATACCCCGCCGCAGCGGGGTGAAAATGGAAATAGAAACCTCAGGCAGTTGCCGCCACCGTCTGGTTCCCATCACGCTCCTAACGTTTTCCTGAAGGAAGAATAGCACATCGTTACCTCCCCTAATGCTTTTAACTCCGCTGACGGCCGCTTTTGTGTCCTCTTTCTCCTTACTGATTCCTATAAGGTGCCGCAGTACACACCCTCTTAAATGGCTTTGCCTCAGCTAAGCCTCCTAGAATCGAATGACGGTGAAAATCAAAAGGGGGATGATTTGAAGGGACTCAATCGCTACTATCTGCAGTCTCTAGCAGTTTTATCGCTGATACTGACCACCGCTTTTTGGGGTTCAACCTTTTTCCTGATCAAAGACCTGCTGAATACTATGACTACCCTATCTTTTCTAGGGGTTAGGTTCGTGATCGCGGGCGCGCTTTCGGCAGTGATATTTTTTCCTCGCTTAAAGAGGGCTAGCCGAAAAGTCTGGCAACATGCTTTTGCGCTAGGTGCAGTCTATTCCGCGGCACAAGTCTTACAGACTAAAGGCTTAGAGAGTGCCGATGCCTCGGTGGTGGGGTTCATTACCGGCTTGTATGTAGTGATTACTCCCCTGCTAGTGTGGTTGCTTTTCAAAGAAAAGATTAAGCCGGTAAACTTAGCCGCTGCCCTGGTGGCGATGGCCGGGTTAATGGTTTTGAGTCTTGATGGTTTTTCCATTGGCTTCGGGGAACTGTTAACTTTGGCAGGAGCTGCTCTGTTTGCCCTCCACATTGTACTCACCGCTCGTTGGGCTACCAAAGACGATCCCATAACTTTAGCGGCTATCCAATTGATAGCGATTGGTGTTTTCTGTTTTCTCGCGGCTCTGCCCTTTGGAGTGCAGTTACCCCAGGACTCTAGACAATGGACAGTGCTGCTTTACACGGTGGTGTTCGCGGCCATCGGAGCCTTAATCATGCAGACCTGGGCGCAAAAACACCTGCGTCCTACTAAGGCAGCCGTAGTAATGACTATGGAACCGGTGTTCGCGGCGGCCTTCGCGGTTCTTTTCGGGGGCGAGGACGTGACCGTGCGAATGATCATCGGGGGTGCCTTAGTAGTTGCGGCTATGCTTGCCACTGAGCTAATACCCGCTTATCGCGCGCGCGATAAGATCCGTGCCGGCGAATAAAACGCTAAGAAAGGCTTGGGGAACAGCTCCTACAGCGGGGGAGCTGGATAAAGCAAAGCGGGGATTCTAGGCAGAGAAGTTCTTTTGAATCTCGGTTTGAGTCTCTAGATATTCCTGTTCATAACTGCCCAGCCCGGCCGGATAGTGACCGGCGAAAGAATCCATACAGAGGCCTCCATATTTACCAGGCAAATCCAGCCCCACGGAAGCCACCAGCCCAGGTATCGACAGGTAGCCTAAGGAATCTGCCCCCAAATGATCTCGTAGTTCTTCCACATTCATATGGGCGCTAATCAATTCCGCTGAGTTGGAAACATCAATCCCGTAGAAACTGGGGAAAATAAACTCCGGCGAAGCGATCCGCACGTGTACCTCGCGGGCACCGGCATCTTTTAGCAGCTTGACGATCCGCCGGGAAGTAGTACCTCGGACAATGGAATCATCTACCATCACTACCGATTTGCCTTCTACGATCCCTTTGACCGCAGAAAGCTTCATCAGTACCCCTTTTTCCCGCAACGACTGTTTGGGCTGAATAAAGGTACGAGTCACGTATTGGTTTTTCACTAATCCCATTTCATAGGGCAGGTGCGCAGCCTCTGCATAGCCCGAGGCCGCCGACAGCGAGGAGTTTGGAACCCCAATAACAATATCCGCACCGGGAGTAGGCTGCTCATGCGCTAAAGTCATCCCGCATTGTTTGCGCACCGCGTGAACATTTTTCCCTAAAATATTGGAGTCGGGACGAGCGAAATAAATATATTCCATGGCGGCCACGCAAGTGTCTGCCGGCGGACAGTAGCGTTCAATCTTTAGTCCGTCCTCATTAATAATCGCGATTTCCCCGCCGCGCAGATCCCGATAAAATTCAGCTCCTATCAAATCCAGGGCGCAGCTTTCACTGGAGATAACCCAACCGCCACGGGTCTTCATCTTTCCAATCACCAGTGGTCGTAAGCAGTGCGGATCCACAATCCCGTACATGGTATCGTCATTCATAATCAGGTAGCTAAATCCACCCCGCAGCCGCTGCAAGGCTGCACAGAGCCGTTCGTAAAAGCTGCCTTGTTCGCGCATAATCAAGTGCATTAGCACTTCTGAATCCGAGTTCGAGTTAAATAGCGATCCTTGGCGTTCTAGCTCAACTTTTAGATCCGAGGAGTTCACCAGGTTGCCATTATGCGCCAGGGCAATATTCCCGTTGTGCATATGAAATACGAAGGGCTGCAAATTACAACTCCAGTTATTACCGGAAGTTGAGTAACGCACATGTCCAATACCGCAAGAACCGCTTAGCTTTACCAGCCGGATGGGATCATCAAAAACCTCGCTAACCAGGCCTTTCGCCTTTTTAACCCGAATGGTTTCCCCATCGGAGACCGCAATGCCCGCACCTTCTTGTCCGCGATGCTGCAAAGCATGCAGACCGTAGTAGATCAGGCTGGAGGCATCGGGGGAACCGTAGACCCCGAAGACTCCGCACTCTTCGCCAAGGTTATTTACGACTTGTGCCTTCAAAATTCGCTCCTAAACCGCGTCTGCGCCAATATCTTTTCGGTAGGTTTTGCCCGCAAAATCTACTTTTTGGGCATTTTCGTAAACCACCTGGCGGGCGGCTTCTAAAGTATCCGCGCGAGCTACTAGATTCAGCACCCGCCCCCCATTGGTATAGACTTTCCCGTTTTCATGCCGCACCCCGGCATCGAGATAATCTACGCCCTCTAGCCCGGTAATCTCTTTGCCTTTTTCATAACTCCCCGGGTAGCCTCCGGAAGCTAGCACCAGGCAGATGGCTTTCTGATCGCAGATTTTAATATCAGCAGGTTCCAGGCGCCGTTCCATACAAGCCACCAGCAGCTGATAAAAATCCCCCTCAACCAGGGGTAGCACCACTTGCGTTTCCGGATCCCCGAAACGCATATTGTATTCCAGCAGGTAAGTGCCGTTATCGGTGAGCATCAGTCCAAAGAAGATGCAACCGGCGAACTCGAGACCTTCTGCTTGAATTCCTTTTAAGGTAGGTGCCAAAATATCACGTTCAAACTCTGCTTGCCGCTGCGCAGTGAAGAAGGGATTGGGGGCAAAAGTGCCCATCCCGCCGGTATTAGGACCGGTCTCCCCCTCCCCTATTTTCTTGTGGTCTTTGGCGGAAACTAGCGGGAAGATTCCCTTTTCATTTGCCAGACTAAGAATCGAGGCCTCTTTACCCACCAAGAATTCTTCCAGCACTACCTTTTGGCCGGCTTGCCCGAAGCGCTGTTCCACCATAATTTCTAAGATGGCTTCCTGCGCTTCCTCGGTGGTCTGGCAGATAATCACCCCTTTACCGGCGGCTAATCCAGAGGCTTTAACCACAACCGGTAAGTTAAAATCAGCTAGCCCCGCAATCGCGGCCTGCGGATCGGTGAAGGTTTCGTAACGGGCAGTTTTCACCCCGTACTTGCGCATAAAGTCTTTGGCATAGGCTTTGGAGCCTTCCAGGCGAGCCGCCGCTTTACCCGGGCCAAATAGTTTCATGCCTGCCTGGCTAAATAGATCCCCAATCCCGGCTACCAGCAGGTCTTCGCTGCCCACAATAGTTAAATCCGCGCCGAACTCCTGGGCTGCCCGCAGGATTTCCTGCATATTAGAAGAGGTAGTTTGGGCAATTTCGTGGGCTCCTAGGGCGCGTTTAATCGCGTTTTCGCGTCCCCCGTTGCCTACTATCAAAATCTTGGCCATTAGTATTGTCTCTTTTCTAGCTGGCTTGGTTAACTGCGGTTAGAGCAGACAGATTCGATCGCCGCCGGGACTGTCGCATTGCTCTTTGCTAAGGATTTCTCCGATTTGATAGGCCTCAGGCAGCGCGGCGGTTACTTTCGGCAGCTCTGCGGGGGGAACTACCAACGTGAATCCCACACCCATATTGAAGGTTCCCCACATCTCACTTTCCGGAACCGCTGTAAACTCCTCACGTTTAAAGATGTCGGGAATGCGCACTTTTTCTTTTTCAATCCGCGCGCACAAACCTTCGGGAATAATCCGGGGTACGTTCTCTTCTAGCCCGCCTCCGGTGATATTTGCTAGGCCGTGGATCTCGATTTTTTGATCCAGCAACGACAGGATCTCGGGAACATAGATCTTAGTGGGAGTCAGCAGTTCTGCGGGGAAAGGCTCTTTAAAGAGTGCTCTCACTAGAGAGAACCCATTGGAATGCAGCCCGGAAGAGGGCAGCGCCACCACCACGTCTCCAGCTTTTATTGCCGAGCCATCGATGATAGCGGATTTTTCTACCACTCCGACGGTAAACCCGGCCATATCGTATTCGCCGCTTTGATAGAACCCGGGCATCTCTGCAGTTTCGCCGCCGATGAGCGCCGCACCCGCCTGCTTACATCCGCTGACTATTCCCGAAACCAGCTGCGAGGAGACCTCGGCATCTAGCTCGGAACAGGCCAGATAATCTAAGAAAAACAGCGGCCGCGCCCCATGGCACAGCACATCGTTGACACACATGGCCACCAAGTCGATGCCTACGGTGTCGTATTTTTTTAAGGAGAAGGCGATTTTCAGCTTGGTACCTACCCCATCAGTACCGGAAACTAGGACGGGCTCCTGGTACTTACCTAGTTCATAGAGGGCAGCAAAAGATCCCAGGGAACCCAAAACCTGTTCATTTTGGGTGGAGGCGACCATTTGCTTTAACCGGCGCACATGCTCGTATCCTGCCTCTTTATCAACACCGGCATCTTTATAACTGACCATAATCTGTGTTTCCCTTGCCCTAAGTAGTGATGATCTCCCTGGGGGCAGAGTAGCTCTACCCCCAGGGATCAGCACTAATAACTATTTCTTGGTAATGCGGTGCAGGATTTCTTTATAGGCTTCTTCGATTCCGCCCATGTCCCGGCGGAAACGATCCTTGTCCAGCTTCTTCTTGGTTTCCGCGTCCCACAGCCGGCAAGTGTCGGGAGTGATCTCGTCTGCTAGCAGCAGGTTCCCATCCTTGTCTCGGCCGAACTCAATCTTGAAGTCCACCAGTAGGATGCCTTCTTTCTTGAAAGCATCAGACAGGATCTGGTTAATCTTAGCGGTTACCTCCAAGATTTCTGCCACCTCTTCTTCGGTAGCAGCCCCAATGGCTACCGCGTGATCCGAGTTAATCAGGGGATCGCCTAACTCATCGTCCTTGTAGGAGAACTCTTGGATCATTTTCTTCGGCATGGTGCCTTCTTCCAGCCCCAGGCGCTTAGCCATAGAACCGGCGATAATGTTGCGGGTGATTACCTCTAGCGGAACAATATCCAGCTTCCAGCACAGCTGCTCGCGATCATTTAGCTTCTCAATGAAGTGGGTTTTTACTCCCTGCGAGGCCAGCATTTCAAATAGATAGCTGGTGAGCTCATTGTTAATAATGCCTTTATCAGCAATGGTGCCTTTCTTTTCACCGTTACCGGCAGTGGCATCATCTTTGTAATAAACAATGACCTTATCGGGATCATCGGTGGCGTAGATTTTCTTGGCTTTACCCTCGTACAGGAATTCTTTCTTTTCCATGATTTGCCTTCTTCTATCTAAATTTTTTCTTTAAAAACTAACCGGGTCAGCGGTGAACTTCTGTTTCATATTCGCGCGATACTCTTTAAGTTGCGCGGCTACCTTTTCATTACTGGTGCCAATAATCTGCACCGCGGTCATGGCGGCATTATAGGAATTGTTGATTCCCACCGTGGAAACCGGGATTCCTTTCGGCATCTGCACTATTGAGTAGAGGGCGTCCTGTCCGCCTAAGGCCGCATCGAGCGGTACCCCAATTACCGGGATCGTCACTTTAGAGGCAATAACTCCAGGCAGGTGTGCCGCCAGGCCAGCCCCGGCGATGATGGCTTTCGCCCCCGAGTCCACGGCCTCTTTTAGGATTTGCTCTAAAAGTTCTGGAACCCGGTGCGCCGAAGCAATATACGCTTTATATTCCAATCCGAACTCGTCTAAGCATTTGGCCGCGCCCGCCATTTTTTCTTTATCGGAGGCGGAACCAAAAATGATTGCTACATCCATCGGAAATAATTAACCCCGTTTCTGAATAGGTTTTGTTCTATTTCGGGACAGTAGTTGAGGTATAAACCGCTACCGCTCCTTTCTGAATGACCCATCTTTCCCAGGATTTGCCCGTGATGAGCCAACAGCCCTTCGATTCCGAAGGAAGATCCATTGGGGTTCTCCCCTAAATATTTGGTAGCGATCTGACCCGAAGCCGAATACTTTCGATACTGCTCGGGGCTCATCACTACCCGGCCTTCACCATGAGAAATCGGTATGTGGTGGACTTCTCCCACATCGAAGGAACTGAGCCAGGGAGAAGCCACCGAAGACACGGCGGTATGGACGATTTTGGCGACGTGGTGCCCGCTGTCATTTGCGGCCAGGGTAGGTGAATCCGGATCCAGATCCCGGATCTGTCCATAGGGAAGCAACCCGGATTTGATCAATGCTTGGAAGCCATTACAAATTCCCAGGATCAGACCGCCTTTGCGCAGTAGCGCGTGGACGGCTTCTTTAACCTGTTCTTGGCGCAGCACCGAAACGATAAATTTTGCCGAGCCATCCGGCTCATCTCCCACGGAGAATCCTCCGGGCAGCGCCAAAATATCGGCTTGCTCGATTTGCCGGGCATAGGAGGCGGCATCCTGATAAACCTCGGTTACCACCTGTGCCCCTTCGCGAGTAAAAGCCCGGGTCATATCGTATTCGCAGTTAGTGCCGGGGAAAATCGGAATAAATACCTGCGGATTTTCTTTTCGATAGGGCGCATGGTGTGTCTTGGTCAGACAGGTTTCGCTGGAGCGGGAGCCGCTATTGGTGATCCGTTTACCGGCGGTGGGAAAAATCTCGGCTAAAGGTTCTTCCCAGGTTTTTTGTAAAGCTGCCAAGTCTAAACGCTGCCCGTTAAGGGTGCTATCTGACCAGCTGCCGGTATATCCCAGCAGTGGTAGATCCAAATGTTGATCCGTTTCGATCAGGAAACTGCCATAGCGGGAAGCGAACAGGTCTTCTTCAGTGTTGATATCGAAACCGATCCGGTTCCCGAAAGCCATTTTTGGTAGCGCTTCTGCGATCCCTCCATACCCCAGGGCGTAGGCCGAGATCGGATTAATCGCTTGCAACCTATCGAGAGCGGCTTGGAAAGATTCCAGATCAACTGCCCCCAACTCGTCTGTTTGCACTGGTAACAGGTAGAGACGATGATTACGGGCTTTAAACTCGGGAGTACGCAATTTATCTGCTTGCTGCATTCCGATAGCGAAGCTTACCAAGGTGGGCGGCACATGCATGTCTTCGAAAGTACCGGACATGGAATCTTTGCCCCCGATGGAGGCCAGGTGGAAGTGGCGCAAAACGCGGTTAGCTCCTAGCAAGGCTTCCACCACGGTTCCCCACTTTTCGGGGTCTTCGCCCAGGCGCTGGAAATATTCTTGGAAAGTGAAATACAAGTCGTGGTAATCCACCCCGGCTGCGGCCAGGCGCGACATGGATTGCACTACGGAAACGATGGCGCTGTGATAGGGGCTAAGCTCGGCTAGCGAAGGTTCAAAACCGTAGGCCGCTACTGAGGCTACCTCGGCCTGTCCATTCTCTAGAGATACCAGTTGGGCACTCACCTGCGAGGGGGTGCGCTGGAATTTACCACCGTAAGGCAGGGTCAAAGTGGTGGCACCAATTGAGGAATCAAAGATCTCGTTTAAGCCGCGCTGGGAACAAATGTTTAAGTCCGCCAGGTTATTTGCTAGTTTTTCCTGCAGGTTTGAACCGGAAACTTCCCGCTTGGGAGTGATTCGGCCCCCAGAGGTTGCATTAAATTTAGCTTGGGAGCGCACCCCGTTGGTGTCCAGGAAGTCCCGGGAAATATCGACGATAGTTTCTCCCAAGTAATGCATCACCAGACGCCGCTCGGCAGTCACGGTAGCCACGTGGGTTACTTCTACGTCCTCACTGGCACATGCATCATAGAAGAACTGCAGGTCTGCAGGGTCGACGCAGACTGCCATCCGCTCTTGAGATTCCGAGATTGCTAACTCGGTACCATTTAGTCCCTGGTATTTGACCGGTACCCGGTCCAGCTCTATCTCTAGTCCGGGAGCCAGCTCTCCAATAGCAACCGAGACTCCCCCGGCGCCAAAGTCATTACATTTCTTAACCCGCTTGGCGACCTCACCGCGGCGGAAGAGCCGCTGAATCTTGCGTTCAATAATCGGGTTACCTTTTTGTACTTCCGCTCCGCAGGTTTGGGAGGAGTCCCGAGTATGGGTTTTCGAGGATCCGGTGGCTCCCCCAATCCCGTCACGTCCGGTACGTCCTCCGATCAAGAGGATGAGATCCCCGGGGGCAGGTTCTTCCCGAATAATGTTTTCTGCGGGAGCCGCTCCCACCACGAAGCCAAGTTCTAGGCGTTTCGCGCGGTAACCGGGATGATAGATTTCTTTTACATAATTGGTGGTGAGCCCGATTTGGTTGCCGTAGGAGGAATATCCGGCTGCTGCCCGCTGAGTGATTTCCTTACTGGAAAGTTTGCCTTCTATCGGGTCATCTATCCGGGGATCAGCGCTGCCAGAAATCCGCATAGCCTGGTAAACGAAGGTACGTCCCGATAGGGGATCCCGAATAGCTCCCCCAATACAAGTAGAAGCCCCACCGAAAGGTTCGATCTCGGTGGGGTGGTTGTGAGTTTCGTTCTTGAACTGCAGGATATAGCGCTGCCCGCCCACGGTTACATATACCGAGCAAGCGTTGATCTCGTTGGAAACTTCCTGGTTTTTTACCTTTTCCCGTTTAGCCGCCAAGGTGGCCAAATCCATCAAGGTAATCGGTTTTTCGCTATTGCGCTCCGCTAGATAACGATCCCATTCTTCCTGCAAGCGATCCGCGTAAGGACCGCTAAAGGCGGCATCGGTTAGTTCGGTTTCAAAAGTGGTATGCCGACAATGGTCTGACCAGTAGGTATCAATTACTTTGATCTCAGTTTCGGTGGGCAGACGCCCGATGCTATCGAAATATCCTTTGATAAATAGCAGGTCTTCTTTGGTCATTGCCAAAGAAGCATTTTCATAATAATCTTCGGTAATTTCAATGCTGGGAGGCAGTTGCCGGTTAGGAACATAAGTCTGGTTTTCTAGCACCGACATATCTTTTAGGCGCATCTCGATGGGGTTGAACTTAACCTCGCCGGTATGCCCGTATCCGCATTTAACGGTAGCTTCGTATCCTTGCAGCTGTAGACACTTTTCGGCGGCATCGGCACGCTGATCAAACTGTCCGGGCAAATATTCGAGGACGTAATAGTCTTCGATATCGATCTCGTCCAGCACCAAATCTTGGTTTATCTCTGCAAACACGGTGTATTTGGCTTTTTCCAGTGCAGCCGCGTCAAGGCCAAAAATGTCATAGACATTGAACTGGGTAGTATCGTTCTTTTTCCTTACGAAAATCCGCTTATTCAAAGTCTTCCCTTATATGAAATAGCTGCCCGGTATGAAATTTTGCGCGCGGCATCGGGAAGTCGTCTGAATTCTCACCCACTACCCAACCGCATCCCCCTGACCTCTGGTAAAACCTGCTGCCCGGGGAGCCTGTTAGTTGCTTACCCAGGACTTCTTGAATCAAGCCCGCAGGAATCAACTACCCTTTTAGCCTAGCAGGGGCAGCGCCTGGCGTACTAATCAGCAACTAGAAACCAGTAAGCAATTTTTCTCACCTTTTCTCGATTCTCTTAGTGTCGAGGAAGAACTTGAGCTTTGCGGGATTACTTTTGGAAAAACGAAAAGGAGGCAAAAGGGCTGGGGACTTGGATCCGTTAGGAGGTCTCGAGGCCAGAGGGACTAAGGTAAAAATATGTTAGTTGCATTTTCTATTTCTCCTTCTACCGCCGACGCTGAGGGCGGAGTTCATGACGCAGTTGCTGCCGCGGTAAAAGTTATTCGGGATTCGGGACTGCCGAACCGTACGGATTCCATGTTCACCACTGTCGAGGGCGAGTGGGATGAATGTATGCAGGTGGTAAAGGATGCCTGTGAAGCAGTCTCCAAGTTTGCTCCGCGGGTATCACTAGTTCTCAAAGCTGATATTCGTCCTGGCCGCACTGGTGAAATGACCGCGAAACTTACCCGGCTAGATGCCGCGCTGGATCGGCTGCAGTCCTAGAGCAAGCTGCTTATAAATCTGGTTTAAGACCTAATATCTAGTAGTAAAAAGCAAGTGGCGCCGCCCCAAATTCAGGGCGGCGCCACTACAGTTATTTGCTGAAGTTATCGCCTTTAAATAGCCACTGTATTGCAGCTATTTTCTGGGATAGCTTCTAAAGGATGGGAACTATTTACCCAGCTGCACGGTCCATTCGGGAGGAACGTCTTTGCCGGAGTCCTCGTCCTTTTCAGCCTGGGCAAAAGTCTCTTGTACGATTCCCTGCGCGTGGTGGGAGGGGGAATAGATTGCATAGACCTTCATCGGTTCATCACCAATGTTAATAATGTCGTGCCATTTGCCGGCCGGTACCATTACCGCCCAGCCGTCTCCGACTTCTTGTTCAAAGGTGAGATTATCTTCCGCATCCCCCATTACCACTTTTCCTTTGCCGGCATCTAGGCGCAGGAACTGATCGTTGTCAGGGTGTACTTCCAGGCCAATAGATTCACCTACCGGAATGGACATTAGGGTTACCTGCAGGTATTTCCCGGTCCAGGCGGTGGTGCGATAGTTGGTATTTTCTTTGGTCTCGGTTTCCAAATCGAAGCTATAAGGCTCCGGTCCATTGTCATGAACTGCCATGAGTGTTTTCCTTTCATTAGCCTTTCAGATTGTCCACTTCCATGCTATCGGGGATCAGATCAGGTCGTAGTACTTCCCGGATAATATCGCTACCAGCGTGGAAACTGAACGTTTTGTTTCTCTCTCCCCCAATTAGATACTCAGCCAACCGGGTCTGATTTATTAAGTTTTTTGGTATTGCTGTCTAGTAAGGGTTGTTAAAGCGGGGGTATGTCGAAGTTTTCCCCTGACGATAATAGTAATGCTGGCAGCTCCCACGGATCCCCGAATGGATTTTCTCCAACGCCCCCACCAGCCCCTCCGGTTTACCCAGTTCAACCAGCATATGCTACTTATCCCGGACAGTCGGTACCTCCTGCATACCATGTCTCGCAGACGGCACCTCCTTACTATCCGGGGCAGCCGGCTCCTGGTGGAAAAGCTAAATCGCGGCGGGCTTTAATAGTCACCTGGTGTGTATTGCTAGTACTTGTGATTTGTGCTTTAGGGATTATCCTTTACAAGTTATTTAGCAGTGATGATTCTTTGGCGGTGGGGGTCAAACCAGCTTGGGATAAACCGTCAAAAGTAGTGATAGAAATAAAAAAAAGACCCCAGGCAAGCGTATACGCTGTACGAACCGGAAAAAGACAAGCTACTGTTGCTGCAACCATTCAAAGATGGCAGTGGTGTAGGACAATTCCTAGACCCTAAGTCTGGAGCTAAAATCGGTAAACTCATAGCCTTGCCAAAATGCGATAGCTCCCTTCAGCAGCCCTACTTGACTGCAAGCGGGAAAATCGCATGCGTCACCAAAGACACCATAAAAACCAACCAAAACCAGAAATACCACTTCAAAGAACAAATTTACGCCGATAAGCACCTGATAGTTGGAGCTAGCCCTTCGGCCACTAACGCTAGACAGATCGTTGCCTATAACCCAGAAACCAGCAAACTATTGTGGGTGCAGAATTTGGAAAAACCCGCTGCGGTCACCTGTGATGGCGAAGGAATCTACACCACCAGTATCGCTAAAGATTCCCCCTCTAATCCCACCCAAAGCTCGCAGGATACTACCGAGAATACAGAATCTGCAGAAACTAATTCTCCCATTCCAAAGGAATCCTCCGAGCTAGAAGTGATGAGCTTGACCGGCAGTTCTAAGGCGCAGCCTAACCCTGAAAAAGAGTTAAACCCTAGTGCGAGCAAACCAGCTGAACCACCGGTAGCCAAAGACGCCATCAAAAACATTGACTTCGCCAACGCCTACCTACCCACATTTGGACTTGATGGCTGTTCCGAAAAATACTTCTGGAGTAAAAGCGATGGCACTCCTATATCGAGAAAAATGCCAGGAGAAACCACTACCTGCTGGGCAACTATGAAAAACGGGGAATCAATCGAGAAAGTCACTACTCCCTGGGATGAAGGGACACAGCTTCCTGCCCTCAAGCTTTCAGAAAACGAAGGGAATAGCTCAAGCTTTTTTGATTCCGAAAGCTTTACCGCGGACACCAGCAAGCGCTATAGCGTGGCATATGGAGATGCAAACGGTGATGGCTACCTCGATGCGCTGCTAATAGCCAATGATTTAGAAGCGGTTAGTTTCCAGTTGGCCATTTTCGATCCCAAAGACCCCGAGCACCCCTATATTTCGATAATTGGGGGCACTCAAGAACCGAATACCGTAAGGATCGAAAACCCCGGAAAAATCACTATTTTCTATCCAGCATCTATGTCGCCTTCAGGAACTGAGCAGACCTTAGCGGAAATATCGATAACTGGCAATGAAATTACCGGTTATAAAAAATTCTCCTAATACCGAGTAGCATCCGAGGTTTCCTGGGGATATTTACTGGGCTCAGGTGGTTCCGGCTTGATCGCAGCAATGTCAATTAAAGGCTTTGAAATCAGCGACTATCACGATTCTTACTCTTCTCTATAGAGGGCAGGTTGCCATACCCCCGACAAACAATTGCGAGGTACGGAGGAGCCGGTATTCTCGGCTCTGGACTAAACAGGTGGGGTAATGCCTAGCTGCGAATAACTATTAAGGTAAAAAAGTCGGGGTTTTCTGCCAGCTCAGTGCTGGCGGAAAACCCCAACTTATGATCTTGCTTATTTACTAGGTCGCTTCAAAGACGCCCTTCAGCAGTAACGGAACTACTGATCGAACATTCTCTTTAGGTTCTCTAGTTCATCGACTTGGTTTTGCACCGTATCTTCTACCGCAGCCTTTGCGCTCTCTTTGACGGCATAAGTCCCGGTAGGAGCGGCCAACATCCCAATTACTAGGGAGGCGCACAGCGTCCAGATAATGAAGAAAATGGTATGACGCATCTCCGGACTTTTATCTTGCGGATACAGCTCTTTTAAGCCTCCGAAGATCAATAGCTCCATAATCAAGAAGGAGGCCGATATTAGCACTTGTAGGACCAATATTAATACTAAAGGCAAAACCGGGATCGGTAGCAGGGAAATCAAAAACATTAACGCCAACGCGAAGGAGGGCATCACCAGCCCCGTTGCCACTATGGAAGCTACTTGAGTAAAGGTGATGGTACTTTGCTTAGTGCGAGCAGCAGCTAATGCTAATGCCGCCCTCAGAATTACTACCGCGAATGCCACTAGGGTGAACACCACAAAGCAAAGCAACCAATACCCAAAATATAGAATGCTATAAGTTCCAAAACCCGAGGAACCTAGCAATCCTCCAGAGAATATATCCGCACTTCGGGCGATCAGCACTGAGGCACTAAGTCCGGTCAGCAGCGAAAACACCAGCATCATTACCCACCACCAGTGTTTCAACTGGAGATTGGCTTTCACCTGTTGCTGCCCCTCAGATTTGTGCATGGCTACAAAAGTAGGCCAAATAGCTTTTAAGGCAAGCACAAAATCGTTAGGCAATTTTGGGGGTTGCGGATAACCGGGAAGGTTAGCAGCATAAGGAGGGTGCATCGCTGCTGGATTTACCGGCGGATAGCCCGCCTGGGGATACCCCACCATTTCTCCTTGGGGTACCGAAGCTGACGGAGGAAGGGGCTGCGGCATCCCGGCTCCCCCTTGCGGCGGATATGGCGGATACCCAGCGGGAGGCATCGGTTGCGGATACCCTCCTGACTGATATGGCGGATTCATCCCCGCTGGCGGAGCAGGCGGAAGCGGAGGATTTACTCCGTTAGCCGGGGCAGATTGCGGTGAGGAGCCAGCTGCGGGAGAAAAAGAGCTTTTTGCGGGAATAGAGTTTTTGCTGGAGGCCAGCCGAGTTTCAGATCCATCAACTTGCTGAGCTTCTTCATCAGGCTGGAAATGGGGCGAGTTACTCAATGTAGTGCCTTTCAAAGTAGACGTTCACCGTAAACTTTAGCAAACAAAAAACTAGAAACTTTTCAACATGAAATTTCTAGTACCTGTATCGCAAGCTCCATTGATCCACTGAAGCGAGCGATTGCTATCATAAGCAACTCGCGATGATTTCTTCGATACAGTCACTCGAGAAGAAAACACTTTAGCCTTTCTTCAATATGACCTGCGCGGCAGTTTTTTACGCCAGACGGGACAACGGACACTCATTCCGCATATAAAATTACCTGCGGTCAGAACGCTGCTCAGAACCATATCCATTGTGGAATAATGACCTTGGATTACGTGTGGAGAAAGGCGGGACGATGGGCTTGTTCGCTAAAGGCTTCAACTCAAAAAAAGAGGTGCAGAAAGTTGCAGACGCTGCAAACACAGCGGTAGCCGGTGCTCAAGGCGCCATCGCAGCCGTTGCGGGCAAAGCGGGAGAAATCGCCGATGGGGTCAAGCAGGGCGTCGCGAATGCAAGGGCGAAAGAACCGGATGAGTACGACCTTGCCATCATCGACTAAAACCAAACCTATACCGACCTGGAGTTGGAAGGGATCGAGCTCTACCAGTCTAGGTTGAGGAGCATCGACCTGCTGGATCTCGCTACCGACCTGGTGAACTCGATCGCGAACACGCCGAAGTCGTTCGTGGAGGACATTGAGGAGGTGTCCCACAGCAAGCGAAGCTTCAAAGAATCGGAGGCCTTCGCCCGCGAAGAGCTTAACTCGGCACGGAAATCGGCAGCCAGCGCCAGTGCCGGTGTCACAGCGGGTATCGCCATTGCCAGTATCGCCCCGTCCGCGGCAATATGGGTCGCCACAACTTTCGGCACCGCCTCCACAGGCGCCGCCATCTCCACACTGTCGGGCGCTGCCGCAACGAATGCGGCCATAGCCTGGCTCGGCGGCGGCGCATTGGCTACCGGAGGCGGAGGAATGGCTACCGGCAGTGCTTTCCTGGCAATGGCCGGCCCCATCGGTTGGGGCGTCACAGGTGCCACGTTGCTGACCTCCATTGCCCTTTTCGTGAAAAAGCAGCACAAGATGGCCAGGGAGAAGCACGAGGCGCTCTTGTCCGTAAAGCGGAACACCGAGGCACTGAGGGAGACGTCCGCGGCGATAAACCGGTAATGGAATGGGTGAACGACAACGGACCCACCGACCTTTTGCGCAACGGCGTACCCATACAGGTCAAGTTCGTAAACGCCGGCGGCAAGTTCTCCCTGGATGCAGTGGCCGCCCATTTGAGAAAGTATCCCGATTTCCTCGATAAAAACGGCGTCTACCAAATCCCGAAGGACCATCTCGACGCAGTGCGCTTCCTGTACGAGATGCCCAAGGAGGAAGCAGCCAAGCTGGTGTCCTCGGATGGCGGTCCATCCTACTCAACTTGGAAGAGCATTCATGAGTTCTTCGACTCCAGCGGGTTCAGCATCGATGATCTGGAAGCCTCTAAATTCGAGTATTCGGATGTCCAGAAGAACGTTATCGCCGACAAGATGGCCGAGGAGAAGAGCAAGCTAGCGGACGAGAGTGAACGAATAAAGAAGGGCATCTACGAGGATCACAAGCCTACGCCCAAAGAAGGTGCGAAGGCTGCGGCGGCTGGCGCCGTTCTGGAGGCGGGAACGACATTCGCCCTCTCATTTAAGCGCCATCTTAGGAACGGGAGGCGTATCGGCGACTTGACCCAGGATGACTGGGAGGAGATTGCCAAAGATTCCGGCATGGGGCTCGTCAAGGGCGGGGTTCGCGGCGGAGCTGTTTACGGGCTAAACAACTACACGGCAGCACCCTCAGCTGTCGCAAGCGCACTGGTCACGGCATCTTTCGGCGTCGCTAAATGCGCTTACAGATTCCGTAACGGCGAGCTTACGGAGATCGAGTTTATAGAAAGCTCCGAAATCGCGTGCCTGGATGCGTCCGTGAGCGCATTCTCAAGCTTCCTGGGTCAGACTATTATCCCGATCCCAATCCTGGGCGCCCTTGTCGGCAACGCCGTAGGCACGACTATGTACGAGCTAGGAAAAGACTTCTACAGCAATCAAGAGGCGGAGATCCTCGCGCATTACGCTCAGGAGCTGGAGACCCTCGACGAGCAGCTGGCTGGCGAATACGTCGCATGCATCGACGAGCTTCGTGAGAATATGAGCACATACATCAGCCTCCTCGGAAAGGCTTTCTCCCCGAATCTCGCTATGGCTTTCTCTGGCTCTATTGAGTTGGCGGCAAGCCTTAATGTCCCGGACGGCGAAATCCTACACACGCGGGAAGAGGTCGACGGTTTCTTCCTGAATTAACATCAGTCAGGTAAGAGAAATAACGGCCGAGCGAAACCGAACCACTCGGCCGTTTGCTGTCTAGAACGCATGAATCTCCTGCATCGGAACCATGTTCCCAACAGCGAGTGCGAGTCTAACGAGTCTAAGTGGCCAAACAGCTATCGTCTACATCACCCACTTGAACACGACGCGGAACAGCCAGACGAAAAAGCCCAGCGTGACTTTAAGCACCGCCTTGAAGAACCTACCAAGCTTCTTCGTCAACGTCACCCCAATCTTCCTTCACCTTGCAGGCGCCCTCCTCGGCGTCCTCTTCTTTCACTTCCGCGAGCAGCCTCGCCAGCTCGTCGGATACCCTACAGATCGACTGGGAAAACCTCCCGGACGAGGTCGTCGCCTGGGTCGAGATGCCGGGAACGAGAATTGAGGAGCCTATCGCGCAGGCGAGCCCCGATTGCCTCCCCCCCCTACCTCTACGCCGATGTGTTCGGCGAGGGTGCCTGCCGGGCGCTATCCGCGGGTCATCTCTCTAAGATTCCGCACCTTCCAGAGGGCCTCGGGGCTACTTGATGCGGCGCCGGCCGTCTCGGTGTCCGCGAAGAGGAGTCCAGGCCGGTAGTCCGCGCCCGCGAGCCTCTCCAGATACTCCCTCTCGGCGTCGTCCCTCGGGAGCACGTGACGCCTCACGAACTCCTCGGCATCCTCCATGAGCCTCTCGAGCGTGGGCTTCTTATCGCGCAGGCGGAGCATGGGCAACAGCTGATCCTCCAGCTCGGTTCGCCTGCCCCTGAAACGCTCGGAGCGGCCCTCGAACGGAAGTGGGAACCTCGCGGACAGCGAGGCATAGAAGAGGACGGCCTTGTGGAAGAACCCCTCCTCGTCAGCGCCCAGTCGATCGGCGTACCTTCCCAGGTTCGAGATGTCGTAGAGGTCACGCACCTTGACTCTGTCGAAAAAGGCCTTGACCTTGCCGGCAGCGAGCTCGGCATCGCAGAACATGAGCACGCGAGCGTCGGGGCGAAGCGGACACGACCGCAGCGTCGGGGTGACTATCGGCGAGCGGTTCATGTAGATGCAGTCAATCTTGACGTGATCCGAGCCCCACGCGCCCCCGTAGCGCAGCATGAACGTCCTGCCGGCATGTCCGCCCTCCCCGGTACTCACAGCGTAACCGAGCGCCGTCGCCACCTCCCCGATGGCGGTTTCGACGAGCGGGCGCTCCAGGAGCAGCGTCTCCTTGTCGACCGCGCCGACGTACGACACGTCGATATCGACCGAGAGACGAGGCATCCCGAGCATGAAGAGATTGATGGCGGTGCCGCCGTGCATGGCAAGCTTGCCCCGAAGATCCGGGTGCTGCTCCATCTCCTCGAGGATGTCGAGGAGCCTCTCTACCTTGTCCGCCGTCCTCGGCTGGAATTCTTCCGTGCTCACGATACCCACGTGCGCACCTCTTCCTCCGTCTCCGGCAACGTCATGCGCCACCTGCTCGACCAGCCACGGGACTCGGGGAACCTCTTGTCGAACTTCGAGGTCACCCCGGCGCACCGCTCGAGCAGCAGGTCGATCACACCGTCGGGCACCCGCCACCGTTCCGCCCTCGCCTCGAGCAGCCAGCCGACCCTGGCGGCGAGCGACGCGCTGTCGGCGCACGCGAGGCGGGCGACGGCGGCCGAGTCCACGTACTGCAGCGCGGAGAGCGACCTCACCGCCTCCTCAATGCCTCCCGACCACTCAGGGTGCTTCAGGCAGTCCACGATGGTCTGCTCCCTGGTGGTCACGAGCACGGTCCCGAACGCGCTGCCGCGTACCCTGTGACTGGAGACGGCACCGTCAGCCGGGTGTGGAACGTAGTCGACGCCGCCGAAGGAGAACGGAGCCTTGGCGCTGGAGGTGCGGAACCTGCACTCGAAGCCGACGTTGTGCGCAACTCCGAGCGCCTCGAGTGCGGTGTGGAACGAGAGGACTGCGCCGGGGTCGAGGGCCGCGACCACCTCGAAGGGGTCGACGCCGACCCCCTCGAACCTGCCCGCATGCGAGACGTAGAGCCCACGCCGAACCCGCTCGGCCTTCCCCGAGGCGAGCGCGAGCTTGAGCTGCTTCCGCGCGGAGTTCTCGGAATCCGACTCGGCGAGCAGCGCCCCGATGGTGAACACGTGGTGCGTGGCTATGTATCTACTGAATTTCATGATTAGATATTCTAGCAGAAAAGGGTACAATATATACCCATAAGCATGTGCATCTGTAATAATATTGGCATGGCGAGACCTGAAGGTGCATTTGAGTGTGTCGTCATGGTCGCCCCTACATGAACCTGAAAACCGCGTGAACGAGGAAGCGTACGAACGCTCCCGCCAGCCTAATCAACGTCCTCATGGTCCAGTCCCTCCATCCAGCTGTCGTACTCGTCTTCCTCTTCGTTTTCCTCGTCCTCTTCTGGTGCGACCCCCATCGCCTGCAACGTGTTCACCAGCGCAAGGCTGCAGCCGCACATGCGGGCGATGTCTTCGGATGCGGATCCTGCGGGGGCTGCCCCCGTGAGCACCTCGAACAGCGCCACTGCCTTGTCGACGGTGGAGAGGTCGTCGCTGTTGCTGATCCAAGCGGAAGCTGTCTCGTCGAGCCGCAGCATGTCCACGAGCTCGCCGCAAATCCGCTGCAGGGCAATGTCACTACCGATGCTCACGGTCTCGATGCCGGCAACCTCTTCGCTCTCGGCGAGCAGGAAGCGCCAGCCCTTCTTGCGTCGCGCCACGGGAATCTCGTCGTCCAGGATGTCGCCGCGGTATGACTGGCTCGCGTCGTAGCTGTGAGCCGCTAGCCAGATGCCGGTCTTGCCGAGCTGGTCGAGCAGGATCTCGAAGTCGGTGAGCATGTTCGCGTTGCCGAAGGGCTCCGACTTGGTGAAGGTGTCGGTATCGAAGACGTCGACGCGGTTGTTCCTGTACCGGATGCGGATCTCCATCAGCGCTCTCCCTTCTCGCGGTTGCCGCGCTGGGGTTCACGACGATTGTGTTTGCGCTTATCGGCGGTCTTCTTCTTGCCGGCACTGGGCGCACCGTCGGCTATGGGTTTCGCGCCCTTCGGCTTGGAGGAAGTCCTGGGAAGCAGCCCGTTCGCCGCCGTGAAGTCGCGCGCATCGCGCAGAGCCCCGAGCGACTTGCGCTCGGCCTCGCTGCCGTTGCCGCCTTGGATGCACTTCTCGACCGTCCCGATCCTGGCATCGCAGTCGGCGATGCTGCGTATCCCGAAGCGTGAGCAGGTCTCCAGCGCTTTCGCCATGCGATCGAGCTCGGCGAGGTCGTTAAGCACCACGGCATCCTTCGCCGCCTTCAGGATCGCCCGGGAGGAAGCTGCGTCGGGGTGGTAGGTCGCCTTGTTCTCGAAGCCGTTCTCAAGCGAGCGTCGGCTGTAGAGGTAGCCGAGACGCCCGCCGGTCACCTTGCACTTGGGGTCGTCGGAAAGCGAATAGATCCAATCACGGTTGGTCGCCTTCGGCGAGTTGTCCGCCACTGCAACTCCAAGCATATCCAGGATGCTTCGGAACTCGCCCTCGTTGCGTGCAAGTCCCTTCGCCACTGATACGCGGCTGCGTATGTCCGCGACCCAGGAGTACTCGCCGCTGTCAACGAGCTCGCGCTCGGGCCGGCTCACGCACGTCGGCTGCATGGTTCTGGCGGTCTTCTCCGGCTCGTCCTTCGCAGCCAGGCGCGACAGGCCCTCGCGGTGCTCCATCACGTTCGAGAGCCCGCTCAGGCCCCTCTCTCGCGCCATGTCCTGCAGGGCGCGGTTCAGCTCGAAGGGGTTGTCGGTGTGCAGCCGGTTGCCGGTGACAAGGTTGGTGCAGTTGACGACCAGGTGCGCGTGCAAGATCCGGTTCTGGTTGTCGTCGTGGTACACGATGGCCACTTGGTAGTCGCCGAAGAACCTCATGGCCCACGCTCTTGCGAGCTCGCGCAGGGCGGGAAGGTCGATATGGTCATCGGGGTCGGGCGAGATGATGAAGTGCTTGTAGGTGCGGGCGCGCCTGCCCTCGTACGGTTCGTCGTTGCCGCATCGGGCCCGTGTCGCGTCCATCTCGTCGCCCATTCCACGGCATCCTTCATAGCCTCGTCGTAGCCCTGCATCTCGCGCTCGTCCCACGACAGGTTGAAGAAGTCGCGTGCCAGAGCGCGGTTGCGCTTCTCCAGGTACGGCTTCACCTTCTGGCAGTTGGTGTGTCCCGATATCGCCTTCACTATCGGCATCAGCGACCACCTACCAACGTCGTTCCCTCGAGCTGCCACAGCTTTCCCTCTATGCCGCGCTCGCCGGATTTCACGTCCTCGAGATTGCGGTTGGCGCACTCGAGCTGCTCGACAAAGTAGTCCGTGTTGCTGCCACCGCTGCTGGCGAACAGCGCGATGGTGTTGAGCGCGTGCACGGCCTGGTTGTAATGATGGCCCCAGCGGACGAGCTCGCCGTAGATCTGCGACATCGCCTTCGTGTCGAGGGTGACAATCTCGCCGCCGCCTTTGCATGCCTTCACGGGGATGCGAATCATGTAGCGCAGGTACTCCGACGGGGCGAGCTCGAGCTATTCGGCGTGCTCGTGGAAGCGCTCGAAATCGGCTTCGGATAGCCGGCAATGGACGAACCTGTCCTTCCGTTTCGTCGTGGTCTTCTCCTTTGCATCGCCGGCTTTATGTGGAAGCTGCCGGCATTTCCTTGTCTGCCAGCAACGGGGAGCGGGGGCAGCCCCCGCAGTCATCCGCAGGCGTCGGCCAGTAGTCGGCGCGGGCGGATGGCATATGCCCGGGGCGGTGTGGGGCGGTCGAAGGCGGAGGTCGGTGCCGCTACCGCAAACCCTCCCCGACTCCCCGGGCCAAGTACCATCTTGAGAGCGTTCGGAAGAACGTGATAGAAGATGGGCTACTTGCTACGACTGGCGTCTGACGCCCTCCGCGGGCGAATCCGCATCAGAAGTCACGCGTTCCTGCAATTCCTGCACGATTCCGGCGATCTCGCTGATGATATCCAGGTCTGCCTTCTCGATGGTTGCGACCACGGAAGCGGCGTAGCTGGCGAGGCTCTTGCGGGACCGCGCGAGACGCGCGTCGGGCTGGGCAACGGAACCGATGGCAGCCTGGATGGCGTCAGTTCGCTGACGCTTGCTGAGCCCTTCGAGCGATACTTCTCCCGCGATCCGCGACTGCTTGTCGCGGGGCAGGGCGGCAAGCGAGCCCACTGCCTTCGCGGAGATCTCACCGGAGTTGGCGGCGGCCTTCCACTCGTCGGCAAGGTCGTCTTCGATAGCCTTCGCAAGCGCCTCCTCTCGTTTGATGGTCTTGCCGGAGACGCGCCTGCCGGTCTGCTCTGCCAGGATGTCAACCTTGATGTCCTCTGTGCGTTTTCCCGTGAGGTTCGGGTCCTCGCGGCGCTTGCGTTCGACCTCGATGCCAAGCGCGCGGGTAGTGGCGGCGCGTTCGGTGATGGAGAGCTCGCGCACGAAGTAGTTTGCAGTGTGCAGAAGCACGAGCGCCTGCGCATCGTCGACGCCTTCGATGACGCGGCACGGCATCTTGGCGTAGGCTTCGTCGCGCTTGGAGAGCATGGCGTACACTGCCTTGCGCCGGTGCCCGGAGATCATCTGCCATGAGCCGTCGGCAAGCTTCCGCACAAGCGGCAGGTCGGTGAGCCCGTCGCGTTCTATGGAATCGGCGAGCGCGCGTATGCCCGCCTCGTCCATGGAGTATGCGGTGTTTGCGGGATGGTCCCCGATTTCCACAACGGGAATCTCGACGACGGGGAAGCGGATGCGGGTCTTAGACGACGAGTCCAGCAGCCCGCTGATGGAGAAGCCGGCGGCAACGTCGCTACGCGCACTCACGGTCAATCTCCTCCGCGAGCGCCAGATAGTCCTGGGCGGGGCGGCTCTTCGGCTCGAACGCCACGACGGGCTTCCACTGCCAAGAACCCTCCCCGACCTTCGTCGAGGCGTGGATGACGGTGCTGAACTGCTCGTCGGGAAAGAAGCTGTCGAGAACCTGTGCGCCGGTCGCCTCGCTGCGGGTCTCGCGTCTCGGAACGCAGGTCCGCAGGATTCGGTACTTCGGGGTGGGCATACGCAGCGCGTCGGCGATGGCGCGCGTAGCGTTCACCGTGAGAGCGGTGCCGCGCATGACCGAGCCGTCCAGCTTCACGGGGATGACTATCATGCCGCGGCCGGACGCCGCAAGGTAGGCGTTGAAGGCGAGCCGCTTCATTACGGGACTGCAGTCGATGATGCAGGTGTCGAAGTCGCCGGCGGCGTCGTCGAGCACGAACTTCAGGCGCTGCTCGCGCAGAAGCAGCTCGTTCTGGTCGATGAGGCCGATGACCGAGGGGATGACGGAAAGGCCGTCGATGCCGGTCTCGAAAGCCACGTCGGCAACGGACGCGTCCCCGTAGAGCAGCTCAACCGACGTCCTCTTCTCTGCCTCGACCCGCTCGTACAGGCCGAAGAAGTCGGTGGCGGATGCCTGCGGGTCCAGGTCTATGAGCAGCACCCACTACCCTCGCTTGGCGTAGATGGTCGCCAGGTTCACGGCGGTCGTGGTCTTGCCCACGCCGCCCTTGTAGTTGCTTATAGCGAGCGTCCGTATAAGCGCCTCCTATGCATCGAGCCCGGCGAGCAGGATGTGGAAGAGGCCCGCCGAGCGACCTATGTATCACGTTCTCCATTATAGCAGAAAAACGTTCAGTATTGAACGGTCTTGCAATCGGAGAATCACCCAATGCATGTCAGCAGTCCCCGTGGCTGGACGGCGCAGATTAATTCGAAACGCTCACATACAACGGAGCTGCTACATGTTCGTAACGGCTCCGGAGTACAGGTTCCTCTCGACTAGAGAGCTACAGACCGAGGAGCTCCTTCTTCTTAAGGTCGAACTCATCTTGGGTCAGGATGCCCATATCAACGAGTTCCTTCAGCTTCTTCAACGTCTCAATCTTCTCGTCCGTAGACATCTCGCGAGCGGAAGATTTCGCGGGCTGCCCCTGCGGACCGATGGCTTGCGCCATGTTCATGCCGAATAGCATGCCGCCGCCTTCGCCAAGACCATTGTCCTGGATACCTTGCGCAATTTTCTGCTGGGCGGCCATGTTGCCAGCTCGCTCGGAGGTGTCCTCGTAAGCCCTCACGTTCATTCGGTTGGAAGAGAACTGGTTGACGAGCTGACGAGAATGGTCGGATAGCTCGATATTCTCGATTGCAACCTTCGTGATCTGCATGCCGAAGCGCTCTGGCCATGAACCTGCGTTGTACGTGTCCTCAGAGATGCGCTTCGCAATCTCGACCGCCTGTGCCGGCAGCTGGGAGATTCGATATGTGCTCGACATGCCATTTAGCGCAACGATGAACGACTGCAGAAATTCGGAAACCATCTGGCCACGAGCTTTGGGGTCGTCGAATGTGTAGCTGCTGACGTTCGCCGGTACGAAGTTGCGGATGAACTTATCGGCGTCGACGACCTTAGCGGAGAATCCGCCATGGGCGTATATCTCAAGGTCACATTCGTAGTATTGGTCGTTGTAGACCTGTGGGCCTCTGGTGCCGAATTTGATGTCGCGAATCTCGCGAAGATTCACGAACGCTATGCGCTTTTCGGATGAGCTGATTCCGCCATGGGAGAATCGGTCGCCCAGCTGCCGAAAGAGCGAATCCGAGTTGCCGCCGCTGAAGATACTGGATTCGCCGTCTTGGTATTCGTACGGACCGGGCTCGGACACTACGGTCTCGATGCCTCCCTGGCTGAAGATATACGCCGCAGTGTTTTCTGGTACGAAAATCTTGGAACCGTTTGAGATCACGCCTTGCGAGCCGAGGAGATTGTTTCCGCGCCCGTTGTTGGTGGACTTCAGAACGCCCGGAGCGACAACGGTGTGCTCGTCGAAATAGCCAGCGGTTATCAGGTCAAGCCATTGGTCGGCAAGGGTTCCGCCTAGTGAATCAGTCGCTGCTTTTATAAGTCCCATGTCAATCTCACCTTCTTAGAGCACTTGCTCGGTGTCGCAATACTTGCATACAGCGGTCTTGCCCTTTACGCCCGTAATCGGGGCGTGGCAACCGGAGCACTTTGTCGAAACACGCTCGACAGAGCTTTTCTGCTGTTGGCCCGATTTGCCGAATCCGAAGCCGAAGGCAGCACCGACTTCGCCAAATGCGTCCTTAAGCTGGCCAACGACCGTATCCTCGAAGTCATATTCGGGTGCGTCCTGGCTTTCGAGTGCATTCTCATAATCCCTGCCGGTTACCAAGCGGCTGATCTCGTTCGCCCAAATGCCGGCGTTCTTCTTTGCTTTGGTCCGAAACGCGAATTCCTCGGTACCCTGCTGGGTGTAAATCTGCAGAATAGCGGTTCCGTTCTGCGCTTTCCCCACAAGCGCCTGGCACTTGCCGCCAATCACCTTGACCTGATTCAGGGGAATGTAACGAACGCTCTTCGTCCCCATGAAGACGCCCTTGCGGACGTGAATCAGATTGAGGTTGGTCAGAATTAGTTCGTCCGTGTAAGCGGTGGAGAGCTTATTGGGCTCGTAGCGGATGCCCGTCTCTTGGAGCACAACCCCCTCGTTAGGCTGTAATTGATACTTAGCCATCCGAATACCTCCGTCTATGCAACGTCGTAGCGATCCGTACCCATATATGTCTCATTCTACTAGCAATAAATTCACCATGCTGTAAGTTTTGCTACTGATGACGCTGCGGAGCCCCAAATAAGTGTTCCGGTCGCAGTAATACACGTCGGCAGCTCCGAGGAAACCGTTTCGGGAACCCGTGTCATTCCCGAAACGGCGGATGGGTGCAGGGTGCTTGCACCTTGCCGTGGGACCGGGGCGCGAAACCCCGGAAGGCAGGCGGAAAAGCCGTTCAAGCAAGTGCCCCCCTCCTACTTCACACACCAACGCCCCAGGCACGCTGCCCGGGGCGTTCGTCGTCGCCGTCATTGGTCCTCGTTGAAGGCGCAAAAGTCCAACAGGTCCTCGACATTCTTGCGCATGAAACGGAAGCTCTGCCCGATGCGCGTGCCGGTGAGGGCGCCGTCCTTGATGAGCCTGTACACCGTCGTGGTGTTCACCTGCAGGTAAGCTGCCAGGTCCTTGATCGTGAACAGCGGCTCAAGTCCCAGTTGTATCTCGTTGCGCATCTCCATCGTCGCTTGCGTCATGTGGATCACTCCTCTCTTGATCGTTCGGGGAAGCCGCCCCGGGCGCGATGCCCGAGGCGGCCTCGGCGTTGCCAGCGGATCGCTACTCGGTCGTGGCGGCGATCGTTCCGGATCCCAGGCAGTTGATGTGGTGCCTTAGGAGCACACGGTCCTCGCCGATGACCAGCATCGCGATGCTGTCGAAGCGGATGGTGACGTCCACGTTGTCCGGGTCGTCCCCGTGCTCGCCGAGCCACTTGGCCGCGTTGATCTCCATGCGCTCGCGGACTCCCAGGCTCTCCTCGGGCATTCCCTTCTCGACGCCCCTGCGGGCCTGCACGTCGCAGAACACGATCGCGTCCTCGTCGCGCGCCACCACGTCGATGTAGCCGCCGTCCTCGGACTCCCACTCGGTGTCGATGACCTCGTAACCGCGACGGTCGAGAAAGGTTGCCGCTGCCTTGATGGCCTTCTGCTTGAGTTCGAACATGATTGACCTCCTTGTTTTCCGGCGGTTCGCCCCTTTGGCCTTCCGCCTTGTGGCGCGGCTGACGCTCGGGCTCCGGCGGGCGTACAAGGGTGGAAAGCGAAGGAGGTCTTGGAAGGCGGGTCGCCCTCCGGTGTTTTCTAAAATGTTTCGCCGGCCTTGGAATGCCGGTCTCCCGGCTAAAGTTTTTCGAAAACATCACGTGCCCTTGTGTGCCCGGTGGGTTCCGTGCGCCAATGCGTGTCCAGGGCAGGAACCGAAGGGGTTCCCGCTGGTTTCCAGGAGGTTGTCAGTCGGACGAGTGGAGGTTCCAGGGACAGTTTTCGCCCTCGCTGTGGTTGCGCGGGAATCGCGATGTGGATGGCGGGGCGGGGTGCCCAGTCGATGTCGACATGCTCGGTGAATGCAATTGCTCTGCGACGTGAAAGCACGCGCTCCGATGGGCGACTGCTGACGAGGCAGAGAGTCGCGTGCGCGCAGGAAATGGTTCGCACTGTGGCGGGCGCGGCGTCATCTGTGATGGCAAAACGTGGCTGTTCCGACGACAGATGCTGGTAGTCGATGTGGAATGCGCACATGTGATAACAGGCTGCTTCGGGGACGGACCCGCCAACAAGCCTAACGAGATCTCGCTTGAACGGATTCCCTAAATTCGCCTCGGACGTTGCACTTTGTGCAGCATCTCCAACGCCGACAAGCGGGGTGGCGCAGTGAAATTTCAGTTGGGACGTTTCAAGTACAGCTGCGCTACAGGTTTGCTTTGCTGCGTCTCACGTGGAAGTAGGCTGTTCATCCTTGGATGCAAGTCGTCAATGGGCATGCATAACGCAACTCAATGGAGCTTCTGCACGTGGTAAAATCTTTCATAAGTTTTATGAAAGATACACGACCGTAAGAGGTGAGGCTCGGATGGGAGAACAGGAGCTTAGGAAGCACATCCTCGGCGCGAAGAAAACCGAGCGGATTATCTTCGCGGCAACGCCGGAGCTCAAGGGGGCACTGGAGGCAATCGCGCAGGAGAAATGCGTGAGTCTATCGGCCCTCATCACGTCACTCGCCGCAGACGAGGTCATCGAGAACAAAGAGCTATTCGATGGCAAACAATAAGAAGCTAGCGGGCGCAGTCATGTCTCGTGAACAGCAGATTCTCGAGAAAACGAGGATGGTCACGCAGATGCGCCTAGACGGAGCGAACGAAGATGAGGTGTTCGAAAAAGCTCAGGCTAAGAACCTATTCCAGTACCTGACCGAACGCATAGTGCCGATGGATTTGGCGAGCAGCGGGAGCCCCGATTTTCATCAAGGCGGCGACGTCGTAGCCGCTGCTCGCAAAGAACTTGGGATTTAAATCAGGCAATTGCAGGGAATCGTGAGTTACTTTGGCAAACACCGCTATCAATCAATCGAATATCAGGAAACTCCCACGCCCTTGCTTTGTTGATTGGCTGGTGCGGGAAGATGAAGTGTCCATTGAAGGATGCAGTGTGGAATGCTTTCGTCTAGAGGGCGCAATAGATGATGCGGCACTCGTTGAATGGGCGCGACACATTCGAAGACATTACATACGGGATGACGAGCTCCGCGAATACTCTGAGTTTTTTGAAATTGGAGAAAATGAGTATCTTCGAGAGAACGTCATCCCAGATGTCCCTCAGATTATGGCGGGGGATTTCGCCGAAATAGTAATCAGCGACTTGGTCCAGTTCGTGGAGGGGTATGAAGTTCCTCGCTACAAGCAGTATGGCAGGTCAGACAAGAATAGTTCAGAGCACGGCACCGATATCGTTGCCTTCAAGATGGAAAATCCGTCGAACCCATCCAAGTTCGATGAGCTGCTCGCAATTGAAGTCAAATCCCGGAGCAGTAGCACAGATCTCAAAGGCGCCATTTCAGATGCAGCAAAAGACTCCCCTAAGGATCGGAGCAGAATTGCAATGACTCTCGCGTACTATGGCAAGAGAAGCCTGGACGCAGGAGACATCCTCACCTCGAGCGAGTTAAAGAGATTCATGAATGCGAGCGAGCATCCCTTCAAGGAAGCTTTTGCCATAGGCGCGATTGCTGGGATTGGCAACGCGGAACGCCATCTAGAAGGGCTAAGCGCGTCGGACCTGTATGTCGCCGAAGGCGGAACGGTTTTCGTCATTCACAGATCGCATCTCATGGATTTGATACGTGAGATTTACGACAGGTGCACATCATGATTTACGGCGAACGGTCGGACCGCGAATTAAAATACGCGAAGGCGCAGGCAAAGGCTACGGAATTTTTCGTAGACTCGTCTGCTATCCCGGACTTCGGAATGAATTCGGACGAGCTGCATTACTCATCGATATTGACCTTGTCGTCGTATGTGGATGCCAGACTATCCGGCAACAACGGGGAGGGGTTCCTGCTGGACTTGAAGAAGACGGGAGCCTTCTACGATGCCGCGTCCAACGATGGCCGAAATGCTCTATTCAGCGACGGCTACTGGACGCTTGCAATGGCGACCTACTTCTTGCTAGGAAACTATGGGAGCTCCAAAGTCGCTGCCGGCAAGGTCAAGAACGCCGATTATTACGGCACAAGGGCCGGAACCCTGCACGGCTTTGTCTCGTACCTTTTGAATCCCGGCAATCCTATCCCTGAAGAGCTGCACATCTTGGGGCAATACTTAGAGGGCGGAGATGTAAATGAAGCTGATGTCATCGAGGAGGCGGCGTCGCTGCTTACCGACGCAAATCCCGAAGACCTCTTCTTTGGCGGAGTGCTATACGTATCGATTCTCGATTCACTCTCATTCTCAACGAGATTCCTTCTGCCTGCCTACACCAAAATTGGACTCGAAGAGTGGAAACCGTATCTAGCACAGGCGTCGTTCCCAAAATTGCTGTGGCAGGCACAGCAGCAGATAGGACGGGCAGGAGTGTTCTCCGGAGGAAATGCCTTTGTACAGTTGCCTACGGGAACTGGCAAAACCAAGAGCATCGAGCTGCTGTTACGGTCAAGCATTCTCGCAGGCAGAAGCACCCTGTCCGTCGTCGTTGCGCCCCTACGTGCTCTTTGCTCTGAGATCTCGCGCGATTTATCGATTGCCCTTAGGGGAATAGCGGATGTCAGGCAGACGTCGGACGTGATGGAAGTCGATTCGTGGCTGGAGCAAAGCCCGAGTGGACCAAAGGTCCTGGTTTTCACCCCCGAGAAGTTAGGCTATGCGATCCATCACAGTGCTCCTCTTCTAGACGATGCTGGGCTGTTCGTATTCGATGAGGCTCATTTGCTGGACAGCGTATCGAGAGGTCCCGGCTATGAACTACTTCTCACTGAAATATTTAGAGCGAAGCCTGACGCCCAGAAGGTACTTATCTCTGCAGTTGTTTCCAATGCCGACGAGATTGCGAACTGGGCTTTTGGCGATTCGAGCCTTCTTGCTGTAAGTGAAAATATCCAAGTAACTGATAAGTCGGTTGGCTTCATACAGCAGAAGGGCAAAAAGGTTTCATATGTTGAAGCTGACGACATATCGAATGAAGACTTCTTCGTTCGAGTCGATTTGACCTCGCAGCCACTTAAACGATTAGGCAGAGAGACTAGGCAGCGGTACTTCCCTGAAATGGGCAATAAGAACGCGGATTACGCTCGCGATCTTGCCATCTATTACGCGAATAGGCTACTTCCGAATGGTGCTTGTGCGATCTACGTTCCCAAGAAGATTTCGATACAACCGTTATTTAAACGATTGGATGATCTCCTCCATCGGGAAGCAAACCTTCCGAACCTGAAGTCATCCGCATCTGAGGAGGAATTGGAGAGACTTTCCAATCTCGTCTGCCTCCATTACGGAAACGATAATGGACTAAGCTCAGGAATCAGTGCGGGGGTGCTGCCTCACTACGGCGACCTGCAGGGTGCTATTCGCCAGTCGGTAGAGTTCGCCGTCGAGCGTGGCCTTGCAAAATGTATCGCGTGCACGTCTACGCTTGCGGAAGGCGTAAACCTGCCTATAAAGTACTTGATTGTCACGGGCGCACGTCGGGGAAACGAAACTCCACGTACGAGGGATTTCCAGAATCTTATCGGGAGGACAGCAAGATCCGGCAAATACAGCGAGGGAAGCATTCTGATTGCAGAGGATACTGGCAGGACAAGCAGCAACAGAATGTATTCTGAGCTCATGAAAGAATCGAACACCGAGCGGTGTGAGAGTGCCATACTAAACCTGTTTACAGATGTTTTTGATAGAGAGAAGAATCCCCGCCGAGCCCTTTCTGGCCAATCCGTACTAAACACAATCCTGGAGCATATTGGTGATCCTCAGCTGGAGTACGAGCTAACAAATGCTTTCGAAATAAATTTAGAGTGCGACAGGGCGCGCGCACGCGCTCTATCGGCAATGAAGGTGCGCCCTCTCGAAGCGATTGAAAGCTACATTTCGGGGATTATGTCCTCTGATGGAAGCGAAGACGATGTGATGAGCATATGCGTTTCCACATTCGCATATGTCTCTTCCGATGATGAAATGAAAGAACGGCTCCTCAAGCTCTTCCAGGCGATTTACGAGTCTCTGGATGCCGTTAATACCGACCAAGCGTCTTTATGCCACCTGATGCAATTGGGGATAAGGAGTGCGGCTTCGCTATCGGGCTGGATTGAATCTAAGGAAGGTGCCGAATTCCTCGGAGGCGGCTGTTCCGATATCGACACAGTAGCAAACGCGTTTCTTCTGCCAAATCCCGATGCAGCGCATCCCCTCGACAGCAATATGCTAGCTGCCACTACCACCCTCTGGATTGACGGCAGTGACGTGTCTCAAATCACAAGCTATTTAAACGATACGTTTAGGCCCAGCAGAAAGTTTCGGCTTACAAAAGTCGAGGGCATCGTTTCGGGAGTCATCCGGTTTTCCCTTAGCCATTTCATATCATGCCTCATTGACTCCATCAAGCAGCATCCAGCTTTTGCAACGGAGGAGAACTTGGACAATCTCTGCCTGTTGCAAAGGAAGGTCAAATATGGGGTTTCCAATGCGCGTGCAGCTATGTTCTGCGAAAACGTGCTTGACGACCGTATGATCGCAAAGGAAGTCATTTCAATCTTGGGGGAATCGGGGTCATCGGACGTCGACATATTGCGGTTTGAGGCCATCGCACATAAGGCCGACATCGCTGAGTATGCGAGTTGTTTGCCCGCATACTGTGCTCAGCGAATTTCTAAGTGGATTGACCCGAGCGTGAGAGACTAAGCTTCCACGCTGTGAAGGTAAATTGAATTGACTTGCTGACAACTCTAAAGCGCTATCTCACGCACAAATTACTAGCAAGTTATTGAAGACTGCAATGAAACAGACTATCCGTGTAGTGGTCTTGTCTGCATCTGTTGTCGAGACACGGGATGAAGCGATCCCGAATGAGAAGCGGCCGACTGCGAGGAAGATACAGGCAAATCGCACTCGCCCCTATGCAGGAAAGAGAGCCTTCACTACCCGTACATCATCAAGGAGACAGGAGAGGCGCTTTTCCCTGTAGGGTCTTCCTGCACCGAAAAATTCGGTCCAAACGGTCTAAATCATAAAAGACCATATCTATCCGTATCTCCGTTTGGTCTAGTGCCAACTTCACCCCAAGAAGCAGCAGACCGTCTACTCACGCTCCATCTCCGCAATCAAGTCGTCTTCCTTCTCCAGCTCGCCGTGCGGTGCGTCTCCGGCGATGCCGACGAACAGGTCGCTCAACAGCTCAATCTTCGCGATCAGACGCTCGTCCATGGTCGAGCAGTCGCGCAGGCGGCAGAGCTCCTGGTAGACCTGGCGCATTGAGTCGCGGAGCATCTTGTAGGTGCGGATGTCGGGCACCACGGTGAACTCCTTGTCCTCCAGCTTGGCCATGATGTACTCCTGCTGCGTGACGCCAGCCGCCTTCGCCAGCAGCTCTATGCGTTCGCTTTCCTCGCGGCTCACGCGGAACGCCTTGGAGATGGTCCGCTTCCTGCGGTAGTTGGGGCAGGGCACCTAGAACCCTCCTCTCTCGTCGTCAAGCGCGTTGGCCATGTCCTCCTGCACAGTTGGGAACAGGTGGGCGTAGCGAAACGTGATGTCGGTCGCCTCGTGTCCCATGCGATCGGCGATCGCGAGGGCGGTGAAGCCCTTGTCGATGAGCAGGCTCACGTGGCTGTGGCGCAGGTCGTGCACGCGAATCTTCTTGACCCCGCTCTTCTGGCAACCGTTCTTCATCGCGCGTGAAATCTGGTACTTGGTAACCGGGAACATGCGGTCGCTGGGGCCAATCTCCGGATGACACTTGAGGTAGTCGTTTATCTCCTCGACCAGGAACTTCGAGAGCTTGATAGTGCGAATCGACTTGGGCGTCTTCGGGTCCGTTATTACGTCACGGCCGTCGAAGCGCTGGTACGACTTGTCAATGCGCATGGTTCCGCGGGACAGGTCGAAGGCCGACGGCATGAGCGCGAGCATCTCGCCCTCGCGAATTCCGGTCCAGAAGAGGATCTCGAACATCAGGAACTCACGCGGCTTCTCCATCATCTCGTCCGCGAACTTGAGGTACTCTTCCTTGGTCCAGAACTGCATCTCGGATGTTTCCTTGCCGCCCATCTTCATGGTGCGCACCGCGGGGTTGGGATGGAGCCCGTAGTAACGTGCGGCGTGGTTGAGAACGGCGGAGAGCTGGTTGTTCACGGTGCGCAGGTACGTGGGCGCATAGCCTTTCCCCTTGTTGTTGCTGCCCTTCATGAGGTCGTTCTGCCAGCGGATGATGTCGATGCCCTGAATCTCGCTCATACAGTAGTTCTTGAAGTAGGGCATGATTTTCGATCTGACCAGGTAGTCCTTGTTACGCCACGTGTGCTCGCGCAGACGCGGCCTCACGTCGGCCTCGTACACCTCGTAGAACTCAGCGAACGTCATGTCCATGGTGCATCCGGCGTAGGCGATGAAGTCGTCCTCCCATGCCTGGGCTTCTTCCGCAGTACTGAAACCGCGCTTGCACTTGTGCACTTCGTCGCCGAATTTGTTCTTGCACCGGAACTGCGTGAACCAGGTGCCGTTCTTAGACTGCTTAACGGTCATGCCTCGCCCCTCCCTTCGGGTTGAAGAACGTCTCCTCGAAGATCTCGTTGCTCACGCGGCCGGCAATGACCTTGCAGCCTCGCGCTTCCATCTCGTCGTTGAGCTCTCGAATGATCCCGTATGCCTTCGTGCGGCAGACGCCGAGCCTGTCGGCGACTTCCAACACACCGAGAAGGCGCGGTTCCTGCTTTGCCATGCTACCTCCTAGCGTTCGGTTCTGAACGAGTTTGCAATTGCATGGTAATCGTTCACTTCCGAACGGTCAATGCAAACAGTTCATTTTCGTGCTATAGTTTCCGCATGGTTCAAAATGGTCCGTGCCGAGGCAGACGTGGAGGGCAAGTTGAAGACCGGGGAGCTCATAAAGAAGTACAGGAAGATGCGCAAGATGACGCAGAAGCAGCTCGCAGCCGCGTGCGGGCAGACCGACTCCGCCATCCGCAACTACGAGCTGTGCAATAGGACTCCAGGAGAGCCTCAGATTCAGGCCATTGCCTCCGCCCTGGCAATCTCGCCCGAGGCGCTGCGGGAAGTGCCCCTGGAATCGAGCAGGCAGGCCCTGGAGCTGTTGTTTCGGCTCAACGAGGAGCTCGGCCTCGAGCTGATGGAGGTCGGCGGGACGATGGTGCTGGGGTTCGACTCCGCGGCGGAGAAGTCGCCAAAACTCGTCATGGCAATCAAGGCGTGGAAGGAGATGCTTGATTCGGAGAAGGCCGGGGAAATCACCCCAGCGGGGCTCGACGCCTGGAAAGCCGAATTCGGCGCCTGAGCAAGTTGTTCGAGAGCAGTTGCGGACAGCTATGGCAGACAAGACCCTAGCTGTCTTTTCCCAATGCCGGATTGCCGGCCCATGGAGATTTCGGCTTCGAAGCGGATGCTAAAATAAGTGCAGAAATCTAAGGGAGAACGACGTTGGGGGCCTTTTAGGGAGATGCGCCGCATGCAGAAACGTTTCCCAAGGCGGCACGCAATGCGTAGTAGACAAGGGGGTGCACATGGCAAGATCTTGACGGTACCATAATTGATGATCAGCGAAGACAGGTACGCGAGGAGGTGGTGTTGCTTGAAAGAATATATTGTGGGTTTGGAAAAAGAATTTTCTTTGATAGAAAATGGCTTCAAAGAGGAAGAGAAAAGAGCCTTTGCTGATTATAAATTTAATGATAATGAGCAAAGCAAAAAATTAGCATTTTTAGCCTATAAATCCAATGTATATCAAGTAAGAATGTACGGTGTATTTCTCTTTGGGTATTTATCATCAGATGAAGAAATTTTAATATTTATGAGAGATGAAGTTTCCAAAGATAGTAATTGGAGAGTTCAAGAAGTATTAGCAAAGGCATTTGATGAATTTTGCAAGAAAACAGGCTATGAAAATGCACTTTCGATTATTGATGAATGGTTACAAAACAGTAATCCAAATACAAGGAGAGCAGTTACCGAGGGTTTGAGAATATGGACAAGTAGACCATATTTCAAGGAAAATCCAAATGAAGCTATTGAAAGAATTGCCAACTTAAAAGAAGACGCAAGCGAATATGTAAGAAAATCGGTTGGAAATGCTTTAAGGGATATTAGTAAGAAATTCCCAGAGTTGATTAAAATTGAACTTGATAGATGGAATTTAGAAAGTAAAGAGATAAAACAAGTTTATAAGCTGGCAAGTAAATTGATTATATGACAAATTCCAGTTTGTATGACTAAATCATGTCTTATTTGCCCAAGTTGCTGTTGCAACTTGGGTCTATTTTTCTAAGGAGGTGACGCAGGCAACCACAACGCTCTTTTTGCAGATCAAGCAGTCTGGAATCTGCAGAGTGCTCCGTTGAGGCATCCATCCTGCCAAGGAAAGGTTCCTGCGTGTACATACAGCGCAGAATCAGAGCGTGCTAGATCTTACTCCGGAGCTCGAGTCGTAGAAGGTCAGATTCGGCGCTTGACAAAGCCACTTGGAGAATAATTGCGAATCAGAAAAGCGGCTTCGAAGCCGCTTTTTCATGTTCTCAAGGGCTTTGTTCCAGGGGATTTCCGCATGAAATCGCGATTTGTTATTCCCCCAGCTTTACCTGCGGTTTTGCGATTTCGGGCCCTCTGGGAGCACCGTGATTCGGATTTGATTCGAATCAGGTGAAAATCGGCGTTTTCGCGCTTGGGAATTGTTGCGGGTGGCTTGGCAGACCTCCGTGGCGAACGGAAACCTCCAGGCTGCGCCAAATCGCGCCAACGACCACCACTCCACAGAGTGACCACGAATCAAAATCGTTCATGCACCATCGCAAACAGCTCTCGATTCCAAGCGGTTTCGGGGGCTGTATCGGTTTTGTTATTCCCGTTTGTTGCAAGTGGCGTGGCAACCGTTGAAACGCAGTGCGTCGCCATGCGTTACAGTCAATGGTTGCAGGTGGCTTTAGAATTCTGACCTTGGCCTATTCCCACTCGATGGTCCCCGGGGGCTTGGAGGTGCAATCTAGCACCACCCGGTTAATCTCGGGAACATCCCCGGTGATGCGGTTAGAAATCCGCTCCAGTACTTCGTACGGCAAGCGGAACCAATCGGCCGTCATTGCGTCCTCGGTAACTACCGGGCGAATCACGATCGGATGTCCATAGGTGCGGGCATCTCCTTGTACCCCGACGCTACGCACATCTGCCAGCAGTACCACCGGGCATTGCCAAATCTGGCGATCTAGCCCCGCAGCGGTTAGCTCCTCGCGGACTATCCGGTCAGCAGCCCGCAAAATAGCTAGGTTCTCTTTGGTGAGCTCCCCTAGGATCCGCACGCCCAAACCGGGACCAGGGAAAGGCTGGCGCCATACCAGATTTTCTGGTAACCCTAGCTCTATCCCTAGCGCGCGCACCTCGTCCTTAAAGAGGGTACGCAGCGGTTCGATCAGTTCAAACGAGAGATCCTCCGGTAATCCCCCCACGTTGTGGTGAGACTTGATATTGGCGGATCCTTCTCCCCCACCCGATTCCACAACGTCCGGATATAGGGTTCCTTGCACCAGAAACTTTATTTCTTCTCCGGCCTCTCCGGCTTCTTTCACGAGGGCGCGCTGGGCATCTTCGAAGGCGCGAATAAACTCCCGCCCAATAATCTTGCGTTTTTGTTCTGGTTCTTTCACGCCGGCAAGGGCGTTCAGGAAACGTTCGGATTCATCTACCGTGACGATCTTTACGCCACTGGAAGCCGCGTAGTCACGCTCGACTTGTTCACGCTCGCCCTCTCGCAGCAAACCGTGGTCTACGAAGATACAGGTTAGTTGATCACCCACGGCGCGGTGCACCAAGGCGGCTGCAACTGAGGAATCGACTCCCCCAGACAGCCCACAAATAACCCGCGCATTCCCGACTTTTTCCCGGATTTGGCGGATTTCATGCTCTTTAATAGATTGCGGATCCCAGTTAGGCTCCAGGCCGGCAGCGTTAAACAGGAAATTCTTGATCAGCTGGCTGCCGTATTCACTGTGGCGAACCTCAGGATGCCACTGCACTCCCCAAATGGGACGATCCTCAATTTCAAATGCCGCTATTTGGGCGCCTGGCGAACTGGCCACCACTTTTGCCCCTGACGGCAGTACTTTTGCCTCGTCATTGTGCGACATCCACACCACTTGTTCTCCGGGTGTATCCGCAAATAAGGGGCAGTCGACAGCCACTGTAGCTTCGGCTTTGCCGTATTCATGGCGTCCGGCGCTGGCAACTTCACCCCCCAACATCTGGGTGAGCATCTGGAAGCCGTAACAAATTCCTAAAATCGGAATTCCGCTTTTTAAAAGTTCCGGATCAATATGGGGAGAGCCGTCTTCATAAACTGAATGTGGCCCTCCGGAAACGATTAAAGCCAGCGGTTTGCGCGCCAGAATCTGCTCGGCAGACAGCTTAGGAGAGACAATTTCGGAATATATATGGGCTTCCCGCACCCGCCGCGCAATCAATTGTGCGGTTTGCGCACCCATATCGAATACGAGGACGGGGCGAACCCAATCAGGACTTGATTCATTCACGTCTTCCAGCATAGCGGGAATTTATTGCCCTAGTCGCCTCAGCAGAAAATAAAATAATCTTTTACAGCAATCACCCGAAACTTTTAATTTACTTTTATTTGAGGATTAGGTTGCCTGATACTCTAGGGTAGACAGATTTCAACGGGATCGGAAGGAAACAAACGGCAATGGCAAGCTCCTATTACCTGGCGCCCTTGCAGGCAACTACCAATACTGACACTATTACCACCGTCTTAACGCAACTGCTGGGAAACTTACCTATTCAAAAGGTGTTTCAAAGCGGATTACCCCAGCCTCAAGATTGGGTTTTGCAATCAGAACTAGCTGCCCAGAAACTAATTAATACTTTCCCTGCTACCAGCCCTGCCCTCTATGACGGATCTTTTACCGCGACTGTCACCGGAATAGACATTGCCGCCGTACACGCTCGCGCTGCCTCCCATCTACTTGCCCCCATGATTTTGCTAATCGATGCTTCTGGAATGGATGAGGAAGCAGCAGTTAATACTGGCCACATTATGGCGTTTAATGCCTCCCAAGCGGGCGGAACTCCCGTAGCTACTATTTTATTGAACGCTAGTTTTACCCCTTCGGTTTCCCTAGAACACGCGCCGGTAGTAGCGGTCAGCGGTAGTGAGGTAAGCCCGGAAGACCTAGCTAAGTTAGCGCCTACTTTGAAAAATGCGCCGTGTCCCGCGATCCCTCCCCTTACCTATCAGGGGATGCTGACCGAGCGTGCGAAAGCTGCCCCGCGTACTATTGTGTTGCCTGAATCTGAGGATGACCGCGTCTTGCAGGCTGCCGCCCAAATCCTAAAACTTTCGGCAGCGAATATTATCCTCCTAGGGGAAGAGGACACAATCGCCTCCCGGGCGCAGGAACTTAACCTCGATTTAGCCGGCGCCCAAGTAGTATCGCTGCGCGAGGAGGAACGACTAAACAAGTATGCGTCCCGGCTAGCCGAGCTGCGAGCTCATAAAGGCGTAACCCCGGAAAAAGCCCGGCAACTATTACAGGATTCCGCCTATTTTGGCACCATGATGATCGAAAGTGGTGATGCGGATGGAATGGTGTCAGGAGCTTGTCACACCACTGCTAATACCATTCGCCCCGCCCTGCAGATCATAAAAACTAAGCCGGAAGTATCGACCGTGTCCGGGGCTTTCCTAATGTTGTTTTCTGATCATGCTGCGCTCTACGCGGATTGCGCAGTTTCTATTGATCCCAACCCGAGCCAGCTAGCTGATAGTGCTGCCTCGAGCGCCAGGACTGCCTCCCAATTCGGTATTGACCCGAAAGTTGCGCTCATCTCCTATTCCACCGGAGATTCCGGAAGTGGAGAAACTGTAGAAAAAGTCTTACAGGCAACTCAGCTAGTCAAAGATAACCACCCCGAATTAGCGGTTGATGGTCCCTTGCAATTCGATGCCGCTGTCGATAAAACTGTGGCTGCGAAGAAATGCCCAGGTTCACCGGTAGCGGGACAGGCTAACGTATTTGTATTTAACCACCTAGATGTTGGAAACTGCGTATATAAAGCGGTGCAACGCACTGCAGGAGCCGTTGCAGTGGGGCCGATACTGCAGGGATTAAATAAGCCCGTTAACGACCTCTCTCGCGGTGCCCTGATAGAAGACATAGTTAACACCATTATTATTACTGCAGTTCAGGCGCAGGGATAAGCCCCCAAAGGAGGAAAAGGGCGTGGATAACGAGACTATTCTAGTAATCAATTCCGGATCTTCATCTATTAAATATAAGCTGATGAATCCGGAAACGGGTGAAGAGATAGCACGAGGAATCGTTGAGCAAATCGGCGAAGCGCGCAGCCAGATTAAGCACGTCTATCAAGACGTGGAAGAGAAGATGGTTCGTTCAGTGCGCGACCACCTCGAGGGGATGGCAGTTGTCGAAGAACTATTCGAAAAGATTGGTCCTTCGCTACAAAAATCTCACGTGGTGGGGGTAGGACATCGGATTGTGCAAGGTGGCCCCTATTTTTCTGGACCGGCATTAATCGACAAAGACGTTTACGCTTTGATCGAGGAGCTGTGCCCCCTCGGTCCGCTGCATAACCCGGCTCACTTAAAAGGGATTGACGCCGCTAAGCGAATTTTGCCCAAGGTTCCACACGTAGCCGTATTTGACACCGCATTCTTTAACCACCTGCCAGAAAAAGCCTATACCTACGCTTTAAAAAGGTCTGTTGCGGAAAAATACCGGATTCGCCGGTATGGCGCCCACGGCACCTCCCACCAGTACGTTTCCCATCGAGTGCGTTCCATCCTGGGAACCGACGATTTAAGACAGATCGTGTTGCACCTCGGCAACGGCGCCTCCGCTTCCGCCATTGTGCGACACCACCCCATCGATACTTCTATGGGACTAACTCCCTTGGAAGGGTTAGTGATGGGAGGACGCACCGGCGATATAGACCCGGCGACGGTATTCCACCTCTATCGTGAGGGCAAAATGAGCATCGACGAGATCGATGAGCTTTTCAACCGCCGGTCAGGTATGAAGGGTCTGACCGGCCATAACGATATGCGGGAAATTTGGAAGTTAATCGAGGCAGGCGATGAACAGGCCGAGATGGCTATGGAAATCTACCTGCATCGACTGTTGAAATACGTGGGAGCCTATTGGGCGCTTCTCGGTGGACTAGACGCGCTAACTTTCACGGCTGGTGTGGGCGAAAATGACCCGGGAGTTCGCTGGGAACTGTGTAGAAGTCTCGCCTTTATGGGGGTCAAAATCGACCAGGAGCTTAACGAGGAACATTTTACCCGTGAAGCGATTATTTCTACCCCGGATTCTTCGGTGAAAGTACTGGTAGTTCCCACGAATGAGGAACTGGCCATCGCCCAACAGGTCTACTCTGTGGTGAAGTTATAAATAAAGGGTTCCTGTCTGGAGCTAATAAGGGGCGGGGGTAAGACGCTAAGCGTCTTACCCCCGCCCCTTATTAGCATTTAAATTTTTCATCGCCGCCCACTTGGCGGAGGAGTAATTAGCTACTTGGTGACACCACTAGTTGTCTTGCTCGTATTTGGCCATTAAATCGATACGCCGCTGGTGTCGCTGCTCCCCGGTAAAAGGTTCCGCAATAAACGCATCAATTATCGCTAAAGCCTCCGGTATCTCATGCATCCGCGCACCTACTGCCACAATTTGGGCATTGTTGTGCATCCGCGCCAGTTTGGCGGTCTCCAGGCTCCAAGCCAAGGCAGCCCGAATCCCCTTAACGCAGTTAGCGGCCATCTGTTCACCGTTACCAGATCCCCCTAGAACTACCCCTAGAGATCCTTCATCCTTAAGGACAGCCTCGGCGCAAGGAATGCAGGTGTCGGGATAATCGTCCTCGGCATCATATTCCTTAGATCCGTGATCGATTACCTCGAGGCCTTTTTCCTGGAGATGATTGACTAACGCTTCTTTTAAATCAAATGCGGCGTGATCGCATGCAACGTGTATTCTCATGCTGCAACCCTATCAGGATCACTCTGTCTATCGGGCAGAAATCGTAGCTTTGGCCAGAGCAGGATAGTCAGTCATGATGGCATCCACACCCAGGTCAGTTAGCTGCAGCATCTCCGTTTCCTCATTAATTGTCCAAGGCTCAACCCTAATTCCTTGGCTATGACACCAGGAGACAAAAATGCGGTCAACAATAGTGATTCCTCCCCATTTAAGCGGAACTTGCGCGAAAGCGGCGACGGAGTCAAAACGCCGCTTACTGGCGCTGCGGGCAGCGAGAACTGCCTTTCCAACTTCAATTGGTGACAAACAGGTTTGCACCCCCGGGTGGCGTTTTCGTAACTCGGTGAGAGTTTGGGAAGAGAACGAGGAGAATATTACTCGCCCCCAGGCATCTGCAGCGTTAACTACCTGCAAAGATCCTTCCAGGGCGCGAGACTCTTTGATATCAACGTTATAGGCTAAGGTCGGAAAATCTTCGAGGGCGAATTTTAGTGAAATCGGATGTTCCCCCGCTGGACCGCGGAGCGCAAAAAATTCCTGGGAATCAAGCTCTCCTACTGTACGGGAATCACCCCAAGGGGTGGCTAACTGGGCATCATGCTGTAACACCACAGTGCCATCTTTAAGAGCACGGACATCGGTTTCATAGCGGCTTACCTTTTGGGAAAGCGCGTAGCCAATGGATTCCCGGGTGTTCTCCAGAGTTTCTCCGCCTCCGCCTCTATGGGCAATAATCTGGGGAGCTACTCGCATGTTTGTCCCAGGTAGCGAAAATGGTGGGATTCAAGCCAGGGAACGGGATCAATAAAATTATTTTCATTGCCGGGCATGATCTCAAAGTGCAGGTGATTGCCGGTAGAGTTCCCCGTAGAGCCCACTGCCCCCAACTGATCTCCCGCCTTAACCTTTTGTCCCACTGTTACCGCAAAGGATCCCGGAAGCATATGTTTGTACTGGGAGAAAACAACTTCCCCGTCGATAATATGCTTAACCCGCACCGTATTGCCTCCCCCACCCATGGGACCGACAAAATCTACTACCCCATCGGTTAGGGAATGGATCGGGGTACCGGAGGGAGCCGAAAAATCCGTTCCCGTATGTAGTTTCAATATGCCCGATATCGGGTGGATACGATTACCAAAGGGCGAAGATTGGTGAAAGACCCCTCGCTGCAAAGGAAAGAGAATGGCGCCCTCGTTCGACATCGTTTGCGCAGCCCGGTTACCCGATCCCACATTGGAAAACTGACATTGGGGATCCGCACTTAAGATGCGAGCGCGAGTACCGGCAGCCGGTACGGGAACCAGTCCTTCTTCCGAATCTACTGTCTCGAGAGAGTGGGCACTTCCCGCCCAGCTTTCTCCCTCGGTTTGTAGAGATAGTACATGGGCAATCATCGAGCCGGGCTTATTAGCCTGCACGAATCCCGTTAGCGGCGCAATAATAGTAACTGCTGCTAAAGCCAGCATCACCAGCGCCCGAGGAACCGCAGCGTAGCGTTGAAAGCGTCGTCTCCGCCTCCGCTCGACGCGCCGAGAGCGCCTCCGGGTAACCGACTCCGCCATTTACTCTTCCTCCGGAAAACAACTAACCCTGAAATAATAACGAATTAATAACGAGTTATCCAGAGCAGATCCTCTGAGCGGGGGTAGCGGGGCACTAATTCTCGCGCTGCATAGTGTCGCGGACTTCTCCCACTAATTCTTCCAGAATATCTTCTAAGAAAATAGCCCCGATAGTTTGCCCGTTTTCATTGACTTTAGCCAGATGAACCCCGGTTTTTTGCATCACCCGTAACGCGTCCTCTACTTCTTCATCAGGAGAAACTTCCGGGAGAACCCGAACTCGCCAAGATTCCAAGGGAGCCTGGCGAGCAGCGCTGGAATCGGCAAAAATAACATCTTTAAGATGCAAATACCCTTGTAAGTTCCCGGATTCATCACTAATCGGGAAACGAGAAAACCCAGTTTTTGCCACCTCGGCTTCAAAATCGGCAGCAGTCAGCGGCCAATCCAAAGTAACTAGTTGCGAACGCGGAACCATCGCTGCGCGCACGTCCTCTTTCGAAAACTCCAGGGACCCCGACAGCAAGCCCAAATCATCCCGCAAGGTGCCCGCGGCGGTAGATTTCGCGACAATCGCTGCCACTTCTTCAATGGTAAAAGACTGGGAAACTTCCGAACGCGGGGTAATCCCCAGTAGTTTCACGAACCAGTTAGCACTCTCATCAAGGGCATGGACAATAGGACGCACTGCCCGAGCAATCCGTACTAGATGCGGAGAAATCACCAGACACACCCGCACTGATGCCGCCACCGTAAGATTCTTAGGGATCATTTCCCCTAAAACAATATGTAAAAACACCACCACTACCAGCGCAAATATGAAAGCGATGGGGTGAGTTAGTGAGGGAGAGACTCCGAAGAAATCTAACGGACGCGCAATCAAATGCGCTAGCGCCGGCTCGGCTACCGCCCCCAACCCTGTCGAAGCTAAGGTGATACCCAATTGGGTTACTGCTAAAACCAAGGACACATGTTCTACCGCCCACAGCGCTGCTGTGGTTCCCCGTTTACCTTGGGCAGCCAAAGGCTCAATTTGCGAACGCCGGGTCGAGGTGACCGCAAATTCTCCGGCCACAAAAAACGCGTTTGCGGCCAGTAATACTACCGCCACTATCAGTGCCAACCAATCAGACATCTTGGTCACCGCCCTCATGGTGGCCCTGCCCGGTTATCTTGCCAGAGAGCGGAGCCGCCTCCGCAGAATCAGCGGTACTGATAAGTACTTTCTCAATTCGACGCCCATCCATTTTCGCTACCGTCAAGACGTGGCCGCGTATCTTAAAGCTCTCCCCCACCTGGGGAATCTTGCCAGCAATTACCAGAATCAAGCCGGCAATGGTTTCATAGGGGCCATCATCTGGCAGCAATACCTCAATCCGGTCAGCTATTTCATCAGGCCGTAATGTCCCATCTACCAGCCATTTATTGTCGCCCTCGAGGCGGATACCGCGCCGACGCAGGTCGTGTTCGTCAGCCACTTCCCCCACAATTTCTTCCACTACGTCCTCTAAAGTAACGATTCCGCAGGTGCCTCCATATTCGTCAACCACAATCGCCATTTGCAGATCAGCTGCCCGCAGTTGTACCAGCAGCGGCGCTAGCCTGACGGTTTCGGGAACCCGCAGCGCCTCCACTAGTAGGGACTGGGCAGTTACCGGCACACTGTTTCTTTTTTCAAAAGGAACCGCCACTGCCCGACGTAAATGCACCAGCCCGAGGACGTCATCAGCATCCTCCCCTAGAACTGGGAATCGCGAATGCCCGGTTCGCCGCGATAACTCCACCACGTCCTCCGCGCTTTGCCCAGCCTCTAAAGATTCCATCCGTCGCCGGTCGGTCATCACGTCGCGGGCGCAGAGTCTGCCTAGCCCCACAGAGCGGGTAAAAATAGTGGCGGTAGATAAGTCTAAAGTGCCGGCTTCGGCGCTGTGACGCACCATAGCCGCCAGTTCCGAAGCGGAACGGGCCGAGGACAGCTGTTCTAAGGGTTCCACCCCCAAAGCACGAACTACCTGGTTAGACAGTCCGTTTAAAACCGTAATCACGGGTTTAAATAGAACAGTGAAGGCTCGTTGCATGGGTGTCACTACCCGCGCAACTTCGAATGGTTTAGCTAACGCCAAATTCTTAGGGAACAGCTCTCCAAATACCATAGAAAAGGCGTTGACTAGCACCATAGCCACCACCACCGCAATGGCCGTGGCCAGCGAGGCCGCTAATTTAACATCCTGCAACCATTGCGCAAACAAAGAGGTAAGCGCATTTTGGGTCGTGTATCCCAACAGAATGGTGGTGAGGGTGATTCCCACCTGTGCCCCCGAAAGCTGGGTAGATAAATGCTGCAAAGCTTTAAGGACGCCAGCAGCTCCCTTTTCTTTACGTTTCACTCTCCCCTCAACTTGGGAGGGATCGAGAGCCAGCATAGAGAATTCGGCAGCTACGAACAGAGCGGTTCCGATCGTGAGCAAAACTCCCAAAAGCACCATTAACAGGTAATAAACACTATCAGGCAACTACACCACCGTCACCGGACCGGGGGTAGGGCATACCACTAACACCTCTTCAAGTAGGCAATTCGTAAGCTATTTTAATAGCAATGTACCAACATTAGTAAAGCCTACATAAACTCTCTCAATATCGAGAGAAACGCTAGGACTTTCGAACTAAATAGGCTTAATATTTTATTGGATATTCCGTCACCACCCAGAAAAGGAAGCGCCATGCCCAATTCGGAAGATCAAGTGGATCAGTCGGTAAGCCCGATCAACCAGGAGATCATCGATGATCTTTATGACAAATATTGCGCCGACCCCCTATCGGTTCCCGAAGATTGGAGAGAATACTTCTCCGCTTTGGAGGCACGCAATGAGCAGATAAAAGAAGCGGAACCCCACGAAAAGCAACCTCACAAGGTCAAGGGTACCGAGTCTGCAATAAGTGCCCGGGACGTTACCCGTTCCGATTTGCCGCCCGCCCCTCCAGTGGCAGCCTCCGAGCCTACCTCCCCCTATGTCGCCCGGAAAACTGCCCTCGATCTAGGCCCGGGACGCTCAGACGTAGAAGAAGAAGATAAAGTGGAACGGCTACGCGGGGTAGCTAAAGCGGTAGTTAAGAATATGGATGAATCGCTGCAGATTCCTACCGCTACTTCCGCCCGGGAAATTCCCGCCAAGCTACTAATTGAAAACCGCAAAGTAATCAACACTCATTTGGCGGCCACTACCGGCGGTAAAGTGTCGTTTACTCACCTAATCGGCTACGCCATTATTGAGGCTTTAGTAGAAATGCCCTCTATGAACGTCCGTTTTGAAAAGGACGAAGATGGCCGCGGCTGCATCCGCAAGTTTGCGCATGTCGGTTTCGGGCTAGCAATCGATCTCCCCAAGGAAGACGGTTCCCGCTCGCTCATGGTTCCAGTAGTCCACGATGCCGATACCTTAAACTTCCGGCAATTCATTGACGCGTACGAGGATCTAGTGAAGAGGGCGCGTGCCGGTTCTCTAAAACCTGCTGATTTTGCGGGAGGAACCGTTACTTTAACCAATCCCGGAACCTTGGGAACAAAACAATCGGTTCCCCGGTTAATGACTGGTCAAGGGGCAATTATTGGAGTGGGCGCCACCTCGTTCCCGGCCGAATGGGCAGGAGCCTCTCCCTCGCAACTGGCAAATGCCGGTATCGGACAAATCATGACCATGACTTCCACCTATGATCACCGCGTGATTCAAGGTGCCGGTTCCGGAGAGTTCCTGCGGATTATTGAACAGAAACTTACCGGCCATGACGGCTTCTTTGAGCGCGTGTTCTCCACTTTAGGGGTAGCTCACGAGCCCTATCAATGGGAACGAGATTTCAGCTATGACGTGGTAACTGAGAAAGGTAAACCTGCCCGGATCGCGGAACTGATTCATGCTTACCGATCCCGCGGCCACCTGGCCGCCAATACGGATCCGCTACAGCAGATTCTGCGTCGCCACCCGGACCTATCTATCGGATCTTATGGACTGAGCGTGTGGGATTTGGATCGCGTCTTCCCCACCGGGGGGTTTGCTGGCCGCGACACTATGAACTTGCGGGATCTTTTAGAACAGCTGCGTGCCACCTATACTCAGGCAATCGGGATTGAATATATGCATATTCAAGATCCCGTACAGCGCCGCTGGGTACAAAACCGCATTGAAAAACCCTCAAAGAAGCTTTCGAAAGATGAGCAGATGCACGTGCTCAGCACGCTCAACCATGCCGAAGCTTTTGAGACTTTCCTACAAACTAAATACGTGGGACAAAAACGCTTCTCGCTAGAGGGCGCTGAATCCCTGATCCCTCTGCTAGACAAAATGCTTTCCAGTGCTTCGCGGACTGGAGTAAAAGAAATCACTATCGGGATGGCTCACCGCGGACGTTTAAATGTGCTCTCAAATGTGGCGGGGAAATCCTATGGCCAGATTTTCTCCGAATTCGAGGGCTACCTGGATCCGAACTCGACCCAGGGGTCTGGGGACGTGAAATACCACCTGGGAACAGAGGGGATTTATTCTGCTGACGAGGGCGAAGGGGTGCTGGTGTCCCTAACCGCGAACCCCTCGCACTTGGAAGCCGCTAATGGAGTTACCGAAGGTATCACTCGCGCTAAGCAGGATCGTTTAGGAGGCGGAAAAGAAGCGGAAATCCAGGTTATGCCGATTCTTATCCACGGTGATGCCGCCTTCATTGGCGAGGGCGTAGTCCAAGAAACCCTGAACATGTCCCAGTTGCGCGGTTACCGTACTGGCGGCACCGTGCACATTATTGTAAATAACCAGATCGGATTTACTACCGGGCCTACCTCGGGGCGTTCTACTCGCTACTGCACCGACTTAGCTAAAGGTTTGCAGGTTCCGATTTTCCACGTTAACGGAGATTTCCCACAAGACGTGGTGAAGGCCGCCAAACTAGCCTTTGACTTTAGGCAAGAGTTCCATAAAGACGTAATCATCGATATGGTCTGTTACCGTCGGCGCGGACATAATGAGGGCGATGACCCCTCCATGACCCAGCCGGTGCTTTATTCCTTAATCGATAGCCTGCCCACCACGCGCGAGGTTTATACCCGCAACTTGATTGGGCGCGGAGATTTAAGCGAAGAAAAAGCCCAAGAGGCTTTGCAGGAATACCACGATGACCTGAACAAGATTTTCCAGGAAACCCGGGAAAAGAAAGAATTCGACGCCGCAGAACATGACGACACTACCAATCCGGGCGGGGACACCCGCTGGGTGATGCCTACCTCGCAACAGCCCGGACAGGGGATGATGATCGGCTGGACTTCGGCTATCACTCGTGAAGAGGTAGAACGCATCGGCCAATCCCAGGTACGGGTGCCAGAGCATTTCACCCCCCACCCCAAGATTATGAAGGTATTGCAAAAGCGGGAGGTCATGTCCCGGGAAGGCAAGATTGATTGGGGCATGGGTGAAATGTTGGCCTATGGTTCCCTGGTAATGGAAGGCACCAATGTTCGTCTCGGCGGGCAAGATTCGCGTCGCGGTACTTTCTCCCATCGTCACGCGGTAATTCACGACTATGAGAATGGGCGCGAATGGACGCCACTGAACTTCTTAACAGAGAATCAAGCCACCTTCCAGGCATTCAACTCTCCCCTTTCCGAGTATGCTCCGTTAGCTTTCGAGTACGGCTATTCGGTGGAGTCTCCGGAAACCTTGGTGTTGTGGGAAGCCCAGTTCGGGGACTTCGCCAACTGTGGTCAAGCGGTTACCGACGAGTTTGTTTCCTCTTCCTTCCAAAAGTGGAATGAACGTTCGGGAGTGGTAATGCTATTGCCGCACGGTTATGAGGGGCAAGGCCCCGACCACTCTTCGGCTCGCATAGAGCGTTACCTGCAACTGTGCGCCCAAGAAAATATGTGGGTATGTCAACCCTCAAATCCGGCTAATAACTTCCATATGCTGCGCTCGCAAGCCTATAAGCGGCCACGGAAACCTTTGATTGCTTTTGAGCCGAAGCAATTGTTGCGTTTAGCAGCGGCAGCTTCCCCGGTCGAAGATTTCATTTCCGGGGAGTTTAAGCCGGTTATCGGGGAAGTAGACGAGCGGGTAAGCCAGCCGTCCCGGGTATTGCTGTGTAGCGGCCGAGTCTACTATGACTTGGTGAAAGAGCGCGCTAAGCGGGAACGTTTCGATACCGCGATCGTTCGCCTAGAGCAGCTATATCCGCTCCCGGCAACTGAGCTACAGGAAGTTCTGAACACCTGGGGAGATCTGCCGCTCACCTGGGTGCAGGATGAACCCGAAAACCAGGGTCCCTGGCCATTTATGGCTTTGCATCTTCCGGGAGCCATCGGCAAGACGCTGCAGGTAGCTTCCCGACCCGAAGCCGCCTCACCGGCAGCTGGTAATTCCAAGTTGCATAAAGAGGAGAACGCCGAGTTAATGGAGAAGGCTTTCGCCTAGTTCGATACCGTAAAAGTTTGGAGGGTGGTGACGAAAAGTCACCACCCTCCAAACTTTTACCGCGATGATTTAGCGGTAGCTAAAGTTCTTAGCAGTTAGGCCGTTTGCCGTGATTGGCGGCACTGGTACGGCGGCTTTTGCGTTTACGTCCACGTTTAGACATCTTTTACACCTTCCCAATAAATAAACAACGTCCCTAGTTTTACACATAATCCCACGTTTTCGAAAACTGACGATGCTGGCGGAAAAATTATCCACCTAAGCATCCACGATTTTCGGCAATCTCAGGTCTGGTCTTCTTGATAGCGTTGTTCTTCATATGCAATCTGCAGCCCCTCCGTTTGCATATATAACGCCAGAGACTGCACAATCCGAGTCCGTAAGGTCGAAGGAGCCACAGTTCCGTGACACAGGCAGCGCCGCAAAGACAAGGAGATGCCGGCAGCTTCGCCCTCTAGGATTTTCCGACAACAAGGACATTCGGCAATATGGCGTGCCTCTTCCTCACTAAGCTCCCGGGACTCTTCCGTAGCATGTCTAAAGGGATCACGCCCACATGGCTGCTCGTTCATTACTTCACCCCGATTCCGTACTCGCGGGCATATTCTGACAGTTCATCTCTAAGCTGGCTGCGTCCTCGATGAAGCCTAGACATCACTGTACCCAGAGGAATCCCCAGAATCTGCGATATTTCCTTATAGCTGAACTGTTCCACATCCGCCAGGTAGACTACCGCCCGATGCTCATCTGAGAGCTTGTCAAAGGCCGCTTGGATGGTTTCATTGGGAAGTCGTTCCAAAGCGGTAGTCTCGGCAGATGGCATCCCCTCTCCCTGATGCAGTGAGTGCGCTACCTGCTCTTGATCAGTAATTTCTCCTGATCCTTGCTCTTGCGGACGGCGGGTCTTTAAACGGTACTGATTTAAAAAGGTATTAGTCATGATCCGGTACATCCAGGCTTTTAAATTAGTACCTGGTTGGTACTGGTGAAACTTACGGAATGCCTGCATATAGGTATCTTGTACCAAGTCCTCTGCATCGGCAGGTTTGCGAGTAAGCCGTAGTGCTCCTGCATAAAGTTGATCTAGCAGCGGCAGGGCTTCCTTACTGAAACGTTCTGACAGGGGCACGTTATTATCGCCGGCAGCTAAGGCAGCCGGCAGAGCTTCCTCCCCGTTTTCGCCCGCGAGCAGCTGTCCGCGCTCAGAGTCTACCTTTTTAGGTAACTCAGCCGTGCCTGCCCGGTTCGTCTCTAGGATTTCAGTTTCCATTAACTCCATTCTAGCTTGGTTTTCAGATTCTCAGTTTGGGTAATTAAACTCCCAGAAGCTAGAAATAGCCAGCAGCTTAGGTAACAATAGAAACATGGCTAATAGGTATGTACTTTCTCGCGCGCTAATAGCGGCACCTTTAATTATTGAGGGGATCGACGCGGTACGTAACAGTGATAAGCATGCGCGTTTAGCCCAACATCACCTAGAGCTAATGGAAAAGAATGGCTTTCCTCCGCTGACTAAAAGCGATGTGAAAACTATTGCTAAAGTTTGCGGAGTGGCGGTATCCGTCTTGGCCTTGCGGATGGCTACTACCCGCCGTTCTCCCCTAGCTACCAGTGCTTTAGTGCTAGCCAACGGAGCAGCAACCATTGTCAATGGCTGGCAGCCAGGAAAGGTTGATGCCTTGAGAATTGCCCAGGGGCTAGCGCTCCATGCTGGTTTAACCTCCGAAATTTTCCCCGCGAGGCAGGACTAAACTTTGAGTGTCTGGAATGCCCCCGTCAAAAGCACCCCACTAAATGCGGTAATCTCGCTTCCGCCCTCTAAATCTTTAACTGCCCGCGCCCTGGTATTAGCGCTACTAGCGGAAGAACCAACTTTACTAACCAACCCTTTGCGTTGCCGGGATACCGAGTTGATGATTGCCGGTATCCAAGAATTTGGAGCCCAGGTAGATGAGCAAGCGGGAGGACTTCTAATCACTCCCCCTGCTAAGCTGACTCCCCAAACCGGGATTATTGAGTGCGGTCTGGCAGGGACGGTTATGCGGTTCTTAACTCCAGTGGCGCTACTTAGTGGCCGGCCGGTACGTTTCCAAGGGGATGAAGCTGCCGGTGCCCGTCCCATGAAAGGTCTGCTAGATGCTTTAACTAAGCTGGGCGCCCAGTTTAGCGATATGCCAAAGCCGGGACATTTACCTTTCACTATTAGCGGTCAGCTTAACGCCAGTGAGCAACTGCAGCAGCTACAGGTAGATGCTTCTTCCTCCTCTCAATTTGTTTCTGCCTTGCTGCTAATCTCACCAGCGCTCCCCTTTGAACTCCAGATAGAAGTCGACTCGGTTTTACCTTCTATCCGTCACGTAGAAATGACAGTAGCGGAAGTAAACGCCTGTGGCGGACAAATCGAAAATCTGGGTGGAGAAACCGGAGATTGGAATACTCGCCAGATTCGGCATCTGTGGCGCTGTCGGCCTGCGTGCCTACGGGGCGGCGAGCGCCATATCGAACCCGATTTAACTAATGCGGGACCGTTCCTGGCCGCAGCCATGATTTGCGGCGGACAAGTTAGTATCCCCCATTGGCCCGCTAAGACTTTCCAAGCTGGGGATGCTTGGCGGCAACTACTGACTCCTATGGGGGCACGGATTTATCGCTCTCCCGAAGGCAGCTTGGTTTGTCAAGGCAATGGGGTAATTGGCGGCACCCAATGTGACTTGGAAGCCATCGGCGAATTAACTCCCACCTTGGCTGCCTTGTGTACCTTGGCAGTGGAGCCTTCAAAACTTACCGGGATCGGGCATCTGCGCGGACACGAGACTGACCGCTTAACCGCCCTCGAAACGGAAATTAAACGCCTGGGTGGTAAAGCTAAAGCCAGCGAAACTACTCTCCGGATTTCTCCGTCACCATTACACGGCGATTTAGTGCAAACCTACGCTGATCATCGGATGGCGATGTTTGCTGCCCTGATCGGTTTGCAGGTTCCCGGGGTGCGGATTGCAGATATTAAGTGCGTAGCTAAAACTTTTCCGGATTTTACTGCGACTTGGGAAACCATGTTGGCTGGTGCTAATGGCTCGGCGTGATATTGGCACCGACGATCCCAGGGTTAGAGTTCGTCCCGCCCGCTCGAAACCGCGCCGCTCGAAAAAACAGGTAGATTATTCTGCTAGTCCCACTGCTTTTGTGTTCGCGGTAGATCGTGGTCGGATCCACGTGCAAATGGGAGACACCAAATTGGTGGGGGTAAAAGCCCGAGCCCTAGGCAGGCACGGTATCGTAGTCGGCGATCAGGTACGGGTCACCGGGGATTTAAGTGGGAAAAGTGGTTCCCTAGCGCGGATTGTGGAAGTTTTACCCCGGCAAACCGAACTAACCCGCTCCGCGGAAGACAGTCCCGGGGCGAAAGAAAAGCCCATGGTGGCAAACGCTAATCAAATGGCAATTGTTACCGCCTGTGCCGACCCTTTGCCCCGTCCAGGAATGATTGATCGGCTATTAGTTGCCGCTTACTGCGCGGGAATCGAGCCGTTACTACTGGTTACTAAATCCGATCTGACCTCACCAGAGCCGCTGCTAGAACTTTTCCGACCCTTGCAGGTGCCCAGCGTGGTAACCAGTATAGAAAGCGGAGAAGGACTCGATGAGGTAGCCGAGCTATTGGCTGGGCGGGTCAGCGTACTGGTGGGCCACTCGGGGGTAGGTAAATCCTCACTTATGAATACCTTGATTCCCGACGCTGCCCGCTCTACCGGGCACGTTAACCAAGTGACTGGGCGTGGGCGCCACACCTCCACTTCGGTAATGGCACTCCCCTACCAGGATGGCTGGTTGATTGACACGCCGGGGATTCGCTCTTTCGGGTTAGCTCATATTAGCGAGGAGGACCTGTTGGCCGCTTTCCCCGATCTAGCGGAGGTGGCCACTCGCTGTCCGAAACTGTGTCCTCATTTGCAGTCTTCACCGGGATGCCAGCTGAGCAGCTTAGAAGAAACCGATCCCGCCCAAGAGCGGCGGGTAGAATCCTTCCGGCGTCTACTTGCCTCCCAACATAGCCAAAATACGTTGGTGTAAGTGCGAGTTAGTCGCCAAAGCGTTGCGACCAACACACCCTTTTTTCCCTTCCAGCGAGGTAAAACGCCCTCCAGCTTCCTCTACGATGGGCACTAACGCTGCCATATCATAGATTTCTAGTTCTGGTTCGGCCGCGACGTCAACCACGCCCTCAGCCACCAACATATAGGAATAAAAATCCCCATAGGCGCGGGTGCGCCATACTTTTCGGGTCAGCTCCAAAAAGGCAGGCAATTTTCCTCGTTCTTCCCAACCGATCAAAGACGAGTAACTAAGGGAAGCATCTTTGAGTTCGCTGATCTTAGAAACCTGGTTAGCTTGCGGCTCTCCCCCATTAAAAGCACGCCAAGACCCTAAGCCGCGACCTGCCCACCAGCGCCGTGCCAAAGCCGGAGCGCTAACTACCGAAGCCACCATTTCTCCATCCAGTTCCAAACCGATTAGGGTTGCCCAGACGGGTACTCCCCGCACAAAATTTTTGGTGCCGTCAATGGGATCAATAATCCAGCGAGCTTGGGTAGCTTCGGCGGCGCTCCCCCCGTATTCTTCCCCATAAATCAGGTCATCAGGGCGGGCATCCGCTAACGCCTGCCGAATCATCTGTTCGGCACCGCGATCAATATCAGATACTGGGGTTAGATCAGCTTTTTCATACACCTGGTAGTCACGCTGGGTAAAATGCGTTAGCGTGTACTGATCTACCTGGTCTGCGATTTCTAGTAGCAGGCCTACGTCCTCACCAATATTCCTCATATTATGATTCTTCCTTTCCGAGAGCGGATAGAACTTCTGCTTGCAAAGCGGCTGTTACTTGTCCCGGGGCGCTGGGTTCCGCTCCTGGGAGCACCGCGAAAGTTGCACAGTTACCGAATACTCCCCCTACCAGACGACTGGCGGTACCAAGTGGCCCCATACCTGCAACGAGAAATGGGCGCTTACCAGCAGTGTCCCGGTAATAGTTTTCCATGGCGGTAAAAACGGCTAGCAGATGCTGCGTGCTGGTGATGGTAAGAGCCAGTTTTGCCACCTGCGCCCCGCGTTCATGGGCGGCGGCTAACCAGTTATAGATGCTTTCGCGATCCATCTTTTCGGCTTCTGCGGCCGCAAAATAATGCCGAGAAAGCACACTCACTACCCCCAGGTCATGAGCATAAGCTAAAGCCTCAGTTGCCAAAGAAAAATCATCCTCAATATCGAGGGCGCTGGCTCCCGCCTTTACCAGCATCTTCATAGTTTCAAACTGGTGGGTAGGCACCATCTGCGAGCCTCCCCCCTGATGTTTGCTGCGGCAGGTAGCTAGCCACGGGAGTTTGATAACCGGAGCCACGGCCTCCACAATTTCCCGCAAGTAGGCGGGGTTGTGGTATTCACGGAGCAGATCCAATCGCCACTCGACCAGATCGGCTGCCTGGGGAATTCGGGAAATCTGCCCCCGCAGTTCGACTTGATTTGTACCGGTCAGCGGAACAATTAGTGCCGGTCGCCCCGGGGAAAACAGTGAGCCTGGTTCCATCGGTTTGCCTCCTGGAAGTCTTACTAGCTCAAACATATCGCACCTGACATCCCCGGTGCCTAGCCGGTAAATAAGTAAAATCGATGGTATGAAGTTAGTCCACACCTCCGATTGGCATGTGGGTCGCACTCTTTATGGGGAAGATTTAGCTGCGGCGCATCGCCAATTTTTTTCTTTCCTCACTCAGCTGGTGCGTGAGGAGCACGTGCAGGCCGTGATGGTATCTGGGGATATTTTTGATCGCGCGATTCCCTCCCTGGAATCTTTAGAGATTGTTTCCGGGGCATTGGCGGAACTGACCGAACTAACCGCAGTAATTTTAACTCCCGGAAACCATGATTCTGCGGAAAGACTGGGCTTTTTAGCTCCCTATGTACGGGGCAACCTATATTTGCGTACCGCTTTAGCCGATATTACCCGCCCGGTGGAAATCAATGCCGCCGCTGAAACCCTGCGGGTTTGGGGCATCCCCTATCTCAACCCCGATATGGTACGCACCAGTCTTTATGATGGATATCTACCTGCGGAAAAAGAAGAAGCAGCAGGTGGTGACGGAGAAGAATCCCTTCCCCGCCTGCCGCGTTCACACGAAGCAGTAGTAGCGGCGGCCATGCGCCGAGTGGGCAAAGCGCAACTCCGCCTTCCTCGCGTTGACCGCACTATGGTTATGGCCCACGCTTTTGCCGTAGGTGGCGAGGCTAGTGACAGCGAACGGGACATCACCGTCGGGACTGTGCAATCGGTTCCCCTGCAGGTCTTTGAAAACTATGGGGAAACCGATCCCGAATCAATTTCAGAGATGCCGGCCCCCGACTATTTGGCATTGGGACATTTACATGTGCCGCAAAATCTGCATACCGTCCGGTCTGCGGGGCGCTACAGCGGATCACCGATTACTTTCTCTTTTTCGGAATGCCACACGCCAAAATCGGTGGTGCTCTTAGATACGGCCGCCCAAGATTTAGATCCCCAGCTAGTTCCCACCCCGGTGTTCCGGCCAGTAGGACGTATCAAAGACTCTTTTGCAAACCTGCTAACTAGCTCCCGTTATGAAGAGTTCACTCGCTACTGGCTCGAAATCACGGTGACTGACCCGCAGCGACCAGCGCATCTGGTCACCAAATTAAAACGACGTTTCCCGAAAGCTTTGGCCATTTTGCATGAAACTTCCCCGGCGAATTTAGAGGAGCAGCACCGCTCCTTACGAGCTAATCGCTATCGACCCGCGGCGCTCGCCAAAGATTTCTTTAAGCAAGTGCGCGGCGGAAAAGAGCTAAGCGAAAGCGAAAATGAACTGGTAGAAGAGATTTATGAGCAGGCGCGGGAGGAGAATTAAGTGCGAATTTTAAAGCTTAGCTTCGAGGCCGTGGGCTCTTTTGGCGGCAAAGAAACTATTGATTTCACCAAACTGGGTACCGGCTCGGGGCTGTTCTTGATTCACGGCCCCACTGGTTCGGGAAAATCTACCATTCTGGATGCCATTGTTTTCGCCCTCTATAGTGATGTGGCCTTGGAATCTAACTCCTCAAAAAGCCGGCTACGCTCCGATTACGCTGGTGACGACCAAATCAGTTGGGTGCAGCTAGATTTTGAGGCTCGCGGACAGCTGTACCGGATTTGGCGCACCCCCAAATATGAGCGACCTAAACAACGCGGATCGGGGACTACTTCGCAGCCAGCCCAGGCGAGTCTGTGGCGCCTAAGCAGGGAGGACGCCGATCCAGGCGACGCGATTGCCTCGCAACCGCGAACCGTTAATGAGGAGTTAGCTACCCGAATCCTGCCGCTAACTAAATCCCAGTTTTTGCAGACCGTGATTTTACCCCAGGGGGCTTTTTCGCGTTTCCTACGGGCATCTTCCGATGAGAGACAAGAGATTTTGCAACAAATTTTTGGTACCCAGATCTTTGAGCGGATGCAAAAAGAATTTACGGAGCGTGCCCGACAAGCGCAAACTAGTGCCCAAGCAGGCTCGACAACTATTGTTAACAAGCTAGAGATTTTCGTTGATACCTGGAACAAATTGGCGCAGTCGGTGGGTAGTTCCCGCAGCGAGTTGGAAACTTTGCACGCCACCCTTAGAGCTTTACCCGCAGTTTTAGATGAGGATTTAATCAAATCTTGGGAGCCTTACTACCTGTTGCCAGCCGTGCACTCTCGACAATGGCTAAGCACCCATAGTCAACGGGTAAAAACCGCTGGCGCCCAGTACCAGGCCGCCTTGGAAAAGAAAGAAGCAGCAAAAACTCTCCAGGAGGATTTCCAGGAACTGACCCGCCTATTAGCGGAAGAAAAACAGCTCCAAGCACGCCAGGAGGGCGTGGAAACCAATCGAAAACAAATCGCACTTCACGAACGTGCAAGACTAGTCGCTGCCGAAATCAGGGAAACGCAACGCTATCAAGAAAACTTAGCTACCGCGCAGACGCAACTGCTAGCAGCGTTGCAGACTTCCCCCGCGCCTTTTGATACTCGCCCGCTACCGACCTCGGAAACTTCCCTAAGCGAGCTCGAAGAAAGGGTAACCAAACAGCACGAAAAGAATTCTAAAGACCTGGGAGTGTTAGCACCGTTGATTGAGCGGCAGAAAAAACTTGAGTCTTTAGAAGCTACGGCTAAAAACGCTCGGAAAAGGTATGTAGAACATTCCCAGGCTGCCGCCCAGGCGGCTAAAGAGTTCACGCTGTTAGCACCCCAAATGCAGACGCTAAGAGTCCGGCAGCTACGTCTAGAAAAAGAACAACTCGGTTTTGAGGATGCCCGGCAAAAACAGCTGCAGTTACGGCAGTACGAGGGGGAACGCCAGCATTTTTTGCAGGATTTCAAACGCTTTCAGAATGAGGTGGGTAAACTTCCGGCTTTCAGTAAAAAGGTAGCAAGGGCGCGCGCAGCCGCTACCCAATACGAGCGCGATTTTTTTGTGGATTCGGCGATTCTTTTAGCCTCTCGCTTGGAAGCGGGGCGCCCTTGCCCGGTTTGTGGCTCTTCCTCGCATCCGGATCCCGCCCACGGCGACGCGAATCAGGAGCGCTCCCTCACCGAGCTAACCAGGCTAAAAGACCAGTTCACTAGCGCAGAGACCACTTTAAGAGAAAAACACCAACAGCTAAGAAAAGAGCGCGACCGTTTGCGGGTTGGTATCCGGTGGCTACGGCAAAACTGGCCCGGAAACGCACAGGTGATTGACACCCGGGTGGCCTACCTGCAGGAGCAAGCGAAAGCGCTAAAGGCTGTGCACCAGCAGCTAGCGCAGCTAGAAAAACAGGCTCAGCAGTATCGGGATTTGGTACGAGCCTCAGTTAATTCCGCGAACCTCGAAAAGAATAAACTCGCCAACGCGTTGGGACAGATTCGGGAAATTACCGCCGAGGTTGCTGCTTCCGGGCAATCTAGCAACCTTTTGACGCGGCAACGCAGCCTTAGTGAAGACCAAAACAAACTGGCTTCACTGATAAAGAATCTCAGAAACACCCGGGAAGCTCTAAGCAATTTGTCCCATGCGCAAGAACATCTAGAAAAATCTTTACTCCAAGCGCATTTCCCAGATGCTCTGGCGGCGCAAGCCGCCCTGTTGGAAGCAGATAAATTCCAAGAACTAAAAACTGCCGTACACGCCTGGGATCAGTCATTTCAGGCCAACCAGGTAAAGCTGAAGACTGACCGGATTCAAAAGCTGACAGACCCCGACTTTGTACTGCCAGATTTAGAAGCCCTAACGGAAAAAGCCACCGCCCAGGCAGAAATTTTCCAAAATAAGCAGGCAGAACTAGCGAAAGTTACAGAGCAATTAAAAACGGTAGCGAGCGCAATAAGTGACTTGCAAACCGCTGCCGCCCGATATTTGGAATCTATTAAAGATTCTGCCCCCTTAATCGCCCTCGCAAATCTAGCTAGAGGAGAGGAAGGATCCGCGGTGCGCGCCCCCTTAGCCACCTGGGTACTCTTGGATCGTTTTGAGGAAGTTTTAAACGCCGCCAATCCGCATTTAGGAAAAATTTCGGGAGGTCGCTATCAGCTTTCCCGTAGCGACTCCGAATCTTCCCGTCGGCGTAACCAGGCATTATCCCTGGCAGTCACCGATAACTCTTCCGATAAAGCACGCGAGATTTCAGCGTTATCGGGCGGAGAGTTGTTTTACTGTTCCCTCTCTTTAGCCCTGGGTCTATCGGAAGTAGTAACTGCGGAAGCTGGGGGAATCGAAATTTCTTCTATGTTTATTGATGAAGGATTTGGCACTTTGGATACCAGTAAACGGGAACTGGTAATGGAGGCACTAAAAAATACTTCTACCTCCGGGCGAACCGTGGGATTAATTAGTCACGTAGATACCTTACGCGGTGAAATTGCGGATCAAATTCAGGTTATTGCCGCTAAAGATAAAGGCTCTACCTTAAAAATTATCGGCAACTAGTTTGCTTGCGAATACCTTACTGCGTGGCCGCTTAGGAAGTTACCCAAATTGCCGCTACCGCCGGTTTACCCAAGGTGACTTCGTGTCCATCTACCTTTAGACGCATAATTCCAGCTTCCGGAATGTTCTCTAAGAGTAATAACTGGCAACCGGGAACTATCCCTACCGATTCTAAGAAACGCAACAATTCGGCCTGGTTATCTTTAATGCGGGCTACTGTTGCCGGGGTATTTAAGGGAGCCTGCACTAGTGGCAGCGTGGAAACTCGCGGTAGCTGCCCATCACTGGTGGGAATAGGATCTCCGTGGGGATCAACCCGGGGGTTGCCCAGCGCCCTCTCCATTGCCGCAATTAACTTATCAGAGGCAGCATGTTCTAGTTCTTCTGCTTCCGCATGGACTTGATCCCAGGGATATCCCAGTTTCTGGTGTAGATAAGTCTCGAGGATACGATGCTTTCGCACCATTTTTAAAGCTATTTTTTCACCTTTTTCAGTAAGGGTAATCCCCCGGTAGGGAACGTGGCTGATCAGCCCTAACTTGTCTAAACGGCGCACATTTTCCGAGGCGGTAGAGGGCGCCACCCCCATTCTTTGTGCTAATCCCGATACTGACAGAGAGCTCCCTCCCCATTCGGTAGCCCCTATCAGACGCTTTAAATAGTCCTGCACTACCCGCGAGGTTACCGCCTCGTCCTCTGTTTGCTCGTCCATAGATTTCCTGTCCATCGTTTACACCTTAGGTTAGAGACGAAAAATCTGCAGACCAAACGCCGCGAATAGTACCGTAACAACTATCGCCACGCTCAGCAGAGCACCCAACCACCAATAACCCACTACAAGGCGGCGTGCCCCGTTAAGCGGGCGGGTGGGGCTAGCCGTTGTCCGCACCCAGAGCGCATAGGACAGCCAGGCGAGGAAAATAGTTGCCACCCAGGTTAAGAAGCAATAGGGACATAGGGAACGCAACTGAAATACCGAGGTCGCCAGGAAGAAAAGTACCGCTCCCAGGCCAGCGCTGGTTCCTAAAACGAAAATCGAAAGTCCCCATTTCGGCACTCGTCCCCCGCATAGCAGGTAGATTCCCGCCACATTGAGCACTGCAAACGCTATTATCCCGAAAATTGAATTAGGGATTCCGAAAAGCAGATGACCGGTCGCAGACTCCATAGCTCCGCGACAATCCACCACATTATTTATCGAACAACCTAGTCCGCGGTCTGGCTGGGAGCGGTGAATAACTTCGGTGCGCCACAACTGCCAGGAAGCCACTAAACCTACCAGTGAAAATATAATAAGTTCCAGGCTAGCTAGTCGCGGAAGCTGTCCGGAACGCATCGCCGGTGACGGAGACAGCGGATCGGAGTTAAACGCCAATTCGTTTGCAGATAGCGATGTAGTGTTCTCTGCCATTAATCCTCCTACCCTAAAAATCCTGTCCCTAACCTAGCATAGCGATGACGGGTAAAACGGGTGAGGCCGCGCCCGCGACCTCACCCGCCTACTGGCTTTTAATCAGGGAAGCTATTTTACTTCCCGCATCCGCAAGGGCACGTAGTCACGCTGCGGCTCCCCCTGGTATACCTGGCGAGGACGCCCGATACGGGTCATGGGATCATGCAGCATTTCAATATATTGAGAAATCCAACCTGGTAGCCTCCCGAGTGCGAATAGCGGGGTAAACATCTTGGTGGGGAAGCCCATTGCGGAATAAATCAGGCCGGTATAGAAGTCAACGTTGGGATAGAGTTTGCGTTCAATAAAGTAATCATCTGAGAGGGCGACTTCTTCCAGCTCCATAGCCAGATCAAAGAGGTCATTGTTTTTGCCCATCCGATCCAGAACCTTATGTGCCTGTTCCCGCACGATTGCCGCCCGCGGATCATAATTTTTATAGACGCGGTGGCCAAAGCCCATCAGCTTTACACCCTTTTCCTTGTTCTTAACTTTTTCCACGAATTCTGGGATAGAAAGGTGGTTGTCACGAATATTGATCAGCATCCGCAATACCGCCTCGTTTGCCCCGCCATGCAGCGGGCCAGACAATGCTCCCACCCCGGCAGCAACCGAGGCATACATATTGGCATTGGAGGAACCGACCAACCGTACCGTAGACGTAGAACAGTTTTGCTCGTGATCGGCATGCAAAATAAAGAGCACCTCTAGTGCCCGGATAATCGCGGGATCTATATCGTAGGACTGGTAGGGCAATCCAAAGGTTAAACGAATAAAGTCCTCTACATAGGAACGCTCATTATCGGGGTACAGCAGCGGTAGACCTGCAGCCCGCTTAGCGATATAGGAAATCATGGTCGGTACTTTCGCCAGCAACTGCACAGCCTGAATATCTTGTAGCTCCGGATCATGTACATCCGCGAAAGTTTCTTCGTAATAGGTAGCCATCCCGGCGATACCACCCTGCAAAATCGCCATCGGGTGTCCATCGGAGGGGAAAGCGGTAAAGAATGCCCGAAAATCTTCATGCAGGAGGCGCTGCCGTTTTACCTGGCGTACGAAGTCATCTAGTTGCGAGGGCGTGGGTAGCTCTCCCCGGATCAGCAAATAGGCAACTTCTAAGAAACTGGAGTGATGCGCCAACTGATCTATCGGATAGCCCCGGTAACGCAAGATCCCCTTCCCGCCATCAATAAAGGTAACTTTTGAGGTGCAGGACGCCGTGGTAGAAAAACCGGGATCAAGCGCTACCAATCCGGTTTGATTACGCAGCTGGGAAACATCAATGCCTTGATCACCGCAGGTTGCTTGCACGGGTGGAAATTCAATGGTTTTACCATCGACTTCTAATACTCCCGGTAGCCGGCCGAATTCATTGGATTTTGGGGTGTTATTTAGATTTTCAGCCATTTTAACAACCTTCCCTGAAAGAGAGACTTATTGCCTTCCCACTCTCACCATATAGGACTTAATACCCTGAAAAATACAACGTTTTCTTAAAGATTTTACCATTTTTAGGCAAATTTCACCAAACGTTTAGCGGCCTCTTCAATTTCTTGATCGCTAACACAGAGCGCGATTCGCACATGGCACCCCGGCCGAGAGTTATAGAAACTTTCCGGGGCTACTATCAGCCCAAGGCGCGCCATACGATCTAACAAACGCCAATCAGCTCCCCTGCCGGGCGTCACCGACTGCGCAGCCTCATCAGCATTATCGGCGGGATCAAAAACCCACAGATAAAGCCCCGCCTCGCATTCCGCAGCAACTTTAAAACCCGCGTTTTCCAGCGCAGCCGCCAAGATTCTGCGTCGCCGCTCGTACCTCTGCACCTGCGTCTTAACCTGGGAACGCTCCGAGAGCACGTGTGTTAACGCGCTCTGTACCGGAGCCGGCATTATCTGTCCACAGTGCTTGCGTACCGCCAGCAGCGCTGAAATCAAAGCCTGATCCCCTGCCACAAAAGCCGCCCGGTAACCGGCCAAATTTGATTCTTTCGACACCGAATATACCAAGAGCAGATTATCGGGATCGTCCCCGCACACGTCCTCTTGCAGCAGCGAGGGCGCCGGCCCTTCTCCTCGATACGTCAATTCGCTATAGCACTCATCGCTGGCTACCACGGCGCCAACTTCCCGTGCCCAAGAAACGACTTCCCGGAGCCATTCCTTACTTGCGACCCACCCGGTAGGATTCGCGGGAGTGTTTAGCCACACCAATGCGGCATCACGTGGCCAGGTGGAAATATCATTGGAAACCGCAACCCCTTGGGCACCAGCCAGCCGGGCGCAAATATCATAGGTAGGATAAGCCACTTCGGGGAACAAGACCTTATCTCCCCTACCTATCCCCAATTGCCAACCTAGCGAGGCGATCAGTTCCTTCGATCCGACCGTCGGCAAACAAGAGTCCTCATTTAGGCAGGTAATTCCGCGCCTACGAGCCCAGCTGACAATGGCACGGCGCAGCTGGATAGTGCCGGCAACTGCAGGATAACCAGGACTATTCGCTCCCGCCTGGAGAGCTGCTTGCGCGCTATCGGGACAAGCATCAATCGGGGTACCGATAGATAAATCTATGGCTCCCTCCGGGTAAGCTGCCGCAGTTTCCCGGTAGGGGGTCAGCAAATCCCAGGGAAAAACTGGTAGTCCTAGCGAACGCGGCAAATCACTGTTTTTCATGCTTTCACCCTATGACAGCCGCTTTACCTAAAGCAGACGCGTCCACAGACAAAAACCGGCAACCCGCCCTAAACCCTGAAGATTATTCCTCGCGGGCAGGTAGTTTCTCAATCATAGGATCGTCGTAGCCGGTGGCGCCCACACTGGAGGCTCCGCCAGGAGACCCCAAGCCTTTAAGCTCAAAGAAATCGGTGTTGGCGCGGTAGTAGTCGGACCATTCTTCAGGTAGGTCATCTTCGTAGAAGATAGCTTCTGTGGGGCAGACCGGTTCGCAGGCTCCGCAGTCCACGCATTCTTCTGGGTGAATATAGAGCGTGCGTTTGCCCTCGTAAATACAATCTACAGGGCATTCATCGACGCAGGCTCGATCCTTAACATCTACGCAAGGTTGCGCAATCACGTAAGTCATAGATTCTCCTTGGTCTTGATATTGCTAGTATCTCACTATGAAGTTTGTGGGCAATCAGAAACCGCCGCCGCGGCTACCTTGGCTGTCTTGGAAAGTGGGTGAAAGGGTGGTGCTGCGTCGCCGGGAAGCCGATGGGCTCTATGACGCCCTGGGGGAAGTATTAGCCGTAAGCCCTGATAGCGTCACTATTTTGACCCGCAAAGGCCCGGTTACAGTTCCGGCAGAAAAAATGGTTACCGGGAAACAGGTTCCTCCTCCGCCGAAAATCTAGCCACCCCGAATGCCTTAAAAATCACCTATTCGCCGCGTTCTTGACGGCGGCGGCGAGACGCAATTTTGAAACGATCCTGCGCACTTAATACCACTTTGCGAATCCGGATCTCTTCGGGGGTAACTTCCACGCATTCGTCCTCGGCGGCAAACTCTAAAGATTCTTCCAAAGTCAGTACCCGGGGAGGAACTAACCCTTCAAAGGCATCAGCAGTAGAAGAACGCATATTGGTTTGCTTCTTTTCCCGGGTAATATTGACATCCATATCCTCCCCGCGCGGATTTTCCGCCACTACTTGTCCCTCATAGACCTCGCTGCCGGGTTGAATAATGAAACTTCCCCGTTCTTGCAGCTGAATCATCGCGTAGGGGGTAGATTTTCCAGCGCGATCAGACACTAGAGATCCGCTTTGACGCCGGGTAATCGCACCTTGCCAGGGTGCATAACCATCTGCAATAGAAGAGGCAATCCCCGAGCCGCGAGTTTCGGTTAGGAACTTAGAACGGAAAGAAATCAGACCGCGCGCCGGTACCCGGAAAATCAGGCGCACCCAGCCGGTGCCGTGATTCGACATGGTCTGCAATTTACCCTTGCGCGCCGCCATTAACTCGGTGACTTTACCTAGGTAATCTTCGGGGACATCGATGGTCATTTGCTCCATCGGTTCATGGGTTTTCCCGTCAATCTCTTTGGTTACCACCTGGGGTTTACCGGCGGTGAGCTCGAATCCTTCCCGGCGCATCTGCTCAATCAAAATCGCCAAGGCTAACTCCCCACGTCCTTGCACCTCCCAGGCGTCCGGACGCTCGGTAGGCAGCACTTTCAAGGACACATTCCCGATGAGTTCGCGATCCAGACGATCTTTAACTTGTCGCGCCGTGAGTTTATGTCCTTTAACCCGGCCTGCCAGCGGAGAAGTATTGGTACCGATAGTCATGGAGATAGCGGGATCATCCACTTTAATTAGGGGCAGAGGGCGGGGGTCTTCTAGATCCACTAGCGATTCCCCAATAGTAATCTCGGGGATTCCGGCCACTGCCACGATATCTCCGGCGTGGGCTTCCGCCACACTTTTACGTTCCAATCCGAAAGTGGCTAGCAATTCAGTTAATTTCACATCGGTTATCGAGCCGTCATGACGCGCCCAGCCCACGTGTTCACCATGCCGCAAAGTACCGTTGTGAATCCGCAGCAGAGCTAGACGCCCGAGGAAAGGCGAAGAATCCAAGTTGGTGACGTGCGCGGCCAAGGGAGCATCGGGATCATATTCCGGACCAGGAATCCGGTTAATAATCGCATCAAATAGATCGTGGAGGTCGCTTCCAGGTAGCTCCCCGCGAGGCGGTTTTTCCCAGGAACAGCAGCCGGCTTTTGCCGAGCAATACAGCACCGGAACGTCCAGCAGCGAATCCAAATCTACTTCTTCACCCTCGTCCACTAGGTCTTGCGCCAAGGATAAGAGCAGGTCAACGGTTTCGGCTTCTACTTCTTCTATCCGGGAGTCTGGGCGATCAACTTTATTAATCACCACGATTACCGGCAGGCGCGCAGCGAGCGCCTTGCGCAATACAAACCGGGTTTGCGGCAGCGGCCCTTCGGCGGCATCTACTAGCAGCACTACCCCATCCACCATAGACAGGGCGCGTTCGACTTCCCCACCAAAATCAGCGTGCCCGGGAGTATCGATCACGTTAATAGTGATTCCTTCGCTGACTCCCACATTTTGGGCAGCTTTACCCGCATAATGTACCGCGGTATTTTTCGCCAGGATGGTGATCCCTTTTTCCCGCTCCAAATCGCCAGAATCCATTACCCGTTCGCCGGTTTTCTCTACGCTGGCATGGTCACCGAAGGCGCCCGATTCCCAAAGCATTTTGTCTACTAAGGTAGTTTTTCCGTGGTCTACGTGGGCAACGATCGCCACATTTCGCAAATCCTGGCGAACCTTCATCCGCGCCTCCTTATTACCGTTCCGAGCGTTCACTCGGGCATGAAAAAACCGGCGGGGATTAGGGTCGCAGCGCCGGAACTTTCTTAAATATACCCCCGAGGCCGCTACCAGTGCTAACGAGCGTCGTTTAGCTCACTGTTTTCGGGATCAGCCTGCCCGGTTTCGCCCTCCGAAGGCTGCTCGGCTAAGTCTTGTCCTTCGGTTTCTGGGGATTGCGGAGCTGTAGGCTCAGAAATCGGTGAGTCAGCGGCGCCTGTTGCTTCCGCCGCTTGTGCCTGTTGCGACCGCAGTTGTTTACGAGCCTGCGGACTAAGGCGCACCCCATAACGAGGACGCTCATCCGGGCGGGAACCAAACTCAGTTGGCCCACTATCAGTACTGGGCGGGGCATCTTGTTCCACTACCGCCGCTTGGAAGCGGGAATCATCTAAGAGCAGACGCCGGGCAGTATAGTAGTCGGCTGCGGTCATTAAGACGTGTTCTTTCCCCGTCAGGGAGGAAGCATAAGCAACCGGGTACCCTGCATCTGAAGAACGAATCGCCCAGGCAACAAGGCGCTCGATCGCTGTCACTGCAGCGCAGGCTACGATCACTAGAGGCGCAAAAACCGCCCAGGATGGTTTCCAAATCACAAACAGCAAAGCGAAGAAAATCCCCATCATTAGGCCGCGAGAAAACCCAGCAATTAGGGCTTTTGGCCAGGTGACAATCCCGACTACTTGATTGGAGCGAGTAAGACCGCGCTCTTGCACTAACAGTTGCTGCAGCGGGAAATCTTTGGAGTTCAAATAATTGATGGCTTCGTCCACGTCCTCTTTAGAGGAAAAGACCGCTAAATCCTGCCCCGGGGGAGGTGCGCTTACCGTGCGATTTAGAGAAAAAGCCATAACCTAAGTGTCTACGCAGGATCGACGCATTGCAAAACTATTGCACCGTAAGCCCCTAGATTTTGCCGCCGGCGAATCTAGCCTGCCTCCTTTACCTGCTAATAAGGGGTCAGTTTTGGCAGAAGGAATCGCTGCATTTTAGCTAAAGTCTTGCCTGCTGGAATCTTCAAGTAAAGTTAGAGATATGGAGCACGCCAAGCACTCAATCAAACCCGTCGGTTCGCGCGTTTTCATTGGCAAACTGGCAGGAACGCGCGTATTTGACCCGGTAGGAGATGAAATTGGTCGGGTAACCGACGTAATTATTGTTTTACGTTTTACCGGTCTGCCCACGGTGGTGGGTTTGGTGGTTGAGGTGGCCGGACATCGGAGGGTGTTCGTTCCGGTAACCCGGATTGTGGCTATCCAGCCCGGGCAGGTAATTACCACGGGACTGGTCAATATTCGGCAGTTCCAACAGCGGGTAGCGGAAACCATGGTGATGGGCGAACTGATGGATCGGGTCTTGGCGATGCGCGATGGTTCTGGGGACGTCAAAATCCAGGATATGTGCATGGAACAGGACGATCGCCGCGACTGGTATATCACTAAACTCTATGTGCAGCGAGTAACTTCCGCGCTAGCGCTTAGCCGCGGAGAAACTATGCTAATCGACCCCTCAGAAGTTTCCCACCTACGCAAATCAGTGCTCCCCCAGGAGGCCACGACGCTGCTTGCCCAGCTGGAAGACGCCAAAGCTGCGGACGTGGCAGACGTGTTGGCAGATCTCCCCGAAGAACGCCGTTTAGAGGTCGCTGCTCAGCTGGGAGATGAACGTCTTGCGGACGTGCTAGAAGAGCTAGGTCAAGAAGATCGGGTTGCCATCCTCACCTCTCTGGATGTGGCACGAGCGGCCGATATTTTGGATGTGATGCAGCCTGACGATGCCACCGACTTGGTAAATGAGCTACCCGAAAAGCAAGCCCAAATTCTGTTAGCAGAAATGGAACCGGAAGAGGCAGCCGACGTGCGACGGCTAATGGCCTACGGGGAACGCACTGCCGGCGGTTTAATGACTACCACTCCCGTGATTTTGCCCCCGGATGCCGATGTTGCCACCCTCCTAGCCCACGTGCGACGCAAAGATATTCCCCCTGCTCTCGCTGCACTGGTATGCGTATGTCGTCCCCCCACCGAGACGCCCACCGGGCGGTTTTTGGGGGCAGTCCATATCCAAAAAGCCTTGCGCGAACCTCCCCAAACCCTCCTCGGGCAAATCCTGGATGACGATCTTAAAGGAGTGGATCCCACTGCCGGTATCGGCACGGTTACCCGGTTGCTGGCTACCTATAACCTGACTGCAGTTCCAGTCGTCGATGAGAATCGGCACCTGTTAGGCGCAGTTAGCGTCGATGACGTGCTCGATCACCTCTTACCGGAGGATTGGCGCGATGCGGACGAAGAAGAAACTGATTTAGCGATGGAAAGAGAAAGGATCGAAGATGGCGGACAGGCTTGACACTCCCCGCGAAAGGAAACGTCGTTTTCGACTTCCGCGCATCAATTTACAGTCTGAGGGCGTCGGGCAAGTTTCCGAGTCTTTTGCTCGTTTCCAAGGAACTCCCCAATTTTTGGTCTACCTGACCGTATTTGTAGTGCTTTGGTTGGCTTGGAACTCCTGGGCTCCGGAATCCTGGCGCTTTGACAGCGCTTCCCTAGGATTTACTGCCCTTACTTTGATGCTCTCCCTACAGGCCTCCTATGCTTCCCCGCTGATTTTGTTGGCACAAAACCGACAAGATGACCGTGACCGTGTTTCTGCAGAGCAAGACCGCCGCCGTGCGGAAAAGAACCATGCCGAAATCGAATATCTCACCCGCGAGATTGCTTCTCTGCGTCTTTCTATGTCCGAAGTGGCCACCCGGGATTTTGTGCGAGGCGAACTTCGCGATCTCTTAGATGAGCTGAAGGACGAGGACGACCAGAAGCAACGCCGCGAAACCGAGGAATAATCATCGTTTTAACCGCCGGAGCGGGCAACCAAGCATCCTCTTAACCGTTTTAGCTACTCCAAAAAAACCTGTTCAAATCGAGCCTGCCCCAGTATCGCCATTAGCTTAGCTAACAAAAGTGAGGTATTGGCGCGCACCCTATAGGATGGAGGGCATGAGTCAGTTAAATGAAGACGCGATTAGGCAGGCACTAAGTCGGGTAATTGATCCGGAACTAGGGCGGGCAATTACCGACCTGGATATGGTGCGTGAAATTTCTATTGGCGAGGACGGTGCTGTCAAAGTCGGTGTGGATTTGACTATCGCCGGTTGCCCCCTGCAGTCAGTAATTGAAAAGGACGTGCAAGAAGAGGTTTCTAAAGTTCCCGGGGTAAGTGCGGTGAACGTAGAAATGGGCGTCATGGATGAGGAGCAACGTGCCGCGCTGAAAGAAAAACTTTCAGGGCCGCAAAACGTGATTCCCTTTGCCCAACCTGATTCCCTGACCCGGGTCTACGCGATTACTTCCGGTAAAGGTGGGGTCGGTAAATCTTCAATGACCGCCAACTTGGCGCTGGCTCTGGCCTCCCAAGGTCTCAAAGTCGGCGTGCTAGATGCCGATATTTATGGTTTTTCCATTCCTCGGATGTTGGGGGTCGCAGAAGAACCCACCGTGATCGACGGCATGATTGTTCCCCCGGTAGCCGCGGGCGTAAAAGTTATTTCCATCGGCATGTTTGTCCCGGAAGGACAACCGGTAGTTTGGCGCGGCCCCATGTTGCACCGCGCCCTCCAACAGTTCTTAGCCGATGTTTACTGGGGCGACCTAGACGTGTTGCTGCTGGATCTACCTCCCGGGACTGGAGACGTGGCAATTTCGATTTCCCAGTTGCTGCCCGGCTCCGAGATTCTGGTAGTAACTACCCCGCAGGTGGCAGCGGCAGAAGTAGCCGAGCGCGCCGGGGTTATCGGCGAGCAAACCGAACAGCGAGTTATCGGGGTAATCGAAAACATGTCTTATCTGCCGCAAGAAGATGGCAGTAAGCTGCATTTATTCGGCACCGGTGGCGGAGATATGGTTGCCGGACGCCTCAGCGCCCATCTGGGATACGAAGTGCCCGTTTTGGCGAACGTCCCGTTAGATATCGCGCTGCGGGAGGGATCAGACCAGGGCACCCCGGTGGTGGCTATGCACCCTGATTCTCCGGCCTCCCAAGCCATCAACCAGGTGGCCAAGGCACTGGCGAAACGTACCCGTTCGTTGGCGGGACGTAACCTCGGGGTTAAACCCCTGTAAGTTAAGGGAATGGTTTCGTAAACTGGTTGCAAGCGTAGATCCGCTAGCGAGGAAGTCGTAATGAATAACAATAAAGCTTTGAGTTGGGACTGGACTGAGTCTCAGGTGCTTGAGGACGAGATCACTACCGCGGCACGAACTGCCGCGGTAGAAATGGGGGCTGCCCCGGTTTCTCCTGCCACCGGAGCTGCTTTGCGGATGCTATCGGCTGCCTGCGGTGCGAAAGCTGTTTTCGAGATTGGCACCGGGGCAGGAGTTTCGGGCTTATATCTGCTATCTGGAATGTCTGAGAACGGGGTACTTACCACCATTGATTCCGAATCAGAGTTCCAGCAAGCAGCCCGCACCGCTTTCCGTCTTGCCACCCAGAAGTCGAATCGTACCCGGCTCATCAATGGGCATGCGCTAGAGGTCCTCCCCCGCATGGCAGGTGCCGCCTATGACCTGGTGGTAATCGACGGGGACGTCAGGGAGATTTCCAGTTATATCGAACAAGCCACCCGGATTCTGCGTCCCGGCGGTATGGTGGCGATCGTGCATGCCCTCTGGATGGATCAGGTGGGAGACCCGGCGCGCCGGGAAATGGAAACTACCCAAATGCGGCAAGCGGTTACCGGATTACTTAACGACGAACGTTTCATTGCTAATGTGCTCACCTGTGGTGATGGCTTAGCAGTGGGGGTTTATTGCCCGCCCGAGTAAGCTGGCGAAGTTTCTGCCCTCTGGCAGAAAAATTTTCCTTGGGGATTTTCCGGCCACTACTAGCAGTTTTTTACTTTCTGCTGCGGCGGGCTACCCAATGTTTCGGCGCTGTTAACTAAGGCTTCAACTGCCTACTGGTATGCTGCGCGAGTGAGAAGTTTTAAAAATGATGGCGTCTACCGCCGCGGCCCTATCCAAATGAGTAATGCCCTAATGCCTACTGAGACTTCGGAGCAGCGCTTACTTAGTCCCCAAAAGGATACCGACTGGCTCCACAATGACACTTGGCGGGTACTGAGAATTCAAAGCGAGTTTATCGAGGGATTCGGGGCCTTGGCGGAATTAGGACCGGCCATCTCAGTTTTCGGATCCGCCCGCACCTCCCCGGAAGCCCCCGAATATGCTTTGGGAGAAGAAACTGGCAAGCTCTTAGCGCAGTCTGGCTGGTCGGTGATTACCGGGGGCGGCCCCGGGCAAATGGAGGCCACCTGCAAAGGCTGTACCGAAGCCGGAGGCATTGCGGTAGGACTGGGGATCGAGCTACCGCACGAGCAAGTTTTCAATGATTGGGTTTCACTGGGGATTTATTTCCGATATTTTTTCGCTCGCAAAACCATGTTCGTGAAATATGCGCAGGGTTTTATGGTTTTACCGGGTGGCTTCGGTACTTTAGATGAGCTTTTCGAAGCAGTCACCTTGGCGGAAACTGGTAAAATCCAGTCTTTCCCCATCGTGCTGGTTGGACGCAGCTATTGGAGCGGCCTGCTGTCTTGGATAAAAGACCAGGCGATCGGGTTGGGAATGATTACCGCGGAGGAATTGGCGTCCGTGCAATTGGTTGATACTCCTGCCGAAGCTCTAGAGATTATCGGTAAAGCGCCCGAAGATCTCTAGTTTTTCAACTAAAAGTTCGCCTTTACTATCCATCTCCCTGGGGTCTCTAATCGGGATCACCAGCGCGCAAGGCGAGTATAGGTCTTCATCTGCTATAATTAGCTAGGTAATCGCTGTTTCAGCCGTTTTAATATAGCTCTCTGGGGGTTAGCATGGCAGCAATGAAACCACGAACCGGAGATGGTCCGTTAGAAGTCGCCGAGGACGGAGTCCGCACCGAAGCCGGCCGGGAAGTCGTGCTACGTTTACCAGCTTTAGGGGGCGGACGCCTAGTAATCGAGATGAGCAAGCAAGAAGTCATTGATTTAGCGGTAGCTATTCACGAACTCTACCCTGATGAAGTCTAGCTCGCCTTCACAATCAGTAACCGCAAATTAGTAACCGCTAGTTGTCCAGTTTTACCATTGCCGCGAATTTTCCCTACAGTTTCAGGGTTCCTTGACGGAATTCTTCCTCAATAATCTGCGCGTTTTTCTTTACCCCATTAGGCACGGTAGAACCATATTCATAAAACGGAGTTAACCCTACCCATCCATTCTGGTAGGTTCCGACGATCTGGGTAGAGTTCGCCGCAAATCTGTCTTTACGTGCCTCTTCAATCAGCGAAATCATTGCCTGAGACAGGTCAGGAACAATTGAAGTCAAGACCGGCGGGCGCCCCCCGGGGAGATCATCCTGGGTTTCATGTCCGTCAGTTAGATACCAAATTGCTGTAATGCTTTCCACGGAATCGATTTCTTCCGGGCTGACAGTAGGCGTAGGAGAACTTTCCGAGGGGGTAGGGCTGGGTTTTTCGACCTCGACCGGATTTGCACCATGTTTGCTAGCTTCTTCTGCAGCCTGCTCCGCCTTGTCTTTATCCATATTCGCTTTAATAATGGCTTCTAAACCACCGGAGTTTTGGGCGCCCTCGGCGAAAAATATTACATCCGCACCCTGTTTTATTACTGCCTTCGTTTGGGTTTTTACCCTAGCATTATTAGCCTTTGCTCCCAGGTAGAACCGGTCTGTCCCTGGGATAACCTTAACTTTTAGGGACTGCCGATATTCCTGTCCCTGTTCTAGGTTGTAGCGAGCTACCCCTTGGGAAAAAGCGGAAATCAGGGTGGTATTAATCTGATTTTTCTCTCCGGCAACTACCGCTACCTTGCCACTGGCGGAAGTACCGGCCGCGATAAAACCGGCTACATAGGCGGGTTGACTCAGATCATAGGTGATGATGGCTAGGTTATCGCGAGTAGCCTGCGCGGTAGTTCCCGGAGGAAGCAGCAGGGCAAAATGACGTGACCGATGATATTTCGCCTGCTCCATTAGGGGCTCCAGAAAGGCATCTCCTACCCCGATAATCAATGAACAGTTGGCAGAAATATCGCGAGCAATAGCTTTTTCTATCTTCGCTGCAGAATCGATACTAGTGCGGCGCGAGGCCACCCCTAAACGCTTTTTTCCGTCATTTAAAGCGGTAACGGCATTGGCGTTGATAGAGCCAGCTTCTCCCTTACCTAAAGTTAGGAGGCAGGTACGAAAATCTGCCGCATTTATGTAACCGGCTGGTGCCACGTTGGTTCCGGCGCAAGCAGATAGGCTCAAAGATACTGCCACCGCTATCCCTAGCCGCCGCCAAAGCTTCACCGCAGCTCTCCTTGCTCTGCGGCTACCTCACCTAGCTGTTGCGCATGTTGCGTGGTAGTCACCAAGGTTACGTCTGCGCGGCGAATCACTACCGCATTAGGGATTCCCAACACCACCAGCTTTTCTTCCCCGTGGTGATCGATAAAAGCTCCCGGGCTGGCCAGTAGCTCAGTTTCGCCGCTGCCGCGCACTATGGAGTTTTCGGGGTTATCACCGGCAATGCCCTGGCGCAAGGAAGCAAAATCACCCACATCGGACCAACCAAAGTTCTCGGCGGCTACTACCGCTACCCCATCCTTGCTGGCTACCGGTTCTGCAATCGCGGTGTCTATGGGATAGGAAGGCAGGGATTCCCAGAGTTCTAAAAACTCTGCACTTCCGGGGGTAAGGCGCACCATCTTCTGAACGGTTTCATAATAGTTAGGAAGTAAAGTGGCAAGGTGAGACAAGAACACTTCGGTATTGAAAACAAACATCCCGGCGTTCCAAAAATAGTCGCCGGTTTCTAGGTAACTGCTGGCCTGCTGCTCACTGGGCTTTTCCTTAAAACTTTGAGCTTCCAAAACCGGGGGTTGCTCGCTTCCGGGGATTAAAACCTTATCTGAGGCACAGATATAACCGTAAGCAGTGGAAGGATAGGTAGGAGCAATCCCGATAGTTACGATTTTCCCATCCGCTGCCGCCTTAATCGCGGCAGCTACGGCACTGCGAAATACGGGAACATTTTTTATGGCATGATCGGCGGCAAAAGATCCCGCAATCACCGCTCCATATTTTTGCTGCAACCGAGCTGCTGCCCAGGTAATCGCCCCCAGCGAGTTTTTCCGACTGGGTTCTTCCAGGATCTGATATTGGCTTTGGGCCTCTGCCTCCAGCCGCTCAGCTAGATTTTGCGAGGCTACGGCGGCGGCATGGCTAGTGCCGGTTACTACCGTTAGCGATGCCGTCAAGGGGGCAAGTCGGTCAACGGTAGCTTGCAAGAGGGTGCGTCCCTCCCCCAGTAAATCCAGTAGAAACTTAGGTTTACCTGCTCGCGAGAGGGGCCAGAGACGACTTCCCGGCCCCCCGGCTGGCACAATTACATGTAGATTCATCAATAAAACCTATCGGGTTCGGCCTGGTTTAGAGCTCACACACTTCCACCATTATTTGTGACTGTTTCATGGCGTCAGCTATTTCTTTGGGGGGTTCACCACCGGCGATTACTCGCGAAAGCTTACTAAGAGGACACACCACATTTAGGGTTGTCTGCTGCCAGGCACGGTTGGGTACCATCACGGTTGCGAAATCACTATTGCGGATTAGCACTCTATGTAAAGCCGCTCTATTAATATTCTCGCAGCTTAATCCAGTTTCTGCAGCTAGACTTTCCGCTTCGATAAATACCGAATGTAAATGGAAGTTATGGGCATCGCCTAAAGTGAGCGGCCCTAGGTTTTCGTACCTTTCCGGTTGCCCCCCGAAGATGATTACCTGAGCCGGGGCGATTCCTTGGTCTCGCTGGCGTTGTTGCGCCTGATCAAGAAGCTTAGCCACCGGCATAAAGTTAGTTATCACCGTGAGGGATGAAAAAAACTCACTTTCGGTGATTAAGTTTGCCAGATGCTCACCGCAGCTACCGGCGCCAATAAAAACTGAAGATCCGGGGCGGATGGTAGCTAGAGCGGCTTGGGCTAAAGCTCTTTGTTCTCCACTAGAGGTCTCCAGCGCTGGCCGTTGCGCTTCCCTGGCGCCCTCGAGCTTAACTGCACCCCCGTGAACCCGCTCTAACAACCCCCGAGCAGCCAGTACTCTAATGTCACGGCGCACGGTCATTTCCGAGACTCCCAGCTGCTTAACCAGATCAGTTACCCGCACTGATCCACTTTCATTAACTTGCCGTAAAATCTCATCGTGTCGCTGGTGCGCTAACATGTGTATCTCCATTTAGCTGCCGTAAAGCATTTTCTTTAGGTTACCCTATTTTGTTGCTATTTGTCTTTTTTCTCGCGCGGTTTTGTTCGTTTCACTGAATGCGACTGATGCCAGCGAAAACCGTTAGATTGAGAGTATGAAGAGTATGAGAAGTAGACGTAACTCCCCGCAGCTTTCTGTTCGCGAGCGCCACCCAGACCAGTTTTCACCCAGTTTTATTGAGGTGAAAGCTGCATCCGGATTAGTCGCTAAAGCCAAGCTATTAGTTTCCTGGCTGCAACGCCTGCGGATTATACGTTCGCTGATGCGTTACAGTAACGGTCGGGGCGCCTTACTGGCCGGAGGGATCGCATATTCGGCAATCTTTTCACTCACCGCCGCCCTCACTATCGGGGTTACGGTGCTCTTAGGATTGCTGGGGCGCAGTCCTAAGCTGCAAGATGCGGTATTTTCTTCGCTGGCAGCTTCTCTTCCCGGAGTATTGGAATGGAAGGGATCTTCCGGAATCCTGAATCCTTCAGATCTAGTAATTTCTACTTCCTTTTCGATAACCGGAATCGTGGCGGTGGTGGTACTAATATTTTCCGCGACTTCGGTAATGCGCGCTATGAAGTCTTCCATCCGCGCCATGTTCGGAATTGATCAGGTTCCTTCGGGAGCGGCAAGTGAAAAATTCCGCGACCTCCTGGGGTTTGTGGCGATTTCTTTCGGAGTAGGTGCGACCGGGATTCTTACCTTGGTACATACGGTTATTGGCAATCAAATATTTTCGGCACTGGGATTGGAATCCGCCTTCGCTTCGGCAATGATTCGGATTGGTTCTTTTCTGATTAGCGCCGCTATCGACGGGTTAATCTTATGGATATTGCTTCGTTTCGTGGCACTAGTGAGGGCGCCAAAAGCTGATCTGCGGTGGGGACTAGCAATATTTGGGATAGTAGCTTCTCTGATTAGATCCCTGGGAACTTCGGTTGTGGGCGCAGTTGATAACCCGCTGCTAGCTTCTTTTGCCGCCATTGCCACGCTACTGCTGTGGATCAACTTGCTGTCTCGGGTGATGCTGATTTCTTGCGCTTTTATCGCCAATCCCCCTAAGGCTCTCACAGTTAACGAAGCCAAAGACGTACATGCTACTGAACGCCCCAACTATGTGTCCTTGTCGGAGCCGCTAACTTTGGATTGGGCACATCATCGTCTCAGTGGCGCCGTGGATCTGGATGTTTCCGACGACACTTCTTTACCTGACCATTTTGCTCTGGGGAAAGCACCGCTATGGCGCTCGCGCCTGGTGACCCAAAGCGGGAAACCGTGGCGAGGCCAGGTTGCCACCCTCATTGACCAAATGATCGCGCGGCATGAAAAACGGATTGCTTTTCTGCGCTCCTTAAAAGATGGGCGCCGGGATCCTCGCTAGGAGCTAACTTTTAACGCGCGGGGTATCATCCCCCGGGCGTAAGAACCCGAAATAAGTTGTGCAGCTGCTGAGCTAGCAAACAGAAGGGTAAGGCTACAGGTCGCCCACTATCCGACTATTCATGTGGAGAACCACCGAAGAACGCAATCCCCCATCAATACCTAGCATTAAGCCGCCGAGCAGAGATAGCTTTGAGAAACGTTTCTTACCTGCCAGACCGACTAGACCAGCCCCGACTAAACCGATGCCCACTGTCATTTGCGCCGCATTTACCACTTTCATCAAAGTGGGGTGTTCTATTTCTAGTTTCCGTAAGATTCCGAAGGGAGTCTTCGCGTCCTCATCTGAATGCAAAATCCGCATATCTACGCTATGTCCCATGGCTGCTGCCCAACCGGGCTCGTGGAAGATTTCAATTCCGGGCACGTCTTCTAGTTCAAGCCGTCCATAGAGGAAAGCGGCGGCTTCGGCTGGGAGCCCCATAACTTCAATTGCCCGCACCATTCCGTCTTGACCGGTAATCTTAAAGGTCTCTGCTAATTGCTCAGCGTCACAACCGACAGTTTCAGCAATCCGATTTGGCGAGGAGGAGTGCCCAAGATAATCACGCACCTGTTCTTCCAACGCCGGATCCGGATTTTCGACCGCCCCTGGTACCACCTCGGTTTGCAGCAACCAGGAGTGAATCGCCAGTTTTTCCGGGTCGGCAACTTCATCGGAGGTAACTGCCACTATCCGCTGGTCATGGTCAGAAACATAGAGTCCCACGGCGGGAATCCGGGAGATTAAAGAACCTTCAACAATATCTGCGCGGATGGTTTCATAGCACAGCGCAATCCGGCCTTCCGGAAGGGTTACGCACCCGAGGGTTTTCCCTTCTGCTGCCGCGCAAAATGGTACTGAAGAAACCGGCATCCGCGAAATTTCCACTACCCGCACCGGTTGGCTGCGATCAGAAGAGCGCGAAGGCATCGGCTTATCGGCAGGTAGCTTATTGGCTTGATATTCCCCGATTAAGACATCGGCCTCGAAATCTTCTGCCAGTTTGTTTACTACTTCCGGGAGCGCTGCCCCTACCCGCAAGGGTTCTCCGGCCGCGTCTAGAGAAGCGAGACCGTCGGCTTGGTTACGGAGCACATTTACCCCCAGCAAGTGCGGGGTATCGGGAAACCAGTCTGCCTCGGCAACGATATTTTGTTCCCGGAAGAACTGGCAGACCGCCCTCGGGTCGAGCTTGGCAGCCACCATCGCGCCCTCTTGAACATTCCAGGTCACTACCGGGTCAGCATTGGTATCTACACTGGGCAAGCTGTCATTGCTCATGATTTCTCCTTTACGGTTCCTCTTTCCTCCAGATTAACTCGTGAGGGCCGCTTTTTCAGCCGTTACAGGACACAGAATCGAAAATTTTTCCCCCACCAAAACAGTGACTTAGTTCTCAACTTTTAAGACTGGCTTGCTATTGGCGGGGAAAACCGGGTTATCTTAGGGGCATGACACGTCGAATGTTCAGCTGACCCGCACGGTCAGCTCTTCTCAGTCCGCCCCTAGGCGGCGACGCGTTTGCCCGTGCAAAGAAAGTCCCTTTGGACTGCCTTGCCGGGCTTTTTCTTTATCCGAAGTGGACTATTGGCAAACGTTTATAAAACCCAAATCTACTTTGAAAAGGATAAAAGAAAATGACTAAGCAAAACTGGGGCTTCAACACTCGCCAGATTCACGCCGGATACCGTCCCGATAAAGAAACCGGATCCCCGGTGCCTCCCCTTTATCAAACCAATGGTTACGTTTTTAAGGACGCGAAACAGGGCGCGGATCGTTTCGCCTTAAAAGAACCCGGTCCTATCTACACTCGCCTAAATAACCCCACTAACGAGGTTTTCGAGGAGCGGGTTAACTCCCTAGAGGGCGGAGTGGGGGCGCTTTCAACTTCTTCGGGAGCCGCTGCGATTGCGCTGACTACCTTGACGATTGCCGAGGCCGGAGACAATATCGTGGCTTCGCCTTCTCTATATGGCGGCACCATCGCGTTCCTGGCCAATAATCTGCCGCGTTATGGCATCACCACTACTTTTGTTGCCGACCCTACCGATACATCGCAGTGGGAGGCCGCCGCCGATGAGCGCACTATCGCGTTCTTTGGGGAAACTATTCCCAACCCGAAAAATGATTTTCTAGATATTGAGGCCGTCGCCCAGGCAGCACACCGGGTCGGAGTGCCTTTTATCGTCGATAACACGGTGGCCACCCCCTATTTGACCCGCCCGCTAGAGTGGGGAGCCGATATTGTGGTGCATTCGGCCTCGAAATATCTGTGCGGACATGGCAACTCTATCCAAGGAGTGATTGTTGATGGCGGCACTTTCGATTGGGGCGCCGAGCCGCAGCGTTTCCCCCAGTTCAACCAACCGGATCCTTCCTATCACGGCCTGGTATACAAAGACCTAGGGGAAAGCGCATTCATCGTGAAAGCCCGGGTGCAGGGGCTACGTGACTTTGGCTTTGCAGCCAGCCCCTTTAACTCCTTCTTAGTAAATATCGGGATTGAAACCCTCTCGCTGCGGGTGCAACGCCACGTAGAGAACGCCCAAAAAGTAGCGGAGTTCTTAGAAGCACATCCGCAGGTAACAGCGGTGAACTATTCGGGGCTGCAGTCGTCTCCCACCCATGATTTGCAGCAAAAATATGCTCCCGGCGGTGCGGGCGCGGTTTTGGCTTTTGATCTCAAGGGTGACCGCGCAGCGGGAGAAGCTTTCGTAGATGCTTTGAAGCTGCTAACTAACGTAGCGAACCTGGGAGATTTGCGTTCCCAGGTTATCCATCCGGCCTCTACCACTCATTCGCAGGCAAATGAACAAGAGTTAGCGGCGGCGGGTATCAGCCAATCCACTATCCGGGTTTCAGTCGGCCTTGAGGACGTGACAGACATTATCGCTGATCTAGAGGCCGGGTTTGCGGCGATCAGCAAGTAACCTTCGTACCTGCAGCAGATAAAACTCGAAGGAAGAACCAAAATGCCAACGACAGTAAAAGATAAAGCGCAAGGCGTTAGTGTTAACCCCCGCCTGCAATATCCCGGCACTAACTGGGCAAATAATCCCACTTGGCTACCAGGGGATGATCCCGGTAACCGCCAGTTTGTTTCCCTCGGGGAACTGCCTTTAGAAAATGGAGGCTCCCTGCCAGGCGGCTACCTGGCGTATGAAACTTGGGGGAAACTCAATGCGGATGCCTCTAATGCAATCTTGATTGAACACGCCTTAACCGGGGATTCTCATGTGATGGGCTTACAAAGCCCCGCACACCCCACTGCCGGTTGGTGGGAGCGAGTAGTTGGCCCGGGCAAACCGATTGATACGGATCGTTACTTTGTGGTGGCACCCAATTGTCTAGGCGGATGCCAAGGCTCTACCGGCCCGGCCTGGCCGGCACCCGATGGCCTGCCTTGGGGTTCACGGTTTCCGGAAATCACTACCCGTGACCAGGTGCGCGCGGAAAATAAATTGCGCAGGCAGCTAGGAATACTGTCTTGGGCTTTAGTAGTGGGGCCTTCAGCAGGGGGCTTTCGCGCCCTGGAGTGGGCGTGCCTCTATCCGCAGCGGGTACGCGCTTTAGCGCTGGTCGCTACCGCAGCAGCGACCAGCGCTGACCAGACCGGTTGGGCACATATGCAGGTGTGTGCCCAAGAGTTAGATACCAGCTTTGATGGTGGCGACTACTACTTATCGGGCGATAAAGAAGCGGGTAATCCCGGAATGGCGTTGGCGCGGCAAATCGCGCATGCCACCTATCGCACCGCCGGCGAGTTAAACACCCGGTTTGGGCATGACCCTCAAGGCGGTGAAAATCCCCTGGCAGGGGGACGCTATGCGGTGGAGTCCTACCTGGATTATCACGGGAAGAAACTGACGCAGCGTTTCGATCCCGGATCATATCGGACGCTAACTCGCGCGATGATCACTCACGATATCGGGCGCGGGCGCGGCGGTACCCGCCGCGTCGCCGGATCTATCTCCGCACTCACCCTGGTGATTGGAGTAGATTCTGACCGCTTATTCCCGGTAAGCGAATGCGCAGAACTGGCCCGCCAAATTCCCGGCGCCCAGTACCAGCAAGTTACTTCCTCCTCCGGCCATGACGGATTCTTAGTGGAAACTCGGCAGGTAGAAAAAATCTTGGCGGATTTCGTTGCTGGCTTATAGTCACCGCTCCCGCCCTCTAGACAGCGGATAAAGCAGGTAGGCTGTAGGCGTGCAAATAATGGATTTAACCGGGCAACTGCAGGACTATCGCACCCTGGATAAACTGCATAAACAGATACACGGCGAGGTAGCAGCGGGAACGAGAGAAAACACGGCGCTCTTAGTGCAGTACTCCCCCACTTTCACGGTGGGACGCAACACCAAACCGGAAGATGTACCTAATAAAGATGTGCCGGTAATCGAGGTAAATCGGGGTGGTTCGGTAACTTGGCATGGCCCGGGGCAACTGGTTTGCTACCCGATTGTGAAACTGCCGCAGCCTCTAGATGTTATTCGCTTTATTCGCGCCGTGGAACAGGTAGTAATCGACACCCTAGAGCCCTATGGGATTCAGGCGCAGCGGATCAAGGGACGGGCAGGTGCTTGGGTGTTAAAACCCGGGGAAATTGATAAAAAGATTGCCGCCATCGGGATTCACACTGCGCGGGGTGCATCCATGCACGGTTTCGCCCTCAACGTGAATCCTACTTTTAGTGATTTCGCTCGGATCATTCCCTGTGGCCTGGCCGATGCTTGGGTAACTTCCATGAGTGAACAAGGATGCAGCGAAACTGTGGCTTCTATGCGCGAACCCGTAATCGCCGGGTTGCAGCGCAACTTAGACACCCCTTACTTTAGAGGTGAAGAAAACGAGCGAGAGGGCGAAGATGTCTACACTTCCTGAAGTGGGCGAGCGCAAACTATTGCGGGTAGAGGCACGGAACGCCCTCAGCCCCATCGAAGATAAGCCCGAGTGGATAAAAACTAAGGTAGTTTCGGGTAAGAACTATATGGATATGCGGCACCTGGTGCGCCGTTCCGGGCTAAACACGGTGTGTGCGGAAGCCAATTGTCCCAATATCTATGAATGTTGGCAGGATCGGGAAGCCACCTTCTTGATTGGCGGCGCGGTCTGTACCCGCCGCTGCGACTTTTGCGATATTGCCACCGGACGCCCCGGCGAATATGACCGGGAGGAACCGAGCCGAGTCGCGGACTCGGTCGCCGAACTAGGGCTCCGGTACGCGACGGTCACTGGAGTTTCCCGCGATGACCTACCCGATGGCGCCTCCTGGCTGTATGCGGAAACCGCGCGCCAGATTCACGCTAAATCCCCCAATACTGGGGTAGAACTGCTGGTAGATGACTTTCGAGGACACATCGGCGCCCTAGAGGAAGTGTTCTCATCCCGTCCCGAAGTATTCGGACACAACCTGGAAACCGTACCCCGGATTTTCCGGCAGATTCGCCCCGCCTTCCGCTACGAGCGTTCCCTGCAAGTATTAGAGGCCGCCTCCAATGCCGGTTTGATCACCAAATCGAACCTGATTTTAGGGATGGGAGAAACTCGCGAGGAAATCGAGGCCGCCCTGCGCGCTCTAAGGGATGCCAAAGTCGATATTATGACCATCACCCAATACTTGCGTCCCTCCCCCCTGCATCACCCCATTGATCGCTGGGTCAAACCCACCGAATTCGTGGAACTGTCAAAATACGCCTATAGCCTGGGCTTTTCGGCAGTAATGGCCGGCCCCTTGGTACGTTCTTCCTACCGGGCCGGGCGGCTGTGGGCGCGCGCCATGCAGGCGAAAGGCCGGGAGCTTCCCGCTAATCTTGCGCAACTTGGTGAGGAAGGCACCGCGCGCCAAGAAGCTTCCGCCCTGCTAGCGTCCCGTACTTCCTAATATGCGTGGATAGCGCAGGGAGTAAGTTTTTCCTCCCTGCGACTCTCATCCGTCGAGATTAGTTTTGCGGTCTTGCCATCATGTAGAGCACCATTTTTGATGGCTTGATGGCTTTAACGGCATGCGGTAATCGGGTGGTGAAATGTACTAACCCACCAGGTAGTAGGGTTACTGTTTTACCCTCGGCGGTAATTTCAAGCTCACCTTCTAAAGTTTCGACAAGCACCGGCATTGCAGCCGTATGCTCGGAAAGCTCCTCGCCGGCATCGAAGGAAAATAGCACAACGTTGACGCCCTCTGCGCGCAGCAAAGTTTTTGAGACAGTTGAGCCTGCCGCGTACTCGATTTCATTAGCTAGATTGTTGATAAAACCTAGGGCTGGGGATGCTGGAGTTTCAGCGTTCATGAAGGTTACCTTTCAGGTGATTAAGGAGATAAATTACTCGGATGGCTTCTTAGCTACTATCGCGATTCCGGTCAGGTGGTCGCGGTATTTGTTGAAAGTGGATCGCATCTGAAGAACCCGGGCTCGTAGGTCTTTATCCCGGATTAGGTTACGGATAATCCGGGCTACCCCCAAGAGGCCTTCATCAGCCAGGTTACGCCTGAGCGATAGTGACGCCATCGGTGCAAAACCTCTCCATTCCACCTCAAAACCCGCATTCGTGAGTACCGCACGCCATTCATTCTCGGTCAGCGGACGCGCATTAGCTCGAATCGTGCGGGCTAATTGCTTGCGTAACCCGTCAGCCAACTCTGGGTCGATATCATTTGGGGTGAGCCCTAGCTCGTGGATGGCGTAACGACCCCCGGGTTTGAGGAGGCGGAATGCCTCGGCAGCTATTTCGGCTTTGGCTTTTTCACCTTGCATAGTCAGCATCGCTTCCCCCACCACTACCTCAGCGCTTTCACTACTCAACCCGGTCTCTTGCGCTTTAGCATTAATAACCGTTCCGCCGTGGGGTTTGACGATGGCTTCCACCCGGGCGACTGCCGCCGGATCCTGATCGACACCAACATAAGAGGCTACGCCTTCGCTCACGATTAATTGTGCGGTACGACCCAGCCCTGGCGCGAACTCCACGATTTTCTTTCCCTGCATATTGGCTGCACTCAACATCCGTTTCGTCAGCTTCAACCCGCCAGGACGAAGCACTCGCTTACCGGCACGAGCGAGCACCCAATATCCGGCAGCGGTACTGGTTGAACGATCAGATTGAGGCAACGAAGACGTATTTTCCATACCAAAATCCTAATAACTAAGGCAAGCCTAAGTCAATCATTAGCGGCTATTGGATTGATAGCAGCTACACTTAAGCACCACAGTTTTCTTGGGACTTAAATAACGTTTGGAGATACGAAAGGAACGTTGGAGGCAGTTTTTACCTCACTCCCCGAAATCCGGAAAATGCCTGCGGTTTTTCCGAATTCTTGGGCGGGAGGGAAAACTTATTCCCCGCGAGCTGCTAGTGACTGGCGGAGGGTTTGGCGAGATAGTTTTCCGGCGCTGTTTAGAGGCAGCGCGCTCACTTGGATTATTTGCTTGGGAATCTTGTAGGCGGCTAGTTTACCTGTTAGGAAGGGTTTAAGATCCTCGAGGGTAGCGGTTCCGGTAACTACTGCACAGACTCGTTGTCCCCAATACTCGTCCTCCAGGCCGATCACCGCGACCTGCCCGATACCGGGGAAAGTTGAGAGCGCGTCCTCTACCTGCGCGGGGAACACGTGTTCCCCGCCGCTAATGATTACGTCGCTTGCCCGCCCGGATAAGCGCAGCAATCCGTCTTCACCGATATAGCCAATATCGCCGGTTTCGATCTGCCCCTCGATAGCGCTCATGGCTTTGCCCGGATAGTTGGTTTTGCATACGTGCGGACCACTGATGGTTACTTGCCCTTGGCTACCTGCGGGTAGCACCTTGCCGTCCGCATCGCGCACCGCCACTTGGGAATAAGTGAAGGGACGACCAGCGGCCTCGGGGTGCGCTAAGGATTCGTTTATTCCCAGGTAACAACCAGCCCCTCCGGTTTCGGTCATCCCCCACACCTGGATGGGACGCAGCTGTAGTTTTTCCATCCGCCGCGCTAGGGCTGCCGGTAGGGGCGCGCCTCCGATTAGGGGACGGCGCCAATGCGGGAAGGGATTTTCCGTGAGTTCCTCCCCCGCCTCTTGCGCCAGGGCATCTAGCATCCCGGTGAACATGGTGGGAACCGCGAACCCGATGGTAACTTGTTCTTCGCGAATAATCCGGGCAGCGGCTAGCGGAGAAAAGCCCGCGATCACTACTATTTTGCCGCCGTGACAAAAAATATCGTTGGTGGTGCCATTAAACCCGCCGATATGGGACAAGGGCGCCAGCGCCAACCCGGTATCCGAGTTACGGTAATCGAAGGCGTCACGATAGTTCGCCCATGCCCAATACATGGTTTCCCGGGAGTGTTCCACCCCCAAGGGACGCCCAGAAGTCCCGGAAGTATAGATGATCGCCGCTAGGGATCCCTCGGCTACCGGAGCAATCTCGCCGGCTAGTTCCCCGGGAGGAAACGGCTGTTTCCTATGGGCAGCCAAGAGCTGTTCATGCAGCTGATCCAGGTTTATAACCTGCGCTTTTCCGAGGGCGCCCCCCGAGGAGGACGCTGTTTCTGCGACAGCGGAGTCAGAGTTATCTAACGGAAGATCCCCTTTTTGGTCGCTAAAGAGTAGACGCGGGGCGCAGTCGGCCACCATCGCTCGTAAATCAGCAGGCGCGGCGGCTTTAGCCAGGGGAACGAACACCGCCCCTAGCTGGTCGCACGCAATCCACAGCAACAGGTGATATTCGCTGTTCGCGCTACAAATCGCTACCCGATCTCCGCTCACTACCCCACGTTCTTGCAGGTAAACCAATAAATGTTGCGACAGCGACCAGGTGTCGGCGACAGAAAAACGCCCCCGGGGACCGGCCAGGCTTTGGGCATGGGGATGGTCAATCGCGGCTCTTTGAAAGTTTCGTATCGGTCTAATCATGACTTCCCCCGTTTAGCGTCCTCGGCTATATTACCCACCCGGTCACCTCTGCGAGTTAACCAGCAGGTAGGTTAAACTTAGCGGCAAGGAAACCGGTAGCCCCGGTCGCGAAGGTAGGCGAGGATTTTAGGAGAACTCATGTCTGAAACTATTGAGAACCAGTTGGCACACCGCTCGGTGCGGCGGTTTGATGCTCAACCAATCTCGCCAGAGGTATTAGCGCAGTTAAAAGAGGCTACCCGGCGCACCGCTACCTCCTGTGGGGTGCAAATGGCTTCGATTATTCAGGTCAATGATCCCAAAAAGAAGCGGGAAATCTCCCAGCTTTGCCAGCAGGACTATATTGCCGATGCTCCCCAGCTGTGGATTTTCCTTACTGACTTGTACCGTTCTTACCGGATTGTGGAGGAAAAAGGCGAAAACAATAACTGTGTGCGCGGCATGGACGGCTTTTTCCAAGGCGTTACCGATGCGGTACTGATGGCGCAAAACTTGGTGAATGCCGCCGAATCCCTGGGGTTAGGTACCTGTTTCTTAGGGTCGATCTTGAATGACCCGGCGCGGATGATTGAGATTTTGCAACTACCGAAACTGACTTTCCCCGCCCTGGGGGTAATGTTTGGCTACCCGGGACAACAGCCGCAATTAAAGCCGCGGATGCCGATGGAGCTGCGCATGTTCGAAGACTCCTATAACTGCTTTGAAGGCTCCTATCTGGAGCAGTTCGCTGATTATGACCAGGAAATGACTACCTACTATGACACTCGGGCACACGGCAAACGCTCAGATACTTTCACCGATAACCTCACTCGGATTATGTTGCGGGACGCGCCCCTGCGACGCGGAATGCTAAATACGGTGCGCGCCCAAGGTTTCGACCTCGCCCTCCAGCCTCGCTAAAGGCTAACTGCCCCCTCTCCCGGATCTCGAGGCACGCATTTAACGCACTACATTAGAGCGCATGGTAATTCGCGACCACGCCCTCACCCCAATTACCAGGCAATTCTAGTGTAATTAACAGAATAAACTAGCCGGTCAAGCATATCTTGTTGCTCGGGGTGAGGGCGCGGTTTTCAGAATGATTAGGTTCCTAAATCTGTTTTGCCAGTATTAATAGCAAGTCCTCTCCATCTATTAGCCAACGCTGGTCACAACCAGTCGTTCCAGCTGGCAGTCTCCCCTACCGCTTACGCCCAGGTTCACAAGATATATGAACCATCAGGCGCAAATGCGGGGTATTTATCACTGCAACTGCCTACCGTTTGTAACAGAGGGGACAAATTAGCGGAGGTTTTTCTCCCTTCGTCTCATAAGCAACGCTCCACCCGCGATAAAGCACAACATGCTCCCCAATGACAATGCCAACAAATCGGTGAAAGTACCGGTATTAACTAAACTATTGCCTCGTTTATTACTAGTTTCTCGTTTATTACTTTCGTTGCCCCCAGTAGATCCTTCTTTGAGCCCCGCTTTTTCTAAAATACTGCCATTGCCGGGACTAGCATTATTTTCACCCTCATTATTAGAGGCACCCGGGTGTGGATCTATCGGCAGTGGCGCCTTATAGGGAGACATCCAGGGAGCCAAGAAACCATAGTCTATTATTCCCGGGAGATCCAGCATCTTAAGAGCAATTTTCACCACTGCTATTTCACTCGCAGTTGACAGATCTATGACAGCAAAACCCGTCTGAGAATAGTCAACCGTCCGTAAGGTCCAATTCCCTTTGCTACCCAACGGTCGGGTGTAGATTGAAACTGAGCTATCTTCTTCCAAAGGTAACTTGACTTTCAAAGTACCTTGCCAAGGAACAGATTCTTTCTCATCGTCTAGCAAATCAACTTGCAGCAGATGTTTAACTTCCAACCTTTGATAAGGATTGTCCTGCAGTTGCCTATTAAGAGAAGCTAGTATCGATTCCGTCTGGGGTAGTTCCTCCGCCATCATCTTGGAGGCTTTACCAGCATTAAGAGCAATAATCTTTCCGACTATTTTGGAAGTTTTATCTTCAAACTGATTTTCCGTATCCGACACAACTTTAATTTCAGGCAACGTGCCATCATCGCGGGTCAAGGATTCCTTAATTTGTTTATTAACCTGGTCATCGCGATAGATTTCCAAGCTTCCTATGGCATTCGGTAAGGCGTATTCATGCAAACCTATTTTCTGGTTTTTATCATAAGGCTTAATCGTACGATTCAAACGAACCATTTCGAGTGGATTGTCGGCAAACGCCCGTCTCCCCACTGTCTGAATTTTTTCGGTGAATACTACTTTCTTTAACGAGTTACCTTCGAAGGAACTTGCCCCAAGTTTTTTCAATTCTGCCCCAAAGATTAAGCTCTCTATTTGGTTTCCTTCAAAAGCAGATTCCGCCACTTCCTGCACTGAATCTGGAATTCTCAACTGACTGAGAGAGTTGCCAATGAAAGCATTATTTTCAATAGACTCTAGACCTTCAGGTAGTTTCAGATGCTCAATTCCCCCGCGATCAAATGCGAAAGGTCGTGCAAAGGCGTTAGGCTTAATTATTTTCACCGACTCCGGTATTTCTACCTGCTTAAGCTTTTCGGCATTTTGGAAGGCCATCGTAGCTATTTCAGTAAACTTAGGATTATTCGGCAATTTCAATAGCGTTAAGCTTTCAGCTTCTTCGAATGCTGCCCTGCCCAGATATTCCACGCTATTAGGTATTTTCAATTCTTTAAGTTTACGACAATAGGCAAAGGCGTTATCCCCGATATGGCGCAAATTATCTGGCAGTTCCAACTGTGTAACACGCAGGTTTTGAAAGGCGCTACTATATATCCGTTCCAGACTACTCGGTAACTTAAGTTCTTTAATTCCTAGGTTATAGAATGCCTCAGAGTTAACTTCAGTAACCCCTTCAGGAATTTGTACTTTAGCTACGTTTTTTATCCCCCAAGTAGGATTCTTGAAAACTCCAGCTCCAATACTAGTGATTTTTACGCCGCCGATTACTTCGGGAATCTCTAGATTTTGCTGTTCAGAGGGCTTTTCTAAGAACTCTTTTAATTTGAGCCACTTAGTAATCATGCCGCGAGAGGGGCTGATTTCCCAGTCGCCAATAGTTAGCAGATCCTTTGGTTTCTGTTCATCGGAGACTAACGCATCAGCTACTGGGGTTAAGCTCACCTCTGAGGCAAATTTGGGCTGAACCGGACTAACAGCTTTATCGTTACGATCGGTTGTACCAAATTCTGCTCTAATCATTGGTACCCCAAAGTAACCACCGCTTATTAAAGGCAGGAATTCCCCAGTGTACAAATAAGCATGTTGAACTGCCCCGGTTTTTGGCCTCACTGAAGAATCCAAAGCCACAGCAGGAGTATTTCCGCTGAGGGAAACTTGTTCTACCGTAATATACAGCTGGCGGTTTCCCGCGATTTTATCTGAAACAAGATTTATTTCATTCCATTTTCCAGGAACTATTTTTATTAGGCGCGGTTTAACCACATCAATTACGCGGCCAAGCGAATTGATTGATTTTACAGATAATCTCATTTGCCCTGCTTGCAGGTAAGGATTATTTCCCGCTCCAAAAATGTGAACTTTTCGCAGCTGAGTATGATCTCCTCCGTTAACATCTATCGCGACTCCTCGTCCTACCTTTGAATGTAAGATCCCTCCGGCTAACGGATTATTATTGTCATAAGCTATCTCCCGGCGACCGACTTGTTTGTCTGTGGGAGGAACTGAATTTTGCAAATTTTCTGTTTCCGGTTCTTCCGCGCCACCAGGTTTTTCTTTTTCAAGAATCACATCTAGTTTGAGATCTTTATCCGGCTGCACCTTGACCGAATGTTTTTGCGTTGCGTATCCTGAATGCCCAATATAGACATCATATGTTCCGGCAGGAATCTTAGGGATACTATATTTTCCGCTTTTTTCATCTGCTAATAGCTTTAACCCTAGCTGCGGTATTTCAATTGCTGCTGCGAGTGCTTCGTATCCCGAAGAATCTTCACCTTTCAGATTCAACTGTAAAACTGTGTGTGGAACGGGATCGGTATTAGTACTCTCTCCTTTCCCATTTAAAAGCAAAGAAAGGTTGTCAATCGACCAACCGTCTCCACTTACTCCCCCCTTATTAAGGCTGAAAGCAAATAAATCGATGGTTTTACCCGCAAATTTTGAAAGATCGACACGCCGCTCTACCCATCCTTCTTGTTTTAGCTCGGTGGGATAGTTAAATAGCCCTTCTGCTTTTTCGCCAGGCGCTTTGGGGACACTAACAGCTTGGAAACCAATTACCCCGCCAGCCCAACTAGCATTTTCTTGGAAGACTAGCTCCACCTTATCGCTGGGTACTACCGTAGTTAGATCAATTCTGGGCAGTTGGAAGGTTGACTGTTCCGCTGTACCCATACCATGCTGATTGGGATTAAGCCCCAAAATTCTTTCTCCGGTGACCGGACGTGGATCTGTCTGCAAATTTACGGTGGATACCCGGAAATCTCCTTCCATATCTATTCCAGTCGATAACTTTTCAAAATCATTAAAGTAGCTACCCGGAAGGATTGCCGCCTGCACCTGCACCGAGGCTTTGGATGTTTCGTAAATTCTATTGCTGGTAGTCTCTACTTGAACTTTAATTTCGTAATTTCCCGGTGCTGTTATTTTTTCCGCAGGTATGGAAATTTCGTAGGATTTTTCATTATTAGCACTGCTTATAGCCAGTTTTTCTCGAGCTATTTCTTCTCCGTCTTTGGTGAGTAATAGAGAAATACTTCTACATTTATTTGGCTCTTGCAGATTGACTAACGCGGGTAGTTTTCGACTTACATACGCCCGTTTAGGTAGCTGTATTATCGCCGGTAGCTTGGTATTTACTGTAGTTGCGGCACTCACCGTACCACTGAGGCTCCCAAGCTTTTCGCCGGCCGGAATTCTTCCTGCTTTTTGTAGAGCTGATTGCACAGCATCATACGCATCTATCACTCCATACCCATACCCATAGTTTGGGGTTTGTGGATATTCATCATCAGTTCCATTACGAGTATTAGATTTCAAAACAGCTTCTAACTCATTTACCGATAGCTGGGGATTAGCTTGTAAAACCAAGGCTGCTAAACCTGATACGTGGGGAGCAGCGCCGCTGGTGCCATCCCAGGAGGCATATTTTCCTCCCGGTAAAGCCGAGCGAATCTGCACGCCAGGAGCAACCAAATCGGGTTTTATTCCAGCATTTTTCCATTGGCTTGGCCCGCGACGGGAAAAGTCTGCCAGTATCCCAGTGTTATTAACGGCTCCCACGCTTAGCACTCCCGGCATAGAACCAGGATTATCTACCGAACCAGGAGCCGCTTTTACTGCCCCGTTATTTCCAGCACTAAAAACATTCAAAATCCCAGCTTCACGAATAGTTTTAGATACTTCTTCCAGCCATGGATCCGCTTTATTACTTCCATCCGACCAGCTTTGATTAATAATCCGAGGGGCTTTCGCGCTGTCCCCTCCCGGCGCAAGCATCCACTGGCACGCCTTGATAATATTGGCGTTACTTCCACCTACCCCATCACGGAAAGCACGGGCAGCAATAAATTTTGCCCCAGGAGCTACTCCGATTCGATTCACTTCAACTGTTTTATTACCCGTTTTACGCGTCTCGGATCCCACCATGATTCCCGCAACGTGAGTCCCATGATTGTCAGTTTTTCCGCTGCCTACAAAATCTATGTAGTTTCCCTTTAAAATAAACTTTCCTGTCTTGGCATCGAAGCCGCGAAAGTGACTGCGCAATGCGGGATGCTGATAATCGACCCCTTGATCAATTAGACCAACAGTAATTCCGGAACCGGTAATGTTTTTTTCTGTCCAAACTTTATTAACACGAATAGCCCGTAAATTGGCTTCTATTTCTTCTTCTGGGTTAATGGCCGCACTACGAGAACTCCCTCCTACGGCTTGACTGGTTTTAGCCGGCACAATCATTTGCGCCATTCTATTTGGGGTAATGCTCACCACCGGTGAGAGCTTTGATAGCCCTTGCAATATTTCTTGTTTACCTACTACCCGGATAGTATTGGCTATCTCTAAAGACTCATATTTTTTAACTTTAGGATTATCAGCTAAGAACGCCTGTGCTGATTTTTGCGCTGCTTGCGCACGCAGCTGTGCTGCTTTTAACGAGATAGCCGCCGGAGAAGCTTGGGAGCCTAACAAGCGTTTGGCTTCCCCCAGCCTTCTATCCGGGACATCATCTTGGAACGTAACTAAAACGTCCACTAATCCATCTTGGTTGGCAGCAATTGTTGAATCTATTTTGTTTTTTGCTTTTATTGTTATCTGCGAGGAACTTTCTAATGCAGATGCCTTAGCGCCATCGATAATCGCCCCTGTAAACACCAGGAAGACTGTCAGCAACAGGGCCAACACTTTCCGTGCGGGGTTAAGTTCTTGTTTCACTACAACTCGCTTAATTTTAGTAAGGACAGACTAACAAAGGTCACCCTAACAAGTTCATTAACATTACTCAAAACTTATTTTCCCGCCTGCACATATCCGCATCAGGATAAATCTCGAAAAGTTCCTATTGTGCGCGCCCGGGGCTTCGACCTCGCCCTCCAGTCCCGCTAAAGGCTAAGTGTAGATAATACCCAGGCTTGAGGTAGCCATGTGGGGCTGCCTGCGAAACACCTATTTTATTTAGGGGCGAGGGCGCGGATTCTTTGGTAGCGGCTATTTCTTTGCTGCCGGCTTTTCTTTCGGCATAAATAGATTTTTCTTATCGACTTTTTCTAGCCTCAGCAGCTGGATTTTTCGCTCCATCCCGGCGCCATAGCCGGTGAGGTTACCGCCCGCGCCGATCACTCGGTGGCAAGGAACAATTATCAGAATCGGATTTGCTCCTACTGCTCCCCCAACCGCCTGCGCCGACATGCGGGGGATTCCTCTCTCCCGCGCGATCCGGGCAGCAATCTCCCCATAGGTAACGGTTTCCCCGAAGGGGATGGTGAGCATAATTTCGCAAACCCTTTGTTGAAAGTCCGAACCCGAGAGCTTTAGCTTTGGGGTAAAGGAGGGCGCGCGTCCTCGAAAATAGGTATCTAACCAACGAGAGGTTTCTTGGAATATCGGCAAAGATTTTTCCGGGCGGCGGTTGCCCGCATGAGCTGCCCCGGCGGCCTGCTGTGATGCTAGACCTAACCCAATCAGCGCACTGCCATCGCTGCGCATGGCAAGCTCGCCCAGCGGGGAATCATAGAACTGGATATAGGTGTCCGTATCCTTCTTCCTCAAAGCCCCTCCTAGATTCCTCGCTTTAACTGCCCGAAAAGTGCTTCATACCGGTCTAAAAAATCTTTTTCTCAAAACCATAAAGGCGCGAAAAGTGCGCACTTAGCGGTTATGTCCTGATTTTGACACAATTATGCGAAAGTATGTCCTTATCTTCGCATCAGGCCATTATCTTTTATTTGGTCTACCGGAGAACCATAGGAGAAAACTCCGGTAAGACCGTCATCGACGCTTCCGTCCACAACCCCTAAGAGGCTTCACTAATAAACAAGCAGTTTCCTACTTATTGTTTTCTTCCATTGCCCTCTTTCTCATAAGGATTCCTAAACCGGTAATCACAAGGCATAACGCAGTTAGCGATAACGGAAGGGTGATTGATTCACCTGTGTTAGGAAGTGCACCAGGATTCTTTACAGAAGCATTTGGAATCTTTTTTTCAGTTACCGAATCAGGCTTCTTCGTGTAAATAGCATATACAGTGATATCACTATTTACGATAGTATCCCCGGTAAATGCTGTCCCCGTACCATCTTCCTTGGTATTCCACTCTTTGAAGGCGTAACCAGCCTTCATTGGATCCTGTGGCATAGATTGGTCAGTCAAGACATCGGTATCGATAGCCTTACCAGTCTCTACCTTTGCGGATGCATAATTCTTCGTGCCATTCATGAAGGTGACCGTACTGTTCGTAACCTTCGCAACGTATTCCACTTGTGGAACTGGGAAATCTACCGCATCGCCGTTCTTACCATTGGCATCCACTGGCTTCAAAGTTGCACTCTCGTTGGTATTAAGTACGTGAGTACCAGCTTGGGTGGGCACGTTCACCAGCTTTTCCTTGTAATTAAGCGTTACCGCCGTTTTTGGATACACCGTCTCGTTGATCTTCAGGATTAGCTTTTCTTTGTTGCCGTCTTGAGCATCTGCCTTCTTGTAGATCAGCTCAAAGCTATAAGTACCGTCTGCCTTTTTACCAAAACCAAAGTGGGCATCGTCTTTACCAAGAGTTGTGTCTGTAATTTTTTCAGCGTTTAAGGTTTCATCAGCAACCTTGAGGCTCAATTCTTTATCGTTATTAACGAAATCGAAATCTTTTCCTACATAGTCGCCAACCGTGGAACCCTTAGATACTTTTTCGAGTACTTCCTTCTTAAGCTGCTCAAAATTGGTATTAAGTTCACCATTATTGGATTTACGCGCGAGGTACTTCAAGAATAGAGAGCCATTAAAATCAGCCTTATTCTTGTAGTACACGTTCATTTGATATCCAGCATTTACCATCTCTTGGAAGACTTCATCAGCTTTGATGAATGCAATATCGATATTCGCTGGAGCGTTATTTTCGATTGGAACTACAATGCCCCTGCTTCCTCCACCTTTTTTACGAGAAAAGAAAGTATAAGCATAGTCATATTGTGCCCAGTTTTTGCTTGTATCTTGCTCTTGTTGGCGATAGAAATCGAGATATTCGCCAAGGTATTTAATACTTGGCTTAGGTTTATCCTTGTTTTCCGGTTTATTTGTATCCCACGGCCAGGCACCACCCATGGCATATGAAAAGATGAAGTTCACATCAGTACCTTCAAACTTCTTCCAATCATTTTTCAGATTGTATTCGCGGCTTTGATACTCCCAAATGCCACCTTGCAAATCTCGCTTATCACCATATTTACTTGGATCTTTTTGTTTCGTCGGATTAAAGGAACGTGTGTAGGCTGTTTTAAAATCATTATTTTTTGAATAAAGGTACGTAGCCCCATCACTAATTAAAATTATATGTTTGTTCTTAGCAGCAACCGTGGCATCTTCATCTAACATTTTCTTCGCTGCCAGAAGACCAGCATGCATATTCGTGCCAAACCCAAGTACAGATGATTTTAATTTCTTCTGTATATCATCATAGTTTTTCACCACATCAGTAAGCTCTTGATGAATTTTGCCGGCGTAATAAAAATTAACAATACCTACTTTGATGTTTAAACCTTTTTCGTCTGCCTGCTGCTTAATATCAGTTAAAAACTGCCGTGCTTGAGCATGTATATCCTTCTCATCACTTGCGCCACTCTTATCCAGCACAAATACTACATCCTGCGCAAGCACATCCTCTTTACCTGGGAATGACAAGGAAATGTTTGTTGTTAACTGACTATCGAGTTTCGTAGCGGTTTTATTGTTTTTCGCTAAAGCTTCATGTTGACCTGTTGCGACGGTATCATCAGCAAACGCCTGCGTAGTGCCATTCATTACGCCAAATGTTACTAATGTGGCTACCAATAGATTCGTTATCTTTTTTACTAATGATTTCATCTTTTTTCTTCTTGTCGAAGGCTAAAAATTTTTTGCTGATTTGAAAAATGTTTAAAACTATTCAACACCACATACCTTCCTATCAGGTATCTAGCATTGCCTATTCTAAAAAGCTATTTATAAATAAGCAGAACTATGCTGTCTGTCTGCCAATGATTGTGTCAGTGTTGTCATGGCGTGTTGATCTTTTCATGATATTTTCTTGAGCTAATCTGGGGTTTGTTCCTATTCTAACCCTCTAACCCCCGCTTCGCCCACAAACCCAATGAAGCACCAAAAAACTTTCGCGCTCAAATTGACACGAGGCACCACGGTATTTTTTAAAAATTTCCAGAAAGCTCATCAAAATTCTAAAAGCCGCTCATAAGCGGTTTGCTTATGAGCGGCTTTTAGTTATTTAGTTATGGGTTTCGCTGGGATTAGCGCTGAGCGCGCCGCCGGCGGCTGATTACAAATAACCCACCGGTAGCTAGCAGCAGCAGCGAGCCATAGAGGGAATACATCCCATTAGCCCCGGTCTTCGACAGGTTCCCGCCTGCTGCTGGGTTCTGCGGCTGCAACTTCCCCTGTTTACCAGGCTTGTCTTTACCCGGAGTAGTCGAGGGAGGAACTGGCTTGTCCTTCCAGAGAGCTTTAACCGTTACATCACCATTAACGGTGATGCTCTCGCCCACCTTGTATGTTTTACCGTCGATTTGCCAGCCATTGAATTCCTTGCCGGCTGGCGGGGCAAAGCCGTTCGCAGGCAGCTTGAAGCTGCCGCCTTTCTTCACCGTTTCCTCGTCCATTTTTCCGGTTCCGCCATTGCCATCGAAAGTAACCTTGTATTCGATGTCTTTCCAGATGGCGGTGACAGTGGTATTACCTTCGACGGTGATCTCGTCACCGACCTGGTATTCCTTCTCGCCTATCTTCCAGCCTTTGAACTCTTTATTCTTAGGAGCTTCGAACTTGCTGGCAGGCAGCTTGAAGCTGCCGCCTTTCTTCACCGTTTCCTCGTCCATTTTTCCGGTTCCGCCATTGCCATCGAAAGTAACCTTGTACTTAGTAATCTTCTTCCAGGTAGCTTTGATAACGGTATCCTTGTCAGGCTTGATGACAGTACCAGGTGCGACCCTCTGGCCATTAACTTTCCAAGTATCAAACTCTTGAGTGTCATCCGGAGCAGTGAAACCGTTAGGCAACACCGTGTACTCACTGCCCTTATCCACAGTTGCAGCAGTCATGCTGCCTCCACCACCGTTACCATCGTAGGTAACGTTAACCTTGATCTTCTTCCAGAGGGCTTTTACTTCGGTGTCCTTGTCAACGGTGATCTCGGTGCCTGGCGCTTTTTCCTGACCGTCGACTTCCCAGGCTTTAAATTCCTGAGTATTATCCGGAGCATTGAAGGTGCTTTCAAGCAGAGTATATTTACTGCCCTTCTTCATAGTCGCAGAATCCATACTGCTACTGCCACCATTAGCTTTATAGGAAACCGTCACCTCGATGTCCTGCCAAATGGCTTTTATAGTGGTGTTTTCCTTAACTCGGATTTTTTCTCCTGCTTTGTGTTCGGTTGTACCGATCTGCCAGGTCTTAAACTTTTCATTCTCTGGAGCCGTAAAAGCATTGGGCAGAATCTCATACTCAGTGCCCTTATTTACGGTCTTGCCTTCCATTTCTCCGGTGCCTTTGTTGGCATCGTAGCTAACAGTGGCAGTTTTGAGCGTCTCGCTGGCCGGATCTGAATCGAGCGGATCGGTGTCACCTTCGAGGCCGCCATTATCCTTTGCGGTTGCCGTGATGGTGGCTCCGACTGCTAAATCCTTAATCTGCAGGGTTACCTTCCCAGATTTCGCATCAACCGTTGCACCATCTGATGTCCACGTGGTCTTACCGGAAGTTTCGTCTACGGTTCGAGTTGCAGTGACGGTTTTTTCCGCTCCTGAAGCATCCTTATAGGTGACGGTGTAGGACGCCAAGTCGGTATCATCACCTGCGTTTTCATAAGCCGGTGGGGTAATAGTTACTTCACCCTTATCCGTATCTACCGCAATCGCCGGAGATTTAGGTGCAATATTTTTCACCAGATCTTTAGCAGGGAATTTAGTGACTTTGGCTCCATCGTTTACTTTATAGGTTCCATCAGGATTTTTTGCATATATCGGATTGCCGTCATTATCCCAATCAGTTTCCACATCATTAGGGCTGATTATTGTAACGTTTCCGTCTTTATCAAACTCGATAAACGCAGGATCGGTTACAAATCCAGTTCCATCGGGAAGTTTAGATACGCCATTTACCGTATTGGCATCTCGAATAGCTTTATCGATGGCTTGTCTATCGGCATCCGTTAATTTGTGAGGATCTCTCACGGCGACTTTGTCGGGGGTTGTTATTACCGGCTCAGACTTCGCGCAAGAACGGAATTTATGTGGCTCTTTGACAACGATACCGAACTCTCTTCCGAGTTTTAAATCGTCAACCTTATCCGTAATTGGGAAAGTAACTTTTTTGCCGTCAATGGATACTGTTTGAGACATCTCTTTTGAGTCAGATTTGTCCACTATACAGCTTCCATTTTGGGAAAAATTCCTGTCCTCTCCATCGGTAAAATGTTTGACAAAACTAAATTTTGTTCCTTGGGCAACTTCTTTAGCAAATGTAACGATAATCTGGCCGTCTGTCACCTGGACTTTTCCTATTATCGGAGCCACAGATGTTTCCGTTACCTGTTTGATTATTACGTCCGGAGCTTCAATTTTTCCGGAGGTTGATCCATCGGTATAGGTCACTTCGTAGTAGGCATGGTCCGTGTAATCGATAGAGAATTTAATTTTGTCAAGGTTAAAGTCGTTCGCAATGTCCGGATTAGCTTTCTTCAGCATTTCAATAGCTTCTGCTTGCTCATCCTTATTTACAAGGTTGGCGTTCGGGTGTTCAATCCAGATTTCTCCAGACGGCATCTTCAGGTCATCTTTATGCTGATCCGCTAAAGTTTTCTTAACTTCCAGAACGACACCTTCAGAAATTTCGCCACCATACTCTTGCTTTACAGTGACTTTATCGCCCTCTGCAAGTTCACTATCTAAAGTAACCGTCCAGTTCTGACTTCTGGTCGTGTGTAGAACTTTAACCGTTTTTTCTTCTTTTCCACCTGCTATACGATCGACGATGACATGAACTGTAAAGTCTAGCTTTTTTTTATTCCTCCCGTTGTATCCCATAGATAATTTTCCAGAAACGGTTTTATCTCCAATAGATACATGATTAACTTTCGGATTTGCGGCAGCACGGACGGGTTGCCCAATAATCTCCGGTCCGATCTCCAGGCCATCACCTGCCTGGGTATTCGCTTTGGCAGGCGCCTTGTTTTCCGGTGCTGCACTGGTTATAAGCTTGGCAGGGGCTGCGGTGTCTACCGGCTGCACATTAGTGCTTGGTTGCTCTGCCGGCGTCCCCTCCTGCAAATCCTCGGCCTGCACCAAGGAAGGAGCCGAGAGCATGAAGCTCAAGGCACAAAATAGGGTGACTACCAGCAGTCTCTTAAGGAAACTGGCAGACCGCTGAATCGCGCCGCCTGATTTCTCTGCTGACAAGGTGCCAGGTTGATTATTGAAGTTAAGCATAGGACCTTCCCGTAACTTGCGGTTACTCATGACTATTGCTTAATAAGCGTATCATTGTGACCGAAAATCCACTAGACACATATTTATCGTTAGTACAGGTAAGAGCAATGCTCATCTAGATTCCCTCTAAGCTACTTGTAGATTGATGGTAACCTCACTACTGCACGACAAGTTCATAGAGTTTTTAGAGGCGGGGAGGGCACTATGCAAGATGCAGAGCAGCTGGTGACCGGGCTGGGGGGAGCCGAGAATATCACCGAGATTGAACCCTGCACCACCTGCCTGCGGGTAGCGGTAAAAGACCCACTAAAGGTAGACGAGGAAGCGTTAACTATTTGCGGAGCCTTTGGGATCGTAAAAATCGATCATACTATTCAGGTAGTAGTGGGACCGGTAGCCGATGAACTAGCTGCCGAAATGGAAAAGCGGCGTTAAAATCACCGACAGTATGTATCCTCTCGAAAACGCCCCTAACGCCCCCAGAACTCCGCCCCTATCCTCCCCCGCTGAGGACCAGGCAAGCCCTACCCCTGGTAGAAACACTTATTTTAAAGGACTACTGCTCGACCTGGACGGCACCCTGATCGACTCTGAACACACTCATCTGGCCGCCTATCGGCGCATGTTTGATGCGAAAGGATGGCGAATAACTGAGGAAGAAATGGAGATTTTCAAAGGCCGTCCCGGCCCGGAAGTCTTCCAAAGTGAACCCGGTCCTTGGAGCGGCCTCGACCCCGAAAAACTGGGTTTAGAAGCCCGCTCTTATGTGGATATTCGCCGCGATCCCCCGCGAATCTTTGCTGGGGCTCGCGAAATCATGCAGCTAAAGATGCCAAAATGTTTAGTCACCTCCGCCTGGAGACAGTGGGCGCAGTTAGCCGCGCGGCTGCTAGATACCCCCGCTAACTTGAAAGTAATTAGCCAAGAAGATATTCGTGCCGGCAAACCCGACCCGGAACCCTACCTGGTGGGAGCAAAAACCCTGGGGCTACCCGCGTCGTCTTGCATCGTCATCGAAGATACCATCAGCGGAGTTATCTCGGCGCGCGAGGCCGGAGCCGGCAGAATCTATGCGGTTACCACCAGCCAAGAGCGAGCAGCGCTAGCAGAAGCAGGAGCCGACCTAGTAACCGATACTTTGCAAGAACTGCTGCCCTACCTCGGCGAAGAAAAAGCCCACTGACTCCCGGCGCACATAGCCGGAATGCCCTAGGCGGGGTGCACTGCTTCCTCTAGCATCTCCAAAAGCTGATTAGCGAACTGGTCAGCGGTAACATCCTCTAAGAACCGAGTGTTTCCCTCTTGATCACGCAAAGGAACACACCAATTCGGGTATTCGAACTCGGTGCCAGGCTGATTCTCAGTGAGCTGTTCTTGCACCGCATCGGCCAGGGTCAGCACCACCAGCTGGGCGGGGGTAGCCGCTACGTAGCGGTACAGGGCGCGAATAATCTCGCCCATATCGCGTTCATCTTCAGCTAGACCTGCGTGTTCAATCAGGGCGCGGCGCACTGCCCCAAAAACCCGCTCCTGATTGGCCTCGGCCTCCTCGCGAGTAGAATCCAAAAGATCCAGAGATTCTCGTATCCGCAGGTCTTCACCAGTAAGATAGCCGGCCACCGGAGGCATATCGTGGGTATTAACCGCCGCCAATTGTTCGCGCCGATAATCTTCCGGCGGCACCAAATGGTCGGGCGCATCAAATTCAAAGAACAGTACCCCGGTACCTAGAATCCCCCGATAGCGCAGGTAGTCGCGTACCCAAGGCTCCACGGTACCCAAATCTTCGCCCACTACCACCAGGTTGTTCCGATATGCTTCTAGCAGCAGCACTCCCACCATCGCTTGATGGTTGTAGCGCACGTAGGTGCCATCTTTAGGCAGCATTCCTTCCGGAATCCACCATAGGCGCAGCAGCCCCATAATATGGTCGATACGCAACGCACCCCCCATTTTGGCGGCCGCCGCTACCGTGCGCCGCAAAGGCTCGTAGGCTTGCTGTTCCAGGCGATCTGGGCGCCAGGGAGGCTGCGTCCAGTTTTGTCCCAACTGGTTATACATATCGGCGGGTGCGCCCACTGAAATCCCCGGTGCATAAACCGCCGGGTCACTCCAGTGGTCGGCGCCCAACTGGTGTACCCCCACCGCCAGATCGTGCATGACCCCAATCTTCATACCCGATTCCACAGCCACCTGGTGAGCCTGCCGCAGCTGCCGGTAGCAAAGCCATTGCAACCATTTGAAAAATTCGGCTCGCTTTCGTAGCTTCTCCCCGCATTTTTCAAACTGGGTAGCATCCGGATTCTGCCACTTTTCGGGCAGCTCTAAACCGTATTTTTCGGTCAAAGCACACCAGGTTGCAAACTGTTCCAAAGCCGGTCCTTGCTCTTCCAAGAACTGCTGATAATCTGCTTCTCGCTCATCTGAGCGCGGAACCTGATAAATAATCTCGAGGGCGGCCAGTTTCTGCTTCCAAGCGGGATCGCGTTTGATTAAATCACCGCTGAAGAAGTGCGCGCCCGAGCCGGAAACTCCCGGATGCTCAGCTGGCATCGCTTCGCTCAGCGACGACTGCGCCTTTTCCCGTAGCTCCGCAATTTTTTTACGTTTCTTATCAGATAGTTCCTGGTATTCCGCAATCGCATCGGGGCGAATATAAATCGGATTCCAGAAGCGACGCGAACAGGGTAAATAAGGAGAGTTTTCTAAGGGGAAGGTAAATTGCGAGGCATGCACCGGGTTAATCAGTAAGAAATCCGCCCCCTTAGAGGCCACCCACTTACAGATGGTAGCTAAATCTGCCGCGTCCCCAATTCCCCAAGAATCTCGCGAAGGATTGGCATAAAACTGACTCATCGCTCCCCAGGCACGTCCCCCGCGCAGGTTAGGCATCCCCAGCCGCGCCGGCGTTACCGCTACCGGACAGGTATAGGGGCGTTCATCCCCCTCGACCTGCGCGGTTAAGCGATGCCAGCCCAAAGGTTGCCCCGGAGGGATATTGAAAGTGGCTTCTCCGGTTAGCACCCCATTGATTTCCCGGGGCGCCACTAGCACATCGAGTTGCGGCAAATCCCAGGACCCGCCCTCCTCAAAATGCATAGTCACGCTTACGGATTTACCGTGCGGAACGTGTACTCGCACCCAATAGTTGTCATCATTGCGAGTAACGATGCATTCGGGAAGTACTCGTCGCCAAGGACGCTCCTCAACCATTTTTAGCGAGGCCGCCACTTGCGCAGGCGTATCGGCATCAATATCCATGGCCCTGAGGACTGCGCGCAGTGTTTCATCGGAAACTATGCGGTGAATCCCGGAATAATCCCAGTAGTCAATCGCGACTCCGTAGGCGCACGCCAGTTCTTGCAACTGATCTTGGCTCTCGCTCATTTGCTATCCCTGTTCCTGTAGCTTGTTTATCTGGGTTTTGTCTCCACTAGGAGCGGCGCAAACGGCGGTGAGTTACCCGATGCGGCCGCGCTGCCTCTGCTCCCAGACGATCAACTTTATTCTTTTCGTAGGATTCGAAGTTGCCCTCGAACCAATACCAGTTCGCGGGATTTTCTTCGGTCCCCTCCCAGGCTAAGATATGAGTCGCTACTCGGTCGAGGAACCAGCGATCGTGGGTAATCACCACGGCACACCCCGGGAACTCCAGCAGCGCATTTTCCAGGCTGGCCAGGGTTTCTACGTCGAGGTCGTTGGTGGGCTCGTCGAGCAGCAACAGGTTTCCGCCCTGTTTTAAAGTAAGCGCCAGGTTCAAACGGTTGCGTTCCCCACCAGAAAGCACCCCGGCCGGTTTTTGCTGATCCGGGCCTTTAAAGCCAAAAGAGGCTACATAGGCACGCGAAGGAATGGTCACTCCCCCCACGTCCAGGAAGTCCAGACCATCCGAAACCACTTCCCACAAGGTCTTATCGGGATCAATCCCGGCGCGGTTCTGGTCCACGTAACTGACTTTGACGGTTTCCCCAATATCGAGGGTGCCTGAATCGAGTTCCTCTAGCCCCACAATTGTCTTGAATAAAGTGGTTTTCCCGACCCCGTTGGGACCAATAATCCCCACGATTCCGTTCGGAGGCAGACTAAAGGAGAGATCCTTGATTAGTTCCCGCTCCCCAAAGCCTTTACACAGGTTTTCGGCGCGCAAAACCACGCTTCCCAGCCGGGGTCCGGGCGGAATCTGGATTTCTTCAAAGTCCAGCTTCTTGGTGCGTTTTGCCTCTGCCTGCATTTCTTCATAGCGCTGCAAACGTGCCTTAGATTTCGCTTGCCGCCCTTTGGCTGAAGAACGCACCCACTGCAGTTCTTCTTTCAACCGCTTCGCTAGTTTCGCGTCCTTGCGCCCCTGGATTTCCAGGCGTTCTCGTTTCTTTTCAAGATAGGTTGAATAGTTGCCTTCGTAAGGATACAGACGCCCACGATCAACTTCCGCGATCCATTCCGCCACATGATCCAAGAAATAACGGTCGTGGGTGATGGCGATGACTGCTCCCTTATAAGAGTGCAGATGCTTTTCTAGCCAGAGGATAGATTCCGCATCCAAATGGTTAGTAGGCTCATCTAGTAACAGCAGGTCAGGGGCTTTTAGCAGCAACTGGCAGAGGGCGACGCGGCGTCGCTCCCCACCAGACAGCACCGACACCGGAGTTTCCGGGGGCGGGCAACGCAAGGCATCCATCGCCTGTTCCAGTTGAGAATCCACGTCCCAGCCATCAGCGGCGTCAATCTCGGTCTGCAGAGTCCCCATTTCTTCCATTAGGGAATCAAAATCGGCATCCGGATCTGCCATTTGCGCGGATATCTCGTTAAAGCGATCAAGTTTGGCTTTTAGCGGGCCTACTCCCTTCTCCACGTTTTCCTTAACCGTGAGATCATCGTCCAATTCTGGCTCCTGCATTAAAATCCCAACGGTGTAGCCGGGAGAAAGCCGCGCCTCCCCATTGGAGGGCTCATCCAAACCCGCCATAATTTTGAGAATCGAGGATTTACCGGCACCGTTAGGGCCGACCATGCCGATTTTGGCTCCCGGAAGGAACGCCATAGTTACATCGTCCAAAATGACCTTGTCACCTAAAGATTTACGGGTGTGGATCATTTGGTAAATAAATTCTGCCACTGCTGCCACTTTCTGCCAGACGGTATTGTTTCTAATACCCAGAATAGTGGAGTTAAAAAGGCAAAGCGAACCCCCGCGCGACTAGGCGGCCTCTCCGCGGAAAGTAGTCTCTAAAATATATTCCCCTTCCGGGTCTAGGGTGCTTTCCGCGGCGCTTTCTTCCGAAGGCGCGGGCAGGTGGTTCCCGGAGGTAGTTCCTGTCCCCGCCGCCAGGATCTCTCCGGTGTTAGGATCAGCGATTACCGGATCGCCCTCAGCTCTAGCAGCTTCCGCCTCTTTGGAAGCTGTTTCCGCGGACTTTGCTGTCGGGGAGGTCTCAAACTCGCCCTCGGGATCAGCCAGGGAGCCCTCCTCTTCTTTACTGGGGGTAGCGAAGTTCCCCCGTTTCGGCAGCGCGCCTACCATCCGCACAAAGTTAGACTCCCCCATAGTCAGGTCATGACCCAAGGAAGAGGCGGTTAACTCTAACCCATAGTGGGTAGCCTGTTCCTTGTCCTGCCATTTAGAGCGGATCAAACGTCCGCAAACAATAATTGGATCCCCCACCCGAATCGAGCGGGAGACATAGTGCGCGCCCCACCCCCAAACTTTTACCCGAACCGCGAGTGATTCCCCTTTTTGCCATTTCCCCTGATTATCTCGAGAAAAGGGGGTGTGCATCACCCGGAAGGTACTGAGCGCCTTTTCGGGTTTAGTCGGGTCGGGACGGTGAAAAGTGGGGGCAGTTGCTACCCAGCCGGTAAAGGTAACCTCAATATTTGCTTTGCTCATGATTCCTCCTAGTGTTGGTTACCTCACCATGTTGCAAAGGCGCCGCGCGATTTTCGAAAAATAAATCTTTGCCACCAGGAAAAAGGAGGATTATCTGCCCCTGGGGACAAGGAATTAGCACCCGAGAGATTTCTCGATAAACTTGAGGAACAACCAGCCCCCGTAGCTCAAAGGATAGAGCAAGGGCCTTCTAATCCCGAGGTTGCAGGTTCGATTCCTGTCGGGGGCGCCAAGTATCGCCTAACATGGGCTTCATTAAGTCCCAGGGCGTAGTATCAAAGACCGAA
>NZ_ATUF01000003.1 GCF_000420065.1 Varibaculum cambriense DSM 15806 | reverse complement strand
CTGCCTGTTTAATGTGGTTGTGGTGGTTTCTTACTCTCCCGCGCTCGTTGGGGCGTAGTACCATCAGCGTTGCCTAGCTTAGCTTCCAGGTTCGGGATGGGACTGGGCGTGTCCTAGGCGCTATGACCACCACAAGACTATGTGTTCCACCCCCACTATTTTTATAACTGCTAACCATTAGGTTTGGTTAGCTTCTTTTGGGGGGGGCACCGTTCTTGTTAACGGATCAAGGAGAGTGGGTGTGAGCGTCTTCGTGACGAAATGGTGTGGGATGCTTGAACACTGTGTTCTTTGTGTTGTGTTTTGTTTTTTAATGGTTCTTTAGTACCAGTCAGCTTTGCGTTTTACAACGTGTACACTTCTGGCCTATCTACCCAGTAGTCTGCTGGGAACCTAAAAGACCTCATCTTAAAGCAGGCTTCCCGCTTAGATGCTTTCAGCGGTTATCCTTTCCGAACATAGCCAACCAGCCATGCACCTGGCGGTACAACTGGCACACCAGAGGTTCGTCCATCCCGGTCCTCTCGTACTAGGGACAGGACTTTTTCAAGTCTTAACGCGCGCAGCGGATAGGGACCGAACTGTCTCACGACGTTCTGAACCCAGCTCGCGTACCGCTTTAATGGGCGAACAGCCCAACCCTTGGGACCAACTCCAGCCCCAGGATGCGACGAGCCGACATCGAGGTGCCAAACCATGCCGTCGATATGGACTCTTGGGCAAGATCAGCCTGTTATCCCCGGGGTACCTTTTATCCGTTGAGCGACAACGCTTCCATAAGCCATTGCCGGATCACTAGTTCCTACTTTCGTACCTGCTCCACCCGTCAGTGTCACAGTCAAGCTTCCTTGTGCACTTACACTCGAACCCTGATTACCAACCAGGATGAGGAAACCTTTGAGCGCCTCCGTTACCATTTAGGAGGCAACCGCCCCAGTTAAACTACCCACCAGGCACTGTCCCTAACCCAGATAATGGGCCCAGGTTCAGATAACCAGCAACATCAGAGTGGTATTTCACTTGCCGACTCCACAAAAACTAGCGTTCCTGCTTCAACGTCTCCCACCTATCCTACACAAACACAACCAGCCACCAATACCAAGCTATAGTAAAGGTCCCGGGGTCTTTCCGTCCTGCTGCGCGTAACGAGCATCTTTACTCGTAATGCAATTTCGCCGAGTTCGCGGTCAAGACAGCACAGAAGTCGTTACGCCATTCGTGCAGGTCGGAACTTACCCGACAAGGAATTTCGCTACCTTAGGATGGTTATAGTTACCACCGCCGTTTACCGGGGCTTAAATTCACCGCTTCGCCAAAGCTAACAGCTCCTCTTAACCTTCCGGCACCGGGCAGGCGTCAGTGCGTATACCTCGCCTTACGGCTTCGCACGCACCTATGTTTTTGATAAACAGTCGCTTCCATCTTGCTATTGCACCCCACACCCCCTAACCACGAAAAGCAGTTTCAAAGGGTGGGGCCTCCTTCTCCCGAAGTTACGGAGGCAATTTGCCGAATTCCTTAACCACGATTCACTCGCTCGCCTTAGTATTCTCTACCCAACTACCAGAGTCGGTTTAGGGTACGGGCGGAACAACACCTCACAACGCAGCTTTTCTCGACAGTACAGACCAACCCTGTTATCGACCCAAAAAGGCCTCACCATCACCCCTCACCCTTAACGCCTCCCGGATTTAACCTAGAAGACAGGCTACAGGCTTGAACACGGTAAACCACCACCGCGCCAGGCAATCTCACTGTGTCACCACGAAGCTAAAACACTCAAACCAAAAACCCAAAACCCAACAATCCCTGCCAACCCGAAGGAAGACAAAAACTGAAAAGGGCGTCAAGCTCAAAAGTAAGAGCATCAAAAAACGGTCCTATCCCGGTAGCAGAATATCAACTGCTCAACCATCGACTACGCCTGACGGCCTCGCCTTAGGACCCGACTAACCCAGGGCGGATAAACCTTCCCCTGGAACCCTTAGTTTATCGGCGCCAGCGATTCTCACGCTGGACTCGCTACTCATGCCTGCATTCTCACTCCCACACCACACACGACCCATCACCAGGCCGCTACAACAATGCAGGACGCTCCCCTACCCCACAACAAAAAATGTTGTAGTCACAGTTTCGGTGGCATGCTTAAGCCCCACTACATTATCGGCGCACAATCACTCGACCAGTAAGCTATTACGCACTCTTTCAAGGGTGGCTGCTTCTAAGCCAACCTCCTGGCTGTCAACGCAACTACACATCCTTTTCCACTCAGCACACACTTAGGGACCTTAACCGATGATCAGGGCTGTTTCCCTCTCGACAACGAAGCTTATCCCCCGCTGTCTGACTGCCCCACCAACTTAACGCGCATTCGGAGTTTAGCAGATCTCAGTAACCAACAAGGCCCATCAACCAACCAGTAGCTCTACCACACGCAAGCAAAAGATGGAACGCTATACCTAAATATATTTCGGGGAGAACCAGCTATCACGGAGTTTGATTGGCCTTTCACCCCTACCCACAGCTCATCCCCCAGGTTTTCAACCCTGGTGGGTGCGGTCCTCCACGACGTTCTACCGCCGCTTCAACCTGGCCATGGGTAGATCACCCCGCTTCGGGTCTATGCCACGCAACTAAAACGCCCCCAGGACTCGGTTTCCCTACGACTACCCCACAACAGGTTAACCTCGCAACGCAACATAACTCGCAGGCTCATTCTTCAATAGGCACGCCACCACCACACCAGTCCGAAGACCCCGCGGCTCTGACGGCTTAAAAACGCTTGGTTTCAGGAACTATTTCACTCCCCTCCCGGGGTACTTTTCACCATTCCCTCACGGTACTAATCCACTATCGGTCACCATGCCCGTCCAGGCTTACCCAATGGTCTGGGCAGATTCACACGAGATTCCACGAGCCCCGCGCTACTCGGGAACAAAACCCAACGCAAAGCATGCACAACCAGCTACCCGACTCTCACGGTCTACGGCCAGGCATCCCAACCTGTTCACCTCGCACACACAAAAACGCTCCAAGAACCGGCAGATTCTCAACGACTTCGTCCCACAACCCCGCCCGCGCAACCCCTGCCGAGTATCACACGCAAACGGTTTAGCCAACACCCGCTATCGCTCACCACTACACACGGACTATCTCACAAAAGGCGGTACTAAGATGTTTCACTTCCCACCCTACCAACACACACCTATCAAAACTTCAGTGCGCGCCAACCACACACAACTATGGTTAGGTTACCCCATTCGGAAACCCCCGGATCAACGCACGCTCGCTAACTCCCCGAGGCTATCGCCAGCCACAACGTCCTTCATCGGCACACGATGCCAAGGCATCCACCAAACGCTCAAAACAAAAAACAAACCAATAAACAAAAAAACACCAACCACCCCAAAAAACGAGGCGGTCAACGAACAAGATTCTCACATCAAAAGCATCACAAAGACACTCACATCCACTCTCCAAAAAACAAACAACCAACCCAAAAAACCCCAAAAGCACCAAACCCTTGAAAGTCAATGAGCCAAACAAACAAACCCAAGGGGCCTGATTGTTCCTATACCCGACAGCCCCCCAAAACCAAACCCAAAAGCCACAGCCCTGGGGGGAAAGTGTTTTTCCGTTTCATTCGCGCTTTAAATAAACAATTCTCCCTAGAAAGGAGGTGATCCAGCCGCACCTTCCGGTACGGCTACCTTGTTACGACTTCGTCCCAATCGCTAGCCCCACCTTCACCCGCTCCCCCTCAAAAAGAGTTAGGCCACAAGCTTCGAGTGTTACCAACTTTCGTGACGTGACGGGCGGTGTGTACAAGGCCCGAGAACGTATTCACCGCAGCGTTGCTGATCTGCGATTACTAGCGACTCCACCTTCACGGGGCCGAGTTGCAGACCCCGATCCGAACCAAGACGCCCTTTAAGAGATTCGCCCCACCTTACGGTATCGCAACCCTCTGTAGACGCCAATGTAGCATGCGTGAAGCCCAAGACATAAGGGGCATGATGATTTGACGTCATCCCCACCTTCCTCCGAGTTAACCCCGGCAGTCTCCCACGAGTCCCCAACACAACTTGCTGGCAACATAGGACAAGGGTTGCGCTCGTTGCGGGACTTAACCCAACATCTCACGACACGAGCTGACGACAACCATGCACCACCTGCACACCAGCCAAAAAGGAAAACCCATCTCTGGATCGGTCCAGTGCATGTCAAGCCTTGGTAAGGTTCTTCGCGTTGCATCGAATTAATCCGCATGCTCCGCCGCTTGTGCGGGCCCCCGTCAATTCCTTTGAGTTTTAGCCTTGCGACCGTACTCCCCAGGCGGGGAACTTAACGCGTTAGCTACGACGCAGAAGACAAAAAAGCCCCCCACACCCAGTTCCCACCGTTTACAGCATGGACTACCAGGGTATCTAATCCTGTTCGCTCCCCATGCTTTCGCTCCTCAGTGTCAGTAACAGCCCAGAGACCCGCCTTCGCCACCGGTATTCCTCCTGATATCTGCGCATTCCACCGCTACACCAGGAATTCCAGCCTCCCCTACTGCACTCAAGCCAGCCCGTACCCACCGCAAACCCACAGTTAAGCCATGAGCTTTCACGACAGACGCAACCAGCCACCTACAAGCCCTTTACGCCCAATAATTCCGGACAACGCTCGCGCCCTACGTATTACCGCGGCTGCTGGCACGTAGTTAGCCGGCGCTAATCAACCCCTACACTCAACACACCCCACGGTGCGCCTTGTTCAGAGCAAAAGAAGTTTACAACCCGAAGGCCTTCATCCCCCACGCGGCGTCGCTGCATCAGGCTTTCGCCCATTGTGCAATATCCCCCACTGCTGCCTCCCGCAGGAGTCTGGGCCGTATCTCAGTCCCAATGTGACCGACCACCCTCTCAGGCCGGCTACCCGTCAAAGCCTTGGTAGGCCATCACCCCACCAACAAGCTGATAGACCGCGAGCCCACCCTTTACCGAAAAAATCTTTCCCACCCACCCCATGCGAGGCAGACAGAACATAAGGTATTAAACACCCTTTCGGAAGCTTATCCCAAAGAAAAGGACAGGTTACTCACGTGTTACTCACCCGTTCGCCACTCTCACCAAAAAGTGCAAGCACTTCTTGGATCCCGTTCGACTTGCATGTGTTAAGCACGCCGCCAGCGTTCATCCTGAGCCAGGATCAAACTCTCCAACAAAAACCAAAAACATCGGTTCAAGCCAGAAAACAATCCAGCAAAAACAAACACCAACAATCAAAAAACAAAACGTTCCAAAATCATCAGCATCAAAAAAACAAAAAACAGAAAAAAACCAAAACACCCACCAAAACCAGCAGGCACCCCAGTTCAATCCCACACAAACAAAACAAAAAAACACACTATCGAGAACACAAACAACCAAACCACAAACCAACCAAACTGGCCGGTCAGGATTCGTCGCGAGCAAAAAATAAGCGGCGGGAAAGTTTTTCTCCCGCCGGCCTCTGCGCTCGGCAACGAATACAAAGTTACCGCCCTGGATGCGTGGCGTCAAACCAAAATGCCTAAAAGTAAGGGAAGCCACAAAAATTTGTTGACAATCCGGCATTTACCTGCGTAAACATTGCGAGAGACTAAAAATCACCGCCACCAAGAAATCGATTTCATGGTGGCGGTGATTAGCGTAAGAATCGGGCAGTCGCGATAAGCCTACTTTCGCTTAAGAGGACTACGGTGCTCCAAGGCAGCATGAAATTCCTGCACCTGCGCCGGTCCTACCGTAATAAGTGCTTCACATTCTGGCCGATTAAAAGCATCCGTCATTGCCAGCAGTGGCTCTACCGCTACTGCGATGCCGCGGCGATGGGCTAAAGCCTGACCGGTATAGATCTGGAAAGACCCTAAGCCCAGGCCTTGGCGGGCACCAATTAACTCTACGGCGGTTTGAGAACCATCGACATGGTCAACTAAGGCGGTCGCCACCCCATCTTCGGCGACCAAAGAGGTCATGCCCCAATCAATGTCGCGGCGGTGCACCAGAGTAACCGGATATGCTTGGGTAGAAAATCCTTTTATTCCTGGTTTAGGGATCAGATTCTTATCAGTTTGGATACGAACTTGGGAAGGCACGGTGATCTTAGTAGTTTCCGCGCTACCTCCCTGGCACACCAGATAAGGATGCCACCCCAAAGAAATCGGAGCGTCCCCCTCACCGTTATTCTTAGCCACAATATCTAGGGAAAGCCGATGGGGATCAGCAGAGAGGCGATAGGTAACTTCCACTTCCACCTCAAAGGGATAGGCTTCCAGCTTTGGCACCTGAGCCCTTGCCCGCAGGAAATCTTCGCCCGACTCCACTAATTCAAAAGGTTGATCTGCTACCAAACCATGAATAGCCTGCGAGCCACCAGCAGTTTTTCCTGCGAAGTCATACTCGCGTCCTTGGAACTTATATTTGCCATCCCGCAGACGATTAGACCAGGGAACCATAACCGCATTCCGGAAACCGTCCATATTCCGGGCCTCTACGGCGTCACGATAGCCGTCAAGGACGTGTACCGTACGCTGCTGTAGAGTATGCCCGCTGTCAGGAAGCAGCGGAACCTCCGAAATGCTTTGAAATTGGTCTTCTACCTGCCAATCCAGGACAGTTGCCCCGATTTTGGCTATCGACACCGAGTCATTGCCCGCTTTCAGCGTCCAGGTTTCTTGGCTCAAGTTTGCTCCTTAAAAATAATCAAGGTATTGCCTTATTTCCCTTGTTTACGAGTCTATTACTCCCGCATATTATCCAAGGCATTTATGCTTATTATTTACTTTTCCTTATCACCACGTTCACCAATTTTGGTTCCCGCACGATCACTTTCAAAGGTGCGCTTCCCGCAAGATTACGCTGCACCACTTCAGTTTCCAGTGCCTGTTTTTCTAGCTCTTCAGCAGAAATAGATTGCGGCACTTGCAGGCGATATTTTACCTTGCCGTTAATCTGTACCACCGCAGTAATTTCCTCTTCTACCAGCAAGGATTCATCAGTTACTACCGGGAAAGGCTCGCGCGCCAGTGAGGAGGAATGCCCCAGCCGATTCCAAAGCTCTTCGGCAATATGGGGAGCAAGCGGAGAAATCATTAGCACCAATGCCTCCGCGGCTTCCCGAGGAACCGCTTTCAGCGCAGTTAAATGATTATTGAGCACAATCAGATCCGAAACCACCAGGTTAAGACGCATTTCCCGGTAATCCTCGGTTACCGCCGCAATCGCCTTGGCCAGGGCACGCTGGGTTTCCAAATCGGGCGCATCCTCGCTAACGGTAACTTCACCAGTATTTTCATCAACCACATTGCGCCACAGACGTTGTAAAAAGCGCTGCGAGCCAACCACTGCCCGAGTTTCCCAAGGCCGTGACATATCTAGCGGCCCCATTGACATTTCATATACCCGGAAAGTATCCGCCCCGTATTCGGCACAAATATCGTCCGGAGTAACGATATTCTTCAAGGATTTACCCATCTTGCCGTATTCACGATTTACTGGCTCCCCTTCATAGGTAAACCCGCTAGCCTCATCGCCCTGGACTTCGGAAGCGGGCACGTAGGCTCCCCGCTTGTCCGTATAGGCATAGGCCTGGATATATCCTTGGTTAAACAGCTTATGGAAGGGTTCCAGGCTAGATAAATACCCCAGGTCATAGAGCACTTTGTGCCAGAAACGCGCATAGAGCAAGTGCAAGACCGCGTGTTCTACCCCGCCTACATACAGATCGGTACCTCCCGAGGACGCCCCCTCGCGCGGTCCCATCCAGTAACGCTCATTTTCGGGGTTAGCTAGGAAATCTTTCTCCCCGGGATCGAGGTAACGCAGCTCGTAGCAGCAAGAACCCGCCCAGTTAGGCATCACGTTAGTGTCCCGGTAATAGGTTTTTTTACCCTGTCCCAGGTCGAGTTCTACTTTTATCCAGTCCTCCGCGCGCCCTAGTGGAGCCTCGGGTGAAGAGTCAGCATCGTCGGGGGCGAAAGTACGCGGAGAGAAATTATCTACTTCCGGCAAATCCAGGGGCAACATCGACTCGGGGAGGGCATGTACCACTCCGTCTTCGTCATAGACCACCGGGAATGGTTCCCCCCAGTAGCGCTGGCGGGAGAATAACCAATCGCGCAGGCGATAAGTGGTAGTAGCTTCCCCTAGTCCCGCAGTTTCCAGCCAGGAAGTTATTTTCTTAATGGCCTCAGCTTTACCTAAACCGTTAAGGGAAATCTGGTCATTAGCCGAATTCTGGATGACCCCATCCCCAATCCAGGCCGTGTCTTTTTCCGCATCTGGTCCGGGAGTAATCGTATAGATAATATCCAAGTCAAATTTCTTAGCGAAGTCCCAGTCGCGCTGGTCATGGGCAGGAACCGCCATAATCGCGCCAGTGCCGTACCCCATCATCACGTAGTCGGCGGTGAAAACCGGAATCGGACGATTATTGACCGGATTAGTAGCAAACAAACCAGTAAATACCCCGGTTTTCTCGTGGGAGTCTCCCCCGCGCTCAAGCTCGCTGCGAGCAGCTGCCTGCTGTTGGTAGGCGCGCACTGCCTGCTGCGGATTTTCATATCCCCCCGTCCAGGCATCGCGAGTACCTTCCGGCCACTGGGCGGGAATTGCTAGTGCTCCTGTGGGAAGTTCACTTTCTCCCCCGCCGGAAAGAATTGGATGCTCCGGGGCTACCACCATAAAGGTGGCTCCAAACAAAGTGTCGGGACGGGTGGTATAGACCTGCAGCTTTTCCGTGTCTACCTGGAAAGTTACCGTGGCACCATGAGAACGTCCAATCCAGTTTTCCTGCATAGTGCGCACTTTTTCCGGCCAATCCAAAGTGGCTAGATCCTGAATTAGGCGGTCGCCATAGGCGGTAATCCGCATCATCCATTGCCGCAAATGAGAGCGAAATACCGGGAAGTTTCCGCGTTCGGAGCGCCCCTCGGAAGTAACTTCCTCATCCGCCAGCACCGTGCCCAATCCCGGACACCAGTTAACGGGCGCGTAAGAAAGGTATGCCAGGCGGTAATCTTCGAGGACGTCCTCACGCTGCTTCGCAGTTAAGTCACTCCACTTTGCCCCCTCGGGTAGAGGCTTTTCCCTGCTGGCAAACTTTTCGATCAGCTCTTGAATAGGACGAGCCGCGCCTTTGCCTCCATCTGGGCGGGTAGCCTCCGGGTCGTACCACGAATTGAAAATCTGCAAGAAAATCCACTGCGTCCAGCGATAATAGTCCTGATCAATAGTAGCGAAAGAACGTCGCTGATCGTGGGAGAGCCCAATGCGCGCTAATTGCCGCTGCATAGTAGCAATATTTTCGTTGGTCGTCTTGCGCGGATGCTGCCCGGTGGTTACCGCGTATTGCTCCGCGGGCAAGCCAAAAGCGTCATACCCCATGGTGTAGAGGACGTTCTTCCCTTGCATCCGCTGGAAGCGTCCCGTGACATCGGTGGAGATGTAGCCTAGCGGGTGTCCTACGTGCAGGCCTTTGCCTGAGGGGTAAGGGAACATATCCATTACGAAGAAAGGATCTTTCTTCGCCCCGGGGCCGGCTAGGGAACCCACCAGGTTATCGGCATTGAAAGTGCCTTGATCTAACCAATATTTTTGCCATTTTTCCTCGATCTGACCTGCCATCTGGGCGGTGTATCGATATGCCGGTATATCGCTAGCGCTATTGCTCATGGACTATTTTCTCCCTTCATTTCTCCCTCAAAGCCTACCCCATAGCGGACACTCCCCGATTTTCCCGCTAAGAGAATGAAACCGGTCGCAAAAAATTTTATTTGCCGCTGGTGAACTTAGTTTCCCGTTACCTGCCAAACGATCATTATCCGATTATGGTGGGATGAGCGTAATCGGTGACGTTATAGACACTGCCTCCGCGTTGCAAAAGCACTGACAGCACCTGCGCTTTCTTTTGATTATCTTTACTGGCGCCCCAGATAACTTTTTGCCCTGAAGCCAATTGCAGCTCAATATTTTCTGGCCGTATTGCTTGTGCCTGCTGAGTTTTCTTGGTAATTTCCGGCGGCAATGATTCCACCACGCTAGCTGCCGATTTCAAACAGTCACGATTATCGCTTGCCCGGCAAGAACTAGCTATCGTTACCAGATTTGATACTTCGAATCCCTTAGCCGGAAATACTTTCCCTTCTAGATCAACCAATGATCCTTGCGTGGTTTTAGCCACCGGGTTTCGCAACGTCAAATGCACCACCATCCCGCGGGGAAACTCCCGGCTAACTCCAATTTGTTTAATCCACGGATTCTCTTTTTGCAGCGTAGCGGCAACCTGACCCGTAGGTACTCGCATCAAGGGTTGTCCCGCATAGGCCGATAGCTCTTCTTTTATCTGTCCCGCGGAAACTTGTGCGCTAGCGCCTACAACTCGGGTCTTGCCGGGATCATAGGCAAAAACCGGGGAAAACCAGAACAGGTACCCCAATGCCACTATGATTACCACGATTAGCGCCCCGATACCGCCGCGGCGCAGTCGTGTACGCCGCTTTATCTGCGCGATTTCTTCGCGTCGCTGCGCCAGCCCACTGGATACCACAGCTCGATCTTTTGAAGCTAATGTGACTTTCCGGGACTGCGGCAGGGACACCGCTTTTTCTCCCCTGCTTGCCTGCCGCCGATTAGTACGTACTCGCGTATTTTTGGATACTTCGGTGGCTTTAGAACGGCGCGAAAAAGAAGATTTGCGGGAAGTCACTGCGCGAACCTCTGGGTTAAAACCTCTAAAATCAGCCCCCCGGCCACGGTCACATCTCCCGCTCCCACAGTCAAGATCAAATCTCCTGGTTCAGCCGCATTAGCGAGCATGCGTGCCGCCTCATCCCGATCCCCCAAGTAGGAGCCGCGCTGCATTTCTTCCGTGATTAGCTGGGAAGTTACCCCCGCAATGGGATCCTCTCGTGCCCGGAAAATATCGCACACAACCACTTGATCAGCCAGATCAAGAGCCCGGGCAAAACGGGGAGCAAAATTGCGGGTACGCGAATACAGATGCGGCTGGAATAACACTAGAACGCGTCCTCCCCCGGCTGCCTCGCGCGCCTGGTGCATCAGGGCTTCCACTTCGGTGGGATGATGGGCGTAATCATCGATTACCCGGATCCCTCCTACTTCACCTTTGGTTTCAAACCGACGCGCGGTTCCCTCGAAATCCCCTAAAGCCTGAGCAATCTCTGGCGCAGAGAAACCGGCAACTTGTGCTCCTAAGAACACTGCTGCCGCATTTAATAGGTTATGCTGCCCCGGCATCGGCAGGCGGACGGCGGTAGTTTTCCCCGCCACCGTGAAATTTGCAGATACCGAGGTAGTATCTTCCACCAGCGGTTTAATCAGGCAAAACTCATCCAAGTGCAGGGAAGGTTTCTCCCCCCCATAACCGAGGATCCGCATGCCAGGGGCAGCGGAGTTAGCTGGCATAGCTTCCCGGCGCTGAACCAGCTGGTGACAACCGGGATCATCAGTACAAACAATCAGCGTTCCCCCTGGTTTAATACAGTTGCTGAAATCAAAAAATGCCTCCGCGAACTTTTCTGCTGATCCATAGTTATCGAGGTGGTCGGGCTCAATATTGGTAATAATCGCCACCTGGGGGCGGTAGTTCAGGAAAGAACCGTCAGATTCGTCGGCCTCGGCAATAAAATACTCGCCTTTACCCAGATGGGCTCCAGTTTGGTAATGACGGACTATTCCTCCCACCGCAAAAGAGGGATCTGCTCCCAGCTGGGAAAGAGTTTGCGCCAACATGCCAGAAGTAGTGGTTTTACCATGTGCCCCCGCCACGGCCACGAACTTCCGGTCGGCCGCCGCGAGCGCCAGCGCCTGGGAGCGATGCATAAACTTACAACCGGCGGCTTTACCCGCCGCGAATTCGGGATTACTAGGGCGAATTGCACTGGAATAAACAATAGTCATGTCGGGGGTAATCAGCTGCGGGCGGGTACCCACCCAACATGCGACTCCTAGATCCCGTAGTTTCTTTAAGTTATCGGATTCGTTTTGATCCGAACCGGTCAGTTCCCAGCCACGCGCCGCAAAAAGCTGCGCAACCACCGACATTCCGGCTCCCCCAACCCCGATAAAATGGTATTTTTTCTCGCTCATCGGCATACTTCCTTAGCGATTTGTGCCAGTTTCTCCGCGGCATCGATTCCCTCTTCCGGGAGTGCTCGCGACATTTGTTGCAAACGTTCTGGCGACAACAGTAAGGGCACTACCTGTCTGGTAACGAAATCCGCATTAAACTGGGCGTTATCAACTAGCAGCGCACCTCCACTTTTTACCGCGTCTTCGGCGTTAAGACGTTGCTCGCCGTTCCCAATCGGTAGTGGTACATAGACTGCCGGTAATGCTAAGGCGGTCATCTCCGCCACCGTACCGGCACCGGAACGACAAACCACCAAGTCCGCGGCGGCTAGTGCCCTTTCCATATCCACCAGGTAATCTAAAACCCGATAACGCGGCTTTAAAGATTCGGGAAGAGCCTGGCGCACCGACTCATCTTTATCTTTGCCAGTTAAGTGAATTACCTGGATATCTTCCGGCAACTGTGCCGCCGCCTCCTGCAAAGCTTGGTTTAGGGAAAGTGCTCCCAAAGATCCCCCAGTGACCAGCAAGGTTGGTAGCTGCACACCTAGATCAAAAGACTTTAGAGCCAGCTCCCGCTGACGTTTTTGTTCCGACCGATCGTGACGTTTTTTAGCCAACTCCGCTATTTCGGGTCGCAAAGGTAACCCGATGCAAGTGGTTCGCCCCTGCTTGGCCTTAAGTTTCGTGGAGGGAAAAGTTAAAGCTACCACTTTGGCCCACCGTGCCCCTAACCGGTTGGCCAAGCCGGGACGAGCGTTTTGTTCATGGATTACCAGCGGTACCTGTGCACGCCGCGCCGCTAAATAGGCAGGAGTGGAAACATAACCTCCAAAGCCGATGACTACTCCCACCTTCTTCTTTTGGATTAGCGATTCTATCTTCTTTACCGTCTCCCGCATCCGGCTGGGAATGGTAAAGAACTGCAAAGAAGGACGGCGCGGCAACGGTATCCGGGGGATATAGTGCAAATCGAAGCCGGCAGCGGGTACTAGCTCGGTCTCTTTGCCTTCCCTAGTACCGATAATCGTAACCTTCCAGCCTTGATCTCGCAGACAGCGCGCCGCAGCCAACAGCGGGTTGACATGACCGGCGGTTCCCCCTCCGGCTAAAAGTACCGATCTATTATTTTCCATCGCGTTTTTCCAATCTGACGGCTCTGCTAGTACGCAAATATTTTGGCCGGTGAGCTACGGCTGCAGCTACTCCTGGCTCTGCTCGCAAGTAGCTTAAAAGCACCCCCATTTGTATTAGGGTTGCCAGCGCCGTAGAGCCTCCAGAAGAAATCAGAGGCAGCGGCACTCCTATTACAGGTAGGAACCCGATCACTACCATGATATTCATGAGTGCCTGTACCACTAGCCACCCCAAAGTTCCCGCAGCACAAAGTCGGGTGGTCTGGTGGGTAGCATTGATGATTAACCGGCTCAGTACCCAGGCGAGCAGCCCGAAAATTACCAACACTAGAAGGGTGCCGAATAGTCCGAATTCTTCACCCAAAATTGCGTAAATAAAATCGGTATGAGCTTCCGGCAAATAATTCCACTTTTGGCGAGAGGCACCCGGCCCGACTCCGGTTAGTCCCCCGGTTCCCAATCCCCACTTGGCACGCAGGGGCTGCAGACCAGAACCCGTAGGATTAGCTTGGGAAGGATGCAAGAAAGAAAGCACCCGATTCCTGCGGGAAGAAGAACTCAGTACCGCCCCGACTGCGGCCACAGACAGCAGACCTATCCCTATCCCGAGCCAACGCAGAGAAATCCCGGCGATTAGTAATACACACAGCAAAATAGAAACGAAAATAAGCAGGGTTCCCATGTCGTGACCTGCCATTACCGTGGCCACAATAACTATAAAAGGCAGCCCGACCCATTTGAAAAGGTCACCAAGAGAATCTATTCGGCACCTGCCACTACTGAATACCGTGACTAGCAGCAAAATAAAGGCTACTTTTAAGAACTCTGAAGGCTGTAATACCTGGTTAATACCGGGAATATAAACCCAGTTGCGGTTGCCACCTTGACCGCGCCCCAGCGAGGTAAACACCGCTAACTGACCGGCAATAGCCAGCGGAAATATTACCGTTAACGCAAATTTTTCAAAGAAACCCGCAGGTAAACGCGATATGAAGATCATTGCGGCGAAACCCACTGCCATAATTAGCAGGGGGCGTGCCACTCCCCAATAGGGATTGGTACCGGCAGACAGCTCCAGGATTACCGAGGCAGAAAATTGCATCATTAATCCAATCACCGCTAACGCGATGATCAAGAACCACAGCATTTGGTAGTTGAATAACGGGGTATGGGTGATAGAACGCCACAGGTTCAGGAGTTTGCGTTTACCCTCCGGGTTATCCGATCGGAAAGACTCTGCGCGTTTAACTTCAATCCGCGGAATTTTTTTCCTGATTTTAGCGGCTGTGCCCTGAGAAGAATTTTTTTTATTTCCGGTCGATGCCCGCGTCACCATAGCTATCCCTCCAAACGGGACACGGCATTAGCGAAAGCCTCCCCACGCTGAGAATAGTTTGCAAACTGATCCCAGGAGGCACAGGCAGGCGCTAAAATCACTTTATCTCCGGGACGCGAGAGCGCGACTGCCTCGTTTACCACCGAGAACATCATGTCATCATGGGAGCTAACTTCCACTACTGGAACCTTAGGGGCGTGCTGAGCCAATGCCTCACGCAAAGCGGAGCGATCTTCCCCGATCAGTACTACCCCCCGTAAAGTGGCAGCTATCTGGGTAACTAGCTGATCAAAGGACTGTCCTTTAGTATCCCCACCAGCTATCCACACCACTGAGGCCGGGGGCATTCCGGATAAAGAAGCAGCCGCAGCATGGGTGTTGGTGGCTTTGGAATCATCAATCCAAGTGACCTGCGCAGCCTGACCTACGATGGCCCTTCGATGCGCCTGCGGGACGAAGCTGCGGATTCCGTCACGCACTGCCTCGGGGGCTACCCCTAGGGCTCTGGTGAGCCCAGCTGCCGCTAAAGCATCTTGGAGCACCGTAATCCCCGGCTCACCGTGGTAATAGTGAAAATCCCCCATTCCCACAAGTGCTACTGCCTCTTTATAGGGATTAGCGCTATAGGCGCGATCAATCAGCATATTTTCTACTAGACCCAACTGGTAGATATCGGGGATACCAGTAGTGAACCCGATCGCCCGACATCCTTCGGTTACGTCGGCAGCTAAGGTTAGGTCTAAGGTGCGGGAATCTTGTTGATTGTAGAGGACGGCTTTTTGGGCACGTTCATAAACCCGCGCTTTCGCCGCGACATAGGCTGCTTCACTCCCATGCCAATCCAAATGATCCGCATCAATATTTAAACAGACTGCGGCCAGTGGCGATAGGGAGCTAATGGTATAGAGCTGGAAGCTGGATAGTTCTACCGCTAATACTTGGGCTTTAGCCTGAGCAGCGGCTAATACCACCGGGGAGCCTACGTTTCCGACCGCTAGTGCCTCATAACCCGCAGCCTGCAAAATAGACTGGGTCATCCCGACCGTGGTGGTTTTGCCGTTGGTACCGGTAACGGTTAGCCAGGGGGTGTTTGGGCGGGAAGTAGCGGTTTTTTGGATCTGCCAAGCTAATTCGACCTCGCCCCACAGTTCCACCTGGTGTTTTTTCGCCCAAGTGAAAGCGCTATGGCGTGGAGGTACCCCGGGACTGACCACTAGCAATGAAGGATCAATCTTATCTAGCAGATCTTCCCAGTTATCTCCTTGTCCCTGATAGAACTGAGCGTGCGGGTAGTCCTGGGAGCAATTGGCCACTGCTTCTTCTTGGCCATCAATCCCATATACCTTGGCTCCCAGAGTGGAGAGCACTTCACAACAGGCTCTGCCCGATGATCCCAGGCCGATAATACAGATGACCCGGCCTGCCCAGTTTTGGTTTGTCACTTTATTGCAACCACCCATTCTGCGTAGAACAAAGCAACGCCTACAATCGCAAACAGGCCGGCAATAATCCAGAACCTAACCACAATCGTGACTTCTTTCCAGCCTTTGAGCTCGAAATGGTGATGTAAGGGAGCCATTTTAAACACCCGTTTACGAGTAAGCTTAAATACCCCCACCTGGATCACATCTGACATCACGATTAATACAAACAATCCGCCGATGATGACTGCCAGGAATTCGGTACGGGTCAGAATTGATAATCCTGCAAAGGCTCCGCCTAAGGCTAGAGACCCGGTATCCCCCATGAAAATTTGGGCAGGGGAAGTGTTCCACCAGAGAAAGCCGAAGCAGGCGCCCACAATCGCCAGCGAGATTATCGCCAAATCTGCGGGATCCCGCACCTCATAGCAGGCAGAAGCAACTCGGGGAGCCACGTCCACCAGCGGACAACGCTGATAATATTGCCAGGTAGCCACCCCGGTGTAGGCACCGAAAGCAAATAGGCAGGCACCCGAGGCTAAACCATCTAAACCATCGGTGAGGTTTACTCCATTTGACCAGGCCGCAATCAAGAAGTTAGCCCACAGAGCGAATAAAATAAACGCCACCACAGTCCCAGCGAACGCTAAATCTAGTCCACTAACGTCGCGTACCACCGAAATCTTAGTAGAGGCCGGGGTGATAGCAATCCCAGATTCGTCGCGGCGGGGAAATAGCAGTGCCAACACTCCGAAAGTGGTTCCTACTGCCAGTTGTCCCACAATCTTTGCCCAGGGAGTTAATCCCAGGGAGCGTTGACGCGAGATTTTGATGTAGTCATCAAGGAAACCGATCAGCCCTAGCCCCAATATCAGTAGCATCAGCAGCCAACCAGAGGGCGAGGGAAATGTCCATGAAGCGAGGTGCGCTGCCACCCAGCCGCAAACGGTCGCCAAAATGATGACCAGTCCCCCCATCGTGGGAGTGCCGCGCTTAGTGTAATGCGCAGTAGGACCATCTTTGCGAATGAACTGGCCGTATTGGTGTTTACGCAATACGCGAATCAGTACCGGGGTTCCTACCAGCGATACTATTAGGGAGGTTAATAGCGATATTCCTAAAGGCACCATTAGCTTTCGCTACCTCCTGTTAAGGCTTCTGCAATTTTCCAGACCCCAGATCCGTTTGAGCCCTTAATTAATACCGTATCGCCGGGAGCTAGAACCTGCCTAACCACTCTAAGTGCCTCCTCGACGTTTTCGCAGTGTTGCGCTTCGGCGTGGTCTAAAACAGTCTGGTAAATCGGGGTAGCTTCCGAACCCACCGTGACAACTACCGCTATTCCCGCTGCAATACACGCCTGCCCTACCAGGCGGTGGTGATTCCCGGAATCTGCTCCCAACTCGAGCATTTCTCCCAGGACTGCCACCGCACGTCCTCTTCCCTTAGCTTGCGCCAGTGTCTTTAAGGTGGCGATCCCGGAACGCATAGAATCCAAGTTCGCATTATAGGAGTCATCGATCACTGTGATCTCAGATTCAATTTCCCGCACGTCTAGACGGTGCTGCGACAAGGGACGGGCATTTTCGAGTACGCGCGCAGCCTCGTTAAGGGACACCCCCAACTCGGTGGCAGCGGTAACTGCTGCCAATGCGTTAGACACATTATGCCGGCCTACCAGTCCTAACTTCACTTTAATGGCTTCTGTTCCGCGGGTCATCCAGAAGGTGGCGTGACCATCACTGTCTACTGCGACTTGGGAGGCGTAAACTCCCCTGGTAGTGGCAGATTCTTCTACAGTTTCCTCTGGTTTTAGCTCTCCGAAGTAGCGAATCTGTTTTCCGGAAGCCATTTGACGTACCCGGTCATCCCCACAGTTCAAGATAGCCAGCGAGGGAGCAGATTTTTCTGAGGGAGGTTCCTCGCGATAACCATCTTGCTGAAATACTAGGCGGGCTTGCTTTGCTGCCGGACTTAAAGGCCAGTAACGTTTGCCGTCAAAGTTTCGCAGTCCCCAAAGGAGCTCTGCTTTGGCTTGCGCAAGCCCCTCGATGCTGCCGAATCCTCCCAGATGCGCATGTCCTACCATCAGCTCAATCGCCATATCCAAGGGGGCGATTTCAGTTAGCAAGGCCAAGTGCCCCGGTCCAGAAGCTCCCATCTCTAGAACTAGAAAATCCGTAGTTTCATCAGCTCGCAGGATGGTTAGGGGCACCCCGACCTCGTTATTGTAGGACTTCTCAGGCGCCACTACCTGGCCTTTTAGCTGCAGCAGACTGGCTAATAAATCCTTGGTGGTAGTTTTACCGGCTGACCCGGTAATCCCTACGCACACCGGCCTTTTCCCACTCCCTTTTTGCCTTAATGCTGCTAAATGAGCGTGCGCTAGCCATCCGAGCGCGCGGGTTGCTTCCGGAACTTGCACATAGGGAATACCTACCTGTTCAGCAGGCTCTTTCCGCTCTACGAGGGCAGCAGCTGCCCCTGCCCGCAAAGCACTTTCCAGGTAGTCATGCCCATCGGAATTTTCTCCACGACGAGCTACATACAAATCTCCTGGCGCTACCTCGCGGGAGTCGGTAACTACCCGACCCTCAATGATAGTTTCTGAATTCTTACACGGCTGGTTCAGGGCTTCAGCAATCCAACCCAGTGTCCACATTTGTCCGCTCCTACTTCCAAGTTCTTCTTCTAAGGATAGCTAGTGCGCGTTGATTGGATAAAGCTGCGGCTTAGTGCTGGAGGGGGGAACATCCAGCAAAGTTAAAGCTTGCGCTGCTACCTGCGAAAATACCGGACCGGCTACTACCCCTCCATAAATTCCTGATTTTGGCTGATAGATAATCACCGATACTGCGATCTCGGGATTCTCCGCCGGTGCCAAACCGACAAACGAGGCAACTACGCCTTGGGAGCCTCCCCGGCCAGAAATAATTTCACTGGTACCCGTTTTACCGGCACTGCGATAACCGGGGATCTGCGCTTTCTTAGCAGTTCCTTCATCACTAGTTACCGATTCCATCATCCGCACCAAAGTGGCGGCTGCGTTCTGATCTAACCTTTGGGTGGCCGCCGGAACTTTTACTTTTTCAGGAATTCCCTGGGGGTCTTCATATTCGGAAATCATCCGGGGTGCAATATAGACCCCATGGTTAGCGATAGTAGAGATAAGCGCAGATATTTGTAGCGGGGTGCAAGCCATCCCCTGACCAAACATAGTGGTCATCCGCTGGCGGGGATCCCAATTTTGGGGACTGCCAATTATCCCTGCAGATTCACCTGGCATTTCAATGCCGGTTTTTTGCCCCAAACCCAAAGCTTTCATCATTTGATATCGCTGCTGATCGGTGACCATTTGCCCAATTTGAACCGTACCGGTATTGGAGGATTCAGCCAATACCCCCGAGGCCGTTAAGTTCATGGTGGGATGGGGATGGGAATCTCTAAACGACTGACCGGCGATAGTGATCTTATCTGGAGAGCTCACCGGGGTTAACGGGGTGATTTTCTTCTGTTCCAAGGCGGTAGCAAAAGTCACCAGTTTGCCACTAGAACCCGGTTCATAAGTATATTGCACCGCCCGTGATCCAGTGGTTCCCGAAGTTCGCTTACGAACCTGCTCGGGAGGTTCGTTTCCAGAATCTGCCAACGCTAAGATCTGCCCGGTACCTACTCGCTGTACAATCGCGGTTCCCCAGGCAGCCCCAAAATCCGCGACCTGTTTATTTACCAAGCCTTCCGCGGTGTTCTGTAGATCCGCATCAATCGTTAACCGCACGGTTTTACCGGGAGTGGCGGTCTGTAAAACATCGGTTCCCCCCGGGATGACTTGCCCGGAAGGAGATATCTCCGCCACCCGCTTGCCCGGAACTCCTGCCAGCTGCTTATTTTGGGTAGCCTCAATACCTGCCTGCCCAACTTGTTCAAAATCAGTGAATCCTAAAATCGAAGATGCGGTGGGGCCATTAGGGTATTGCCGCTGGTAGCGTAGTTCACCATCGATACCATCGATTTTTAGTTTTCGGATCTTCCGCCAATTCTGAGCGCTAACATTTTTAGCGAGGTAGACGAAACCTCTGTTTCCCACCATTTTCCCCCCGAGCACTGCCGGGTTCATATCCAGAATTGGTGCCAGCTGTCGGGCCGCTTCGGCGGCTCCGGTTCCTACCACTTTCTTGCGATTACGAGGGTCGCGGAGTTTAGTTTTATCGGTAACGATCTTTCCGTCCGGGGAAAAAATTTCGTGATGCACATAATTTTTTACCAGCATCTGGTTAACTGATACGTTATAGACCTCGATCGAGGTGGCCAGCACCGTTCCTTTTCTATCGACAATGTCTCCCCGCTTAGAGACAATCTCAGCGGAAACAGTCCGCGCTTGTCTGGCCTCGTCAGCAAGAGCGGGGGCTTGTACTACCTGCAAATCGAATAACCTGGCGCTACACAGCACCAGTAGAAAGGCCACTATCACTAGTAGCAGCCTCCCACGCTTACCAGCTGCCTTACTCGCTCCCCGGCTGTTTACGATCCCCGTAGAAATGAAGTCGCTTCCCGCTTGTTTTCGAGATTGTCCCTGGTCAGCAAGAGTTTTCTGTTTTAGCGAAGAAGCGCTCTTCGCCGGCGAATACCTTCGCTTCTTCCCTACCATTGACCTCTATTATTCCTTAGCTACCGGAACTGGAGGAGTTCCTCCTTCAATCTTGCTTGTTTTTAGGGTAACGTATCCAGTCTCTCCCGCTGGGACATACCCGGCATCCAGGGCAGCTTTCCGTACCTTCTCGGGGCTAGACTTTAAGTTCACCTGGGACTGTACCCGTTGGTTATCTTCTTTTAGTTGCGTTAATTGCACCTGGTCTTCATGAATCTGGTAGGAAATCATCGCTAGTTGGGTATTAATCAGCATTGGGGAAACGATCAGGGCAACTAAAAGTAAAGCAGCAGCCACAATTTTCGCCATCAGGGGGGAGCGTTTTTTAAGCGTCTGCTCCTCGCCAACAACTCGTAAGCGAGCCGCATTCCCGGCGCGAACTGGTCGACGACGAGTGGGCGATGTTTGTCTGAGGGCGGCGGAGTTAGGCATGGTATTCCCGGGTCCTTTCTGCGGGCTCGCTTAACTTGGTAATCGCCCGCAACCGCACCGATGCGGCACGAGGATTATTGGATATTTCGGTTTTTCCGGCTTTTTCGGCTCCATTGATCAACAATTGGAAAGTTTTTTCTTCCGCTAATGGAACCCCGTTTAGAGTCGAGGGCGCAACTACCTGCTGAAATGCCTGTTTAACTATCCGGTCTTCTAGGGATTGGTAAGCTTCCACTACCATCACCCCACCGGGTGCCAGGCTGTCCAGGGCAACGGGGATCGCCCGCTTAAGGATACTTAACTCTTTATTTACTGCTATCCGTAGTGCCTGGAAGGTTCTCTTGGCCGGATTCCCCCCGGTGCGACGCGCCGGAGCGGGGATGGCCTCGCGCACGATTTCCACTAACTGCGCCGAGGAAGTAAGTGGAGTTTCTTCTCGTACCCTTACTATTTCCCGAGCAATCCGGGCAGCAAACTTTTCTTCTCCGGCCTCGCGCAAAATTTTTGCAAGCTCCACGTCGGAGAGCTCTGCCAACAAATCGGCCGCAGTTTTACCACCGCTTTGATCCATGCGCATATCTAGATCAGCATCGCGCGCATAGCTAAAACCGCGCGCCACATCATCGAGCTGCAGCGAAGAGACCCCCAAATCCATCAGAATCCCACCTAAAGGATAGGCATCGTCCTCGTAGGCAGCTGCCACTTGCCCGATAGCATCGTAGGTAGCATGTACCGCCGTAAATCTGTAGGAGTACTCTCGTAAGCGTCTGCTGGCGCTGGCTAGTGCCTGTTTATCCCGGTCGATTCCGATTAGATGCACCTGGGGATAGGTCTGCAGAATAAGTTCGCTATGGCCTCCTAGTCCTAACGTGCCGTCAATCACCAGGGCACGCCCCTGCTGTCCCGCTTGCTCAATTCCCTGCCCCAAAAGCTCGATGCAGCGCGCAGCTAGCACCGGCTGATGAGTGAAATTAGTGTTTGGGAACATGGTTTCCTTTGGAAGGTGGGACAGTTTGGGAAAAATCTGGAAAACCAGGGCTCTCCCCGACGATCTGCTACCGGGGAAGAGGCATCAGAGCATTCGGGAAGAGGCCAGGTTCTCCAAGCTAGAACATTCCAGGAATCACTTCCTCTCCGGTTTGGGCGAAAGCTTCTTCCTGCTCAGCTAAATACTGGTTCCAAGCCTGGCCGTTCCAGATCTCGACTCGGGATCCGGCGCCAATAACCGCTAGTTGCTTGCCTAGATCTGCGTAAGTGCGTAGCTGGGGTGGAATCACAATCCGACCTTGCTTATCGGGGATCTCGTCGGAGGCACCGGAGAGCATTACCCGCACGTAGTCGCGACCTTGGCGGGAGGAAAGTGGAGCCCGACGTAGTTCCTGATACATCCGCTCAAACTCGGCTGCGGGGAAAACATAGAGACAACGATCCTGACCTCGAGTGATTACTAATCCACCCGCTAATTGATCCCGGAATTTGGCTGGAAGAATCAAGCGTCCTTTGTCGTCCATTTTGGGTTCATAGGAACCTAAAAACATGGGCGCTACCTCCTTTCCAACCAGATAACTCCACTTTACCCCATTTTTCTCCACTATGGCGCACAATAGCGGTGTTTCTAGAAAAATAATCGCGAAAATTACCACTCTTACCTGCGAAGATTTCCCTAAAGTAAAGTGGAGTGAAAAATTTGATTCTTATTTTTTAGAACCGGAATTGAGAGAGCTAGCCCTTTGAGACCGAGAAAGCGCAAGAAGCTACCAGTGATGACGATGGCAGAGCACGATTGCCAACCAAAGGGTGCAAAAATATCAACAAGCGTCCCAGACGCTTTTAAGCAAAATAAAATGCGAGTTTTATAAGAAAAAAGGAAGCTTAGCTAACTAACGCTCACCATTGCGGCGATTCCACTTATCTTCCTGCCGTTGCTTAAAGGAACGCCGAGAGTCATTTTTATGAGCCGAAGAACGGTTATTAACGGCAGGCTTATTGGAATTCACCCCGAAGCTAGAAAACCGCGAGTTCATCGGTAAGGTCACTGCAAAAAGCACCACTATAAACCCCGAGACTGCTACCGCAATTGCTAAAAACTTAGAGACAGTCCAAACAGAAATCCCCACGATCAGCAGCGCAATCCCTGCCAGAATCAGCAGCGTCATCGTGGCGACCAGCTTGGGGGAAAAGTTCAGCTTCTGAGATTTTTCCGGTTCTGAACTCTTAGTAACCGAAGCTTCAGCCACGCGGACATCAGAGAATTGGCGTTCCATATCTGCGAGAATCTGTTTTTCTTTTTCAGATAGTCCCATGCTTTTTCTCTCCTTTCCGCGTCAATGCTTCTTCCAGCATAAAACAAAAAGCTACTTCAGTCAGACTCAGTTTCATAACTTGGCGCACTATCGTTCTTCCCGGGCGTAACCAGCGTAGCCGGACGCAGGGAAGTATTACCAAATTTTTGGTGGATCTTATCCATCGCTATCTCCGTTGCCCGTCCGCGAGTGTCGCTCCCCCACGCCAGTTGCACCCCCGAAGTGGCAGCGATTAGTTCTTTAGTAGTTACCCCTACTAGACGGATTCCTCCCTTGGGCATTTGCTCTTTCGCAAACAGCCCCAGTGCTTCCCGCGCAATATCGCGGGCAACATCGGTAGGCTGGCGCAGCGTGCGAGAGCGAGTCCAGGTACGAAAATCCGCGGCTCGGATTTTAATGGTGACATTTCCGGCTAAAAGATTATTTGCGCGCAGCCGAGCCGCGCATTGATGCGCTTGATCCAATAAAGTAGCAGCAATTGTCTCTCGCGAATGCACATCGAGCGCATAGGTAATTTCGGTTCCGATCGATTTTTCTTTGCTTCCTAGTCCCACCTGACGGGAATCTTGTCCCCGGCACAACTGATAAAGACGCACTCCCAACGCTTTCCCAAAGAGAGAATTCAACTGGGAAATACTTAAAGCGCTCATTTGCCCGACGGTCTCGATTCCTTTGCGCTCCAGTTTGGCGCCCGCTGCTGCCCCGATTCCCGGGATCGCACCCACCGGCAATATCTGCAAAAATTCCTTGGTTTTATCCGCAGGAACCAGTAGCACTCCGTCTGGTTTGGCATGCGCAGAGGCAATTTTAGCGACTAATTTATTGGTCCCGATACCTACCGAAGCCGGTAAAGAAAGTTCTTCCCGGATCCGTTTACGCAGCAGGTGCGCTATTTCTAAGGGGGTTCCCAGTCTCCGGCGCGCGCCCGAGACCTCTAAGAAGGCCTCGTCAATCGAGATCTGTTCCCTCACCGGGGTAATTTCCCCCAAAATTCTCATGACTTTTTTGGACAGCCGCGAGTAGTATCCGTGCCCGGAGGCAACCACTATTGCTTGCGGACAGAGTCGCTTGGCTTGAGAAACTGGCATCGCTGCATGCACGCCTTGCGCCCTCGCTTCATAGGAGGCCGAAGAAACCACTCCGCGATTACTTTTACCTCCTACGATTACCGGTTTTCCCCGCAGGGATGGATCGCGCAAAATCTCGGCTTCTACGAAAAAAGCATCCATATCGACATGCAGAATATTGGTTCCGCTATCGTCGCTGCCCCAATCACGTTTGGCGGCAGCAGACTGAGGAGCTTTACTCACCGGTCAGTTCTTTCCGCTATCCCCGGTATCTTCAGGATTACGCTGCTGATCGGTTATAGATTCTTCCCGACTGCCAGGAGGCGGCGGAGCTGAGGTAGTTGGCCCCGAACTCCCGGAATATTTTTCTTCCTGTTTACGTTTACGCTGCAAATGGGAGCGGCGCGGCGGAAAATGCCTACCCTGAGGGGAAGTACCTGGCGAAGCCGACTTTCTCCCGGTACCGATTTTTTGTTGTTTAGTATCCGCTTCCTTAGCCGGCAAGGAGGACGGATCTGATCCGCTCACAGCTCCTCTAATCACCTGCTCAGGGAGCAGATTACTACTGTCTCCTCGCTGGCGCGAAGCAACTTTTTGTGCCAGATGCGCCAGTAAATCATCCCGCCCTGCCAGGAGTCCCTCGGCATTTTCTTCTGGGGCGTCTTGGGGATTTACTTGCGCCAAGAATCTTTCGATACGTTCTGCAATCGCGTCACCCGAGCGCGAATCCACCGACTCTGCTAGAGACTTCGGATGCAGCTCTCCCCAGGGTTGGGTTAAGGCCTCATCGTAGTGCTGCTCCATTTTTTCGATCAGCTCTTTAGCCTCAGGATTTTCATCCAGCTGCGCACTTACCTCTTTAATCATTTGGGTGCTAGCGGCTTCCAAATCTCCCATCGGCAAATCCAAATTCAGAGTTTCGGAAAGATATTGAATCGCACTAACCGCCCCCGGTGGATACTGCCCATCTGCCAAGTAATAGGGAACTCCCACCACGATCCCTCGTGCCTGCACCGATATCATTTGGAAAAGCATCTGCAGGTACTGCCCGAAAGAGGCAGTGATAATGAAGGTGCCCGGCATCTCAGTTTGCGGGGGCAAGATATCCGGATTGGGGGAAGTCTGGTTAATGAAAGGGATCCGAGTGTGGGGAATGTTGGCAGCTATCCCCATCAGATCAACTGCCTGTTTTACCCCCATCTTTTGGCAAACCTCGAAAATCGCCAGGGAAAAATCTTCCCAGTTGATATCGGGTTCCAGTCCGCGCAATAGCAAAATCTGACGCCCGGAATAATCGGTAATCCGTTCCAGGGTGCAACTGGGATAACGCATATCGGTCATCGTCCAGTTTTCAATGGTTATTCGGGGACGCCGTGCCCGGTAGTCCAGCACCGTCTCGAGGGCGAAACGCGCAACTTCTTCATGGGGAAGGGCATGCAAGAGCTGCTCAATAATCATTCCGCCAATATCACCGGAATCAATCGCCCCCGAAAAGGCATAGAGCAGCACCTCTGCCTGTGTATCTTCGTAGGCAGGACCGGGGATTATAAAACGGCTGCTGTCTGTCATCTACCCTCCATTCTTTAGTCCAGCCTACCCGGCCAGCGCCGCGTGTGCATCGCCCCTCGCCCGAGCTATGCGGTTTTTAGAGATAGCGGGTAGAATAGATGCCTACTTTTTCTTAAGGGAAGGGGCGCTTCTTGAATGATCCCGCACAGCTAGGTCTGGAGCAGCAGGCCGTCGATCGCATTTACCAAGTATTAGATGACGCCCGCACTCGTTACCGTCTGCGTCAGCAGCAGGTTGAGGCATTAGGTGCCACCGGCTCCCCACAAAACCGCTCGGAACGCGACGTAATGGCAGCTCATTTAGGAGACCAAGCCGCCCGCTTAGAGCGGGTAGAAGAACGTTTGGTTTTTGGAAAACTTACTCCGTTGTCCGGCAAAGAATTCTATATCGGGCGAGTAGGCCTGCAAGATAGCGATCACTCGCAAGTATTAATGGATTGGCGGGCTAGCGCCGCTACCGCTTTTTACCAGGCAACAGCCCGCCAGCCGCTGGGGATGGCTAGCCGGCGTCATATTGGTCTGCATCGCCGTCAGGTAATTTCGCTAGAGGACGAAGCGTTCGATTTATCTCATGCTCGGGAAGAAGGGATCCAGCTGCAGGGAGAGGGCGCGCTGCTGGCGGCACTACAAGCAGAACGCTCCGGCCATATGGGCGATATCGTGGCCACGATTCAAGGCGAGCAAGACCGGATAATCCGCGCGGATACCTCTCAGATCCTGGTAATCCAAGGCGGACCGGGCACCGGAAAGACCGCAGTAGCACTACACCGCGCGGCCTATCTACTCTACGAACAGGCAGAACACTTAGAAAAATCCGGAGTGCTGATAGTAGGCCCCTCCCCCGCTTTCTTACGCTACATTGAGCAAGTGCTACCCGCCCTCGGAGAAACTGGCGTGGTTTCCACCACCATGGCAAGCCTCTTGCCTGGAACTAGTGCCCCCGGAAAGGAACATCCGAAAATCTCGGCTTTGAAGGGAGATTTACGCTGGGTAAAGCTAATTAAGCAGGCAGTACACTCACTGCAGCGGGTGCCACAATCGGATCAGCCATTAACCGTAGGCGCCAGTAAACTGCTTCTGCGGCCGCGAATAGTAAAAGAGGCCATTCGCCGCGCCCGCCTTAGCGGCAAGCCCCATAACCAGGCGCGAGAAATCTTTGTTGCCCACGTTTTAGACTCTTTAACTGACCAGTATTTAGATAGTGAAACTCGCCGGGAACAAGCAGAATTGGCTGCGGCGGCTCAGGCAGCCGGTTTAGGCGAAATCGAAACTAGTCGCGACGCCCTTTCTGAACGCGCCCTGGTAAAGGAGGATCTGCGCTCCAACCTTAATGTGCGACGGGCAATAAATCTCTGCTGGATGCCTTATTCAGCGCAAGATCTTTTGCGCCGTCTCTACGCCTACCCAGCGTTTCTTGCCCGCTTTGCCAGTGAGTTTAGCTTCGAGGAGCAGGAGATAATTTACCGCCCCAAGCAGGAGGCATTCACCCCTGCCGATGTGCCTCTACTTGATGAACTTGCGGAACTCCTGGGAGATCCGCCGAACGCTACCTCTCCCACTTCACGCCGCTCCCGCTCAGCTGCGCGCGAGCGAGAGCAGGCGCGGGCACAAGCTGCGATTGAGGGACAGGGACTGGGAGACGGGATTGTTTCCGCCCAGATGTTGGCCACTCGCGCCGCCGGAAACAGTGAACAGTCATCCCTAGCAGAAAGAGCCTATCGGGATCGAACCTGGACCTATGGGCATGTGGTGGTGGATGAAGCCCAGGAGCTGTCCCCAATGGATTGGCGCTGCCTGCTGCGACGCTGTCCTTCACGTTCTTTTACCGTGGTGGGTGACTTAGCTCAGCGGATTTCCGCCGGGGGGTCTTCGTGGAGCCAGCTATTGGGACCAGCCGCCGATGCTCTAGAGGAAGAAGCCTATTTAACGGTGTGCTATCGCACCCCGAAAGAAATTATGGATTTGGCAGAGGCAGTTACCACTGCCGCTGGGCGACCCTCCCCTTATCCGGTTCAAGCGGTTAGACAAGATCCAAGCTCGCTAATAACCCGGCAGGTATCAGCCCTTGATGTTTCAGCTGTGCAGGAAACAGTTTCCAACGAGATTAACTATTTAGATAGGGTTTTGGGAGCTGGACGAGGACGCGTAGCGGTAATCTGCGCGGAAGGTGATTATTCTACGATTTGGCAGCTTGCCGAACAGTTCCCTTTCCCAGTGGGTAGCGATCCCATTAGTGATCGAGTCTGCATATTGGATGCGGTCACCTCGAAAGGATTAGAGTTCGACAGCGTAATTTTACTGGAACCAGTTCATATTTCCTCCCAAAGCGTCGGTAATCTATTTGTGGCCATGACCCGCCCCACCCGTCGCCTAGTCACCCTGTACACCCAGCAGCTACCGGCAGGATGGAAATAACCGCGCAATACCGGGTTTACGTACCGGAGAACGGACAGTTTTGCCAAGCGTGGTGAGCGCTGAAAAAATGGAGGCATGACAAAGGCAGTTTTACTTGAGGATCCGCACCAGGTAGCGGATGAAGTTTTTACCGGTTACGACATTGAAGTAGAGCGAGTAAAAGGCGCCCTGGAAGAGGACGCTTTAATCGAACGCCTCCAAGATGCCGATATCGTGGGGATTCGTTCAAAAACTCATGTCACTTCCCGAGTGATTTCCTCTTGTCCCCGCCTGAAGGTTGTGGGTTGCTTTTGTATTGGTACCAACCAGGTAGATTTGTCAGCTGCCACTAAAGCCGGAGTCACGGTTTTTAACGCACCCTACTCCAACACCCGCTCCGTGGTGGAACTGGCCATCGGGCACATTATCAACCTGGCGCGCCACGTGGAAACCCGCAACCAAGATTTGCAACGCGGAATTTGGAATAAGAGTGCCTCAGGTTCGCACGAGGTGCGCGGGAAAACCTTGGGGATCATCGGTTATGGAAATATCGGTACCCAACTTTCAGTTTTAGCCGAAGCCATGGGAATGAACGTAGTCTTTTATGATTCCGCTCAACGCTTGGCCATGGGAAACGCCCGGGCTCTGCCCACCATGGATGAAGTACTTAAAACTGCTGACTTTATCTCCCTGCACGTGGACGGCCGCAAATCGAATGAAGGCTTAATCGGCAAACGGCAGTTCGATCAAATGAAAGAGGGCGCGATTTTCATTAATCTCTCGCGCGGCATAGTGGTAGATGTGGACGCGTTGGCGGAGAATATTCGGTCTGGGAAAATCTCGGGAGCTGCAGTAGATGTGTACCCCGAGGAACCGCAAAAGAACGGAAACGAGTTCCATTCTCCGCTCTTAGGTCTTCCCAACACGATTTTGACTCCGCATATCGGCGGCTCTACTTTGGAGGCTCAGTTTGATATCGGTCAGTTTGTAGCTCATAAAATTGCTGACTACTGGCACCGGGGTAGCACCGAGATGAGTGTGAATATGCCAAACTTGAAACTCAACACTCACCCGGATTCTTTGTATCGCTTAGCATTCTTACACTCGAATATGCCGGGGGTGTTGGGTCGTATCAACCAGGTTTTTGCCAACCAAAATGTGAACATCAATGGTCAGATTTTAGGCACCGAAGGGCAGGTAGGATATGCCCTCACCGATATTGCCTCTGAGCTTCCGGTATCGGCAGTGGCCGAAATTCGTTCTATGCCGGAAACTATTGGTCTGCGAGTACTGTCTCTGCGTTAGCTGCATTTTGTTGTGATCGAATCTCGTCGATCGCAGTTTGGAAGTCATCTAGATCATCAAAGCTGGAATATACAGAGGCAAATCGCAAGTAAGCAACAACGTCGAGTTCCCGAAGCGGCCCCAAGATAGCCGTCCCAATAGAGTGGGAATCAATTTGCGATTTTCCACTCGCCCGCAAATCCTCTTCCACCTGTTGCGCTAATTTTGCAAGGTCATCGCTGCTTACGGGGCGACCCTGGCAGGCTTTCCTAACTCCGATAATCACTTTTTCCCGCGAAAACGGTTCTAAAGTGCCGGAGCGTTTCTTCACAGATAAAGCTGCAGTCTCAATAGTGGTAAAGCGTTTATTGCATTTGGTACATTCCCGGCGACGCCGGATAGCGTTTCCCTCTTCGGCGATTCGCGAATCGATTACCCGCGAATCATCATTATGGCAAAACGGACAGTGCAACTTTTCCCCCATCAGTAAGCATCCTGGAGGTCTAGCTTATCGCAACATTTGACACTCTTGCATCAACCTCTTCAACCAGGATCGCGCCGCAGAAAAAGGAATAGCTTTCCTTAGGATCTGTCCCCCCGCACCAGAATGATTTCCCCGCGACGCCAAACTGCCACTGACCAAATGACCCACCACGCCCCCTTCGGGACAAAATTTCCTTAAATATCGCAGGATGGTGAAAGGAGGGATTACTGCCCTAATAGCAGATCCGCCGAGGAGGCCTGGCTGTTTTCTACTGCCACTTCATTAGAAAACTGACTTATTCCTTTACTGTCATTAGCGGTCGCATCCCAGTAACTGCCAAAACCCACACCGGCGATTAACGCTGCAGCCATCACCAGTAGCCCTAGGGATACTTGGAATAATTTATGGCTGATCCGGGGAACCTGAAGATTCCTAGTTGACTTTCTTTGGGGAGCCGAGCGCCGCGCACTAGCTTGGCTTTCTGCCTTGGCAGCGGGAGGAACCACTACCAGTGGCATTGAGTCTACCTTCTTAGTGCGAGGCGCTCGGCGCGCCCACTGTGGAAGCGAGTCAAAAGCTGTAGCCGCCCCTTCCGTACGGCTCTCCCTACCGATGGCGGGCGGGCATGGCATTTTGGAGCCCGCTGGATGACGGGACTTGGCCCGTGCACGTTCTATATAGGTGGCGTCTACCAACTGTAGGTGAGGACGCTTCGGCTTTGCCGCCGACAGTTTCGATAACTGGTAGCTCCCCAGACCTACTACCCGTTTTTGGGCTAGTTCTTCCAGATTGAAAGAAAGTTGTGTGGACATAACTACACCTTTCTCGAACAAACGTTCGTCGAACATCTGTTTGATATACTAACGAGAGAGCTTCGTAAAATCAAGCGAAAAATGCAAATTTATCGAACAAATGTTTGCATAACGGGTCACAATTTCTTATCATCGAGTTAACAGCGGGAGGGAAGATGAGCAAACAGCAAGATCACGCCTTAGATATTGGAAATTTACGTCCGCGTGCACGCTCTATTTTCGAGGCGGTTTGCGCCGGGATTCGCGCTCAGGGATATCCGCCCTCGGTTAGGGAAATTGCCGCAGCGGTGGGGCTGTCCTCCTCCTCCACGGTTAAGCATCACCTAGATAACCTGGTCAGTCAGGGTTTCTTAGTACGGGCCGCGGGACGTAGTCGCGCCCTGGAGGTAAACCCGCAATTCGCGGCGCTTTCAACCAGTGAGCCCGGTCCCAAATCTTTATCTGCGCAAATAGCGGAAGTAACCCCCCTAAACCATCACGCGATTCCCTTGGTAGGACAGATTGCTGCCGGTACCCCCATTGATGCCCAACAAGATATAGAGGACGTTTTCACTATCCCTACCCGCTTTACCGGGGATGGCGAACTGTTCATGCTCAAGGTGCATGGCGACTCAATGATTGAGGCGGCGATCTGCGACGGCGACTGGGTGGTGGTTCGTCGCCAAAACGTAGCCGAATTGGGGGAAATCGTGGCTGCCATGATCGACGGGGAAGCTACCGTTAAAACCCTCGCGCGGCGCGAAGGACATGTCTGGCTACTCCCCCACAACCCAGCATTTGAACCGATTCCGGGCGACAATGCCACGATTTTAGGGAAAGTAGTTACCGTCCTACGGGCGCTATAAAGCGGTAGCCTATTTGTTCTCTGCCGGTTTTTACTTGAATGTTTAGCGCCTGCTCCAGCGTTTTTACTTTTCTAAATTCAATCCCTGCTCTCCCCCTAATTCCATTTGAACGGCTAGTTTAGTCTCTGAAGCTCCTAACGTGACTTCTTCGACAGTGAATTTTTTTGCCTTTAGCCACCCAGCCTGCTTAACATAGACAAGTCGACGCGGGGTGGAGCAGTTCGGTAGCTCGCCGGGCTCATAACCCGGAGGTCGTTGGTTCAAATCCAGCCCCCGCTACTAGCAAAAATCCTGCAACCTTAGGTTGCAGGATTTTTTATGTTCCTGCACTTACTGACAGTTCCTGCCACAATAAGGGCATGAGTAAAATTTTATGGGCACACCGCCAAGGCAAGAAACACTATGTAGGACAAAATGAGCGCGGCGCCAAAGTCGAAATCGGGATGGGAGAAAACCAGTTCACTCCCGGGGAACTGCTGCAGCTCGCTCTGGCCACCTGCCATACTTTTTCCGCTGATCACGTATTCTCTGCTGCTTTAGGAAAAGATTTTGCGGCCGCCGTAGGGGTAGCAGCACAAAAAGATGAGCGCCGCGATTCCTATTCCCACCTGACGGTAGAAATGGTTACTGACCTCGCCGAACTAAGCGAAGAGCAGGTGGCGCAACTACGGCAAAAATCCCAGGAGGCAATAGATAAATACTGCACCGTTGGCCATACCCTAGACGATGGCGCCAGCTACGACTTTGACCTGGTTTCAGAATAGCCGCGCCATTAGGAACTCTCTCCCAGGGGCACGAGAAATCTGACCTGCGCCCTCCAAAAGGGCTAAGCGCCGGGGATAATCATCGGTAGAGCGTTACCCCTGAATATGAGCGCGATTCTTATAGGCTGCCAGGCAATCGCGAGCCACCGGCGTGTCATTAAAAGCGTGGAAAACTCCCTCAATTTCTTGATAGGGCTCCGCGCCTTTGCCAGTGATTATTACCGTATCGTCCGAATGAGCAGCCAAAATTGCTTTCCGGATGGCATCCCGGCGGCAGGTAGTTACTTCACAAACGTTCTCCATCTCGGGGCGTTCCTCTTTAATCCCGGATAGCAGCTGGGCGCGAATACTTTGGGCATTCTCGGTGCGCGGATTTTCGTCAGTCACCCAGAGAATATCTGCCTCTTGAGCAGCCACTTTAGCTAGCGGTACCCGTTTGGTCGCATCGCGATCCCCGTCGGTACCAAAAACCAAGTGTAGTTTCCCGGGCGTGAACTCTTGCATAGTGCGCAGAATCGAAGCTAACGCCTCCGGGGTATGGGCATAATCATTGATTACCAGCGGGGTACCTTCATTACGCCGGCTGACGATTTCCAGGCGCCCGGGAACGGCTAGGGTCGCTAAGCCCGCTTTTACGGCCTCGACGGGAATCCCGATTCCGGTAACCATGAGATAGGCAATCGCGGCATCTTGCACATTTACCTCCCCGGGCAGGGCAACGGTAATTTTTTCCTCGCGCCCCACATTCGGTTCCGTCTTCCCAGTTAAAGTAAAATCGCACGCCGCATGCGCAATGTTGTTAACTTTTCGGGTTACTACCCAATCGGCTTGCGCAGCCGGATCGTAGGCAGATACTGTCAGATTTTGGGTGTCACAATTAGCCGCTAATTGCTGCCCCCACTTATCATCGACGCAGATCACGCTATAATCCGTAAACTCTTTAGAACACAACCGCGCCTTAGCTGCCAGGTAGTTTTCCATCGTGTGGAAATAATCCAGATGATCATGCTGCAGGTTCGTAAAAGCGGTGGCATCGAACTTCATTCCTGCTATGCGCGCCAAAGCCAGGGCATGCGCGGATACTTCCACTACTGCGGCCTGCATCCCCTGCTCCACCCCGTAAGCCAGGATTCGCTGCAACATCGGACCTTCAAACGTGGTACGCGAAGATTGAATCCGCAAATCCCCCACCTGAGTTTCCGCCGTAGAAAGAATCATGGTGGCAAGCCCTGCCGCTTCAAAAGCAAATTTGGCAGCAAAACAAGTAGTGGTCTTGCCATTAGTTCCGGTTACCGCCACGGTTTTCATTTTCCCTGCCGGATTATCGAAGGCTCTAATCGCGAGGGGTGAAGCCGCTTCCCGCGGATCCGGCACCGTCACCACCGGGATTTTCACCCCTTGGGAAGTAGCGATTTGCGCGCCCTTAGCATCAGTAATAACCGCTGCTGCCCCCAGAGATTCCACCTCACCTGCAAACTTGGCGGCATGCACATTCGCCCCGCCCACTGCTATAAAGGCCTCCCCGGCTAAAATCTCATCAGACGCCATAGAGACTCCTCGCACTGGAATCTCTTCCCAGGAGGCATCAATTTCGGGGGTAAAGCCGGCAACTAAACGCGCCAGCGAAACCGGAGCAATATTTTGGGGACGAAAATCTCGAAAAGTTACGGTCATAGCCTCTACTCTAGTGGCAACTTCCTTGCAAACGATAAAGTGCGCAGCCGCAGCCTCTACCCCCCTTCTCAGGGACACACCAGTTCTCCCGCTCCCCTGCTACAGATTTCCGCGAATACTTCCGGATCTGTGAGGCATTGTCCCAGTTGATTGGGCTTTCCGCTGCCGTGATAATCCGAAGATCCGGTAATAGCCAATCCCAGAAGTTTCGCTATTTCCCTGACCTCGGCCTGTTCAATCGGGTTTTGCTCCGGGTGGAAAGCCTCCAGGGCAAATAGTCCCGCTTCTTTTAGCAGGGCAATAGTATCTACCGACAAGAAACGGCGCTGTCTTTTGCCGGCTCGCGGATGCGCCAGAACCGGGACTCCCCCCGCTGCTATTACCTGTTCCACTGCCTCGATGGTATCGGGAGCCTGATAGTGCACATAGTATTTACTGGAAGTAGCTAACACCTGCTCAAATGCGGCGGAGCGGTCAGGGAAATACCCGGCTTTTACCAAAAGATCAGCAACGTGTGGCCGCCCAATGGGGCTCGATCCCGCCTGCTCGACAACTGCCGGATAAGAAATATCAAAATCTGCAGATAAGCGCTGCACCATCTCCCGCATCCGCTGCTGGCGTGCCTCCACGGTTTTTACGAATAACTCCTTTAACACCGGGCTTTGCGGGTCAGGTAAATAGGCGAGCAGATGCGCGGTGATTCCCTGATGGGAAGTGGAGATCTCTACCCCGGGAACCAAACCAACCCCGCATTCCGGAACCATTTTACTGGCAGCTGTTATCCCCGCGAAGGTGTCATGATCGGTAAGCGCGATGACATCCAAACCGGTTTGCGCGGCCAGAAGCATCACCTGCTCGGGAGAGTCAGTACCATCTGAACAGGAAGAATGAGCGTGTAAATCGATTCGCGTCGCCGCCATAGGACTATTTTAGGTCATCGTGGCATGATGGAAGTATGGAAGAAAACTTAGCAGCAGCAGAAGAGCAACCCTTAAAAGACCGGGTAAATAACCGTTCTCGCCGGATTGGCAGTCCCGCGTTTCGCGAATTTATTGGCAGCGGTTGGGGCGAACGTAAAGATCCCGATCCTGTTCCCAGTCACGCGCGGGATTTCTTGACGGCTCGCTATCAAAAACTAGGTGCCCAGTTCCGAGGGGAACGCCTAGTGATTCCGGCCGGAAACTATAAGGTTCGTTCCAATGATTGCGACTATCGCTTCCGCGCCCACTCCGCATTTGCCCATTTGACTGGGCTAGGCGGGGAGCTCGAACCGGACGCCGCGCTAGTCCTGGAACCGCTAACCGATAAAGAGGGGACGCCCTTAGAAAATGCCCCCGAAAATGCGGGGGCAGCTACTCATCGCGGGATCGTATTTTTCCGTCCCCAAGCTCCGCGCAGCAGCGAAGAATTTTATGCTGACTCCACCTATGGTGAGTTCTGGGTGGGACCGCGAATGACGCTTTCTCAAATGGAGGCAGTGACCGGCTTGGAGGCGCGCCCCTTAGACACTTTGTCCGATCAACTGGCTAAAGATGCAGGTCTGGTGCAGCTGCGAGTAATACGCGAAGTCGACGCTTCGGTGCAGGCGGCGGTAGAGAAAGTGCGTAGCGAAGCCGGGCTTCCGACCGGAGAGGACGCCCGGAGCCGGGATGAAAAACTCGAAGAAGCCGCCTCGGTATTGCGCTTGCAAAAGGATGCCGCCGAGGTCAAGGAGCTAGAGCACGCGATTGCGGTTACCAAGTCGGGCTTTGAAGCCATGATTCGGGCGCTGCCCCGTGCAACCCAGCACCATCGCGGTGAACGGGTGGTTGAGGGAGCCTTCCAAGCTCGGGCTCGTGAAGAAGGCAACGGCCTGGGATACGACACCATTGCAGCCTCGGGAAATCACGCCAATACTTTGCATTGGATTGATAACGATGGACCAGTCCGCTCAGGCGACTTGATTTTGATTGATGCCGGAGTGGAAGCCGATTCTCTCTATACCGCGGATATCACCCGCACCTTGCCGGTAAATGGCAAATTCACCCCGGTGCAGGCCAAGGTGTATAACGCGGTACTCGATGCCTGCGAGGCCGGCTTGGCGCAAGCCAATAAGCCGGGATGTAAGTTCAAAGATGTACATGACGCGGCAGTTGCGGCTTTAGTTAAACATTTGGATGCCTGGGGGGTATTGCCGGTGAGTGCCGAACAGACCCTCTCAAAGGACGGCGGGGAATACCGGCGCTGGATGCCGCATGGAGTCTCCCACCACTTAGGGCTAGATGTCCACGATTGCGCCTTAGCCGCGCGGGATATGTATATGGATGCCCTGCTAGAGCCAGGCATGTGTTTCACGATTGAGCCGGGTCTCTATTTCCACCAGGACGATCAACTCTTACCCGAAGAACTACGCGGCATCGGGGTGAGGATCGAGGACGATGTGCTAGTGGAGGCGAACGGCAGCGTACGCCGTCTTTCGGAAGATATTCCCCGCACTATCGAAGAGGTGGAAGCTTGGATGGCACGCCTTAACGAATATCCCGCCTCATAGACCAAGGATTATTAATCTGCAGAAGCGTTGTGTCCGCGTAGTTTATTGAGGAACTGGCGAGTACGCTCCTGGGAAGGATTGCGGATTAACTGCTTGGCGTTGCCAGATTCCAGTACCACTCCGTTATCAATAAAGAGGGCGCGATCCGCGACTTCGGCAGCAAAATCCATCTCGTGAGTCACGATTACCATGGTCATCTGCTCCGCTGCCAGCGAGCGAATGATCTGTAGGATTTCTCCGGTCAGCTCGGGGTCTAAGGCGGAGGTGGGTTCATCGAAATACAGCATCTTAGGCTTTAATGCCAGTGCCCGGGCGATCGCAACCCGCTGTTGTTGCCCGCCGGATAACTCTGCCGGGTAGGCCTGGCCTTTATCGGCTAGGTTCATCCTTTTTAACAGTTGCAGCGCTGTTTCCTGGGCTTCTTCCCGCCCTCTCCCCTGCACCTTCATCGGGGCATCAGTGAGATTTCGCAGCACGCTCCAATGTGGAAACAGGTTAAAGTCTTGGAAAACCAACCCAAAATCGCGCCGGAACTCGCGCTCATCCCCAGTAGAAACCTTAACGCCGGCCTCTTTCTTTAAAGCCTGCTTGCCGAAATAGCAGATTTCTCCGCTATCCATTTGTTCTAAGAAAGTACAGCAACGCAAAAGCGTAGATTTTCCGGAACCTGAAGGACCAAGAACCGCCAGGACTTCACCGGTGTTGACCGTCAGCGATACTCCTTTAAGCACCCGGTTAGTACCGAAGCTTTTTTCCATACCGGTAATACGTAGCGCTTCCATCTTCCTCACCTAATCTTGTAGCTTCCCATGCGTTTTTCAATCCGTTCCATCACTACCGCTACCACCAGGTTGAACACCCAGTAGAAGATACCGGCTGCCACAAATGGCAGCATAGAAGCACTAGCAGCGGCCTGTTGCTTGGCAATCGTAAACATCTCCGCATAGGCGATCGCAAAAGCCAGAGAAGTATCTTTTACCAGGGTGATTACTTCGTTGGTAATCGAAGGTAGCACCGTACGGAACATTTGCGGCAACTTGATGGTCAGGAAAGTACGCGCCGGAGAATACCCCAGCACAAAGGCGGCTTCCGATTGTCCTACCGGGATCGCTTGGAAACCTCCGCGGTAGATTTCGGCAAAATAGGCAGCGTAGTTAATCGCGAAAGCGATAATTACTGCGCTGAAACGGTAGGCGGCTCCGATTTGCATCCCGAAAAGGAAGAAGGGACCGAAATACACCACCAAAAGTTGCAGCATTAAGGGGGTTCCCCGCATCACCGAGATATAAAACTGAATAAGCCAGGCTAGCGGTTTAAAGCGGCTCACCCGCCCACCGTAAACCACCAACCCCAAGGGCAGCGATAAAACCAGGGTGAGCGCGAAGATGATGAAGGTTTGTAGCATACCGCCGGCGAGTTCCGGCAAAAACGATAAATCCATTACCCATAACTCCCTGCGTTAGCGTTTAGAATTTCGCGCAGGAAACTACTTAGCGACGATCGATGTTTCTAATTTATACTTCTTCGCGATCTTGAGGAAAGTACCGTCCTTTTTCATCTCGTCCAGAGTCTTTTGTACCTGGTCACGCAAAGCCTGGTTCCCCTTCTTGAAACCGATACCGTACTGCTCGGTGTGGAAAGGCGGATCCATAATTTCGAACTTGTCTTTTCCGCGCTGAGACAACTGGTAGTCAGCTACTCCAATATCAACCGCAACCGCATCAGCTGCGCCGGCCTCCAGGGTCATAAACGCGTTATTGTAGTCCGGAACCTGGGTCATTTCTTTGAAGCTGGAAACTAAATCCGTGTTTTCCTTATCCTGCAGCGCGGCCAGCCCCGAGGAATCTACCTGTACCAACACGGTTTTATCTTTCAAGTCTGCCAGGGACTTAATCCCCGATCCGGCTTTAGTAACGAACACAATCGAGTTATCTACGTAGGGCTTAGAGAAAGTGTATTGTTTTTCCCGCCCGTTCATAGTGAAACCATTCCAGATGCAGTCGATAGTGCCCGACTTGAGCTCCATATCTTTGGAATCCCAATCAATAGCCCGCTTTTGCAGTTTCCAGCCGTTACGTTTAGCAACTTCGGCTGCCAGATCCAAGTCGAAACCTACATACTCTCCGCTTTTGTCTTTATATCCATAGGGCGGGAAGTTGGCATCGAAGCCTACCGTAAAGTCATCACCCTTAGCTTTGCCAGCATCTGCGGCGCCCGAGCCTCCTGCACATCCAGAAAGCGATAGCGCCAGCACCAGACTGGTTAGCATTAGCAGCGTTTTCTTCAACTTCATTTGGAATCTTTCTCTCGAGCCAACCTGCAAGACACCTAGAGTTTAACAGAGCGCCTGGCAGATCCTTTTAAACGCTCATTCTCATCTCAGAGTGCAAAATATTTTGGAAATCCCGGCTTTTGGGTATAAAACGCCCGACACTTTCCTTTTCCTCCCGGTTTCTTTGCCAGAAACTGGGAAGAAAAGGACAGATTAGCCGGCCTGGTAACCGGTACGCGCTTTCAGCAAGTCCCCACCGGGAACCGCATCGATAAGTTCGCGGGTGTATTCTTTTTGCGGATTGGCGAAAATATCGTCAGCTTTGCCGTATTCGACCAGTTTGCCCTGTTCCATCACCGCGATATCGTCAGCGTTTTCACGCACCACCGCCAAGTCGTGAGTAATGAACAGATAGGTCAGCCCCAGCCGGCCTTGCAGTTCGTTAAGCAGATGCAGAATCTGATCTTGCACCAGCACATCCAAGGCAGATACTGCTTCGTCTAGCACTACCAGTTCGGGACGCAGAGCGAGGGCACGCGCGATTGCCACCCTTTGCCGCTGACCACCCGACAACTCGTTCGGGAAACGCCGCATAGCGCTGCGCGGTAGCGCCACCATATCCAACAAATCTGCGACCCGCTTTTCTCGCTTAGCTCGGTCACCGATATGGTGAGTACGCAACGGTTCCTCGATACAGCGATAGACCGAGAACATAGGATCCAAAGATCCGTAAGGGTTCTGGAAAACCACCTGCATTTTGCGGCAAAGCGCAAATAATTGTTTGCGATGCAAAGTCGACAGGTCGATACCCTCGTAATAAACCTTGCCAGAAGTGGGATCAAGCAGATTAAGGATCATATTGGCAACGGTGGATTTACCGGAACCAGATTCCCCTACCAAAGCCAAAGTAGAGCCGCGTCGCACCTGGAAGGAAACGTCGTCGACCGCCCGGAAACTCTTTTTCTTACCCTTTTGTCCGCGGATTTCGAACTCTTTAACCAAGTGCTCTACGCGGATGACTTCTTCGCCCAGATGTTTTTCTAAGGGCTCTCCCAAAACATTGGTGCCCATAACTTTCTGCCCGGAGCCTTTGGCCGCCGCCACCGCCAGATTTACATCTGCAGAAGTACGCGAGTCAATAGTACCGCTGGTGGCCTCGTCCTCGGCAGGAGAATAATTGATTTCGATCCGCTGAGACGCCAGCGAAGGCGCTGCATTTACCAAACGCTGGGTATAGGGATGGCGGGGATCGTTCAAGATTTCCCGGGCAGGTCCTGACTCTACTACCCGTCCCCGGTGCATAACTACCAGGTGGGAGGCACGCTCCGCCGCCAGCCCCAAGTCGTGGGTAATAAACAAAGTGGAGGTCCCCAGCTCTTGGGTTTCTTTTTCCAAGTGATCTAGGATCCGCCGTTGCACGGTTACATCCAGCGCACTCGTGGGTTCATCAGCGATTAGCAGCTGTGGTCCGGCCGCTAAACCGATGGCAATCAGCGCACGCTGACGCATCCCCCCGGAAAACTCGTGCGGATACTGTTTAGAACGTGCCTCCGCATCAGGCAGGCCGGCATCCGATAAGGCTTTCATGGCCTGTTCATGGATGTTTCCGCCTTTAGTGGCCTCGTTATACTTCAGCGCCTCGGCTACCTGGGAACCAATTTTCCAAACGGGATTCAGGTTCGACATGGGATCTTGCGGTACCATCCCAATCTGGGCTCCCCTCACCTGTTGCATCTCTTTCTCAGTGAGAGTAGTTAGTTCCCGTCCATCAAATTTAATGGATCCGCCGGCAACTTTTCCGGTACCGGGCAACAGGCCGATTATTGACATAGCCAAGGTGGATTTACCGGAACCGGACTCCCCTACAATCGCCACGGTCTGCCCGCGATAGAGAGTGAGATTAGCTTTACGTACCGCCGGAACCACCCCGGTAGTGGACTGGAAAGTAACTTCTAAGTCTTTTACTTCCAGTAACGGCTCGGGGGTAGCATTCTCACTACCTGCCACCGCCTTGCTGACGGCATCATTCTGATCCGAGTCAGCTGCCATAATCTGATCCTTTTGGTTATTTTGATTCACGATTAATGTTTCCTCTGGTTCGGGTCGAGCGCGTCACGGATTACGTCGCCCATCATGATGAAGCTCAATACCGTAAGCGCCAAGGCAATCGAAGGCAAGAACAACACCATAGGAGCGGTGCGCAGTTGCTGCTGGGCAGTAGAGATGTCCCCACCCCAAGAAACGATGGAGGAAGGCAAACCAATCCCCATAAAGGATAGGGTTGCTTCCGCCACGATAAAGGTTCCCAGCGCCACGGTGGCATAAACAATCACCGGAGCCGCCGCATTCGGCAAAATATGCCGCAGCAGAATCCGAATATTAGATACCCCTAGGGTACGTGCTGCAGTTACGTATTCCTCGTTCTTAATCGAAAGCACCGCTCCGCGAGTGATACGAGCGATTTGGGTCCATCCGAAGACACCCAGCACGATCACTACCATCCAGATAGAGCGGTGTTCCTTAAACATTTGCATAATCACAATGGCCGCTAGCACCATGGGGATGGCGAAGAAAATATCCACGATCCGCGAAAGAATCGCGTCTAGGATTCCCCCGAAATACCCCGCCAAAGCCCCGAAAATTACTCCGATAATCGTGGCAGTTAGAGTAGAGAAAATCCCTACTGCGATCGAAGCACGGGCTCCGTAAATAATCCGGGAATACAGGTCGCATCCCTGTTTATCAAAACCGAAAACGTGGCCTTTAGTAGGGCCATCCAGGGAGTTTTCCAGGGTGCAATAGGTGGGGTCTTGGGAGGTAAACAGCTGGGGTACCACGGCCATCAGCACTGCCAGGGTGATAATCACCAACGCCACCCAAAAGAGGGGGCGACGACGCAACTGTTTCCAGGCTTCTCCCCACACCGAGGAGGGCGCCGATTCGTCGGCTACGGCATCGACTGCCCCCAGGCCGGTTTCATCGACCTGGTTAACGAAATGTTTTTGTCCGGGAAGTAGTTGGTTACTCATAGCGAATCCTCGGGTCTAGTACAGCGTATAACAGGTCTACTAGCAGGTTAGCGACGATATAGACCAGCACCAGCACGGTAGTGATCGAAACTACGGTCGCGGCTTCACCACGTAAAATAGCTTGGTAAAGAGTACCGCCCACGCCGTTAATCGCGAAGATACCTTCAGTAACAATCGCACCCGTCATCAAGGCTCCTAGGTCGCCCCCTAGGAAGGTAGCCACTGGAATCAGCGAGTTCCGCAGCACATGGTGGGTCATTACCCGAGATTCGGGAATCCCCTTGGCCCGGGCAGTACGCACGAAGTCGGCGGTCAAATTCTCTGAAACTTCTTGCCGGGTTAGCCGGATGACGTAGGCACAAGAAACTGCTCCCAGCACCAGCGCTGGCATCAGCAAGGACTGGAAACTAACGTTTGCCCCGACAGTCGTAGGCAACCAAGCAAGCTTCACCCCGAGTAGGAACTGCAGCAAGAAACCGATAACGAAAGTCGGAACCGCGATTACTACTAGGGAAATTACTAGCACGGTGGAGTCAAAAATTTTGCCCTTTTTGAGTCCGGCGAAAAACCCGAAGAAAATCCCGATTACCGCCTCGAAAATAATCGCCATAAAAGCCAGTTTGATAGTTACCGGAAAGGCATTAGCCATTACTTCCGTAACTTCCCTTCCGGAGAAGGTCTTTCCGAAATCTAGGGTGACGATTCCTTTTAGATACAGCAGGTACTGCATCCACAGCGGTTTATCCAGGTTGTATTCCGCGCGTATCTGTGCGGCTACCGAGGGGGGCAATCCCTTATCTCCACCCAGTGCCTGCACCGGATCACCCGGCATGGCATACACCATGGCGAAAATCAGTAACGTTGCCCCGAAAAATACCGGGATCATCTGTAGTAGACGATGCCCTATGTATCTGAGCATAGGTCTCTCCTTGACTATAAGCTGTGTTAAACCCTATCGCGTTAAAGCGTCCAGAAAAAACCGGAGGCGGGTCAAAAGGCATTTTGCTACCTTCAGACCCGCCTCCGAGCCTGCTTTTATTGCAGGATTGTTATTTCTCGCTATCTTTAGGCGTTCTTAGTGATCTGGTAGTAAACCGGTTCACTCTTCCAGTTAAAGGCAACGTTCGAAACATTGTCTTTATTCCAAACACCTAGAACATTGGAGTACCACAGCGGGATAGCGGGCAGATCGGTGAACAGAATCGATTGCGCTTCCGCAAACTTCTTGTCCTGCTCCTCGCCAACCGGCAGCTTCGCAATGTCCGTCATCAACTGGTTGAATTGCGCGTTGTCGTACTTACCATCATTAGAGTTACCGTTCTTAGAGTATAGGGGCTCCAAGAAGTTACTCATCCCCGGGTAGTCCGCTTGCCAACCAGAGCGGAAAGCACCCTTGATAGTTTCCTGGGTAATGGCATCGCGCAATCCCTTGAAGTCCGGGTAAGGATCGCCAACTGCATCGATTCCCAAGTTGGTCTTGAGCTGGTTGGTAACCGCGTCTACCCAGTCTTTGTGGGACGAGTCCGAGTTATAGCCGATGGTGAACTTGCCGTCGAACTTGGAAATAGCATCAGCTTTCGCCCACAGTTCTTTGGCTTTAGCTTTATCGAACTTCAAGACTTCCGCACCTTTAACCTGCTTCATAACTTTGTCGTAGTTAGGCATGGCCGGAGAGGTGAAATCTTTCGCCGGTACCCGAGTCTTCTGGAAGATCTTCTCACAGATGCTTTCGCGATCGATGGCGTAGGAGAGCGCTTGCCGACGCAGGCGGCCTTCCTCATCCATCCCAAAGTGCTTAAGGCGATCCGGGATCGTGAAGGACTGGAAAATAGCTACCGGAATATTGGCGTGAGAATCCGGGAAATCAGACTGGAAGGTGCTCATAGAGGCAGCTGGAACATCATCGAGTACATCCAGCTGACCAGACTGCACATCGGCATAGGCTGCATCAGACTTGGTGTAAATCTTGAAAGTGAGCCCACCGTTCTTAGCTTCCCGCGGGCCAGAGTACTTGTCGTTCTTTACCAGTTCAATAGATTCATTGTGGTGCCAGCCCTTGTCCTTTAGAGTGTAGGGACCGGGGGTGGCAGTCGGGTTCTGACCGAAGGCTTTCATATCTTTGAAAGCTACATCCGGTAGCGGCGCATAGGCAGAGTAGCCCAAACGTAGTGCAAAGTCAGAAGTCGGCTGGTTAAGAGTTACTTCGAACGTGTAATCGTCGATCTTCTTCAGGCCGGCCAATTCCGGAACATCAGGTGCCGCGGCTCCTTCTTCTTCCGGACCAGGGGTAAAGCCCTTAATAATCTCGAAGAAAGAGGAAGCCATTTGCGCGTTCTTCGGGTTTGCCCCGTAGTTCCAGGCCTTGATGTAGTTATCGGCCTTAATGGGCGAACCATCGGAGAACTTAGCGTCCTTCTTGAGTTTAATGGTCCAAACTACTTGGTCTTTAGACTCAATAGATTCGGCCAGCTCGTTCTTCGCTTCTCCCGTCTTAGGCTCGTAATAGACCAGGCCAGAGAACAGCGCGTCCAGAACCCTACCGCCACCGGTTTCATTGGTAGAAGTAGGAATCAGGGGATTCTGCGGTTCTACGGTGTTTACAGTAATAATCCCTTTGTCATCTGCCTTAGCTGCGGAAGAGTCGCCAGCCCCATTTGAACAGCCGGCGAGCCCGAGGGAAAGAGCAAGTGCAGATGCAAGGGCCAATGCGCCCCGTCGTTTCACTATTGCCTCCAAGCTTGTTGCTTACATTGTTAAAGCTGATGTATCAGCAAAATTGTTGACACGATCACAGCTAATATAGCATTTCTAGTTATAGTTTTTACAAAATCCCAAGATTTTCTCGACTTGGCTTTGAGGAAGCGATAACTGGTAGGATACCGACTACTCAGGATGTCGACAGCTATTTTTCGGGGTTTGTTCAGTACTCTTCACGCCTGGTTGTCCTTGGCTGTGAAGCAATAGCGCCAGCTAGATACTAGATATGACGGGAAAGATCGGCTTCTTCCGGTTTTACGGCCGGGGCGCGGGTAACTAGTTTATGCCCTCCCCATAGCGCCAAGAAGAACAGTAGCCCGATATAAACCGCTAGGAAGTCCATCACCGAGGCTTCCCCGCTAATCACATCCAAAGACTGACCAACTATCACTACCGCGCACATTATCAGGGCAATTATCGGCCCTGCGGGATAGAAACTTGCCTTGTAAGGCAGATCCTTTACCGATTTTCCCTGGGCTTTATAGGCGCGCCGGAAACAGTAATGAGACCAGGCGATTCCCATCCAGGTAATAAAGCCTGCAAGCCCGGAAGCATTCACCAACCATACATAGACCTGACCGGTACCTACGCGCGAGGTGGCGAAGCAAAGTGCGCCTACCAAACTGGTAGCCACTAGTGCCATTAGAGGTACGCCGTGACCGGTCAGCCGAGCAAAAATCGCCGGTGCTTTCTTTTCTTTGGCCAGGGAATAGAGCATCCGGGTGGCCACATACATTCCGGAGTTACCGGCAGACAGAATTGAGGTTAAGATGACCGCGTTCATTACTCCCGCTGCAATCGCTACCCCAGCTCGTTCAAAAAGCAAAGTAAAGGGAGACTTGGTAACGGCCTCGGTAAAGCCTTGGGCAGTATCAGAATCGGCGCTCGCTCCCTGTAAGAGGGCGGGATCCGAATAGGGAATCAGGAAGGCAATCACCGCGATCGCGCCGATATAGAACAGCAGAATCCGCACAAATACCGCCCTAGTAGCCCGGGGAACATTAGTTTCCGGATCTTGGGTTTCCCCGGCCGCTATCCCGATCATCTCGGTACCTTGGAAGGAGAATCCGGCGATCATAAAGACCCCCATAATGCCCCAAAACCCATTAACGAAGGGGGCATCTCCCCGAGTAAAGTTGGTAAATCCCGGAGACTCTCCCCCTAGAATCCCTATCACCATCAGCAATCCCAGCACCAGGAAGACAATCACGGTTACTACTTTGATGGAGGCAAACCAAAACTCAGATTCGCCGAAACCACGAACCGTGAAGGCATTAAGAGCAAATAGGATTACCAGGAATAAAAGTGACCATATCCAGGCCGGTACCACCGATTCTGGAAACCAGTATTGCATCACGATAGTAGCGGCAACTAGCTCCGCCGCTACGGTGATTGCCCAGTTGTACCAATAGTTCCACCCTTGGGCAAAACCAAATGATTTGGATACATAGCGGGTAGCGAAAACTTCAAAAGCCCCGGAAGTGGGACAGTAAGTAGCCATCTCCCCTAGCGATTGCATCAGGAAGAACACCATTACGCCAATGGCACCATAGGCAACTAAGGCTCCCCCCGGACCGGCTCCGGTAATAGTACCGCCGGAGGCCACAAACAGCCCTGTGCCGATCGCTCCTCCGATGGCGATCATATTGAGATGTCGTGCCTTTAGCTTGCGGTGAAGCTGGGCACTATCTGCCGGGGAAAAACCGGGATTACTATCAGAAACTTCGCTACTTGCCACGACATCCTCCGAGATGATTATTTTCTAGTAACTTTATGAAAAGCTACCTCACCTTTCCAATCTGTAGTCACTTTGCCCACATGCTGACTAAATCCGATGTTGGAGCCGGGAGACCACAGTGGGATCGAAGGCAAATCTGCCAGCAGCAAAGTTTGCGCCTGTTCATAGAGTTTGCCTGCCTCTTTAGGAGTATCTGCCGCCTGTGCCTTAGAAAGTAGCTCCGCGTATGCGGGATTGTCGTATCCCATTTTGTTACCATTACCGCCTTTTACGTAACGGCCAGCAAGTAGATTATTCGGAGAGGGATATCCCATAGACCATCCCATTCGGAAAGGACCGGAGAAGGCATGCTCATCCATCATTTCCATCATAGTTTTGAAATCAGGTTTAGGATCGCCTACCGCTTTAATCCCCAAGGTATTTGATAATTGATTACAAATTGCATCTACCCAGGGTTGATTAGATTCATTGGAGTTATAGGTGATTTTTAATTCCCCCTGCCAGGGATGGATCTTATCGGCAGCTTGCCAGGCTTGTTTGGCAGCTACGGCATCGAATTCCAGCACCTTATTATTTTCGGCACCCCCAGCGATATGCCCCAAGATTTGTGGGGGTAAGAAATCAGTGGCGGCCTTGCGGGTACCGTAAAAGATGGTTTCAATGATTTCTTCCCGGTTAATAGCTTGAGATATCGCCTGGCGCCGCAGTTTGCCTTCTTCACCCGAAAAATGTTTCGTCTGGTAGTCAATATCTAGGGTTTGCATTCCAGCTTGCACCGCGCTGGCGCGTCTGTTCCCCAAATCCTTTTTAGAATTCGGAAGTTCCCCGTCCGGGATTTGATCAAGCACATCTAGGTTCCCAGCCAAGAGATCCTGGTAGGCCGCCGATAGATCTGCATAGATTTTTACTTCCAGTCCCGCGTTTTGTGCCTCGCGCGGTCCGCGATAGGTAGTGGATTTATCGAGCATTATCTGAGTGGAAGGCTCCCAGTTAGTAAGCGTGTAGGGGCCATTGCCTACCGGTTTTTGCCCAAACCCTTTTTTTATTTTCCCCTGTTTGTCAAAAGCGCTATCGGGTAGCGGATAAAAACCATTAATCCCCAAGCGATTAGAAAAATCAGCCACCGGACGTTTCAACTTGATAGTAATTTTGTCGTCACCGTTAGCCATGACCCCGCTGAGGTTACCGGTTCCATCGCCTTCTGCCCCCTCGATCGCTTCATAAGCCGTGGTAGCCCCCAATTTTTGCGCAGCCGAGGCTTTCCAGGCACGCACAAAATTCTTCGCCAGTACCGGGGTTCCATCGGAGAATTTCCGATCAGTATTTAAATGAATAGTCCAGGTTTTATGGTCGGAAGAATCCGTGATTTCCCGAGCCACATCGTTGACTACTTTTCCCTGCTGGTCATAGGTGACTAAACCAGCAAATAGCAAATCAATAATCTTTATTCCGGCATCGTCGTCGGCAGCTGCGGGGATGAGCCCGCGCGCCGGTTCTTCCCCGTTAATTGAGATCCGGTCAACTGCATCGGTGGGGGCATTGTTACTACAAGCGGTCAGACCTCCGGTAGTAAGGATGGTTGCTGCCAGAACCGCTAGAGGGAGCCAACGACTGCGCATAGTCTTATGCCTTTCTAAAAACCGGAACGATTAGCTTTAATAATACTGATTTATTACTGTTAGTTTATATTTTGCGCAACTTACTTTTGTTTTTCCAAAATTAATAGAAATAATCCCTATTTTTCGCTGAGAGCCACATCGATATCCCGCAGATAAGGATCTGCGGACGAAATAACGTTATTTTCCCGTACAGATTGCGGTGAATGCAGTAGTAAAGATTGCTTCTAATCGGTGACGGCGTCCGCGAGCACCTGAAAATGAACTGCTCCGGCCGGGGCTACTTTCCGCACAAACTCAGCGAACCCACTGCCTCCAGACGCCAGGAAGTTTTGGTATATCGCTTTCCAACGCCGCCACCCATACCAGGCAGCCACACTCATGGCAGGAACCCCTAAATATCGTTGACGCCACAACACCTGGCTCCAGGGGTCACCTACAGTATGGTGCAGATACTCGATCGCCTCCGCTAGACCCCATTTCGTTTTCCCTTCCCCTTGGCCGCCATATAGCTGCAGATCAGCTAGAGCCAACGCCACATAGCGCAGAATTCGCTCCTGGATTTGTAATCTGATCTCCCCCGGGATATCCCACAGCTCCGGTACCATTTCCAGGGCAAATAGATCCCAACCCAAATTAGAGACCGGTAAACGCGCAGCTATCCGGGTAAAAAGATTAGCGCCGAAAGTCTCGCGCGCCCGCGAATAGAGGTGCGAGCCCGGGATACCTTTCTCCAGAGCCGCTAGCGCAAAGTAGCGGTTATCAATCTCTAGGAAAGAGTCGAAGGCCCTGCCACTAATAGCCGCCGGGTTTTCTCCGCTTTGATAGGCGTGGGGCGCTCTAGTAGCGGCATATTTTCGAGGTAAAACTCGGTTGTTCTTTGCTAGGCGGATTCCCGCGGAATAGTAGGGATGAACCAGGCAGCCGTGGGGATCGTTCTCCCATTTCAAGGAAGAGGATTCGGGATTAACCAGCTCTGCTAGCTCCGGATCTACCTGGGAGCGCAGACTATCCCAAGCATCCTCCATCGCCCAAGTCAGCACCTCAAAGCCATCAGCCACCTCTAAATCAGAAATCCGATAGACAGGCTTATCCCCCAGCTCCCTGCGTAATTGCTCGCACACAGCACGCACGCGCACTAAATCTTCACTAGCCGTTGCAAACAGTTCACCGGGATTGGGCTCGTTGACCCCGATACTCGCTAAGGAAATGAAATAGGAGTGTGGATCTATCGAAGTGATGGGAGAGCATGCCGGCAGAATTTCTTGCTGCAAGAAATCTGCCATTTCTAAAAAGGCATCCTGAGCGGCAGAGATTCCCCGCTCAAAGGCACGCTGACTCATTTGTGACGGCCGGGTACTGGCCATTTCCGCGCGTTTGTCTTCGTAGATATCATGCTCGGGATTCGCCAGGATTCTTGTCTGCTCCAACACCATTTCCAAGACTTCCCGAGGGAATACCCAGCCGCGATCGCGGGATTCTTTCATAGTGGTTCTCAGACCCGCAAATGCTTGGGGAAGAGCCAAGAATCTCCGGGTAAGATTACCTACCGCCGCCTCGTTACTTACCTCCATCAGTTTGCAGGTTTCCGCAAAAACCTGAATCGGCGAGTTAGTCCCGGTAATCTCGGAAGTCAGGAACCCGGATTCGAATTTTTGTTGTTCAGCACGTGCCCAAAGGGTAAAGCCCTTGGCTTCCCTGATCTCCCGAGCTGTCCCCTTAGGGGTCTTCGCCATCCTCGCTAAAGTATCTTTTCGCAGGTTGTAGCGTTCAGAAATTCCCGGAGGCGAATAATCTGGGAGGAGAGCGTCATATCCGGAGATTCCCCATTCGGAGGCTTTAAACGGATCGATCCGAGCATAGGCGGTGACGTATTGGTCAAGTACGCCGTCGATTTGCTTAACCTCGGTTGTCAATCGCACCTCCTATTTTCGCTTCCTTTATTCTTCGCTTCTGTCACCTCGGCGAGATTGCAAGACGATAGCTATCGCCCTATATTATGGCTTACCCGCATTAGGAAACTAAAAACAATATTCTAGAAGTGATGGAACAATATTTCACGGATCAACCCGCGGCTAGTGCGGGAGAACGTACCCAGATCGAAGTGACTCTAGGGGGAAAAAAACTTAGGTTAGAGGGCGCAGAGGGAGTATTTTCTGCCCGTCACCTAGATAAAGCAACCGCGGTGTTATTAGCGGAGGCGCCTACCCCACCGGGAACCGGCACTTTTTTGGATCTAGGCTGCGGCTGGGGGCCACTGGCAATCAGCCTAGGCCTTTTAAGCCCCGACTCACAGGTGCTAGCGGTAGATGTAAGTGAACGCGCGCGGGATCTCAGCCGCACTAACGCCCAGCGGGCAGGAGTTTGTCTGCAGGTAGGCTCTCCCGAAGAGATTTTCGCGGCCGCCAAAGCTGCCGGAGGACTCGATCTGATCTGGTCTAATCCCCCGGTAAGGATCGGGAAAAAACCCCTCCAAGACTTACTGCTGACCTGGTTGCCGCTATTGAAATCCGATGGAGAAGCGATTTTGGTAATGGGAAAGAATCTAGGCGCAGATTCGATGCAAAAATGGCTGTGCGCGCAAGGGTTCCCCACCCGCCGCCTGGCCTCGAAAAAAGGTTTTCGCCTCCTAGCGGTTTCCCCTGCATAGTTAGACGACTGCAAGTTACAAACGCGGCACCGATTAGATACGCGGGGGATAACTTTTATCCGAGTGGGTGCGGTGGGCATAAGAATTCGGGAAACGTCGCTACGTTTTTCGAATTCTTGGGCGGGAGGAAAAAGTTATCCCTCGTGTTCATTACCTTCCGGCGATATAGCAAAGCGCGGGCAGATACTTTTCTCAGTATCTGCCCGCGCAGTTATTAAGTTTTAGTTATCTGGTCAGCATGTTTTCACTGGCGAAAAACTGCTATTGTCCTTAACGAGAAGCGACTAAATCTTTCGCGTCGACACTGGCATCTCGATCAAGAGCAGTTTCCCGCTGCGCCAATAGCTGGGTGCGAACCCCACGGGGATCCTTAACGATCAGGTAACCGATCCAGACAATACCGGCCAGTGCCACCACGAACAGACCCAGGTAGGTATCGTTGAGCATATCGCTGGCAGCAGGCGAAAATACCTCTGCGCCTTCTTCGATATATTCAGCGGCCAGGTCAACTGTCCACATTAGAGAGGCTCCCCAGTACATCCAGCAAAGGAGATCTACCCGCATTTTTGATTGGGGGGCATGTGCATACCACCAGGCGGTGGAACAGATTGCCGCAAAAAGGGTGATTACTAGAGTCATTGTTAATCCTTTACGCCTCGATCTTTTCAGGAGCTGGGTTGGTACGCCGTTCGTTAGCGCGAATCAGGGCTACTCCAATCCCCCAGACTGCGGTGACCAGCACTGCCATCCCGACACCCACGGTTCCCATTTCAAATAGCATCTGCTGGGTGGTTGATCGCTCCGTAAGCGCAGACAGGAACGGGAAATATGGGATCACTTCCCCATGCCAGAGGTGCTCAAAAGCCAGCAACAAGGCTCCGCCCCATAGCAGGTTGGTTAGCCAGGTCAGCTTGCGAACTAGATTTAAAGAACGTTCGGTACTTTCCGGGGAAGCACCATTTTTTGCTTTCCTTGCGATTTGTTTCTTAGCTGCCGTAACCGCCACTGCTTCTACGGTTGGAACAATAAAACATGCCACGATAACTCCTTCGACTATCTATGAGCTTGCTACCGAGTTTAACAAATTATCTGCTTGCGATGAGGGATCCTCCACCGCCCGCCCTGCCGGCTAGGAAATCATTCCCAACTCTCTCCAAGTGTCCAATGATTCCTGGGCTTCCTCGGCGGTTAAAAGATTCATTGCAAAACCATTTTGGATGAGGACATAGTCGCCTACGCGCGCCTCGGGAAGATATGCCATACAAGCGTCCTGCACTTGTCCAGCTACATCGATGCGCCCCATCGGCATCACGCCGGACTCAATCGATAAGATTTTGCAGGGCACTCCCACGCACATGATCTACATCCTTCCTTACCGGGATACTTGATCCTCTCACCCCAGGATACTCCTCACTAGTTTTGCAGGGTATCAACCGTCAGCCCCATTTGCCCCTCCGGAGCTGAACTCAGCGGCAGACAGGGATCAGCCTCACGGATTGATTGCTCTAGAACTGCTTGTCTACTCGCATCTTTTCTGCTGATCGCCTGGGTTAATAGATCTGCCAGCCAGGGTTCGTTTTGCGCGGTAGGAGTCAGGATGGTAGCGGCACTAATCACCCCTTGGGAATCGGTGCGGTAGGTATGAGCCAGCAATCCGCGCGGACCATCAACCAGTCCGGTGGCAACTCCCTCTTTAAAACGTGCCTGCTCCACCGGGGGGCAATCTTCCAGTTGTCCTGGTGCAAGCAAATCTATAAGCTCAGACACTAGCGCGACAGTTCTTTCCAAGACGTGCAAGGTAATGATTGCGCGCGCACTAGCCGCATCTCGGCTAGCCGCTAACCAGCGTACTTGCGCCGCGCTTGCCAGCTCACTGGGTAAGAGGCCCACCGAAAGCTGCGCAACCGGCCCTACCCGATAGCCCCCTTCTTTTGCGCCCAAACCAGTCAAATAGGGACGCGGTGCTGGTGCGCCCGGATTATCCTCAGTTATCTGCTGGTTCCACTGCGAGAAGTCAAACTCTTTCCAGGTCGAACCGGCGCGCGCTGCCCGAACCCTGTTTCCAAAAATATCCGGGTCTCCGTCCTCGTTAATCAAAGCTAAATCTATCCCCGCAAACTGGCTAAATACTGCGGTCTTAGGCTGAATGTTGAGAGCTAGTTCGCACAGCTTTTCGGCGCTGGTTAACGCGCCAGATAGGTCTTTTTGAAGGGTCTTTAAATCTTCGATATTCGGCCAATTTCTAACCCCTCCCGGCACGGCGGTAGTTGGGAAATGCCCTGGCGAACCTGCTGCAATCAGCATTTTCTTAGAGATTTTCTTTAGCGTAATCCCGCTATCGCGGTCTTGGCGTAAGAACCGTAGGGAATGGGTTTCCACCACCGATCCGTAATGTAGTAGGCGGCGGGTAAGCTCAGCTGCCCGCGATAGTTGCGCACTGTCGCTGAGCGTATCGAGGGCGCGGATCCCGGCTAAATGGTGAGCTACTGGGCATATCCCGCATAAATGCTCGGTCATTTTCAAGGCTTCCAGCGCAGATTTTCCCACCAACATTCCGTCTATCCGCGGTAAACCTTGCAGATCAAAACGAGCATGAGCCTGGCCTTGCGAGTCTGGGGATACCACTACCCGCCCTTCCAGCGGATCAATGATTTCATCTAGGTTGATTTTCATGACTCTCCTGGGAAAATGAATATATGCATGAACTTGGGCTATTAACTTCGGTAGTGGCGGCGGTGGAAAAAGCAGCCGCTGACGCTGATTATCAGGTTACCCGAGTTGAAAAAGTCGCGCTAAATGTCGGTACTATGTCTGGCGCTATTCCAGAAGCTCTTTATGGTTCCTGGCCAATCGCTCGCGAAAACACCATTTGTAGTTCGGCCGAGCTCGAGGTAAACACCATTCCCGCTAGTGTCTACTGCCCGAATTGCAGTAAAGAGGTAGAGATTGACGAGTTTTTTGCGCTGCTATGCCCAGAATGCGGGATGCCTACTGGCAATCTGGCTCACGGTCGTGAGTTTGAAATTTCCTGGGTGGAATGGGCTAAGGATTAACCCACGAATCTAGGATCTGGGCAGCATAATTGACCGCTGGTTTTATTCCCGATGCGGCGGTAGCAGTTAAACCTAAGTGGAGGTCTACTTTTTCGCTAACTACTCCTACAACTTCTAGCACTGCGGGCTCTTTTCCCGTAAGGCGGGCAGAGCTTAACACATCAAGCAGTCCCACCTGGTGCGGTGACATCTTCATTGAAAGTAGGCGGGGTACATGATCCCCACTCATATGCAGTGCTTGCCCCGGTTGGCGCTCCTTGCCAGGAGCTACGGAATCTAGAATCAAGAGTCGCTCAGCCTCTTGAACTACCGGAACCAGCTCCATACCGTTAGTTCCACCTTCTAACAGTGATAGTTCTCCCCGGGCGATCGCAGCCTGCCAAGCAGGACGCTGGGGTACTAATGCTTGTAGTCCCGCTAGGATCTCTAGGCCAATGCCATCATCACCCATGATCGGGTTTCCCACCGCCAAGACGGTAAAACGGCTTCCTTCCCAAGCACTACCATCAGCCTGAGAGATGTCAGGAAGGGGTAAATAGTGATCACTATTTTCTGCCCCTAAGGGTATTTCTGATGGTAAACTCGCAGGAAATTGCGGGGTAAAGTCCCCCGCAGACGTCAAGTTACCTGCCGACATCTATTCCTTTCAATCTAAAGTTCAGGAGCATCATAGGGCTTTGAGGCACGACGCATCCAAACCCCGCCGGAAATCATGGAGGAGATTCCTCCGTGACGTTCCAGCGAATCTGCCCGGAAAGCAAGATAAATATGCCCGATGACGAAACCCCAGAACATGAACATGATCATGGCGTGGATGAAACGCATCATCGGGATTCCCAACCAGTCATTGGGAGCCGCCAATATTTGCCAAAAAAGGTTGGTGTTTTTGTATGGCAATGCATACAACGCCACTCCGATAAGCATCTGGAAAGCCCCTAGGACATAAATAGAAGTGTAGGCCATCTGCTGCAGCGGATTGTGCGCCACATAAAGCGGGCTCTCTTTGCGTAAGAAGAGGTAAAAACCTACCGTCTCTTTGAAATTAATCCAGTCTTGTTTCTTCTTAAACGGCCAGAAAGTTTCCCACCTCATATAGCGATCTTTGGAGATGAAAGCAATAATTACCCGGGCAGCCCCCACCGCCAGCCAGGCAAATGCTGCTGCAAAGTGGATGAAACGCATAATCCCCATGAGGTATCCCGGATCTATCCCCCGGAAGAAAGTATCCCCAAAGAACGGATCCATAATGTAGTAGCCAGTTACGGAGAGGGTAACGATCAGGAAAACGTTAAACCAATGCAGGAAACGCAAACTAGCAGACCAGACGCTAAGCCTGACCCAATCTTCACTGGTGGGAGTAAGCTCTCCGCCTTGCAGACCGGTACCGACCGGACGCACATTGACAAAGCCTTCCATCGTGAAGGGGCTGATATTGCCGTTTTCATCCACGGTGGCGGTGGCAACCCCCAGACAGCGGTAGCCGCGCGACCCCGCCATCTGCGCATTCTTCCTTAGCAAAGTTCGCAGCGATCGTTCGGGGGCGGCAACATTCATCACCGATTCGAGATCACCCCGCGCAATAACCGTATTACGAGACTCCCCGGTCTTAGTCCGCTTCATATCATTGATACGCGCCAACGAGTAGCGCCGATCGACCGCGGGATCGAAGTTTTCGGCCGGGATCTCTACATTGGGGGCGCCATGGCGGAATCGGTAGCGCAGCGACTCTTTAAGCGCTACATCTACCGGATCCGTGCTGCCTTCCGGGGAAACCGCCGCCATTACCAGCAGGCGTCGCAGGGAGATATCCGAACAACTGAAGCCGCCCCCGACCTCAATCCCCTCGGTTTTCGCTTTATCTTGAGCGAAAAACTCGATTTGTCGATCTTTATTCGCCTTTGCTAAAGCTTTCTCAGAGGATTTTTTCGATAATCCTACAGTTGCCGTTCCCGTTTTATCACTCATGACGTTACCGCCTCACCCAGAAGATTTCCATCGGGATCGAGAATGTGAACCCCACAGGACATACAGGGATCATAGGAATGAATAGTACGCATCGGTTCCAGGGGGGCCTTGGGATCCACCAGCGGATGAGTTCCTGTCCCCATCAGGGATTCCTCGTAGGGGCCGGTAACTCCTTGAGCGTCGCGCCCTCCTGCCAGCCAGGTAGTAGGAACTACCGCTTGGTAGCGATCCACCTTTCCATCCTTGATTGATACCCAGTGCGATAGGTCTCCCCGGGCAACTTCAATGAAGGCATATCCTTGCGCTTCGGCCGGCCAACGACTGGGCTCCCACTTACTGGCATCGAAAACATCAATATCGCCTTCCTTGATGTTCTTAACCAGAGCATTGTAATCCTCGCGCATGAGATCGGCCGACACTACTGCTTCCGCCGCCCGAGCAAAAGTCCGTCCCATCGTAGAGTTAATCTGTTTGGGGGTAATACCTAAGGTAGCTATCGCTCCGTCGAGCAGCTTCTTAACCGGTTCGTATCCTTGGGCATAGGCCAAAAGCATCCGCGCGACCGGGCCGACCTGCATCGGCTTACCGTCATAGCGAGGAGCTTTCGACCAAGTGTATTTATCACGGTCACCTAGCCATTTGAAAGGCGGTTGCGGACCGGTGTATTTTACCGTGGTCTCTCCCTTGTCGGGAGTTAGTCCCTTCTTGTCTCCCACCGAATACTCATACCAAGCAGAAGTAATAAACTCTTCAATCTTGTGGGGGTCGAAAGGATGAACCTTGGTTAAATCATCGTCGAATATGACTCCCGGCTTAATGGCGGTGTGCGGTGAGGAAAGACGAGATTTATTGGGATCACCCGCAAACATCGATCCGGCTAGCCCCACTGCCAGGTAATTCGGATGGGTAGCGCCGATATCGAAGTAGTCTTTGTAAACCCCACCCAAGGCTAAAATATCCGGGTAGTAACAATCCTTGACGAACTCGTTGATCTCTTCTACCCAGGTTTTTACTTGATCCATTTGCACCTGGTTAATGGATTCAGAAGACTGCGGATCAATCGAGCAGGCCATGCCGCCCACCAAGAAGTTCGGATGCGGGTTCTTACCCCCGAATACCGTATTGATACGAATCATGGAGCGTTGGAACTCTAAAGCATCCAGATAGTGCGCCACGCACATCAAATCTGCTTCGGGAGGAAGACGATAATCTGGGTGATCCCAGTACCCGCCGGTAAACACCGAAAGCTGTCCGGACTCCAGGATTTTCTTCACCGTGTCCCGAACCTCGGTGAAGCGCTTGAGGTTATTGCCCCGCCATTTAGAACCGATGGAGTGGGCAAACTCCAGTGCTTTAGCCGGATCTGCCTTCGCCGCATTGGGAACATTAACGAAGTCCAAAGCATGCAAGTGATAGAAGTGAATCACGTGATCCTGGATTTCTTGTGACCCCAAAACCAGCGAGCGGATCAACCGCGCATTTTCTGGGGGATTGGAACCGATAGCATCTTCTACTGCGGTAATGGAAGCAATCGCGTGAACCGAAGTGCAAACCCCACAAATACGTTGGACGAAGGCCCATACATCCCGAGGATCGCGATTTTGGACGATAGTCTCGATCCCTCGAAACTGGGTACTAACGCTCCAGGCCTTTTTAATCTGCTCGCCTTCGGTTTCCATCTCGATACGCAGATGTCCCTCAATGCGGGTTAACGGGTCGATAACTACTTTTTCAGCCATTAGTTCGCCTCACTGTTCTTTTCGCTGTCCTTAGGAACTTCTGCGTTGGGAGTTTCCTCTGGGGAAGGTGGTTCGGTATCAACATCGGTAGCGTCCCCAAAGGCAGCCATCGGAGAATTCCGGGTGGCTTTTCGGTCTGCTGCAGCTCTAACGGCGGTAACTCCCGCGTGCACAGCGACACCGGCCGCCACCGCTCCGGTAAAGCCCAATCCCACCTTCTCGGCAGTAGCTTCCACTCCGAATCCGGGGACGTTTGGCAGGACTTGATAGAACGGTGAGAAACGGTCGAAAAAGTCACGCTCGGTGCAGCCGATACAGGGGTGACCGGCACCAATCGGCCAACCTGCTTTCATATTCCACTGCACAATCGGGCAGGGGCTAAAGGTAGAGGGGCCTTTACAGCCCACATCGTACAGGCACCAACCTTCGCGAGCTCCGGCATCGTCAAAGGTACGTACGAATTGCCCGGCATCAAAATGGGGGCGACGCGGACAGGAGTCATGGATCCGCTGACCATAGGCGAAGAGGGGACGCCCTTCAGAATCAACTTCGGGAGGCTTGCCGTGGGTCAAGATATAGGTTAGGGAGGCAGTGATTACTTCCCCAATCGGGGGGCAACCAGAAACATTTATCACCGCTTTATCTTTAATGATTTCATCTACCCCTACTGCCCCGGTGGGGTTGGGTTTCGCCGCCTGCACCGAACCGTAGACTGCGCAGGCTCCCACTGCCAAGATTATGTCTGCGTTTTCGGCCGATTCCCGCAGAACCTGTTCCGCAGTTTTGCCACCTATGGTGCAGTAGATACCGCCATCTTTAGTAGGAACAGAGCCGTTAACTACCAAAATATGCTTTTTGGCGTTGGTTTCGGCCAAAGCTTCTTCCGCAGCTTCTCCCGCGGCGGCCATCAGCAGCTCGTTGTAATTCACCGAAAGTAGGTTCAGTACCACTTCTTCTACGGTGGTACCGCCACTGCGCAAAGCTGATTCCATGCAGCCGGTACACTCTTGGAGCTGGAGCCACACCACATTAGGTTTGGTGATCGCCCCTAGTTTGTCGGCCAATTCTTCGGCGGCTTTTTGCGCCGGAGCTGCATGCGCCATCTGGGGGGTACCCACAGCAAAGATTGCTGCCAAGCCCGCACAGTATTTAACGAAATCTCGTCGGCTGACCCCGGCGCTGGCGAGGTTATCGGCGAGGGTTCCCTCCCGCCACGGTTTTATCTCATAGCTCATTTCCGGTTCCTCACTGATATTGAAGGTAGACCACAACGTCTCTCGAGATCATTATAACTAGCTACTGTGCAAACATCACGGTAACCAGGTAAAACATCCACCTATATTACGCAAATAAAATTAACGTATTCATAGTTGCTGCAGCCACTGAATCCAGGCGTCGATCCCTTCTCCTTTTTCGGCGGAAACTTCAACCACTTTCACCCCCGGATTTACTTGCTCTAAGTAGCCGCGGAAACGATCCATATCGAAGTTCAGATAGGGCGCCAGATCCATCTTGTTTACCACCACGATTTCTACCGAGCGGAACATCACCGGATACTTTAGGGGCTTATCTTCGCCCTCGGTAATAGAGAACACCATCGCTTTGGCGTTCTCCCCCACGTCAAACTCGGCCGGACATACCAGGTTACCCACATTCTCGATAATCACCAGGTCAAGTTGGCTGAGGTCTAAACCATCCAAAGTGTGATGCACCATGGGGGCATCCAAGTGGCATTCACCCCCAAAACCCTGCCCGGTGTTGAGCAGGGAAATTTGAGCACCATAGCCGCGGAGGCGATCGGCATCCAAAGGAGTCTCGATATCGCCTTCAATAATTCCGATCCGCATTTTTCCTTGCAGTTCAGCTAGGGTGCGCTCCAGGAGGGTGGTTTTTCCCGATCCGGGCGAACTCATCAGGTTAACCACTTTTACGTTGTTTTCTGCGAACGCCTGGCGATTGTGTTCTGCCAAGTGGTCATTTTCCGCATAGATATCTTCTAGGATTTCAATGCGTTCTTTCTCGGTGTCGTAGCCTGAGTGATCTCCGATTACCTCCGGATCAGCTACATAGTCACCATGATCGTGATGATGGGTATGATCCCCGTGATCGTGTGAATGTACCGTGCCGTCATCGTGGCGATGAAAACGTCCCATTTTATTCCTTCCTTAAGGGTGTCACCTCAATAGACACCACTCTAAACTCTTCCCCGCTGATTATCTGCAAATCCCGCGATGAACATTCTTGGCAGCGAAAATCCAACACTTCTCGCAATTCGGTGGTGGCTTTACATTCGCGGCAGCATACCACCGCCGGTATCTCAGTGATATTGAGCCGGGCAGGACCGCGTAAGGTATTTTTGCGAACTGCGCTCCAGGCGAAATGGAGAGCTTCGGGAACCACCTGGCGCAAGTGTCCTACCTCTAATTCGACCTCTAGCACCTCACGGCCAGCTGCGTTTCGCGACACTATCCGCGCCAGTTGACGCGAAAGCGCAACTTCGTGCATGACCCTCCTCGATTTCGTGACTTGCCGCTCACAGCGGGAACGCTCTTAACCTTACCCGCTTCCCTTCATTCGGGTTAGCGCTAGGGTGGAAGTGGTTAAGTTTTTACGAGGAGGGCGCAGATGCGGCGAGCCTATCGCCTCCGAGGGGTAGTGCAAGGGGTAGGTTTTCGGCCCCACGTGGCTAAAGTGGCCGCGGATTTTTCCCTCAGCGGATTCGTGGGAAATGACGATGAGTCAGTTTTTATTGAAGCCCAAGGCAGCGCCCGCGATATTGAAAACTTTATGACGAAAATGCTAGCGACCCTACCTCCCCTGGCGAGCGTCCTCCAGAGCGTTGCCCGCGAGATTCCGGAGCAAGAGGACGAAAGTGGATTTAGGATTGTGTCTTCGCGGCGGCGTCCTGGCGCGCGTACCTTGATTCCTCCCGACACTGCCACCTGCCCGGATTGCCGCCAGGAAATGGCTGACCCGAACAATCGGCGCTACCACTACCCCTTTATTACCTGTACTAACTGTGGCCCGCGCGCGACTATCATGATGGATTTACCCTATGACCGGGATACCACCACTATGGTTAAGTTCCCAATGTGTCCAGCGTGCCGCGCAGAGTATACCGACCCAGAAAATCGGCGCTACCATGCACAACCGGTGAGTTGTTTTGATTGTGGCCCAGTCCTGTGGGTGAGCGATACTACTAACCCAAATCTGCGCCCTCCAACGGGAGATCGCCACCCTTTGATCGCCACCGCCCTAGCTGAAGCCCGCACACGTTTACGACGCGGAGAAATCCTGGCGGTAAAAGGTATTGGCGGTTTTCACCTGATGTGCGATGCCCGCAATCAAGAGGCGGTGGCGCGGCTGCGCAAACGCAAGAACCGGGGAGAAAAACCGTTTGCAGTCATGGCTCCCAGCCTCAAGGCGGCAAGGGGGCTGGCACGCCTTAGCGATTCGCAGCTAGAGGAGCTCTCCTCCCCCGCGCGCCCGATTGTGATTGCTCCTTTTGGCTCCGGGTACGATTTAGCCCCCGCGGTGGCTCCCGGCTTGGGGGATGTGGGAATTTTATTGCCCTATGCCCCTTTGCACTTAGAACTTTTGAGCGCCGAATGCTCCGAGATGGCGCTGGTGGCGACTTCCGGCAATTTGGCGGGAGAACCCCTGTGTTTTACGAACGAGGACGCGCTCGCGCGTTTGGCGAGAATAGCTGATGGTTTCGTTTTCCATGACCGCGATATTCATCTACCGATGGAGGACTCAGTTTTCTTAGCGAACTCGCAAGTAACTATTCCTTCCCGCCGTTCCCGGGGCTATGCACCACTGCCGGTGGCGCTGCCACAGGCAGCCGCGGCACCTATCTTGGCGGTAGGTGGGGAATTAAAAAATAGTTTTTGTCTGGCCAGTGAAGATTGGGCGCATATCTCGGGTCATATTGGGGATATGGGTACTCTGGCCAGTCAGGAGGCCTTGGAAAGGGCAGTAACCCAAATGTTGAATTTCCAGCATTCTCGGCCGGAGAAAGTTGTCTGCGACCTGCACCCTGCCTATTCCACGGTCAGTTGGGCTTCCCGTTTTGCCGACCAGCGCGACATTGAGTTGTTACAGGTGCAGCACCATGTGGCACACGCCTATAGCCTGTTGGCGGAGCATTCTCACCTGGATCCAGCGGTAGTCGTGGCAGTAGATGGCACCGGATATGGCACCGATGGCACTATCTGGGGCGGCGAAATCCTGGAGATTGCGGGGGCTGCCTGGCGTCGCCGCGCTCACCTTCCCTCGTTTAGCCTGGTGGGAGGAGATCGGGCAGTCCGGTACCCCTGGAGGGTAGCGTTAGGGATTGCCCACGATTGGAAGCTGGATGAGATTACCCAGAAAATTAGTAACGAAATTGGGGATCGGCAAGGAAAGCACGCCGAATTAGAACTGGTAAAAAGCCAGTTAGATAGTGGTTTTGGAGTAGTCGCCACCACCAGTGGCGGCAGACTATTTGATGCCGCGGCCGCCGTGCTAGGAATCTGCACAGAAGTAACCTACGAGGCACAGGCGGCAATGGAACTAGAACACGCCGCCAACACTTGGGCAAATAGACATGTTGACACACAGGCATCCAGTTTTGGTAGCTACCGGGAACTTTTCGAGATGCTGGCTGAGGAGGAGCGGGAAGTGGGCGAACGTGCCTGGCAGTTCCATCTGGGGCTAGCGCAACTATTGGCTGGCCAGGCGGGAGAAACTGCCGAAAAAGCCGGGATTAAAACCGTGGGAATAACCGGCGGGGTTGCCCTAAATCGCCTATTTAGCAGCCATTTTATCCGGATTATGCGTGAAGACGGCTACCAAGTCATGACTCACAAAACCGTGCCCCCAAATGATGGAGGGCTGAGCCTAGGGCAGGCGTGGGCAGCAGTTCTAGGAGCTTGTTAGCAGCACTTTTGGCACCTGCTAATCTGCTTTTACCTGCTCACTTTGAGCCGGTTAGCAGATTCGCGGCAGCGGATCACCCACCAACATATCGATCATCCGGGTCCCCCCGAAAGCCGTCACCATCACTACTGATGACTCCGGTTTAGAAACTACCCGCCCGATATTGGCGGCTTCTTCCCCGCCGGGCAGTGCTCGCAGCGCCTCCAGCGCCGTATCTACCTCTTCGGCCGGCACTACCGCACAGAACATACCTTCGTTCGCTACATAGATCGGATCGATGCCGAGCATATCGCAGGCACCCCGGGTCATATCGTGTACCGGAATCGATTCGTCCTCGATTGCTATCCCCCACCCGGTAGCTACCGCTAGTTCATTCAGTACTGTTCCCAGGCCGCCGCGAGTGGCATCGCGCATCCAGCGAGTCTGTGGAACCGCCGTAATTAACGCTTCTACCAGGTGATTAACGGCACGGGTATCAGATTTAATGGGGGCTTCAATCGCCAGATCACCGCGCGCCATCATCACCGACATGCCATGATCAGCGATCGCTCCGGAAACAATAATCCGGTCGCCGCGCTGCACTTTACTGGCACCTAGGTGACGATCTCCGGGCACAATCCCAATGCCAGCGGTGTTAATAAACAATTTGTCGCCGCTTCCTTTGGGAACCACTTTGGTATCACCGGTAACGATTCGTACCCCCGCGTTCTCGGCGGCCTCGCGCATCGCCTGTACTTCCCGACGCAGATCCGCAATCGGTAGACCCTCTTCTAAAATAAAACCGGCACTAATCACCTTGGGGATAGCCCCCGAAACTGCCAGGTCATTGACGGTACCATTAACCGCCAGTTCCCCGATAGAGCCACCGGGAAAAACGATGGGGTTAACTACATAAGAATCGGTAGACATTGCCAGCTTGCCGCCACCGAAGTCAGCGTCCTCGTTACCGGCTACCGCACCTAGCAGTTCTGTTAGGGGCAGCACCCCGGCATCGGTTAGTTCCGCAAGCACCTCGTTGCCATAACCAGAAACAAACACTTGATCAACTAGCGCGGCCGAGGCTTTTCCGCCGGCGCCGTGCGAGAGCGTCACGTAGTCGTCTTTGAGTTTCATTCCCCGGCTGCGTACCCGGGCAATATTGGAGTTTACTTTGAGTTCGTCCTTATTCAGGCGATTTTTCGGATCCACTCTTTGATAATCGCACAAACCGGCACCAGTTTTCATCTTTGATAGCACTGACAATTGTAAGTAACCTGGAAGTAGTTAGCTCAAGGAGGGTTCTATGTGCTTGGGAGTTCCTGCCGAAATCGTGGCATTCGATGAAAATGAAAGCGGTCGTGCCAAGGTTTCGCTATCTGGGGTGGAACGGATGATTTCCACAGATTTGCTGGCAGACGAGGGTTTAAAAGTCGGCGACTGGGTGCTGGTACACGTGGGATTTGCGATGTCGCAGATTGACGCCCAAGAGGCCGCCACTACTTTAGATCAGATTAGAAAACTGGGACAGTTTGAAAGCGAGCTGGAGCAATTTAAGACCACCTCGGTTTAGCCGACTCTTGCTACCAGAATCTTTTGACCGCGAAAAGAGATAGAACATATGAAGTACGTTGACGAATTCCGCGACCCCGAGTTTGCACGCCAACTGGTAAAACGTATCAACGCGGAGGCCAAACACTTTGAGCGCCCGCTAGCGTTTATGGAGATTTGTGGCGGACACACCCACACGATTTACCGGCACGGCCTGGAGCATCTCTTGCCAGAAAACGTGCAGTTTATTCACGGCCCCGGCTGCCCGGTGTGTGTGATCCCCATGGGGCGGGTAGACGATGCCCTCTGGCTAGCTAATCAACCGGACGTTATCTTGACGACTTTCGGGGACATGATGCGGGTACCAGGCTCGAAGGAATCCCTGCTCCAGGCGAGGGCGCGTGGGCGCGACGTCCGCTTCGTTTACTCTCCCCTAGATGCTTTGAAGATTGCAAAAGAAAATCCAGATAAGCAGGTTATTTTCTTTGCTATCGGGTTCGAAACTACCGCCCCCTCCACTGCGGTGACTCTGGTAGCTGCTAAGAAACAGCAGGTAAAGAACTTTTCCGTGTTCTCTAATCACGTGAAGATTGAACCGCCGCTACGAGCGATTGTAGGGGCTGACGAAACCCGCATTGACGGTTTTATTGGACCAGGTCACGTGGCGACGGTAGTCGGCTCCGACGCCTTCCAATTCTTGCCGAAAGAATACAACAAACCGGTGGTAGTGACTGGTTTTGAGCCGCTCGATATTTTGCAGTCGGTTGCGATGCTAATCGACCAATACCTGTCAGGAGCGGTTGAACGGGGTGAAGCGCGAGTCGAAAACCAATACTCGCGGGTAGTACGTCCCGAAGGTAACCTTGCTGCCCTCAGGTTACTCGACCGGGTATTTTCCACCCGCGACACTTTCGAGTGGCGCGGTCTCGGCTGGATGCCCTACTCCGGGATGGGGATTTCCGAGGAATTCGCCCCCTGGGATGCCGAGAGACTGTACAAGGTACCGGGCGTGCGGGTTCCCGATCCTCCTGCCTGCGAATGTGGATCGGTGCTAACCGGACGGATTAAGCCTTGGGAATGCAAAGTCTTCGGTACTGCCTGTTCCCCGGAGAAGCCCATTGGTACCTGTATGGTTTCCCCCGAGGGGGCGTGCGCCGCGTTCTATAACTTCGGCCGGATCGACCGCGAAACCGCCCACGCCATCGTAATTGAGGACTAGTAGGGTCTGGCTAAGCACGCGGGTCTGTTCACGGGTCTGGCTCGGTAAAAGCGCTCCGGGGACCCCACGTTCCGCTTGGAGCAAGCGGAACGAGCCCCTCTCGCATCTTTTACCGGCCGCGACCCTTGCCCCCGCATGAAGACAGCTCGGTAAGCCAAGGCAACTTAAACGAGGGGGCGAGGTTTTATCCGAGTGGGCGCGGTGGGCATAAGAATTCGGAAAACGCCGCTACGTTTTCCGAATTCTTGGGCGGGAGGAAAATCTCGCCCCCCTCGTATGACTCTTGTTACTGTTCGATTCCGAGGAGGGTTAAGGCTTGTTTGAGGTTAGAGGATGCACCGGTTTCGCCGTCTAGCCAATGGATTCTCGGGTCTTTGCGGAACCATTTGCGCTGTTTGCGAGCTAACTGACGGGTTTGCAGCGCTATTTGCTCTGCCGACTCTTCACGGGTGATCTTTCCGGCGAGATAATCCATAACTGCCTGGTAGCCAGTGGCGCGACATGCGGTAGGAGTATCTGCCAGTCCCCGTTTTTCTAGCTCCGCGACTTCTTCGATAAATCCTTGCGTAAGCATTTGAGCAGTACGCTGGCTAATGCGTTCATCGAGCACTGCTAGCGGCCACTTGATTCCCAGCTGCACAGCAGGTTGAAAGTATTCCCGCCGCGGCATAGTGGCGGAGAATTTCTTGCCAGTCAATTCGTAAACTTCCAGGGCGCGGATAACCCGGCGTTCATTGGCCGGCACGATTCTAGCGGCAGACTCCGGATCAACTTCAGCGAGGCGCTGATGCATTTTTTTTATCCCCAGCTGCGCCGCCTGGGTTTCTAGCTGCGCTCTAATACCGCTATCAGTTCCGGGAAACTCAATTTTGTCCAAGACAGCGCGCACGTAGAGCCCGCTCCCGCCTACCAGTATCGGGAGGGCTTCCCGCGCACGAATCTCGTTAATCACTTGGCGACAACTGCGCTGATAGGCGGCAACTGAGGCTTTTTCCTCAAGCTCCAAAACATCGAGCAGGTGGTGCGGGATTCCTCCGCGCTCCTGTACAGAAACTTTCGCAGTTCCAATATCCATTCCCCGATAAAGTTGGAAAGCATCGGCCGAAATAATCTCGCAGGCGACTCCGCGTTCCCCTAACGCCGCAGCCAGCTGCAGGGAAAATCCAGATTTTCCACTGGCAGTAAGCCCTACTACCGCTACTAGGGGAAGTTTGGAGGCATCCATTAAGTTACCTAACCGCGAGGACGAATAGCGGGAATCCCTAAAGACACCTGCTGGGAGTATGCTTCTTCTTTACTTTGGCGCGCTTCCCAAGCATCCCCGGCTCTGGTCGCGCGCACGGAGAACATTCCCCCGTTCAGACCAGAATCCGCAATCAGGTTATGGGGAGCGCCGTAAGTGACCTGCGCAGTCACGATATCTCCGGGACGCGGGGCTTTTTGCCCGGCGGGCAGCGCCACGTGGATCAGGCGCCCATCGCGAGCCCGGCCCGAAATTCGGTGAGTTTCTTGATCTTTGCGCCCCTCGCCCTCGGCAACTAAAACTTCAACGGTGCTGCCTTCCAGCTTTTGGTTTTCTGCCAGGCAAATTTGTTCTTGCAAGGCAATCAAACGGTTGTAACGCTCCAGCTTGACCTGGTGAGGAATCTGATCCTCTCGGTCAGCCGCCGGGGTGCCCGGGCGCGGTGAATACAGGAAGGTAAAGGCGGAAGCGAAACGAGCCTGCTCCACTACCTCTAGGGTTTGTTGGAAGTCTTCCTCAGTTTCCCCTGGGAAGCCCACGATAATATCGGTGGAAATCGCGGCCTCGGGCATGGCCTGGCGGACTTTATCCAGTATCCCTAGGAAGCGTTTTTGACGGTAGGAGCGGCGCATTGCCCGCAAAATAGTATCGGAACCCGATTGCAGCGGCATATGCAGGGTAGGCATTACGTTTTCAGTTTCTGCCATCGCCCAAATCACGTCATCGCTAAAAGCTGCCGGATGCGGAGAAGTGAAGCGTACCCGCTCTAAATCCTCGATATTTCCACAGGCACGCAGTAACTTAGCGAAGGCTCCCCGATCACCAAATCCGGCACCATAAGAGTTTACGTTTTGACCCAGTAAGGTAACTTCCAAAGCTCCCTGCGCTACTACCGCTTCTACTTCCGCGAGTACCTCCCCGGGACGCCGATCGCGCTCACGCCCCCGCAAAGAAGGAACGATACAGAAAGTACAAGTATTATTGCAGCCCACCGAGATGGATACCCAGGCGGAATAGGCCGATTCGCGGCGGGTCGGCAAAGTGGAGGGAAAGACTTTTAGGGATTCCGCAATTTCTACCGCTGCTTGCTGGTTATGAGCAGATCGGCGCAGCAGGGCGGGGAGCACATCAATATTGTGGGTACCGAAAACCGCGTCCACATAGGGGGCTTTTTCAATAATTTTTTCGCGCATCTGCTGCGCTAGGCACCCTCCGACCGCAATCTGCATTCCGGGGCGCTGCCGCTTCACGCTGGCTAGTTGCCCCAGGTTCCCAAACAGGCGGTTAGCTGCTGCTTCCCGCACGGAGCAGGTGTTGATTACTACTACATCTGCTCCTGCGTCGCCAGCATTAGTGGCGCGGGCAGCAGCAGCCGGCACCAGCTCTACCGGTACTAATCCGTCAGCTTCTAGCAGACCCGCCATGCGTTCGGAGTCATGCTCGTTCATCTGGCACCCCAGGGTGCGCACATGGTAGGTGCGGGGCATTTTATCGTTGCTTGTCATCGCGCCCAGTCTAATAGGCGAGCTGCCAGGGGCGAAAACTGCTGTGACCGAGGGCTCTTTGGCATGGTGCTCTATTTATGTCGACAGCTATAAGGAAAGCAGTGGTTAACTATTATCTTCCGCCCACTGATTTACCAGAGAGGCGATTTCTTGGGCTCGCGGAACACTTTCCTGGGTGGGAAGGTTAATGGCACTGTCAATCAGGCGCTTGGTGTTGGGTAATTCGGAAAGCTCAGGATCGAGGTGGTAGAGCTCGTAATCTTTTACCCCGGGAAATAGTGCCGGTCGATACCAGCGTCCCGGGTAATAGCCGCGCGCGTGCAAGAAAGAAAAGAGGCTCTCGGCCTTGATATCCGAGGTCGCGTCCTCAACAAATATCGGAAAACGCACTAGAGCCTGGGAGCCATTGATATCAGCAGGTATTTGCAGTTGCCGGGTAAGCTTTTCTTGATAAACGTGCTGCACTTGCTGGCGCCGCCGCCGGGTATCCTCAATCTTTTTCAGCTGGGCTAATGCCTGGTCTGCCGCCCATTTTGAGGGTAAGGAGGGGACGCGATCTAACTTTCCCTGCTGTTCAACCGGAATAATCGGGGCTAAAAACCTATCGGTTTTTATTAGAGCTTTCCGCAGAGGAGCCGAGAGCGCCCGCGGTAAATGGTTTAAGACTCGAACTTGGTTAAAGTAGTGGCGCATAGCTTTTTCTTCGCGCCCCTGGGGAGCGCGCACCCCGGCGCAAGCGGTTTTTAGCTCTTCTACAAAGCGATGGTGCTGCGGGCTGCGCTCCTCTAGGCGCGGATTAATCCAGATCGCACCCCCAAACTTGGTGGGCAGGAGTTTTTCTACCCCGAAAGAATGCACCGAGATATCCGCGAGCGGCTCCCCCTTTTCATCACGCACCATAGATCCGACGCAGTGAGCGGAGTCTTCCAGAAAAATCGCCGGAGTGCTATGAACCCGCGAACGCAGCAGCGCCGCCTTGCTGTCCGCGAGAATTCCGAAAGTGTTTTGCCACACCACCGCCCGCGTCTGCTCATGGAGGGGCGCGGAATTGGGGACTAAAGCTATGGAATCGGGGTCAATATCCCCATACTCGGGTTTTAGCCCTGCCACCAGGATGGGGTTAATTGCGGTTACGCAAGTGTATGCCTGGGTGGTTACGTTTCCTTGACCGAAGCATTGGTGCAAGGTTTGGTAGACGGTTGCCATCCCGTGGCGGGCACGCATAAATAACAACCAATCCTCAGCGCGAGTAGCAGTAAGCGCAGCGAGAGTTTCCTTTAGGTGCAAAAAGCTACTTCCAAGCATGTAGGTATTCTAAATCCTCAATCTAAATACCTGGGGTAATCCGTCTGAAACAAACAAATTATGCTGTTGAGACCAGAAACTCCCCAGATAACATCCCCTCATTGGGACGCTACCGCAGCGTGTCATAACTGGCTTTACCCCACCGGCGCTAGACTGAAGTGTCCGAAAGCGGATTTCATTCCGGGAATAGATACGTATATCCGGAAAACAATGAGGAGAGAATCGTGCCCATTTTGGATTTAACGGATATCAAAACCGTAGCTCGCTATGAAGAATTCATTGCTTCCAGTCCGTACGGTCACGTTATGCAGTCCGTCAACTGGGCAAAGGTGAAAGACAACTGGGATAGTGACTACGTATATCTGCAGGATGAGGCGGGAAACATAACTGCCGCCCTCTCGATACTCTCTGTTAAGAACGATGGCGTTCATGCTTTTATGTATGCCCCCCGCGGTCCCGTCTGCGATTTCAGAGATATTGACACGGTTAAATCCCTGGTAAAAGAGGCCGCCCCGGTAATTGAAAAACGCAACGGTTTTGTTCTCAGGATGGATCCCGAGTTTGCCTACGACGAGGAAGTGTTAGCTGCCTATCGCAATGCCGGCATAGATAATCTGGAGATTACTACCCGCGGAGCCGATGAACACAGTTTTTCTAATCCCCGGATGCATATGATTGCGGACATTTCTATGGGAACCCATGATGATTTTCTGAAGACCGTAAAATCAAAAAATAAAGGAAAGATCAAAGTTCCTTATAAACATGGTCTGGAAACTTTGCGTTTTCATCGTAGTGATCCTGGCTTCGAGCAAGCGCTCGATAAATTTTATGAACTAACTAAAATCATGGCCAAGCGCCAAGGAATTACCCATCGCCCTAAAGATTACTTCCGGCGCCTATTTAATGCGTTCCCACCGGAAGCGGTAACTCTCTATGAAACTCGCACCCCCGAGGAAGAGATCCTTTCCTGCGCCATCGCCCTCAGTTTTAACCGGAAGTGTTTTTATATTTACGCTGCTAGTTCCAATGAAAAACGAAATCTGCGACCCAACTATCAAATGAATAATGAAGCAATTAAGGACGCTATTGCCCAGGGATACACCCAATACGATATGGGAGGAATTTTCGAGGTGGATAACTCCGGGGGACTATACAGCTTCAAAAAGGCCTTCTGCGGCGAGGGCGGCCTCTTAGAAATGATTGGACAGTTCGACTGGGTTTATAACCCGAACGCTTACAACCAGTTCAGCAAATAACCGTAGGTCGCTGCCTGTTTGTCCGGCGCAAGCAGGGAGTTAGGTGCGAATACTCCTAAAACTATCATTAGCTTCCATTTTCCCCTCGCTAATAGTTGGTACACAGCTACGAAACTGGGGCCAAGCCGATAAGCTGGAAGTGAAGACATCTATCTGAAGGAGATTTTGATGCCGAAGTTGCGTCCTTTTCGTGCGCTGCGTCCCACTAGCGAGGCTGCTCCGCGGGTAGTGGCACTGCCCTATGACGTTATGAACCGTCAGGAAGCTGCAGTGCAAGGCAAAGACCCCAATTCCTATCTGCATATTACTCGCGCAGAAATTGATCTACCTTTAAGCGTGGATCAACACGCCGACCAGGTGCATGAGCAGGCTGCCGCTAACCTGGCGGATTTTATTGACCGAGGCGTGCTGGTTCGCGAAGACCGTCCTTGCCTGTACCTTTATCGGGAGACTTGGCGAGGCGCCGCCCAGGTGGGGATTGTCGGGTGCGCCCAGGTTGCCGATTATCAAGACGGCACCATTAAGCGGCACGAGAAAACTTTGGCGATTAAAGAAGCCGACCGGATTAAACATTTTGACCGGGTTAATGCCCATACTGAGCCGGTATTTCTCACTTATCGTGCCAATCAAGAAATCGATGAGATTACCGCGCGGGTAACTCAAGAGGAACCACTACTTAAAGGGGAAACTCTTGATGGAACCTGCCATGAGCTTTGGCCTTTATCGGATGAAGATACCGACTTGGCTGCCCGCGCCCTAGAGGCGCTGGACTACTTTTATATTGCCGATGGACATCACCGCTCCGCATCCGCGGCCAAAGTGGGGCTTTCTCGCCCGCAGCGCCCCGATGCCCCTTGGAATGAGTTCCTGGTAGTCGCAGTTCCCGATCATGATTTACGTTGCCTACCCTATAACCGCTTAGTGCTTGATTGGGGGGACACCAACCCCGCGCAGTTCTTGAGCGACTTAGCGCAGGTGGCGACGATAACCGAACTCGGCGGGTTCGCACCCCCAGAAAATCCGGGTTCTTTCAGTATGTATCTGGGTGGCAAATGGTACGCATGCAGTTTCCATCCTGAGGTGATCGCGGGTAAAGAGCTGCCCGATTCATTGGATGTGTCGCTGTTGCAGGAAAACGTACTTGCTCCCCTGCTGGGGATTAACGATCCGCGCACCAGCGAGCGCATCGAGTTCGTAGGCGGAATTCGCGGGGATGGAGAGCTTAAAGCAGCAGTAGATGCGAGCGCTGCCTGCGCGTTCTATATGTATCCCACCCAGATTGACCAGGTACTGGAAGTGGCCGATGCCGGTAAAATTATGCCCCCCAAGTCCACTTGGTTCGAGCCGAAACTGGGTAGCGGCCTGTTTGCCCATCCCCTCTGGGATTAGTAATACCGAGATTTAGCGCCTTTGTTATTACGAGGACGCAGGCAAACTTAAGCCGAGCAAGGCTGGTCTTTCGCGCCCCCAAAACGCCGATTGCGTCCTCCAAATGCGGCTAGTTCCCGCCAGAGTTGTTCCCGTTTAAAATCTGGCCACATTTCGGGAACGAAACTAAGCTCCGCATAAGCACATTGCCAGAGCAAAAAGTTAGATAGGCGCTGCTCCCCGGAGGTGCGGATCAACAAATCTACATCCGGCATTCCCCCTAAATACATTTCCCGTGCCAAAGTGTCCTCGCGGATATGGTTTTCGCTGATTTCCCCAGTCGCAACCCGGCGCGCAACCGCACGAGCAGCGTCAACCAGTTCTGCGCGCCCTCCATAGTTAATACACATATTGAACACCATGCCGGTATTTTTCCTGGTCAGCTCGGCGGCGGCTTCTAGTTCTTTAATAACTGACTTCCACAGGCGTCCGCGCCGCCCCGACCAAACTATGCGCACGTTCCAGTCGTTTAGTTCGTGGGAACGGCGACGAATCACATCCCGCGAATATCCCATCAGGAAACGCACTTCTGCCGGGGAACGTTTCCAGTTCTCAGTGGAAAAAGCATATACGCTCACCATTTTTACCCCGGCTTCTACTGCCCCGGCCAGCGTATCCATAAGCGATAGTTCTCCGGCCTGGTGTCCTGCCGTGCGCGGTAATCCCTGCTGGTTAGCCCAACGTCCATTGCCGTCCATAATTAGTGCCACATGGGAGGGAACTTCCGATAACTGCGGCATAGCAGCACCTTGCCCCGGGGGAATAGTGGCTACAAACTCTTGATCGCTCATATTCCTATTATGCCTTTCGTGCCATAACCGACAAGGACTTAAGTTTTCGCTCTAAAACCCACTCGGTATAGGCGGTGACCACTTCTTCTGCTATCCCCTGGGTTAGTGGATCCGCCTGGTAGACCTGGGGCCACTGTCCCGCCAGCAGCGCAGTGAGCAGCTCGGTTACTGGCTTAGATATGTGAAGACCGCCGCTGAGCTGGCACTCTTCGCAAACCACTCCACCGGCAGGTGCGGAAAATACCTTAAAAGGGCCATCAGCTCCACAGAGGGCGCACTCATTTAAGGCGGGCGCCCATCCGGCAATCGCTAAGGTACGCAATAGATAGGAGGACAGCACCATGCCCGGGCGATGCGCCCGGTTCGCTAATGCCGGTATTGCGCCCGCGAGCAGGCGGTACTGGCTGCGCGAAGCCTCGCCTTCGGAAAGTTTCTCGGCAGTTTCCAGCATTACCTGCCCCGAGAGGTAACGTTCATAGTCGGAGGCGATCGCCGGGGCATTCAGGCTGAGCGACTCAGCTTGAGTGACGGTGTCCAGATTACGTCCCGAGTGTAGCTGCAGTTTTACCCGGTTGAAGGGACTCAGGCGCGCCCCGAATTTCGAGGAAGTCCGGCGCAGCCCTTTGGCAACCGCCCGCACCTGCCCATGCTCTAGAGTAAGCAGGGTCAAAATCAAGTCTGCTTCCCCTAGTTTGGTGGTTCGCAGGACAATCGCCTGGTCGATATAGGTTCGCAGCATCCTCTCATTATCTCATATCTACTTGCTAGGCCAGTGTTAGCACAGTTCCACAGGTACTTGCGAGCGAGAGCTAGCGGCCTCCTCCACAAATTCGAATACCAGTAACCATCCTAAAATCTGCAAAACGATTGTTAGAGTCCCTGCAAAACGGTTTTTAGCAGCTATTATTCGAGGTAAAGCATTGTTCAGTAACGCCCACGCCCTAGCGTTCCGCGCGGTTGAGGGCACTGATGACTGCCTTATAGGTAGCGCGGGTAATCGAGGGATCAATACCTACTCCCCACAGCACCTGGCCGGCGATCTCGGCCTCCACATAGGCGGCTGCCCGCGAGCTTTCCCCGGTTTCCATGGCATGCTCTACATAGTCCAGCACTTTGATATCCAATCCCAACCCTTGGAAAGCAGTAATGAACGCTTCAATAGGACCGGGCGCCACCGCCTCTAACGTGCGCAAAGTTCCGTTATCGCTAACCTGAGCACGCAAAGAAACTTCCCCAGTTTCATGGTTGGTATCGGCGAGAGAATCACGCAGTTTGAAGCGCCCCCAAGGCGAAAGGCTATGTTCTTCGCCGGGCAGATATTCGTCAGCAAAAATCTTCCACAAAAGCTGCGAGTCGACCTCGCCCCCAAACTTTTCCGTGTAGTCCTGGACGTGGCGATAAAACTCCACCTGCAGGCGGCGCGGCAAATCCAAAGAATAATCCCGTTTCATCATGAAGGCGATTCCCCCCTTGCCCGACTGGGAGTTAACCCGCACTACTGCCTGATAGTCTCGTCCCACATCACCCGGGTCAATCGGCAGGTAAGGCACTGTCCAGATCACCTGATTCTGGTCGCCGCCGACAGCTGCCACTGCCTGGGCGCGCTTATCAAAGCCCTTCTTAATGGCGTCCTGGTGGGAGCCGGAAAAGGAAGTGTAAACCAGATCGCCAGTATAGGGCTGGCGAGGATTAGTTTCCATACGAGTGCAATACTCCACGGTTTCGCGCACCTGATCCAGGTTAGACAGATCCAACATGGGATCGATCCCTTGAGAATAAAGATTCATCGCCAAAGTAATCAAATCTACGTTGCCAGTCCTCTCCCCCTGCCCCAGCAAGCAGCCTTCTACCCGGTCAGCGCCGGCTTTCATAGACAGTTCGGCGGCCGCAATCCCCGTCCCCCGGTCATTATGGTTATGTACCGACAAACATATGTGTTCGCGGCGATTAAGGTTACGGCTCATCCATTCGATTTGATCCGCATAGGAGTCCGGGGTGTAACGCTCCACGGTTGCCGGCAGGTTCAAAATAATTTCGCGATCCTCATCAGGCTGCCAAATATCCATAACTGCTTCACAGATTTCCAGGGCAAACTCGGCTTCGGTATCTACGAAAATTTCTGGAGAATATTGCAGCCCGAAAACCGTGGAATCGTCTAGCTGCTTTTCTGCTTGCGCGATTACCTCGCGCACCCCGCTTACTGCCAGTTCCACGGTGGCCGCTCTATCGTTATGGAATACTACTTCCCGGAAAGTAGGTGAGGTGGCGTTATAGATATGCACATTGGCGCGCGGCACTCCCACTAGGGACTCCACGGTGCGTCCGATTAGATCTTCGCGTGCCTGGGTAAGCACCGAAACGCAGACGTCCTCGGGAATTGCGTCCTCTTCCACCAGCGAGCGTACAAAATCGTAATCTACCTGCGAGGCCGCCGGAAACCCGATTTCGATTTCTTTCAATCCGATCTGCACCAACAGATCAAACATTTTCCGTTTCCGCAACGGATCCATGGGGTCAATCAAAGCCTGATTACCATCCCGCAAATCCGTAGATAGCCAGCGGGGAGCCTGGGTAACATTTCTATCTGGCCAGGTACGATCAGGAAGTTTCAGCGAAGTATCCCAAAAATGGGCATACTTTTGAAAAGGCATTCCGGAAGCTTGTTGCCGAGGAGCTTTACCAGTAGTTCGCATTCTAAGATTTCTTTCTGCTTTTAGTGGCTGGCCGAAGACACCAAAGAATCCCGCGACGAGCCTCGACCAGTTTTACTGGACTTCGTCGCGGCAGCCTAGCAGCAGAATAATCATGCGCACGGGACTACTCTAAACTGTTTTTCCGCTTTCTGGTAACCACCGGCCCGCATATTGAGCAGACAACTGCGGACCTTGGGTGGATTCCCGAGGAATAAAGGCACCTTCACCGGCCACTAAACGATCCCCAGCTTTCGGCAAATAGGAGGCACCGAAAATCTGCTTCATCAGTACCGTTACCCCCAAGTTAGCGAGTTTATCGACCGGCTGGTCTATTACGCTGATCGCCGGAGACATTACTGAAAACCAGGGAATATCATCGATTGCCGCTAATCCCAGGTCAGCACCTAGCTGCATTCCCATACTTTTGGCGATCATCAATACCCCCAGGGCGATCTGGTTAGAGGCACAGATAATAATATCGGGACGGTACAGTGCCAATAGCGCCCGGGCGGCACTAGCCGCAGACACTGCCTCGTGAGGGCAATATTCCACTTCTAGTTTCCCAAAACCACAGTTAGCTAAGGCTTCCTGGAGTTTTCCAGCGCGTCTTTGCTCCGATAAAGAAAACTCGGGTCCTGCCAGATAAGCGGGATGACGATACCCGGCAGCGCGTAGATGCTCTCCCAGGTCTTGCATTGCTCGCGAAGAATCAATCACTACCGAGGGGATCTTGGCTCCCGGAGCTTCCCGATCTAAAGCCACCATTGCCATTCCCTCGGGGGAATCCGGATGTTTCCATCCCGGTGATACCCGGGAGGGTGGTACCACTAGCAGCCCATCTACCCCCTGTTTCGCCAGTGCCCTAATCCCGTTTTCGTAACTCTCTCCGTCCTCATGTGCATTAGAGAGCACGAGGGAAGCTTTATGGGAATGCACCGCCCGCTCCACACAATGCGCCAGCATCGCATAAAACGGGTTCATCACGTCTCCTACCACCAACCCGATGGCTCCCGTACGCCCCGTGCGCATAGCCGCTGCTAACCGGTCTTTTTGATATCCCAGTTCTTCAGCGGCTGCCAACACTTTCTGCCTGGTATCGGCAGCTAAATGAGTATTCCCATTCAGGGCACGCGAAACGGTAGCAATCGAGACTCCCGCCGCCTTGGCCACGTCCCTAATGGTTGCCACTACTAAACGCCTCCTCGCGCCGAAACTTAACGTAAAAGATCCTAGCAGGAAAATTCCGATATGGGGAAACGTTTACAAGAATCCTTCCACACGCATTTTTACGGAAGCTAACAGCCGCCGAATAATAGCGAGTTATAGAACCTATCCCCATAGGAAGAGAGTTAGAATCCGAGACGTCCCAACATTTTAGTGTCTGACTGCCAATTCTTCGCCACCCGTACATGCAGATGCAATTGCACCGGTTGACCTAACAGTCTTTGAATCTGCCGTTTGGATTTTATCCGCACCCGCCGAATATGGCTGCCGCCCTTACCGATCAAAATTCCTTTTTGGGAATCGCGTTCCACGAACACGTTTACATGCACGTCTAGAGGCTTGGTTTCTTTTTGAGGTGAAGCGGCCTCGCCCTCCACAGTAGTAGCGGAAGGAGAAATCCCACTCTCGGAACCAGCTTCATCCTGCGCAGACTCCTCAGTGTCTTTATCTTTTTCCGGGGCACGGTGTGTACCGTACCCTAGCTGTGGTCCGCTGTCTTCCCCCTGATAGAGAATTTCTTCTACCTGCACCGCAATCGAGTGTGGCAGCTCTTCGCGTACCCCTTCTAAGGCGGCCTCGCGCACAAATTCCGCAATCAGTTTTTCTACCGATTCGTCACTTACTTGGTCGCGCGGATATAGAGGCGGAGAGGGCGGCAGATATTTAGCGATCTGATCCGCTAGTACCGACACTTCGCCCTGTTTGGCACTGACGGGGACAATCTCTTTCCAATCCCCCAGTTCACCTGCAGCTACCAGCGCGGCCACCATCCGTTCTTTGGAAACCAGATCCGCTTTGGTAACCGCCAAAATCACCGGGAGCTTAAGTTCTTTAAGTTCAGCTGCAATATAGCGATCCCCCGGACCGATCTTTTGATCCGCGGGCACGCAAAATACCACCGCATCTACATCTACCAAAGCTTCGCGCACCATATCGTTGAGGCGCTTACCCAGCAGCGTGCGGGGACGGTGCAGCCCGGGTGTATCCACCAACACGAGCTGGTAATCTTCCCCCTGAACTACTCCGCGCACGTTATGGCGGGTCGTTTCCGGACGCGAGGAAGTGATCGCTACCTTCTGCCCCACCAGCGCATTCGTTAGAGTAGATTTACCCACATTAGGGCGACCCACGATAGAAACAAATCCTGCGCGGTGCTCGCTAGGCGATTTTATCTCTTGTTCACTCATTCCTCGTCCGTTTCTTTATCTAGACGTTTTACCAATAGGGTATCCATTTGTCGGCGCCGGCCAGCTACTTCTTTTACCGTAATTTCCAGTCCCCTCGTTTGGGCATGTGATCCCAGCAGCGGCACTTTTCCTAAAGCTTTGGCGAGCAGTCCGCCAGCAGTATCCACTTCGTCATCATCTATTTCCAGATCTACCAGTTCAGCGAGGTCATCTAAACCTAAACGGGCGGGCACCAACCAAGTATCGGCACTGAGCTGCTCCGGTTCTTGCTCGGCACGGTCATGCTCATCGGTTACTTCGCCGACCAACTCTTCCAAAATATCTTCGATGGTCACCAGACCAACTGTGCCTCCCCATTCGTCCACCACTACCGCGATGTGAGGAGCATCGGCTTGCATCTGCCGCATCAAGTCATCAGCGAGCATCACTTCGGGGACAAAGAAGGCTTCGCGCATCATTTCAGGAACCGGATAATCCATCAGTTCGGGGCGAGAAAAACAACGCGAAATTACATCTTTGAGATAGAGGATGCCGCGCACATCATCAGCATCTTCACCCAGTACCGGGATCCGCGAAAAACCAGATTGAATGAAAACTTCGAAGGCCTCTCTGGCCAAGGTAGTGGTTTCTACCGCCACCATATCGGTACGCGGCACGATAATTTCGCGAACCAGAGTAGTCCCCAGCTCCAGAGCAGAACGCACGATTTGCCGATCTTCATCCTCGAAAGCTAGATTTTCTTCCTCGGCCATTTCATCGACCATTTCCCGGAAATCTTCCGCTATTTCGGCACGGGAAGCGGCCTCATCTGCCGGACCGAGGGGCGCTATCTTTTGTACTATCCATTCTATGGGGCGGTAAAGCACCGATACTTTCAGTCCGAAATTGACCATTTTGCTCAGCCACAAAGCGGTAGCTTCGGGACGGTAATGCCCTACTCGCATACCGGCAAAAGTAGCAAAGATTAGTAGTAGCGCCCCCAATACCAGGAGCGAGACTAGGAGCGCCACCCACCAAGTCAGACCAAATCCGACCATGGCCAAAGTCATGCAGGTAGCCGCTAATACCTGTGCAAACAGACGCCAAGACTGGCAGATAGCCACGGTATGTTCCCTATCTTCGAGTAGTAAGCGCACTAGCGACGCGCGGCGACGTCCCTCTTCAACCAGGTCTTGGGCACGGGCATGAGACAGGGTTTGAAAGGCTCCCAGAGCCGCTGCCCAGACGGCGTCTACCCCCACTAGCACGATGGCTAATGCCAGGAGCCCGGAGGCGGGTATCTGGGAGAACAACTTCAGCCCCGCTCCGCTAAGAAGGTCAGCAATAGCTTGCGCTGCAAAGCAAACATTTCTTTTTCTTCATCCTTTTCGGCGTGATCATAGCCCAAAAGATGCAAGATTCCATGCACCGTAAGCAGCAACATTTCTTCGGTGGAAGAGTGTCCGGCATTAGCTGCCTGGGTCTGGGCAACTTCCGGACAAATCACGATGTCTCCTAAGATCCCTGCCTCGGTGGGAGCATCCGCGCTTCCCGGACGCAGCTCGTCCATGGGAAAACTCATCACGTCGGTAGGGCCTTCTAGATCTAACCAGCGTTCATGCAGGGCGGCGATTGCATCTGGTTCCACGAAAATCAGGGATAATTCGGCGGAGGGAGATACATGCATAGCCTCCAGTACATAGGCGGCAAGTGCTTGGAATTCTTCCCCGTCGATTGGATATTCAGTTTCGTTTAATACCTCTACGCTCACCGGTATTTCTCCCCTTCCTCTGCCGTGTTCGCATGTCGCTCATAGGCATCAATAATCAGCCCTACCAGCTTATCGCGCACTACGTCCTCGCTGGTCAAATAGCAAAACTCGATATCTTTAACTCCAGTGAGGACGTTGCGAGCATCTTTAAGTCCCGAAAGTTTGCCCCGGGGTAGGTCGATTTGGGTAATATCGCCGGTCACTACCATAGTGGATCCCTCCCCTAGGCGGGTGAGGAACATTTTCATCTGCTGGGTGGTAGTGTTTTGGGCTTCATCTAGCACGATGAACGCATGCGAGATGGTACGTCCCCGCATATAGGCTAAGGGAGCCACCTCGATAGTTCCCGACTCTAATAGCTGGGCCAGTTCAGCCGGTTCCAACATTTCCCGCAAGGCATCATAAAGAGGACGCAGATAGGGATCGATCTTTTCGGTGAGGGTGCCGGGTAGGAAGCCGAGGGATTCACCGGCTTCTACGGCGGGACGGGTCAAAACTATGCGGGACACCGCCCCCGATTCTAAGGCTTCCACCGCTTTGGCCATGGCCAGGTAGGTTTTTCCGGTTCCGGCTGGCCCCACCCCAAAGACGATCCGATTATTGGCGATCGCCTCTAAATATTTTTGTTGCCCCGGGGTTTTTGCCCTAACCTGCCGGCGTTTGGTACGCAGTACCGGCAAGGTTTCTTGGGATGACATTAAGCTTAAGGCCTGCTGGACTGCCGCCGCAGATAAGGGATTACCGTGACGGGCAGCCGCAATCAATTCGGTCAGCAAATCAGCACCCATCCGCGCCTCACCAGGATTGCCTTGAAAAGTTACGATATTGCCGCGCGAGTTAATCCGTACCCCCGGCAGGTTATCTTGCATTGCCCGCAACACCTGGTCTCCGGGGCCAAATACCAACACCGGATCTAGATCTTCGGGCATTACCACCTGGGTTAGCTCATCGCTCATTTTAGAGTGCTTCCTTCCGGCCCCACAGGCCACTACAAAGTCCTAGCGCTGCCAAGGCAGCCGGTCCGGCACTTGAGGAACGTAATACCGTAGGTCCCAGCCGTGCAGTAATCGCGCCAGCTGCACAAAAATCAGCAGTTTCTTCTGGGCTCACCCCGCCCTCCGGCCCTACTATCAGGTGTATCATTTTCGCCGAGCTTACCTGCTCCCAAGCTTCGATAAGAGGGAGGGAAGAATCTGGGTCTAACAGTAGAAACTCTTCTTCGCTGCTCTTCGCGGCAATCGAATCTCGCAGTTGCCGCGAATCGGCCAGCGGATCCAGCTGCGGCCAGTTGGCGCGACGCGACTGTTTCGCAGCCGCTTGCAGCAGTGACTCCCACTTCTTGGCGCCCCGCTGCACTTTGGCTCCTTTCCACTGCACAATAGAGCGCCCTGCCGCCCAGGGGCGCACCCGGCTTATCCCTAACTCGACTGCCGACTCTACCGCCTGTTCATCACGCCCTCCTTTAGAAAGCGCCTGGATCAGCCCAAACTGGGTTCGCGGCAAAGATAGGTGCATTACCTGAAGTACTTTGTACTCTAAATAGTTTTTCTCGGTTGCGAGTATCTGGCAGCGCAGGCGCAATCCTTTAGCGTCAACCAGGTCGAGGGGGTCACCTATTCCTAGACGTAGGGAACCGACTGCGTGGGCGGCTTCTGCACCTTTAAGGGATCCGCGGTCCCCCTCCTGTAGGGCAGAAAGCGGCGGGCAGGATTCATCACCTAAAAATACCGGAAGAAACATTAGTGACCTGCAAATCGTTCCCGCAGACGAGAGAAGACTCCGCCGTCTTCTAGCAGCTCGGGCTCTACCCGATCTTCTTGTCGTAGCTGCGCCAACTGTTCAATCAGTTCCCGCTGGGCAGCATCCAGATTGGTAGGCACCTGCACCATAATGTTTACGATCAGGTCGCCGCGGCCTTCTCGCTGCAAGCGTCCTACCCCAAGACCAGGAAGACGAATCTGCTGACCGGGCTGGGTGCCAGCTGCGATAGTTATCTCTTGCGTGCCGTCGAAAGTATCCAGGTCAACTTGGGTCCCCAAAATAGCGGCCGTCATCGGCACCCGCAAGGTGGTCTCCAGGTTATCGCCCTGTCGGGAAAATACCTGATGGGCGCTTACTTTGATCTCTAAATACAAATCCCCGCTGGGACCGCCCCCCGGTCCTACTGCACCTTTGCCGCGCAGCTGCACCTTGTGCCCGGTTTGTACCCCGGCGGGAATCTCCACTTGCAAAGTAGAGGTGGTACGCACTCGTCCTTCCCCGGAGCATTCGGGGCAGGGGTCTGGGATAGTGGTACCATGACCGGCACACGCGCTACAGGGCACTGTGGATTGCATTTGCCCCAAGAAAGTGCGGGTAGAGCGGGTCACCGAGCCCCGACCGTTACAAACCTGGCAGGTACGCGGGGAAGTTCCCGGAGCGCAGCAGCTTCCCTCACAGGTAGGACACAGGACGGCGGTACGTACCTGTACCTGCTTCTTTACCCCAAAAACCGTTTCTTCTAAAGCGATTTCCAAACGCTGGCGCAGATCCTCGCCTCTTCGCCCCCGAGGAGTAGGGCCACCGCCCGTATCTCCTCCGAAAAAACTCTCGAAAATATCGGAGAACATCGAAAAGTCTCCCATACCGGAGCTAGCAAAACCGGATTCACCGCCCATATCGTAGCGGCGACGCTTCTCCGGATCAGAGAGGACTTCGTGTGCCATCGAGACCTCTTTGAAAGCCTCCTCTGACTGTGGCCCAGCTACGTCGGGATGCAACTTGCGTGCTTTCCGGCGGTACGCACGCCTAATCTCCGCTTCACTAGCGTCCCGGGAAACTCCTAGAATCTCGTAATAATCAGCCAAGGATCCTTTTTCCTCTTTCCTAATCTACCTGGTCATCATCCGCGATAAGTACCGCGAAACCGCCCGCACGATGCTCATCGCGCGCGGATAGTCCATTCTTTGCGGCCCCACTATCCCCACGTGGGCGACCCCGCTTTCTTTATCTCCATAGGCACCCGCCACGATGGAAGTCTCTGACAGGGAATGCTCCCCTGATTCCGAGCCAATCGTCACCGTAACCGGTGAGTCCTGTTGGTCGATCTCCGAGAATAACCGCAGCAAAGTTACCTGTTCTTCGAGGGCATCCAAGATAGAGCCAATCGAACTGGAAAACTCCGGGCTAGAACGCACCAAGTTTCCCGCACCCACCATCACGATCCTCTCGGTTCGTTCCCCGGTAAGCGCCTCGCGAATAATCGGCAGTACCTGCGAGATCACTTCGAGCTGTTCGGGGCGGGCTCCTGCCATTAAAACCGGTTCCACTTGGGATATTTGCGATTCTTCCATCCCCTCTAAAGTGGAGTTTAGGAGTATCGCTAAAGAGCGAACGCTTGCTGAATCTAGCTCATAGCGGGTATCGATAGTAGCTTGCTGCACCCGGGCGCTATTGGTAATCACGATTACTAACAGTTTGAACTCGGCAACGGGGATTAACTCGACATGACGCAGACCGCTGCGTTCAAAATGTGGATACTGCACCACCGCTAATTGCCGAGTCAACTGAGCTAAAACTCTAACGGTGCGTTCGACCACTTCATCAAAATCAGCAGCGCCTAACACGAAAGTCTCAAGTGCGCGGCGTTGCGCGTCGGTAATCGGGCTGAGCTCCGAAATCCGGTCTACGAAGGCGCGATATCCCTTTTCGGTGGGTACCCGCCCCGCAGAAGTATGCGGCTGATACAGATAGCCTTTTTCCTCCAGCACCGACATGTCGTTGCGAACCGTGGCCGGGGATACCCGCAGGTCATGCCGATCTACCAACGCCTTAGAGCCTACAGGTTCACCGGTCTCCACATAGTCGGTGACGATAGCTCTTAACACGTCGTCGCGCCGGATACTTGCCTGGCTCATATCTCCTCACTGTCCTGGAAAACCATAGCGCTAAATCCCATTTAAAACTTTTTCAGCACTCGGCCACCTCGACTGCTAACTCTACCTTGATTGGCAGCTACTTATTAACCCGGAACCGGTGATTCGCGCAAAGCTAAAGACAATGCCGCTTACTTCTGAGCCTTAGCTAAGACCTGCACCATGGCTAACGCCGCCTGCACGGCCTCGTAACCTTTATCTTCGTGAGAGGATTCCAGACCGGCCCTGTCCAGGGCTTGCTCTACGTTATCGCAGGTAAGCAAACCAAACCCTAGGGGAATAGCGGACTCAACCGATACTTTGGTAAGGCCGTAAGTCGCCGCATCGCACACATAGTCAAAATGCGGAGTACCCCCGCGAATAACTACCCCCAGGCAAACCAGGGCGTCAGCTTTCCCGCTTTCGGCATAGGCTTTAGCGGCCAGAGGAAGCTCAAAAGAGCCCGGAACCCGCACCACTTCAAAGTCCGCCTTCGCGTTCTGACAGGCACGTTTAGCCCCGGCGATGAGCCCCTCCATCACTTGCTCATGCCAATGGGTAGCAATAATCACTACTTTCTTACCTGCAGCTAAAGTGTGCAGGTCCGGAACTCCCGCTCCAGCCATTTTTCCTCCTCAGTACCGGTCGATTGTTTTTAGGGCGCCGCAGCTATTTCTTAGCCGCGAAATTGTCGAGATTGTGGAAGGTATGCCCCAGTCGCTGTTTAGTGCGTAAATATTCAATATTGTGAGGATCGATCCCTACTTCTAGCGGCACGGTTTCCTCTACTTGAATCCCATCTTGACTCAGCAGCGCCTTTTGCGGATTGTTCGTCAACAAACGGATAGCAGTCATTTTTAGATCCCGTAAAATCGCCGCGGCTGCGCCGTATTCACGCAGGTCAACTGGCCACCCCAAATCAAGATTGGCCTGCGCGGTATCGCGTCCTTGGTCCTGCAGCGCATAGGCTTTAATTTTTTCACTTAGTCCAATCCCGCGTCCTTCTTGTCCGCGCAGATAAATAATCGCGCCGCCCTCGGCTGCTACTTGTCTCATCGCTTGCTGTAACTGCGGCCCGCAATCACAACGCAACGAACCGAAAGACTCCCCGGTCAGACATTCGGAATGCACTCGCACCAGCGCGGTCGACTCGGGAGTCTTTTCGGAAATCAGAGCCATATGTACTGTCCCCAATTCGGAATCCTGATAGGCACGTACCGTGAAATCCCCATACCTTGTCGGCAATTTCGCGCTGGCGATCTGGGTAACCCGGGCAATCGCTTCTACATCTGCCGGGGATTTGACCTGGGATAAAAATTCTTTCAGCTCTGCAACCGTGATTAGTTCCAGGTCGAACTTTTCGGCGATTGCCGGGCAGTCCTGATAGCGAACCATAGAACCGTCGTCGTGCACCATTTCCCCGATCGCCGCTACCGGAACCAAATCAGCTAGATTCATTAGATCTACGGCGGCTTCGGTGTGTCCCGCACGAGTAAATATCCCGCCACCGCGCGCCCGCAGCGGCAGAATATGGCCCGGACGTACCAAATCTTCACTGCTGGCATCAGGATTGGCTAAAGCCCGCAAAGTGGTACGCCGGTCCGCAGCCGAGATTCCGGTGGTTACCCCCTCGGCAGCATCACAGGAAACGGTATAGCAAGTGCGTAGCTGGTCTTGATTGGCCGGCCATTGAATCGGCAATCCTAGCAAATCCGCACGTTCGGCCGGCATGGGGGCACAAATATAACCCGAGGTGTAACGCACCATCCACCCCATCCACTCGGAGGTAACTTCTTGGGCGCTGACAATCGCATCGACCTCGTTTTCGCGGTCTTTGGAATCCGCAACCAGAACGGGTTTGCCTGCCCGCAGTGCCGCGCTGACCCGCTCAAATAACTGCACCAAGTCACTCATTGGTTTTACTAGCCTCCAGTAAACGTTCCACGTATTTCGCTATCTGATCAGTCTCTAGGTTAACTAGGGAACCAACCTTTAGCGTCCCTAAAGTTGTGTGGTCCCGGGTGACGGGAATAATCGCCACCCTAAAGTAATCGGCACCCACCGCGGTTACGGTCAAGGACACTCCGTCAATCGCAATCGATCCCTTGCGGGCAATCTGGGAAAGTAGCGAGGACGGAGCCGAAATCTGCAGCTCCAACCAGCGCTCTCCTTCTTCTAGCGAAGTTACCGTGCCGGTGCCGTCTATATGCCCGGCGACCAGATGTCCCCCTAGGCGATCCGTAGGCAGGAGGGCGCGCTCCAGATTAAGCGGGTCACCTACTTTCTTTTGCCCCAAGGTGGTGAGCTTTACGGTTTCCGGCATCGCGTAAGCGAAAAAAGCATCGTCTTCTATCCGGGTCACGGTCAAGCAAATCCCGGAAGTAGCCACGGATTCTCCCGGGGTTAGTTGGGAGGCAAAACTGCAAGCGACCCCGATTTCGAGATCTTGTTCTTGCTGCTTTAGAAACTTGATGCGGCCTACCTCTGTGATTAGTCCGGTAAACATGCTGCCCCTTCCTTTTCTAACGCCAAGAAAACATCTCCCCCTAGCTCTTTAACCTTTCGCAAACTAAAATCTCGCGAGCCGTTCAAAGAGGTAATCCCCAAGTCCCCTATGCCTTTGCGTCCCGCCCCTAACAACCGCGGAGCGAGATAAATATGCAGTTCATCGACCAGGCCAGCCTTTAGTGCCGCGGTTACCAAGGTAGGTCCACCCTCCAGGAGCGCAAAAATCTCTCCTCGCTGATAGCAGCTTTCAAGTACCGCTTTCAGGTCATGGGTGCGAGCCTGTTCCGCTTTTCCCGCCAGGTAAAAATCTGCGGGAATCTCGCGCCTACCAATTATCAGGGGACGCGGCTGATGCGGGAGTTGCCGCCCATCAGTTAGACGCGCGGACAGCTGCGGATTATCGGCAATGACAGTGCCGGTGCCGGCAATAATTACATCGACACCGGAGCGAATGCGGTGTGCGTAGGCTCGCGAAAGTCGGTTGGTAATCCACTGACTAGACCCGTCCTTAGCGACGCAATACCCGTCCAGAGTCTGTGCTACTTTCGCGATCGTCCAGGGGCGGCCGCGCTTTATGGCCTGCACCCAGTGGGCGCTAACTGCCCGGGCCTTAGCGAGGACGTTTTCCTCAATCCCTACTTCGCTGGCAGGCTGGGCATTAATCCCTTCGCTTCTTAAATATTCCCCGCCACCAGCAGCTTTCGGATTAGGGTCATCGGCTGCCCAAATAACATTCTTGATCCCCGCTTCAATCAGGGCGCGGGTACAGGGAGGAGTTTTACCGCTATGGTTGCAGGGCTCCAAGGTGACTACGGCGGTTAGCGGAGCCGATCCGGTATCCTCTTTCAAGTTTGCGAGGGCGTCTACTTCGGCGTGGGCACTTCCAGCTCCCCGGTGATATCCCACCGAGATAATCCGACCGGCAGGAGAAAGAATAGCGCAGCCCACCTGGGGATTTCCCCCGGTTCGCGGACCTTGGAGGGCAGCTTTGCTGGCGGCCGCGAGAGCGTGAGTAAGCGCAGCCTTAGGGGGCATTGAAAGCGCCAACAAAAATCCTCCTCGTTTAGAGCGTGTTCCGAGGAGGCTTGGGCGCGCGCAGACGCCAGGTAGGCATAACTGCCCGTGCTGCCTTCCATCCGGACTATAACCGTCGGTACCGGAATTTCACCGGTTCAGCCGCCCATAGTGGGCGGGTCGCGGACTTTACCGCCGGTTCGGATTTTCACCGACCCCGGAGCACCCGTTTATTATGCCACATTTTGACTCGATTCGCTCAGCGCGCGAGGGCGCTCTGCATTTGCGATAATGAGAGTTGAACCCAGGACAGGAGCTTTCTATGATCCCGAATTATCGTTTTGGTAGCGAAGAGTTACCGGTACAGGCCGGCCGTTACCTGCTAGTTGTTTCTCCCCTCTGCCCCTATTGCCGCCGGGTGACCATTGCGCGACGGCTCTTAGGTTTAGAGGCTGCAATCGGGGTGCGTTACGCTACCGGCTCCGGTCCCGATGGTTTCGAATTTATTCGGGATGGTTATTCCTATGACCCGCTGCTGATGGTGCGTTCGGCACGCGAACTATATCGCCGCCAGCCCACTTTTGAGCCTGATGATCCGCAAACCGTACCGGTGATTCTAGATTCCCAGCGTGATAACCAGATTGTGGCCACCGAGTCCGCTGATATGCTGCTAGATTTTTGCACCGCTTGGAAACCTTTCAGTCATTTTGAAGCCCCGGATCTGTACCCAAAGAATGAGCGGGCAAAACTCGATGCTCTCGATACCTGGCTAAATAAACAGCTGGTGGCACCTTCCTGGGCGGTTTCTCACGGTGAAGCCGACGGACAAACCCAGCGGAACTTTTCGCTGACTTTGGAGCGCCTGGAGGATATGTTACGGGAAAATCCGTTCCTTACTGGCCAGCAGCCCATCGAAAGCGATATTCGCGCTTTTGTGGTTTTCCAAGTGCTTTCTTCTGCGGATCCCCAGATTTTGAGTGATTTCGAGGCGATTAGCGAGTATCTTTCACGCCTAAGCCAGTTGCCAGCGTGGGTGAGCCCGGAAGAGGCAGCGGCCCTGGATCCTAACTATTCCGGGAGCGGCGAATCTGAAGACTCTAGCGGGGCGGTAGCCTGTAGCGCCTGAAGTTTCCCCTATAGTAAGGGCGTGTTTGATCGCTACGGAAAAGACGTCCTCGCTAATGATGATTGGCGGAAGCTCCCGGCTTCCCGTCCGGTGGCTGCTACCCGCGGCCTGGTAGTTGAGGACGTGATGACCGGTTTTGTAGGCGCCGTGTTGCGCTGCTATAAAGCCGGCGGCATGTATTTGGTGGAATTAGAGGATCGCCGCGGAAAAGTGCGAGCTTTCCCCCTAGGAGCCGGTTTTTGGATTGACGGGAAACCGGTAGAACTACGGGCTCCCGCCCCGGCAGCCAAAAACGATCAGGCTCCTAAACTGGTGAGCGGTCGTGCCGCCACTAACTCCGGTTCGCGGCGCGCGCCGCAGCAGGATAAACGGCGAGCCCGGGTAGCGCGGGCTTCTCGGATTTGGGTAGAAGGACGCCACGACGCGGAACTGGTAGAGCACGTTTGGGGTGACGACCTGCGAGAGCTGGGGGTGGTAGTTGAGATCCTGGACGGGGTGGATCATCTGCAGGAGCGGCTGGCAGAGTTTGCTCCTACCCCGCAGGAAAGAATCGGCGCCTTGGTGGATCACCTGGTTGCCGGCTCTAAAGAGTCGCGTATCACCCAGCAGTGCATTGACACTTTTGGAGAGGACGCAGTCGCGATTGCGGGACACCCCTTCGTGGACGTATGGCAGGCCGTAAAACCGCAACGCTTGGGGTTATCCGCCTGGCCGGAGGTACCCCGGGGCACGGATATCAAAGTTGGCAGTCTGCAAGCGTTAGGCTTACCGGCAGCAAACCAGGCGGATATCGCTCAAGGCTGGAAACATATTCTGCGGAAAGTCCGCGACTGGCGAGATCTGGAACCGGGTCTTTTAGGGCCGGTCGAGTCCCTAATCGATTTCGTTACCGCCGCCGGCACCCGCTAGCTACCAGCCCAGCAGCTGGCCGGTAACATAGTCCGCCATTAAACGTCCCCGCAAAGTTAGGATCGCTTCGCCGCGACCTGCTGCCTCCTTTTCAAGATATCCCGCTGCCACTAGCGCCGGTAACTGGGCTCGTTCTTCTGCACGCAAGCTTTTTACTCCCGCCGCGGTACGCAGCCCCAACATAACCCGCTCCAGTTCCCGACTGGCCGCAGCGACCACCTCCCCGTCTTGAACTGGGAGGTCACCCGCGGCTACGCGGCTCGCGTAGCCGCGGGGATGTTTTTGATTCCACCAGCGCACCTGGCCGAGATGAGAATGGGCGCCCGGCCCAATCCCCCACCAATTCCAGTCCCGCCAATAAGCCAGGTTGTGCCGCGATGCATTCGCCAAATAAGTAGCATCCGGAATCTGTGGGCTAGGAAGCTTTTCGCCCTCTTGCCGCCTAGCCCAGTTGGAGATCTCGTACCATTTAAAACCCGCCGCTTTTAGCAGCGAGTCCGCCATTTCATATTTTTCCGCCTGGCTATCGGGATCGATCGGAGACAGCTTTCCGTGATCGACTAGGGCGTGCATTTTGGTGCCGGGCTCAATCACCAAAGAGTAGACACTAATATGGTCAACTTCTAAGGCCAAGGCTGCCTGCAACGAGGCTTCCCAATCCGCTAAAGACTCCCCGGGAGTCCCGTAAATCAAATCCAGGGACACCGCGAGGCCAGCGCCACGCAAAGCCGCTACTGCCTGGGGAAGATTTTCCGGGCAATGAGTCCGCTCCAAAGTGGCCAATACCTGCGGCACCGCCGATTGCATTCCCAGGGACACGCGGGTGAATCCACTGGCTGCTAGTTCCTGCGCTACCTGCGCAGTTATCGTGTCCGGATTAGCTTCAATCGAAACCTCGGCGCCCGGAGCTATCCCCCAGGTGGACTCAACTTCCTCCAAGATTGCCCGCAGCGCCCGCACGCTGAGCAGGGTGGGGGTACCGCCTCCGAAATAAACTGAGGACGCTGGCGGGGGAACTAGCTTTTCCTGACGCAAAAACTGAGCAGCCAGCGCTAGCTCACGGCGAGCCGAATCATGGTAGCTTGCCCGGTCAGCGCCAGCTCCAAAACCGTTCACATAGGTATTGAAATCACAGTACCCGCAGCGCACCCGGCAAAAAGGCACATGAATATAGACCGCAAAGCCGGCTGCCTGCTGCCTTAAATCAGCGTGCGCCGCGCCCTCCCCCGCTACTGGAGAAAGCTGCGAGCGCCCGCCCTCATTAGCTGCGGAAAAAAGCTCTGTTAGCTTGGCGGTGCCGCTCACGAAAGCCGCTGCGCCACCAGGTCAAATACTTCGCGTCCCGCATCGATGGCGCGCCGTTCAAACTTGGTCATCACGCGCCCTTCCCAGCGGGGTGCAAAACCGCCACGCCCCGGATCCGGGTCTTCCTCATGGGGATTAACTCCGGCATAAGGATTTTCGAAATAGGGGGAATCCTCAATCACGTCCCGCATCTGGAAGGCATAATCCGACCAGTCGGTGGCCAGGCGCCACACTCCCCCGGGGCGCAGTACTCGCGCCACCGTTTCCGCAAACTCGGCCTGCACTAGGCGCCGTTTATGGTGCTTGGTTTTGCGCCAGGGATCCGGGAAGAAAGTCCAGACTTCATCGAGAGAGCCTTCCGGGAACAGAATCGGTAATGCCTGAGCCGCGTCAGCCTCGATAATCCGCAGGTTATCCACCCCAGCTTTAACCGCTTTCGACACGGTTTGCGCCACTCCCGGGCGGTAAACTTCGAACCCGATATAGTCGCGATCTGGATGAGATACCGCCGCCGACACAATCTGATCGCCATTACCCGTACCAATTTCCAGACGCACTACTGCTTTGCGATCGAAAAGCCGTTTAAACGATAGGGGCTTCGCGTCCTCGGCCACCGCGGTATGTCCAGCTCCAGTAGGTACCGGTACCACATAGTCACCGGCATGGGCGTCCCAAGTATGTTGCAAAGAATCACTAAGCTGACGTGCCCGGGAGACAAAAGACTTCGACCTGGCCAGATAGCGGCCTTCCGGAGATGACAGGTCAAAATCGGACGTTTCCCCTCCGGCTTCACTCGCCGCCAGTTCTGCCTCCGAACCCTGGTTTTCTGCAGCTTCCTTGCGCTCAGATAGTTCTTCACTCATGATTTACCCCTTTCCCGTGGGAGTATCTTGGGTTATAGCATCAATGAAAGCCGAGTTCGGGATTTCCACCGCGCCCACTGCTTTCATTCGTTTCTTTCCTGCCTTTTGTTTTTCCAAAAGTTTGCGTTTACGGGAAATATCCCCGCCATAGCATTTCGCCAACATATCCTTACGCAGCGCCCGAATAGTCTGCCGGGCAATAATCCGCGATCCCACTGCTGCCTGTACGGGAATCTCAAACTGCTGACGGGGAATCAAATCTTTTAGCCGCCGCGTCATTTTATCTCCATACGCATAGGCCGCATCGCGATGCACAATGGCGCTAAACGCATCCACGCCCTCGCCGTTTAATAAAATATCGACTTTCACCAGGTCAGCTGATTGGGTACCCGCCTCGTGATAATCCAGGGAAGCAAATCCTCGCGTCCGGGATTTCAGCTGGTCAAAAAAGTCAAACACGATCTCCGCTAACGGCAAACGATAATGCATCTCTACCCGGTCAGAGGATAGATACTCCATTTTCCCTAGGGTGCCCCGCCTGCCTTGGCAAAGCTCCATGATTCGTCCTACGTAATCGTTAGGGGTCAAAACGGTGGCTTCCACTACCGGTTCTTGTACGTCCAAGACTTTCCCATCCGGATATTCGGAAGGATTAGTCACTTCTAGTTCCGTGCCGTCCTCTTGAGTGACCTGATAAATCACCGAGGGCGCAGTGGCGATAATCGACAGTCCCGCCTCCCGCTCTAAGCGTTCCTTCACGATCTCTAGGTGCAGCAGCCCCAAAAACCCGCAGCGAAAACCAAACCCCAAAGCCACAGAGGTTTCAGGTTCAAAAGTAATCGCCGCATCATTTAACTGCAGCCGATCCAATGCCTCTCGCAGATCCGGGAAATCGTCCCCATCTACCGGATAGATCCCCGAATAAACCATGGGTTTAGGTTCCTGATAGCCAGGCAGAATCTCACTGGCGGGATCCTTGGCACTGGTTACCGTGTCGCCAACTTTAGATAGCCGCACGTCCTTAGCACCAGTAATCAAATATCCAACTTCGCCCGGCCCGAGCCCGGCGGCTGGGGTAGGCTCCGGAGAAATAACCCCAATCTCTAACAGCTCATGCTCAGAACCAGTGGACATCATTCTTACCCGCTGACCCTTTTGGAGACTGCCATCCATCATCCGCACATAGGTCACTACTCCGCGGTAAGTGTCGTAGATGGAATCAAAAATCAGGGCACGCGGTGCCTTACTGCTGGACTGAGGCGCCGGAACCTCCGCTACGATCCGATCCAGGAGCTCTGGCACTCCTTCGCCGGTTTTGGCGGAAACCCGCAGGCAATCCTCGGGAGAACCTCCCAGCAGTCCTGCGATTTCCTCCGCGCAGCGATCTGGTTGCGCCGCCGGAAGATCAATCTTGTTAAGAACCGGAATAATTACCAGGTCGTGTTCCATCGCCAAGTACAGGTTAGCCAGGGTTTGCGCTTCAATCCCCTGCGAAGAATCGATTAGCAGAATCGCCCCTTCGCAAGCAGCTAGGGAGCGGGAAACCTCATAGGAAAAGTCCACGTGGCCGGGGGTGTCAATCATATTCAGCACATAGTGGGTATCCCCCACCTGCCAAGGCATTCGCACTGCCTGGGACTTAATAGTGATACCCCGTTCGCGTTCAATATCCATTCGATCCAGATATTGTTCACGCATTTCTCGTTCCGAGACCACCCCGGTGTCCCCCAACATCCGATCAGCCAGCGTAGACTTGCCGTGATCAATATGGGCGATGATACAAAAATTACGAATCCGCTGGGGATCCGTGTTACCGGGGGCAATCCCTAAATCCCGCTCGCTGTTAGCCAATACTATTATCTTCCTATTAAAATCCCGCTGTGTTCTCGGCGTTATCCTATTGCTTTAACTCCCCAAACCCTAACTGCGAGGGCGTGGCTTACGCCGCGTACGGATGCGCGTAGTTGACTTTGCTGCAGAGTCTGCTTGTTCACTAGCAGCATCGGATTTATCTGCCGTTTTTGCCTCCGGTTTTGGTTTAGCGGCTGCTTTCGTGGGAGTCTTCTCCGCGGTTTTTCTGGCGGCAGGTTTCTTAGCAGCAGTGCTCTTCCTAGCTGCCGGCTTTTTAGCAGGCGCTGCTTTTGAGGCAGTAGCTCTCTTTGCCGGGGTATCCTCACTAGCGGTAGCTGCTTTCGCAGAACTAGCGGCAGAGTTCTTTAGCGCTGGCTTCTTTCTTTCACTGCGATGCACCGGCCCGTACACTGCCGAGCGATTCCGCGTCCCACCAGGTCGAGGTACCGGTTTTCCCTCCGGTTCCTCCTCGAAGATTTCTACCACTTCTGGTTCCGGACTGGGAGATGTTGGCTCCGCAGCTTCTACTTCCCCATCTTTTGGCAGTATCGGCAAGCCCCAAGCTTCAGCCACCAGCTCCAAAGAATGAATGCGTACCTCGGGGTCGTAAGCGTGAGTAACGGTGATGATCTCATCCACCAGGTATTTGCGGGAAACCCAATCCATCTTTTCGACTACTTGCTCGGGGGTACCGACCGCGGAAATAGAGGGCAGCGCCCGCACCCGATCGGCCAAGTTTTCACCCAAAGTCGCATCCAGGTCATCGGTGGGCGGGGTGAGCGTGCCCGGCCGTCCGGAAAGCACATTCCCCTGTACCTGGTAGGTAGTAGTGAATTGGTACTTTGCTTCCGCTTCGTCCTCGTTGCACATTACATTCATGCCCATCATCACTACCGGATGATCCACCATGGCAGTCGGGGCGTTGGCGTTAAACTCCCGACGGTATATCTCTACCGCCTCATCAATGTTATAAGGAGCGAAGTGGCCGGCGAACACATAGGGCATCCCCAGGTCAGCTGCAACTTTTGCGCCTGCAGAGGACGAAGACAACATCCACATAGGGATGCAGGTGCCTTCCCCTGGAATGGCACGTACCCGGGTGTAGGGGCGATCCACACCGATAACTTCAATCCCGAGAATCGAGGCTTCGGCACCCGAAACTACCCCGGAGTGCACCACTGATTTTTGATCTGAAAGATAGCTGGCGAGTTCTTCTAGATCTTCCTCGAAATAGGCGGGCTCACTGGAGCCGCGATGCAGCGCCCGCGCCGTAGCCGGATCGGTACCGGGAGCCCGTCCTAGCCCCAGGTCAACGCGCCCCTCGTAAATAGTGTGCAAAGTTCCGTAAGTTTCCGCTACCGTAAGCGGAGCCCAGTTAGGTAGCATCACCCCGCCGGCGCCTACCCGCAGACGAGTAGTGTTTTCCAGGGCGCGAGTGATTATTACCGAAGAAGCTGAACACATGAAAACTTGCGAACCGTGGTGCTCTGCTACCCACAGGCGGGTATAACCCAAGCGGTCAGCGTTCTTCGCTAGATTTAGCGAAGTGTCCAGGGCTTCTTTCCGGGTCATGCCGGTAGAAAGCGGCGCCAACTCCAAAATGTTCAAAGGAACCCGCCCATTGGCCAATTTGGCAGCGGGAATTGGATTAGGTACCAATTTATTCCTTTCCTCAACACCCCTCACGGGACAATATTCCTCTTCTTTAAGGTTACGCTAATTGTGTCCAAAGCGGGGGACAGAACCACTAACCTCTAGAATGAAAAATAAAAAACCGCGCTAAACATCGGAATACTTAGGACTTAGTGACTTTAGGAGCGGCAGAAACCAGATGGCAACAGCAGAAGGCAACCAGGGGGAAGCGGACGCAACCGCTAACCTCGGTTCGGTACGCGCCGACATTTGGGTGTGGTCAGTGCGGAAGTATAAAACTCGTTCGGCAGCCGCTAAAGCTTGTAAAGCTGGCCACGTAAAAATCAATGGGAAAAGTGCTAAAGCCTCTTCGCCGGTGCGTCTCGGAGACCAAGTAGTGGTGCGGATCGGAGGCTTCGACCACATATTGCAGGTCAAGCAGTTATTGGAACGGCGGGTTAGCTATCCCCTAGCGCGTTTAGCATACGAAGATTTAACTCCCGAGCGGCTTCCGAAGCTGTATTTACCTTCCCTGCCGCGCCGGGAAGCTGGCTCTGGGAGACCCACGAAGAAAGAACGTCGTCAACTAGACCGGCTCCGAGGGCGTAGCCCCAACCAGGGTCGCCGCTAGCGGTGATCTTCTGGCAGCTAGCCCCGACGAAGTCTTCTAGCTGAGGCGCGGGCTTTATCAAACTAGTAACTGGGGGCAAACTTTTCCGAGGCAGACTCGAGAGCATTCACCGGGGGCGCTCGGGGTGAAAGCAACTATTACGAGGCGGCCATAGGAGTGAACTTGGTTACCACCACCGAATTATTTAGCATCTAGGGCTTCGCGCCTGCTAAACTGATTCGCAGACTTTAGCCCCGGTCGGCTTTAGTCTTGCCGGTTTCTTGCCAGCGTGCCCCACACGCCAGTCCGAATCCGGCTCAGCCCTCTGGACCGCATATTGGATACTCATAGAGAGTGAAACATTGGCAAATATTAAGTCTCAGAAGAAGCGTATTCGTACGAATGAAAAGCGCCGCTTGCGCAACCGCTCGGTAAAGTCCGAGCTCAAAACGCTGGTACGTCGTACCCGCGAAGCGGTGGCTGCTGGCGATGCCCAGCTAGCCGAGTCTGAATTGCGTGTGGCCAGCCAGAAACTGGATCGTGCCGCGCAAAAGAAGATTATTCACCGCAACCAGGCGGCTAACCGCAAGTCGAAGCTGGCGAAGCTAGTTAACTCCATGGAGAAGTAACTCTTCAAGAGCATTTGGCACCAGGCCAGAGGCTCCGCAATAGAGTCTTACCTGAAAAATATCTCACCGCATGCGGTGAGATATTTTTTTATTTCCAACCCGGATGGCTACATCCTCTGCGGGTAGGATCACGGGCGCTTAGGGTGGATCCGGGGAACCATCAGTGGGCTAAGTCCCGTAGAACTTCCCCCCCCCGAGAACGCTCCTCTGGAGACGGACACAGCCCCAAATATCCGCAGCTAGTTCCGGTCACTGACGATTTCCTGGAGTAAATACTCTACTGCTACCGGAAGTAGTAACTTCTCGACCTCTATACTGAAACCATGGGAAACACCGAAACCGCTTATTTTGCAATGGGTTGCTTTTGGGGAGCAGAACGTCTTTTCTCAGGATTGGGCGGGGTGCAGCAAACCGAAGTCGGCTATATGGGAGGACACCTAGAACACCCCAGTTACCAGCAGGTTTGCACTGACACTACCGGTCATGCGGAAACAGTGCGTGTGGATTTCGACCCGGAACAAATCAGTTACCACCAACTGTTAGAGGTATTTTTCTCCCACCACAACCCCACTACTCGTAATCGGCAAGGCGCCGATGTGGGTTCCCAATACCGTTCCCAGCTTTTTCCCACTACTTCGGATCAAGAGCATACAGCTCTAAGAGTGCTTTCAGAGTTTAAAAACCAAATCTTAGACCTCTACGGAGCCGAGCCAGTCACCGAGATCTCTGCTGCCACCCAGCTTCCCATCTTTTACCCGGCTGAGGACTACCATCAACGTTATCTAGAGAAAAACCCGTTCGGATACTGCTCGATTAAAGATAATGGACTAATGAAATGCAACTAGGAAATCTGCAGGTAGAAGTAATTTTAGCTGATATTACTACCCTGGAGGTAGACGCAATCGTAAACGCGGCTAACACTTCCCTTTTGGGAGGAGGCGGCGTGGATGGAGCTATTCACCGCGCGGCCGGCCCCGGTCTGCTCCAAGAATGCCGCACCCTGGGCGGAGCTCGTACCGGGGAGGCCAAAATCACCGGCGGCTATAACCTGCCTGCCAAGCATGTGATTCATACTCCTGGCCCGGTTTGGCATGGCGGAGGTAGCCGAGAAGCCGAGCTTCTGGCGGCCTGTTGGCGCAACTGTCTGCATCTAGCCGCGGAGAACCATTGTCACTCCATTGCCTTCCCCTCGATTTCAACCGGGGTATACCGCTTTCCCATTGACCAGGCCGCCACGATTGCAATGGCAGAAATCAAAGACTTTTCTAGTTTCCCCTCCACTTTAAAATCGGTTACGATCTGCTGTTTTAGTCGGAAAGACCAGCAGGTTTATCAACAGGCACTGTCGGCATTGGAAGGATAAGTATGGCGCTTTGGATCTTACTGGGAGTTATTGTCGGGATCGTCGCCGGTTGGACAATTTTACGTTACCGGCGTAGTCACAATAGTGAAGCCGCCAAGAAAATCCTGGGGGAAGCCTTTAACGAGTGTATCCCCCAGGATCAGCGTTCTTTTTACGAGTGTGAACCTGATTTTTCCTCTATAGCAGTAGCCGGAATCGGCAAAACTGCCAGTTTTAAGACCTTCTCCAGCTTGCTACGGAAACTGGGAGCTTCCGACATGGTGATTGCGCGTTTGCTATCTCCGGTGGCTGACCCCACCCAGCTACGCAGCGCTACTTTCGGACAGTTTGACCTCTACTGGTTGGCGGTTTCTGGCGAAGGACTGCAGGCCATGGTGCGTCCGCGTTCCAAAAAAGGATCGGTTCCCAACCCCACTCCCCCCCCAAGAAGAACTAGAGCGCTAAAGTAGCTAGCTAAATGCGCGGGAGAGAGATTTTATCCGAGTAGGCGCGGTGGGCCCAAGAATTCGGAAAACGTAGCGACGTTTTCCGAATTCTTGGGCGGGAGGAAAAATCTCTCTCCCGTGCGTCACCGATACAAAGTACGGGAACTAGCCGTTGATTTGCCTAAGGATCATTTCCCGAGCTTCACCGGCATCAGCTTGCCCCTTGGTGGCACGCATGACTCCCCCCATGAGGGCGCCAATCGCCTTGACTTTCCCACCCTTGATTTGCTCTACCACTTTCGGGTTATCGGCAATCACCTGGGCTACCGCGGCCTCTAGGGCAGCAGTATCGCGCACGATTTCTAATCCCCGCGCTTTCATCACTTCTGCGGGGGTACCTTCACCTTCCAGTACCCCGGCAATGACTTTACGGGCTAACTTATCATTGAGTTTACCCTGGTCTACCAGATCTTGTAGCTGCGCCACATCGGCAGGTTTAGCCGCTACCTCTTCTAGATCCAGGTTCTTTTCTTTGGCAATCCGGGAGATCTCCCCCATCCACCATTTGCGTGCTGCCTGCGGCGCGGCGCCCGCTTCTACCGTGGCCTCGATAATATCTAAAGCGTCAGCGTTTACGACATCCCGCATTTCCATATCGGAGAAACCGTATTCTTCCCGCAGGCGGCGGCGCCGGGCTACCGGCAGTTCCGGCAGATTGGCGCGCAACTCTTCTACCCATTCTTTCGCGGGAGCTACCGGCACTAGATCCGGTTCCGGGAAGTAACGGTAATCTTCAGCATCAGATTTTTCCCGCCCGGCAGAAGTGGAGGAAGTATCCTCGTGCCAGTGACGAGTTTCCTGGGTTACTTTGCCGCCTTCAGAAAGAATCTTTGCCTGGCGGCGAATCTCGAAGGTAACCGTTTTTTCAATGGCCTTAAAGGAGTTCACATTTTTGGTCTCGGTGCGGGTTCCTAGCGGAGCATCCGGGCTGGGACGCAAAGACACGTTCACGTCCGCGCGCACGTTTCCGCGTTCCATCCGCGCCTCCGAAACTTCCAACGCACGGAAAATGTCGCGCAGAGTACGTACATAGGCCGCTGCTACCTGCGGGGTTTTCGCACCGGCACCTTCGATCGGACGAGAAACGATTTCTACCAGCGGCACCCCGGCGCGGTTATAATCCACCAGGGAATAGGCGGCACCTTGGATCCGTCCGGCATCTCCCCCGATATGGGTGTTCTTGCCGGCGTCCTCTTCCATATGGGCGCGTTCAATATTGACCCGGAAGATTTCCCCATCCTCGAGTTCTACATCTACATACCCGTCATGAGCGATAGGCTCATCGAATTGGGAAATCTGGTAGGCCTTTGCCAGGTCAGGGTAAAAATAGTTTTTGCGCGCAAACCGACAGAAGGGGGCAATCTCGCAGTTGAGTGCCAGGCCAATCTTGATCGCGTATTCCACTGCCCGCTCGTTAGCAACCGGCAAGGATCCGGGCAGACCCACCGAAACTGGAGTTACCCGGGTGTTAGGTTCACCCAGCGAAGAGTTCGGGGCGCTATCAAACATTTTGGTTTTGGTGCCCAACTCGACATGGACTTCCAGCCCCAATACCGGATCAAATTCGGCTACTGCATCTTCGTATTTCATTAAGTCGCTCATTGCTTCTCCTCTACTTCACCGGGCAAGCAGCCGGAACGTCGGTGCCGCAGGCATCGACTGCGGCTTGGGCTACCTGATACATCAGGGCATCGGCACGCTGCGGCGCCATTACCTGGAAGCCAATCGGCAATCCTTGATGATCCAGCCCGATGGGCACGCTGATCGCTGGGATACCCGCCAGGTTTGCAGGGATGGTGGCAATATCGCAGTTGTACATGGTCAACGGGTCACCAATTTTTTCCCCGAGTTTGAAGGCTACGGTGGGAGAAGTGGGCAACACTAGCGCATCTACCTGCGAGAAGGCTTGGGAATAGTCTTCTTGCACCAAGGTGCGCACCTTCTGGGCGCTGCCATAATAGGCGTCGAAGTATCCGGCGGATAATACGTGGGTACCCAGAATAATCCGGCGTTTAACTTCCGACCCGAACCCAGCTTCCCGGGTAGCCGCCATTACGGTTTCGGCAGTTACCGGCCCCGAGGTCGGCTCTACCCGGATCCCGAAACGAATACCGTCAAAGCGCGCCATATTAGAAGAAACCTCTGCCGGCATAATCAAATAGTAAGCAGCGAGGGCGTATTTGAAGGAGGGCATATCGATTTCAGTAACCGTTGCTCCCCGCTCTTTCAAAGCCGCAACCGTATCGTTAAAGGCGCGGGTTACATCCTCTTCATACCCCTCTCCACTACCTTGTTTAACTACCCCTAGGCGCAGCCCGGAGAGATCAGTTTTACCTTGGTATTCCTTGACTGCCTCTAGCAAAGCCGGAACCGGCTCATCTAGGGAAGTGGAATCAAAGGGGTCGTGCCCGCCCACTAGTTCTTGTAGCGTGGCGGCATCCGCAACTGTACGGGTCACCGGGCCAATCTGATCCAGGGAGGAAGCCATGGCTACCAGACCATAACGGGAAACCGCCCCATAGGTGGGTTTGGCGCCTACGGTGCCAGTGACTGCCCCGGGCTGGCGAATCGAGCCGCCAGTGTCGGAACCTAAAGCTAAAGGCACCATGAAGGAGGCGACTGCCGCGGCCGAGCCCCCGCCAGAGCCACCGGGAATCCGGGAAGGATCCCAAGGATTGTGAGTGGGGCCGAAGGCAGAATGCTCGGTGGAGGAGCCCATCGCGAACTCGTCCATATTGGTTTTACCGATAATCGGCAGCCCCGCATCCTTGATTTTGGTAACTACCGTGGCATCATAAGGAGGCTTCCAACCAGCCAAAATCTTCGAGGAGCAAGTAGTTTCCTGGCCGCGAGTAACCATATTGTCTTTCAAGGCAATCGGCACCCCTGCCAAGGGATGAAGTTCTTTTCCGCCCTGGCGATCCTGATCCACCCGCCGGGCAGTTTCTAGCGCGCCCTCCGGATCTAGATGCACAAATACGTTGAGCTCGGGATTTAACTTTTCAATCCGCGCTAGGCAAGCCTGGGTTAGCTGCTCGGAGGTCAGTTCCCCACCGCGCAACTTTTCTGCTAGCTGCAGGGCCGAAAGTTTCAAAAAGTCTTCCACGGTTATTCCTCCCCAATGATTTGCGGTACCCGGAACTGGCCGTCCTCAGCCAAAGGCGCTCCGGCCAATAGTTCCTCCCGGTCAAGGCATTCGCCGGGCTCATCCGGGCGGAGCACATTGCTCATTTCAATCGGGTGGGAGGTGGCTTTGGTATCTGGACCTACAGCCTCGGACACGGTGGCGACAGCCGCCGCAATCTGTTCCAGCTCCCCCGCGAACTGGTCTATTTCTTCATCGGTGAGTGCGATCCGCGCCAGGCCGGCCACGCGCACTACTTCATCCCTATCAATTGTCGACATAGCTCCAGTCTAATGCCCGCGGCACTCCCGGTCATATTACGGCCCGGAGCCGCGGGCATACTCAAGGTGGTAACCGCGGTCAGCTGGGTTTAAACCAGGAAGGCGAAGGGTCGTAAGAGTCGCTCCGCTATCCGAGCAATAAAAGGTCGCTGATTCCATTCGTGGCGGCTAATAGGCCGGGCATTTAACAGGTCAGTAAAGAAAATATTTTCCATATTCGCCGCTAACGGCCGGGAGGTAATCGACATGTTTATTTCATGGTTACCGGTCATCGATAGCCGGTCGATATTAGCGGTGCCGATTGTTGACCAGTATCCATCAATAACTGCGGTCTTGGCATGGATCATCACATTGTCATAGACCCACAGTTCTACCTGGTTATCCAACAAATCAGTTAGGTAAGATCGGGAAATCCAGTCCGCAATAATATGGTTTGATTTGGCGGGTACCAGTACTTTTACGTCTACTCCCCGGCGGGCGGCATCGATGAGGGAACGCTGAATTACCCGATCGGGAACGAAATAAGCCGAAGTAATATAGGCGGATTCTTGCGCTTTATCTAGGGCGTTGACATACATTCCGCGTACCGGAAACAGTAGTCGTTTCGGGTCATTAACGCAGGCCTGGATTTTTGAATTCCAGGATTTGGCGCGCGGATCCCGCACTTTTTTTAGACGCAAATGCCATTTTTGGGCATAATTCCAAAAGTCCAAGAAAGCGCTTTCTAGCTCCCACACATTGGGGCCACTAATGCGCAGATGGGTATCTCGCCACTGATTATCCAGGTAATAGGAGCCGATGTTATAGCCCCCCACAAAACCCACCTTGGAGTCCACGACCAGGATTTTACGGTGATCCCGCGCCGTGTGTTTTAAGGAATATCCCAGGACATGCAGGTTTTTTAGCTTGGGGAAACGGAAAAAGCGGGGATCTACCACCAGATTCCCGAAGCGATCCCAAATAATGTACACCTCGGCACCGCGCTCGGCTGCCCGAATCAGAGCGTCTTTGAACTCCTGGCCGATTTCATCCGATTTCCAGATAAAAGTTTCAAAAAATACTCGCTCTTTCGCGCCCTCTATCGCGAGCAACATATCGCGATAGAGGGTTTCTCCGTCCATATAGGTTTTCAAGCGGGAACGATCTACCCGGATCGGTTGGTTTTCAATCTGGGGATACCCACCAGGTTTACCGGTTTGTCGTAACTTGCGTAACTGGTCAATAGCTACGATAACCGTAACCGTCATGGCCTGTAGGGTCGCAATCACCGCACTCACAATTTTTAAGCCGCGCAGTAACGGTGGGATCGTTTTCTTCGGGATCCTCAACATAGTTACCACTCTAACGCCTTAGCCATAGGAGTTTGTTGAATCCGCGCTAAAACAAGCTATCGGAACCACTAGCGGATGCTGGTGGCTCTGAAAGCGGAGTTTTTTCGGGCGAGAACGCAGGTAGGTGCACTTTTGGCGACCTGCTTTCCCGCGCGTTTCCTGCCCGGTCTCCCGATTCGGCATTGGCGAGAGCTGCTGCTATTCCCTCTGCTAAAAGCTGCGAAAAATATTTTTGCGGCAGGCAAGTTACCCCCAGTTCGCGGGCTTTCTTTAGTTTTGAACCGGCTTTTTCTCCGTAGACCAAAAGATCGGTATTTTTTGAAACCGAGGACGCAGATTTTCCACCCGCCCGCATGACCGCTTCTTTGGCTTCGTCACGGGTATAGCCCTCTACTCTGCCGGAAACCACTACGTTTAGTCCGGATAGGGTTTGTTCCGCTTTAGTAGCTTCCTCTTCCCGCATTACTACCCCGGCGTTTTCCCAGGCGGCCACAATCTCCTGGTGCCAGTCGACGGCGAACCAGTTCGTGATAGAGGAGGCGATCTCTTCTCCAATATCAGCTACGCTGGTGAGCTCTTTTTCACTGGCATTAACGATTGCTTGTAGGGAGCCAAAACGCGCCGCTAGGATCCGGGAGGCCTGGGGACCGAGATGCCTAATCGATAGCGCAACCAAAATACGCCATAGCGGCTGGGTTTTAGCTTTTTCTAGTTCCTCAAGCAATAGTTTTCCCCGTGCCCCCAAGGTGGCTGCCCCGGGATCTCCAGTTCCAAAATAGGCGCTATAGCTCCAGATTTCTCCCCCTCGTAGTAGCTGGCGGCTCCGAGCTTTTGCTTCCTCTTCGCTCTTTCCTCCGGCTATTAACTGGGCTTTTAGCGCCTCCCGGTCAACTTTAGTTACCTGCTTAAGATTCCAGGTTTTTACCTGTAAGAGCTGTTCGGAATCTAAATCGAATACCCCGGCCTCTAGCGGAAGTACTGGGGAGGCTGGCGCCGGTAGCAAGGACTTGGCGGCTTCCGACGGTGTGGTAGCTGCCGGGTCGGCCTCAGAACAATAGATAAATTTTCCTCCGACCATTATTGCCGCGCCTCGGGTGAGGGCGAGCAGTACTTGTTCCCGCTCCGCCTCGGGCATAGTGAGTGCTGCCGCGGATTGCTCACCCAGTCCTTCAATATCGAGGGCACCGCGCGAAGCTAAGAAAATAAGCCGTTCTTTAATTTGTGCGGGGCAATGCTTCTGGTTGGGGCAGCGTAAATCTTTATCGCCTTGTTTTTCGGGACGAATCTCGCTGCCGCAAGACGGACATTGCTTGGGCATTTGCCAATCCTGTTCGCTGCCATCCCGCAAATCCACTACCGGACATACGATTTCGGGGATCACGTCCCCCGCTTTACGCAGCACCACGGTGTCCCCGATTTTTACGCCTTTGCGGCGTACCTCGAAGGGATTATGGAGGGTAGCGCGCTCCACATTAGAGCCATCTACCAGCACCTTTTCCATAACTCCGTAGGGGGTTATCCTACCGGTACGCCCTACCCCGACCCGGATATCCAGCAGTTTGGTGTGGACTTCTTGGGGTGGGAACTTATAGGCAACCGCCCAGCGTGGCGCGCGGGCAGTAAAGCCCAGCTCCTCCTGAGTTTTCAGGTCATCGATTTTTAAGACGACTCCATCGATTTCATGGCTAATCTCGGGACGGATTTTACCGATATAGGTAATAAATTCTTGGATTTTGCCCAGGCCGCGCAGCGGGCGAGTATATTCGCTTACCGGTAGCCCCCACTCCCCAAGCTGGTGATACCACTGCAATTGGCTGGTCGGCGGGGTGAAACCGGCAGCTAAATCAGCGGATTTCCACTGTACTTTCCCGATACCGTGGGCAATCAAAGCTAGCGGGCGAGCCGCAGTTACCCGGGGGTCTTTTTGCCGCAAAGAACCGGCTGCGGCATTACGGGGATTAACGAAGGGGGGTTCCACCTTGCTAGGCAGTCCTGTTTTTTGGCGCTGAGCGCGCCAAGCGGGAAGATTACCAGCTTTTTTCGCTGCACTATATTCCTCCCATTGGGCGCTGCGCTGCTCATTTAACTGGTTAAAATCGGCGAGGGGGAAATAGATCTCCCCTCGGATTTCGCACAGCTCGGGTACTACCTTCCCGCCTAGCGTTTGGGGAATGTTATCGATAGTACGAATATTAGCGGTCACGTCCTCGCCTACGCTGCCATCTCCGCGAGTAGCTCCCAGGACAAGCTTCCCCTTGCGATAGGTGAGGTTCACCGCTAAGCCATCAATTTTCACTTCCGCACTCACTTTGGGAGTTTCCCCCCCGGTGGCCTGCGCCATTCGCTGATACCAGCTAGAGACTTCTTCGGTATCGAACACGTCATCTAGGGAAGCCATCCGCTCTAGGTGGGTGACGGAAGAAAAAGTTTTTTGCGCGCTCCCCCCTACGGTTTGGGTAGGCGAATCGGGGTTTATTAGCTGCGGAAAATGTCCCTCTAGTTCTTCTAGCTGGCGAAACAACTGGTCATATTCGGCATCCGAAAGCGTGGGACGGTCGCGGTCATAATAGAGAACCCGTGCCTGATTAATCTGGTCTACTAGCTCTTCCCAATGTTTTTGTGCCTGCGCCAATGCCTGCTCGTATTCACTCGCCATGGCTTCATTTTCCCTTATTTTCATCCAGAAAAGAAAAGTATCCGCTCCCCAAAAAGTTATCCACAAGCAAATAAAATAATCTGGCGGAGCTGCTGGGGCGGCAGTTAGATTGGCCGAGTGGAGTTGGAATCAGCGCGAAAAGCCTTGGCCGCTCCCTGCCATTTGCAGGTAGAGCGCGGCCCCGCGGCTGGCTTAGTCTTGCCCTTCGCAGGCAACTATTGCGCGCTGGGAAGACCCCAGCTGCACGACCGGGCAGTATCTCACGAACACCTGCTTTTTATCTCTCAGCAGGACAAACTGCGAGTGCGGGATCTTGGTTCGGCGAACGGAACTTTTCGGGGCTCATTTGCTTCCTGCTTTTCGCGGATCCGCCAGGAACAAGAGATCGGGTCTTCCTCAAGGATTCGCGCCGGAAACACGGTGTTAAAAGTTTCCCCTCGTCCTCGCGCTCTGCGGGTTACTCGTCCCCGCCCAAAGTCACAACTTGGATCCTGGCGGCAATGGCTATTCTTACCGGTGCTAGTGTTTTTACCGCTTTCTCTTACTTCCCTACTCCGGATTCCTCCTCTCGTCGGCATGCTGGTTTTCGCCGCTCTTTCAGCCTTGGGAATGGGGATTTGGTTTTATCGCCGCCCCCGTCCGGTAAGCCCCGCGCAGCTGCTGCTGGTCGCTAGCCAACCAAAACCCGCTGCCTCCCACCCCGCATCCCTCCATGAGGGAGGTGAAGTGGGCGCCTGGATCAGCCCGCACCGGGTAGTCCGCGGAAAAGGAGGAGATAAACTCTGCTTTACCGGTAGCTATGCCCGCGAACGAGCCCTTTGGTGGGCAGCGCAGCTAGCTTGGCAAGAAGGTGCCCGCTACCGACTGGATTTAGCGGTGACCGCGGCAGATTTCACCCGTGGCGACGAAAACTATCCCCCACACATCTCTGCGGACAGCGAGGATGCTACTGGCGAGGACGCCCTCGGCTCCCCAGACTTTCCGGATCCCCTTCCGGGACAAGTGAAATCCTCGGTTCCGCGAGTAGTACTGGTTTCTCCCTCTAAAGAACCTCTCGGTACCGGAGAAAACATTTGGGTTACCTGGGCGAAAACTCCCGGCCAAGCTCCGGTGTGGGCGAATCGGATTGTAACGGTACCAACTCATCGGCGCGCTACCCGTCACGCGGACTTGCCGAGTCTGCTCTGGTGCCGTTTAATCACGCGCGGTCATACTTCCGAATCCGCAGGTAAACTCGCTGGTAAAGTTATTTTTGGGCAACTTTGGCCGCAATTTGTAGGCGCGGTCGCACCCTTGGCAGCTATCAGAGACAATTGGAAACGCTCCCAGTCTCTGCAAGCTCCCGTTGCGTTTGATGCTCAGGGGGTGAGCTACCTGGATTTGGTTAAAGACGGTCCCCACGCCCTCTTGGCTGGCACCACCGGAGCTGGTAAATCTGCAGCCCTGACTACTTGGCTGCTGTCCCTGGCACTATCCCACCCGCCTAGCAAACTGCAATATGTGCTGGTGGATTACAAGGGCGGGGATGCTTTCCAAAAATTGCAGTCCTTACCCCATGTATTGGGGATTTTGACAGATCTTGAACCCGCGCTAACCAAACGCGCTATCTTGTCCTTGAACGCCGAGATTAAATACCGAGAGCAGCATAAGAACCGGCAGCATCCGCGGATTGTGGTGGTCGTGGACGAGTTTCGGGTACTGGCTACCGACCACCCAGATTTACTTGATTCGTTAATCCGTTTAGCAACTTTGGGGCGCAGTCTGGGAATCCATCTGATTCTGGCTACCCAACGCCCGGCGGGGATCGTTGATGGGCAGATCAAGTCGAATATGGCGCTACGGATTTGTTTACGGGTACTAGATACTGCTGATTCTGGGGATGTGTTGGGGGATGGCCGCGGCGCCCAATTGCCGGCGATTGCCGGGCGTGCCTGGATAAAATCTGCCAGCGACGCTTCCGGAAAGCTGGTGCAATTTGCTTGGATCCCCCATACGGAGCAGGCCGAACAACTGGCGCAGCTGTGCCGCGCTGCCTGGCACCCTCCTGCTCCCGCGCGCCTTCCCTGGGCGCCTCCCCTACCCCGCCGCCTCCCTTTAGCACAATTGCCTCCTGCAGCCGACAAAGTAATTTTGGGGCTGGGCGATTATCCGCACCGACAATGCACCGCCCCCTTAATGCTGCCCCTGAGATTTTCGCTGCATTTGGTCGGTTCGGTAGGCTCCGGCAGAACTACTCTGGCTTTAATGGTGGCCTTACAACTGGCCAATAAAGGACAGGAAGTCCACGTTATTTGCACTTCTCCGCAAGATTTCTTTGGGGCATCGTTTAACAAAGCTCATCATAAAACTTGGCCAGGAACTATCGCTACTACCCCGCAAATGAGCTTGGAATTATTAAAATTAGCCAGTCGGGGGCAGCTGTCGGGCACGTTGCTTATCGATGATTGTGAAGATCTGCTGGACTCATTAGAGCGCACCTATGGCCCGCTAAGCGGTAATGATTTGCTGGCCGGACTTTGCCGGCAAAGCGAAGCCTTGGGGATTTCCCTGCTGGTAGTCTCTGGCCCCTCTACGGCTTCTTCCCGCCTATTTCAAGGAATAAAAACCCAGATAGTAGGGGTGATTCGCGATGGAGTACAGGCCGCTCAAGCCGGTTTTACCCCTCGGGTCTTGGAACAGATTAGCGAGGCCGGGATCTTTGTATTTTCCCCCAGCCGGGAAGCCACTCCGTTCAGGGCGGCGATGCCACCTATTCCGGAGCCCGAAAACTTCTTAAGCTCCCCCGAGGTACGTCTGCAGGCCCTCCCTACTCGTTTTGATCTCCCGCATTCGCCTATTCAACAGAACTTGGCGAACATTTTTGCTTTGGGACTATCCGGACCACTACCCCTGGAAAGAGAGGATTTTGAGCGAGATTGGTTGGTAATCGGAGACCATAGCAGCGGAAAAACTAATACTGTGCACCTGCTTGCCAAGTTTTTACCTGACCACAAAATACTTGAGGACTTAAATGCTCATGATCCCCGGCTTATGGCCGCTACCGAGTTAGGTACTTCTCCTTCCCTGGAAACAACATCAGCTTTAGCTTCCCCCTCGCCACAGCTGGAAGACCCCACCCGGAGGATGCCGGTGATCGCCTCCGTAAGTCCGGAGGTGGTGCAAACTACCTTTTCAGGACCGCTATCTGAGCTACGCCAGCACGCGGTGCTAATAATTCTAGGTAGCGCTGCGCAGTGTCGTCCTTTCCTCAAAGGGATAGATTGCCAGGCGCTTCCGGATCAAATTGGGTTAGTTCCGGGACGGGGAATCATAATCAAAAAAGGTAAAGGTTTAGCCATCCAAATCGCTATTTATCCTAAACTTCGCTAAAATCTGCTTCTTTTGTGATCGGTTACACGCAAAAAAACCCGCTCTGAACTGTTAAAACCCTTGATTTATCTGTTCGTAACTAAAAAAATAGTAGGTAGCAAAGGAGCTGCCCGCGAAGACAGCGTTCTATGCGGGCAGCGACCCGCAAACTCGTTACCTATGGTTAACCTTAAAGGAGACGCAGATGGATTGGCGTTCACGCGCAGCCTGTTTAGAAGAGGATCCAGAACTCTTCTTCCCGATCGGAAATACTGGCCCCGCCATCGCCCAGGCAGAGCGCGCAAAAATGGTTTGCGCTCGCTGTGAGGTAGAGTCAACCTGCCTGGCTTGGGCACTCGATAACAACCAGGACGCCGGAGTATGGGGTGGAAAGAGCGAAGACGAACGGCGCAGCATGCGGCGCCGCAAAGCTCGTGCCCGCCGCGCCTGCTAACTGACAGACTAAAAATAACTCTCTGTTTTTCTTGCTTTCGAGCAAGCTAACAGAGAGTTATTCTTTTCTGATTCCAACTTAGCAAAAGCGCAGTCTATCCGGATTCCCAGGAGGGATAAACGGCTCCGGCTGTTTACCGCACCGGAGCTACCCCGCAGGCGCCCGCCGATTCCAATCCTTCATCGCTCGTTGAGCTTCCCGTTTATCTTGCTGCTCCCGCAAGGTTTGTCGTTTATCCCACTCTTGTTTACCGCGAGCAAGCGCAATTTTTACCTTTACCCGGCCAGCAGAAAAATAGAGCTCTAACGGCACGATCGTATGCCCCTTAGCCGCTACTTGACCGCTTAACTTATCTATTTCTCGGCGATGCAGCAACAGTTTCCGTTTACGTAGCGGGGCATGGTTAGACCAGGTGCCGTTAATATACATAGGAATATGAGCATGCTGCAGCCAGGCTTCCCCGCGATCAATCTCTACCCATGACTCGGTTAAAGAGGCTCTGCCCATCCGCAAGGATTTCACTTCGGTGCCGGTAAGCACCAAACCTGCCTCATAGGATTCTTCAATAAAAAAGTCATGCAGCGCCTTTTTATTGCGCGCAATCATCTGTACCCCCGTCTTGCTGGAAGCGGGCGCACCCTGACCCTTGTTTTTCTTACTCATAGCGTTCCTACGCTATCGCATAATCGTTAAGGCAGGGGTATGGGATTTATTACCGAGCCGTTCTTCCACAGCTCAAAATGAACGTGGCAGCCGGTTACCCTACCGGTAGCGCCGGTATAACCGATCAGTTGTCCTTTTGCCACGCGCGCCCCTGGGCTAGTAGCAAAGTGAGTCATATGGCGATAAACACTAACCCAGGAGCTTCCTCCCAGTATCCCATGGTTAATGGTCACCGTATTTCCCCCAGTACCTTCATTACGGGTAGACACCACGGTGCCATTGGCGGCTGCATACTGCGGCAACCCACAGGCAGCATGAATATCGGCTCCCATATGCAGGCGCCGCTGCCCAGTCACCGGATGAATTCGGTAGCCGAAGGGCGAAGTAAGGTGAATCCCGCCCTTAATCGGAGCTTGAAAAATTCCCCCGGAGATAAAACCAGCGCTGTTGCTCCCCGCATTTCCGCTCTGGGAAGCACTGCTATTCGTAGCGGCCTTAGCTTCCTGAGACCGGCGGTTTTGGGCATCAATCTGCCTAATCCGCTCTTGCGCCGCTTGTTGCTCCTGTTCGGCTTGCTCCAGCTGTTTTGAAATTTCGCCTTTCTTGGCAGCTAGCTCAGCTTCTTGTTGTTTCTTTTGTTCCAGAGTCTGATTTAACTCCGCAAGTTTTGTCTGCTTCGCGTTCTTTGCAGTCTCCGCGGCCTGCAAAGCCGCGTCCGCCTGCTCTTTTAACTTTCGCACCTGAGAAGTTAGTTCACGCTGCTCCATCTGTGAATTTTTTTGCTCCACAATCTGGTCTTGTACAGTCTTTAAAGAATCCGATTGCAACTGAGCAGCCAATTGAGCATTACGGGCGTAGGTGGTGATATCTCCACTATCCTTATCGGAAATGAAAAACTCGAAAGAACCCCCAACCTCCGGGTTGGTGTAGGTTTCTCGAGCCACCCGCCCGATATTGCTCAAGTTTTCACTCTCTTTTGCCTGCGAGACGGCCAGGGCTTTTTCTACCCGTTTCAGCTGCGCACTAGCCACATCCAACTGGTCTTGCGCCTGAGCTTGGTCTCGCGCTGCGTTGGACTGTAGGCGTACTGCCTCGTCATATGCTCCCTGGGCAGTTTTTTGCGCATCCTTAGTGTTTTCCAGGGCGATCACCGACTGAGCCAAATCCGCGCTAACGTCCTCCAAAGAAGCCCGCAGCTGCGCTGCCTTACTGGAAGCAGCTTTTTCTTTATCCGCTGCTTTGGAGCGATCGGAAGCCAGCGCAGTACTGGAGGCACCGGCCAAAACCAAGGATCCAGTTATTAACGTGGCACTGAGGATTTTTCCTAGACGTTTTCTAAAAGACATGGTTACACCTTCGCGTATTTAGCTAAGGAAGCAAGGGACGCAATAATCGAAAGGACTAAAGCCGCCACCACGATGATGCCGGACAAAATTGCTACCTCCCGCAGATTTACAAACTGGATGAAGGGAATCGTCTTTTGCAACCACCCTTGTACCAGGTATTTCACCCCGGCATAGAGCGCCCCACAAGCCAGCAAGGCACCCAAGAGCGCACACAACGCGCCCTCAATCATAAAGGGCAATTGGATAAACAGTCCGGAGGCACCTTCCATCCGCATAATCTCGGTTTCTTTCTGCCGTGACATGGCCGAAAGACGAATAGTGGTGACAATCAATAAGATTGCCGCAATCGCCATCACGGCCGCCAATCCCCAAGAAATCCGACTGGCCTGACTAAACAGATTCATTAGTGGTTTAACCAGCTGCGATTGATCTTGAACCTGCTCCACCCCTGGCTGTCCCTCTAGCTGGGCAGAGACAATCTCGTATTGGGAAGGATCCTTCATCTTGATCCGGAAAGCCTGGGGTAACATCTCCGGTTTAGTGGCTTCTCCTAAAGTGGTATCCCCATACTGCTTTTGAAAATCTGCATATACCTGATGGTGATTCTGGAAATCGTAATGGTCAATATAGTCAGCTAAAGTTCCCCGTTCTAACTCGTCGCGAACATCTTGGATCTGTTGTTTAGTAGCCTGTTGACCATTACAGTTACCTACTTGGTCGTCCTGAGCGCACATATAGACGCTCACTTCCACCTTCGCATACCATTCCTTTTGCATCGCAGAAATCTGCATCTGGGACAGGCCCCCTACCCCCACAAACAGCAGGGAAATAAAGGTCACCAGCACCACCGAAATGGTCATTGCCATATTGTGTCCCATCCCGGAAAATACCCGGCCGAGGATAAACCGCAAACGCATTTTTTCTCCTAGCTCCGACTCGATCCATACACGCCGCGATCCTGGTCGCGCACTATTTCTCCATCCACCAGTTCAATCACTCGTTTGCGGAGCTGATTTACGATTTCATCATCATGGGTAGCCATCACCACCGTGGTTCCGGTGCGGTTAATCCGATCCAAAAGACGCATAATCCCCAACGAGGTTTTCGGATCCAGATTTCCGGTGGGCTCATCGGCCAGCAATATCTCGGGACGATTGACCATCGCGCGAGCGATCGCTACCCGCTGCTGTTCCCCGCCAGATAGCTCATAGGGCATCCGTTTCTCTTTGCCCTCTAGCCCCACCAGCGCTAATACCTGTGGCACTTCTGTTTTTATAGCGTGGCGAGGGCGTCCAATTACCTGCATCGCTAAGGCCACATTCGCTTCCACGGATTTGTTATCCAGTAAGCGGAAATCTTGAAAAACCGTACCGATTTGGCGACGTAACTTCGGAACTTTCCACCGCGAGAGCCGACCAACATCTTTACCCAGCACCGTCACGGTACCTTCTGTGGGACTGTTTTCGCGGTAAATCATGGTTAGGAAAGTGGACTTCCCCGAACCTGATTTACCCACGAGGAACACGAACTCCCCCCGCTCAATATTGGTGCTCACGTGGTTTAGCGCAGGGCGAGCCCCCCGCTTATAAACCATCGAGACATCGTCAAAAGTAATCATGCATCCCCCACTAGCTGTTGGAGCCTCCGGCACTGACCAACTTAGCGCCTAGGGAAGCGGCATTGGTGCTTACACGCCGATTAGGGGACGCTTACCGCTTTGACGTGCTAGTTCTCACTTTCTTCCTGGGCTTTACGCCACCGGATCCCGGCATCTAAGAAAGTATCGATATCTCCATCCAATACCGAATCTACCTGTGATGATTCCTCGAGAGTACGCAGATCTTTCACCATTTTGTAGGGGTGCAACACATAGGAGCGCATTTGGTCTCCCCAGGAGGCTTTCACTTCTCCTGCGAGTTCCTTTTTCTTGGCTTGCTCTTCCTCATGTCGCAACTGCAATAGTCGGGATTGCAATACCCGCAGCGCCGCCGCCCGGTTTTGAATCTGGGACTTCTCGTTTTGCATACTGACTACGATCCCGGTGGGAATATGGGTCATCCGCACCGCCGAGTCGGTGGTATTTACGGATTGTCCCCCCGGCCCGGAAGAGCGGAACACATCGATCCGCAAATCGGATTCGGGAATTTCGATCTGGTCATCGGATTCAATCAAGGGGATTACTTCTACCGCGGCGAAAGAAGTTTGCCGGCGGGACTGGTTATCGAAAGGACTTTGTCGCACCAGGCGGTGGGTTCCCGCCTCTACTGATAAAGTCCCGTAGGCATAAGGAGCATCTACCTGGAAGGTAGCGGACTTGATGCCGGCTTCCTCGGCATAAGAAGTATCCATCACCTGCGTAGGATAGCCATGACGCTCGGCCCAGCGCAGATACATTCGCAGCAACATTTCCGCGAAGTCCGCGGCGTCTACTCCTCCCACTCCAGACCGGATAGTAACCACTGCCCGCCGCTCGTCGTATTCACCGGAAAGTAGGGTTTGAACCTCAAGTTCAGCGAGCTCTTTATTCAATTTTTCTAGGAGGGTGCGCAGTTCAGCCAGGATTTCTTCGCGATCTTCCCCCAGTTCTTCCCCCGCCATGGTTTGCAGGGTTAGGGCGTCCTCTACGCTTTGATCTAGGCGTGCAACCTGGTCAAGACGGGATTTTAGGTGAGATAGCTGCGAGGTTACTTGCTGAGCATGCTCGGGATCATCCCAAAGATTAGGGTCTACGCTAGCTTGTTCCAGTTCTTTTATCTGAGAGCCCAATTTTTCAGGATCAGTAACTGCCCGAATCTTCTCTAAGGTAGTTTGCGCCTTACCTAGTTCCTCTTCGTAATCGTATGCCACGCTTCTAGGTTACCCGAGGAAACCTCACTGCAAATAAGCGCCTAGCTTAAAGCCTCGATCGCCAGCTGGAGGACGGCCGCCACCGTTTGCAGGCGAATCTGGTTGCGATCCCCGGATAATGAAAGTTCCGTAGTCGCTCCCCCGGCAGGGCTAGTAACCGAGATAAACACGGTACCGGCACTATGTCCGTCCTGGCTTCCGGGACCAGCTACCCCGGTAGTGGCCAGAGCCACGTCAGCAGAAAAAAGTTTTGCTACCCCCAGTGCCATCCCTTCGGCTACCACCGGATCTACTGCCCCAGTTTCTTGTAAGCGGGAACGGGAGACCCCTAAGACTTCGCTTTTCGTGCGGGTCTGATAGGTGGTGACTCCCCCGGCTACTACGTCGGAGGCTCCGGCAATATCACACAGGGTGGCGCATACCAGCCCGGCGGTTAAGGACTCGGCGCAGGCAATGGTGTAGTTCTTTTCACGCAGAATCTCTTGCAAACGGCGCGCAAGGGCATCTAGTTCTTGATTCATAGTTCCATCATTACACGAGCAGGCCGCCCGTTATTCGGTTTCGAAGTCCCTGTCTGCCAGAGCACCGCGAGTAGCTTCGCGGCACTGGCTGGGAGAGTATCCCTTGCGAGCCAGAAAAGAACCGATCCGGCGCATTGCCTGGCTATAGGACACGTTATGCAGAGAGCGCGCCTTTTTTTCCGCCAATCGCTGCGCGTTTTCCACTTCTTGTTCCGGGGTGATCTGTTCCAAGGCTTCTGCTTGTAGGCCGGGATCGATTCCTTTCCGGTCTAGCTCTTGGACTAGTGCCCTGCCCACTAGGCCGCGTTCTTGAAAGCGGGTGCGCACCAGCATGGCCGCATATTCGCGGTCATCTAGTAGCCCTACTTCCCCAAAACGGGTCACGATTTCTTCCGCAATTTCCGGTAGAAAACCCGCCTTCGTGAGTTTTTGACGAATCTGCGAGCTGGAGGCAGCGGTGCGATCTAAGACTCGCAGTGCCGCCTCCCGCGCCGCGGCTAAAGCTTCCGCGGTCGGAAGTTCAGCATTTTTTTGCCGCCGCACCGCCAGATCGGGGCTTTTTTTCCGGCGACGCGGAAGGCCAAAGTCACTTTCTGGATCTAAATACTTAACCATGAAGATGCAGCTAAATCGCCCTTACTTGTCGCTATCGGCATCCGCATCCGCGGTATCTTCGCCAGCATCTTCTTGAATAATGCCTACTGCTTTCAGAATCTTTTCTTCGATTTCATCCGCAAGTTCGGCATTATCCTTCAGATATTGACGCACATTTTCTTTACCTTGCCCCAGCTGATCGCCCTCATAGGTGTACCAGGCGCCCGATTTGCGCACGATTGACAGATCGGTGGCCAAGTCGATAATCGAAGCTTCGCGAGAAATCCCCTCGCCATACATCAGGTCGAACTCGGCAGTCTTGAAAGGCGGTGCCATCTTGTTTTTTACGACTTTAGCGCGGGTACGTGAACCAATTGGCCCCGAGGAGTCCTTTAAGGTTTCAATCCGGCGCACATCGATCCGCACCGAGGCATAGAACTTAAGGGCTTTACCGCCGGTAGTAGTCTCGGGAGACCCAAAGAAAACCCCGATCTTTTCACGCAACTGGTTAATGAAAATCGCGGTAGTGCCGGTGGCAGAAAGCGCTCCAGTCATTTTTCGCAATGCCTGGCTCATTAGCCGCGCCTGTAAGCCCACATGGGAGTCCCCCATTTCCCCATCTATTTCCGCCTTGGGAACCAGCGCTGCTACCGAGTCGATAACTAAAATATCAATTCCCCCCGATCGCACCAGCATATCCGCGATTTCTAGCGCCTGCTCCCCGGTGTCGGGCTGGGCTACCAAGAGTTCATCCGTGTTTACCCCTAGTTTCTTGGCATATTCGGGATCGAGGGCGTGCTCGGCGTCAATAAAAGCAGCATTACCGCCGGCCTTTTGGGCTGCCGCTACTGCGTGCAGGGCTACGGTGGTTTTACCGGAAGATTCCGGACCGTAGATCTCGATGATTCGCCCGCGGGGCAGTCCTCCTACCCCCAAGGCAATATCTAGGGCCACTGAACCAGTGGAGATGACTTCTACTTGGCGATGGGTGTTTTCCCCTAGGCGCATCACTGAGCCTTTCCCGAACTGTTTATCTATGGCTGCTAGCGCCATATCTAGGGCTTGCTCCCGGTTTCCGCCTGCATTTACTTGCCGTTTTGCGGTCTTTTTTGCCATGGTGTCGATCCTCTCTGGTTCTCTCCGAACTATTACTGGGCTGGCCTGGGTATTTTGGACTTGGGGTGCCCCTCTCCGAGGCTCCAAGCTAACGCTACGTACGGCCAAATACGCTTAACAGCCTGACGATAATCCGCAAGGGAAAACTCACCGACTGCGCGTCTGGGTACAACTCTACCGAGCGAACAGATGTTCGACAAATGAAACGCCGAAAGCGATATTCATAGCTGCCAGAATTTCTCTACAAGGGAGCAAAACAAAAATAACAGTCTTAATCCGGCTAGCTCCTCAGTAGCCCTTGGCGCGCCAGCTCATTTAAAGTTCTCCGGTCAGCGCGATGAATAAAACGCAGCTGCGGATCGCTATCGGTTTGCGCCAATAGGGAATCCCAAATCTGTTGCGGAGCTACTCCCGACGCCAAAGCCTGCGCCGGAGTGGCCTGTAAATCAGGTAAATATAAATCTGAAAGTAAAGATGCCCCGAAAGCCGATCCAAACACGGCTTTCAGGGCAAAGTCGAACTCTGAACGTTTCACCTGGCTAGACTACCGAATGTACCGGTACTTCTGGCACCTGGCGACGCACAGACAGGCCTTCCGCTACGGCCACTCGTAAAGAAACTTCCCGCAGTATCATTGCCATCGGCACCTCGAGAGCATCACAAATAGCTGCCAGCAGTTCCGAAGAAGCTTCTTTTTGTCCGCGCTCTACCTCAGAAAGATAACCCAACGACACCTGAGCACTGGTGGAAACTTCCCGTAAGGTACGACCCTGGGAACGGCGTACCATCCGCAATACTTGCCCAATCTCTTCGCGCAGCAACGGAGTCTTGTTCCCCGTATCTTTATCTGTCATATCCATAGCATATCCCCCTATCTGCTGCCCGTGCTTGGACTTCCCATCCTGAGGAACTCCAGCAGGCGTCTTTTGATACTCTCTTGGACTCACACTTGTTCCAACACCATGTCCGCGCGATTCATTCCGCTCATCGACGAATAGTGCCAGCGTTCACACTGCAGTGACTTACCCGACTTAGGTTATTTCTTCTGCTGTTTCCGCAGCTGCGAGCGCGTCATGGCAAATCGAGGGGTTTCCCCGTACATCTGCTCAGCTGCTTTGGGCTCAGGGCTTTCCCCTGCTGGTTCAGGGTTGGCACTAGGCGTGGGGCTAGCGCTGACCGCCGACAAATCAGGGATTTGCCCCCGCGAATGGGATTCTCGATCATTTCCCTCTCCCGCAAGCTTTGCTTCTCTCGCGGCCTTTCGTGCTTCCTGCGCCCGGCGGGTGCGCCGGGAAGGGAACTCGGAGCTGTGGTCTGACTCGGTCGACTTCTCCCCTTCCTTCGCTTCCTGAGCGGAGGTGGTAGCTGGCGCCGGAGTCTTCTCAGTTTTCTGCTCTCTATGCGCTGCCCGGCGAGCAGCGGGCTTTGCTCGCGGTTCCCAGGTTTTCTTAGCATCCAACGTATCCTTACCGGCACCCGGTTCGGAATCGGCTTTAGATCCGGACTCCAAAGAACTGGTAGTTTTTTCCTCCCACTCTTTAGAGGGGGTTGCTTCCCTGCCTTCACCGGGCTCGGCAGTATCTTCTTCGGACTTAAGCGGGTCGCTCTTATCCTCACTACCAGCTGCTTTGGCCTGTTCCTTATGATTATCATGGGCATCCAGGAAGTAAACCATCCCGGAAAGTACCGTAGCCACGAAAGCGGCAATTAAAACCGCAATCGCCAAATACATAATTACGACGCCCACCTGGGTGTTAAACGGATAGCAAATCCCCGCTAACATCCACAAGAACACCATCAGAATCTGCAGGCTGGTCTTAATTTTCCCGCCTTTAGAGGCCGGCAAAACTACCCCAGAACGCAACAGATACATACGCAGGAGCGTAACCGCTACCTCACGCAAAATTACGACTGCCGTGAACCACCACCACAGGTTCTGGAACAGAGAAAGCAAAACAAAAGCCGAAATCATTAGGGCTTTGTCCGCGATGGGGTCAACCAGTTTTCCAAAATCACTGACCACCTGCCAGCGACGCGCCAATTTACCGTCTAGATGGTCAGTATAGGAAGCTACGCAAAATACCACTAAGGAAACCATCAGCAGGGATACCGACCCCCGCAAATGCTGCATAATCATCAAGGCGATGAAGATTGGCACCAAGATAATTCGCGTGATCGTAAGGGCATTCGGAATTATTTGCCGCCACTTACCCGATGAAGCCGCGGGTTTCTCTTTGCTTTCCATCACTACTACTCTAATAGATTTTTTACGCTCAAAAGACGCATTATAGGAGCTTAGCGTCCGGTAAGCTCCCACGCGTCCTCTCCGCTTTCGGCTTCCACTTCCTCTAACGGGGGCTCGTTGACACTTTTCGGAATCCCCTCCGAGGGCGTATCTGCAGGTGGAACCACTGGCTTTTCTCCGCGCAACATAGCTAATATCTCGGGAAGCTGCTCGGGAGATACTAAGACTTCCCGGGCTTTGGAACCACGCGATGGCCCCACGATCTCACGCGACTCCAATAAATCCATTAATCTGCCTGCCCGGGCGAACCCTACCCGCAGTTTACGTTGCAGCATGGAAGTCGAACCTAACTGGGTGTTGACCACCAGTTGCGCAGCCTCTAACAAGTCATCCAGATCGTCACCGATATCTTCGGCAACTTTTGGTTTGTCCTCTTCCTTGACGATGACATCCTCGCGATATTCTGGACTCATCTGGGTTTTAACCGCATCCACTACCCGTTGAATTTCGTCCTCTCCTACCCAGGCTCCTTGAATACGCATCGGCTTAGCGGTTCCGGCCGGCAGATACAGGGAATCACCCTGTCCGATTAGGGCTTCGGCGCCTCCCTGATCCAAAATAGTGCGTGAATCCGTGATCGAAGAGGTTGCGAAGGCTAACCGGGAAGGAATATTGGCTTTAATAATGCCGGTGACTACGTCTACGGAAGGACGCTGGGTAGCCACTACCAGGTGAATTCCGGCGGCGCGTCCTAGCTGCGTAATCCGCTGGATAGAGGCTTCTACGTCCCGGGGAGCGACCATCATCATATCGGCTAACTCGTCTACCACAATTAACAGGTAGGGATAGGGGCTGATTTCCCGCTCAGATCCCGGCGGGGGCACTACTTCCCCTTCTCGCACCGCCTGGTTGAAAGAATCGATATGTTTATGCCCAAAGTTGGCCATATCGTTATAGCGGTGATCCATTTCTTTAACCGCCCATTCCAGAGCTTCCGCTGCTTTCTTAGGGTCGGTAATAATCGGGGTAATCAGATGGGGAATCCCCTGATAAATGGTCAGTTCCACCCGCTTGGGGTCAACTAAAATCAACCGCACCTGCTCCGGGGTAGCCCGCATTAACAGGGAAGTAATCATCGAGTTTACGAACGACGATTTACCGGAACCGGTGGCCCCGGCCACCAAGAGGTGAGGAGTCTTTGCCAGGTTAGTAACGACGTATCCGCCCTCAACGTCTTTGCCTACCCCAACCATTAAGGGATGCGCCGAACGGTGCGCAGCAGCCGAGCGCAGCACGTCACCTAGGGCCACAATCTCGCGATCCGTGTTCGGAATTTCAATCCCGATCGCACTCTTACCGGGAATCGGGGACAATATCCGCACATCCGCGCTGGCCACGGCGTAAGCAATATTGTTTTTCAGGTTAGTAATTTTCTCAACTTTTACCCCGGGCCCCAGTTCCAGTTCATAGCGAGTTACCGTAGGTCCGCGGGAGAATCCGGTGACTTTTACATCCACTCCGAATTCGGTAAATACTTCCTCCAAAGCGGCTACTACCCGGTCATTGGCTTCCGAGCGCACCTTGTGGGGCTTACCTTTAACTAGCAGTTCTTCCCCGGGAAGTTCATAGGTTTGCCCATCGGCCAACTCCATTCCGGTTTCTCCGGTTCCGGGTAACAGTAGTTGCGTTTTCTCGCCCTCATCGGTGGTTTCAGGCATCTGGGCTGCTTCCGCACTGCTGAGCACTTTGGTTTCTTCGGTATCTGCCGGTAGCTGGAGGCGAGAAGTGCGCGGCTCCGGCTCCGGTTTCGAGGCCGGTGGTTCCGGTGTTTGTGCCGCTAGGACTGGGGTGTCACCATCTGCTAGTTCCTCCGAGTCACTTAACTCAGCCGCTGCCGTGCGTTCCCAGCGTTTTAGTCTGCGGGTACGGGGAGCATCTTGAGGGACATCCTCGCGCACGCCGGTATCGGATTCGCTTGCTACCTCCCCAGCTTCTGATGATTTTGCGACGTCAGCTTTCACCCGCGCTACCAGAGAGCGGGCCACCCCGACTACTTGAGAAATAGAAGTCTCGGTGGCAATTAGCGCCGAATAAAGACCTAAAAGCACCAGCAAAATCACGGCACCGGGAGCAGACACCAAGATTTGCAAAGGATGCCCAAAAAGCCATCCCAAAATCCCTCCGGATTTTTCAATAGCCGAAAAATCGGTGATTCCCGGACTTGCGCAAGCCACATGAGTAATTCCGGTTATCGCGGCTGCTATCCCGATTGCCCCCAATAAAATATGGAGATGAGACTCTTCCGGGTCGCGGTTACGAAAGAGGCTAATCGCTGCCCCCACCAGGATTATGGGAGCAATAATACTGTATATACCCAGCAGACCTGCCGCTAAGTGGTGTAGCGCCCGGGTTGCTAGCGCGTCCATGGCGAACCATTCCGTTAACGCCGACATCGTGGCTAAAGCAATTAGTAGGAATGCGATCCCATCACGCACCCGAGAACTATCTGTAGCGGGATGAGAGGAACCTAGTTTCTTACTATTTTTTTTCGCAACCATAACACTGGCACTCTACCCTTCCAGACTCTTTTGACGCCGATTGCCACGCCGCCAGCAAGTAGCTTCCCTGTTCACAGCGGATTAGCTTTTTGAAAACAAGTGATTAGCGGTAGGCAGGAACTTCACTAAGCCGCTGCTCAATTTCACAGGCCCGGGGGCAGGTGTCGTTTCCATGTTTTTCTGCCGCCATTGCCCCGGCAACATTGGCTCGCTCTAAAGCTTGCAGCCGATCGTGTCCTTTGACTAATTCCGCCAGCAACACTCCGGTGTGAGCAGTTCCCACTCCCAAGGTATCTGCCACTTCGATACTCAGCGAGGGAACCATGGTTTGCCGCTCTGCGTCGATTAACTTTGCCCCATAAGAACCAATCCGCTCTACCACCCAAGCTGATTCGGGCAGTTTTTCCGCAACGTAACCACTGGTCAAATGTCCAACTGATCCGGGAAGGAACTGGGATTCATATTCGTTGCAAGTAACCACATCCACATACGGCAAGACCTCGGAAACATACTCCGGTTTGATCTGCGAAATCTGGGGAGTAGCCGCCATCGCTACTGTTACTTGCTCCGGTAATGAGGGAAGCCACTGGGCAAGCGCGGCTCTATAGGAGGTGTGGGCTAGATCCCCGGCAGAAATATAAACCACATCTCCGGGGTGCATCGACACTTTATCTAGCTCCCGACCAGAGATGTCAACTTCCACCCCGGTGGTGAGTACCGAAGCATAGTATCCGCCCGCTTCAATCATTTGGATTTTCATCCCGATATCGCCCACCACTTCTACCGTGCGGGTCTCAATATTGGCATCTCGCAGTACTTGCCTCGCCTGGGTAGAGTTGGGACCAGTTCCCAGGCAGGACATGTTTACTACCGGTATCCCTTGCCGAGCAGCGGCCAGCATCACTTCGGCTGCCTCCCCCACGCCGGGACGCTCCGCGCTGCCGAGTACGGTGGTGCCTCGTTCTGGCAGGCGCGACATTTTCATCGGTAAGGTCAACACCACCGCAGCTACCGACACCAACTTGTTTTTTTCTTCCGCCATTTCGCCGCCCATTCTTGTTCCCTAGCGCCTAAATTTTCCTTAGTTTCGAGGTTTAACGAACGGGAAAGCCAACACCTGCCGAATATCACAGCCCATCAGCATCATCGCCATCCGATCCATTCCCAGTCCTAACCCGCCCAGGGGGGTCATGCCCAGTTCCAAACAGTTTAAGAAATCTTCGTCCAGGCTCATAGCTTCCGGATCACCCGCCGCGGCCGCTAGCGACTGCTGCGTAAAGCGTTCGCGCTGGTCGCGAGGGTCAGTTAGTTCGCTGTAGGCAGTTCCCAGCTCCATCCCGAAAGCCACCAGATCCCAGCGTTCCGCCAAACGGGGGTCACTGCGGTGCCTGCGGGTGAGTGGAGAGGACTCCACTGGGAAATCACAGTAGAAGGTAGGTTTTACCGTGCGTGCCTCTACTAACTCGTCATAAAGCGTGCCCAACAGGGTGCCACAGTTGGCGCCCGGCGGCGGGGTGAGGTGGTGCTGGGCGCACAGGCTCCGGAGATCATCTTCGCCAGTGTCGGGAGTAACCGTGGTTCCTACCGCTTGGGATACCGCATCGAAAACCGAGATTACCCGCCACTGGCCAGAGATATCGACTTCCTCAAAATCTGCGTCGCTGCTACCGGCGCCAGCAGCTTCCGGATTTACCGGGCGTAGAGCAATTTCTTTACCGTGAATCGCCCGCGCCGCCGCCTGGTAAAGCTCGCGGGTCAAAGTCATCATCTCTCGGTAATCAGAGCCGGCTTTATAGACTTCCAGGGAGGTGAACTCAGGGTTATGAGTGGCGTCCGCGCCCTCGTTCCTAAACGAGCGTCCCATCTCAAAGATTGCCCCCATCCCTGCTATAGCCAGGCGTTTTAGATACAGTTCCGGGGCGATCCGCAAGAACATATTTACCTGGTAGGCATTGGAATGGGTAACGAAGGGGCGGGCATTGGCACCACCTTGCACCGCCTGCAACATGGGGGTTTCCACCTCCAGGTAGCCGCGATCAATCAGTTCTTTGCGTACCGCACTTAATGCCCGTGAACGTGCCTGGAGGCGACGCATCGCCGCGGCATCATTGAGCAGAGTCATGGTGCGTTCGCGGGTACGGGTGGTACTGTCCAAACGCGCAGCCGGATGCGGAATCGGGCGCAAGGCTTTCGCCGCCAGCGTCCAGCTTTCCGCTATTAAAGAGGGCGTGCCTGTGCGGGAGGCTCCGCACTTGCCGTTAACCACTAGCAGATCCCCTAGGTCTAGTAGTCGCAGATGGGCAAACTGCTCGGGACTCAAGTTACCTCGCTCCAGTACTACCTGCAGATAGGTTCCTTGGTAGTACAAATCCCAAAACACTACTCCGCCGTGATTCCTCCGAGCCACAATTCGGCCCAGGGTACGCAAGGTTTTCCCATTTTCACCCGCATCAAGGCAGGCTTTCGCCTGTGATAGGGGAATCCCTAAATCGAAACCTGCCGGGAAGGATTCTATTCCGGCTGCACTTAGCTTTTCCGCTTTCGCGCGCCGGGAGCGTTGCTGTTCACTCAGTTTTACCTGCAGCTTGGCGGCGGTGTATTCGCTGCGCATCGCTTCCAGCTCGCTAAGATACTGGCTATCTACTTCCCATTCAAAGGGCTCCCCGCGCAAAGCCGCCTCCGGCGCGGGCACAAACCCTTCTAACATTCCCGCTGCGAGTAGCGATAAGGGCACTAAGGGATCGGAAGAAAAACAGAAATACCGCGGCAACCATTTCGGGTTATAACGGGTGTTAGATTCATAGAGGGATTCCAGCTGCCAAAAACGGGAGGCTTTCACAAACAGGGCACGTTTTACCCGATCATTGATAGTAGCGTCAACGGCCTCGCCCTCTACGAAGATTTCTCTAAACATCGCAAAGTTCAAAGAGAAACGCTCGACACCTTTTTCGGGTCCTTGCTGCAGCAAGGTGAGCACCATGGCTTCTACTACCCCGTTGACAGCGTTTTCTGCCCGGCGCATCAGATTAAGGGAGACGGCGCGCTGCCCCCAGGGAACGAAAGTAAGCAGGCATTGCAACTGCCCATCTTTGCCTCGCGCGGTTACTATCAACTGCTCGCCCTCTTGGGGAGCGAACATTCTATCGAGACTCATCGAGAAGCCGCGTTCATTACCTCGCCTAAATAGCTCCGCCACCATCGCCACTTCCCGCAGCTGGGCCGGAGAAAGTTCGCTTTGCCTGCAGATTTCGATCTCTACTCCCGCCCGGGCAACCCTTCTTTGTGCCGCTAGCAAGGCACGTCCGGCGCTAGAGTTACGTTCAAAACGTTCGGGACTGATAATGGCTTCGTCGCCCATTTTGCGGACCCTTAGTCCCTGGTGGCGATAGATACGCGCCCCCTGGGCACTAGCAGAAATTACCGCCGGAATCCATCCTTGGCGATAGCAGTAGGACTTCCATCTTTGCACTGCATTTTCCCAGGAAGAAGGATCACCTATCGGGTCTCCGGCCGCTAAGGCCACCCCGAGAGCTACCCCGTAGGAAACCACCGCTTGCCCATCGGCACTAAAAACCACCGCCCGGTTATCCCGGGTGGCATAGTAGCTTAAGGAGTCAGCTTTCCCCCATTTGATCAATAAGGAACGCAACGCTAGATCTTCACTGCGCGTGCGAGCCTTTACCCGTTGACCGAGGATAAAACGATTGGCGGCGATCATTACCACCAGCCCGGAAAGAACCATGATGAAGAAGCTGAGGGCGCGAAAACCTGCTTGATGGGCGAACATAAAGTGGATGTTGAACCCGCGGTGCAGTCGCAAACCTGACATCCGCGCATATACCCACAGTGCTAGCGGACTACTAGCCCAACTGCGCGGTGCAATCACCCGAGCCATGGCGAACCCAATTCCAAACACCAGCAACTGACCGCTTATTAGAATAACCAGGGCTTTCCAGGCGGATTGGGCATTGATTTTTCCCCAGAAACTGCGCGCCGATGCGAATAGCACCGCCAGAATCAACGCCGCTATCGCCAGACGTGTACCCAGGATGATCAGGTCTGTCAGGTCAAAGTCGGGGTTGGAGAAAGAAAATATCAGAGCTACCAGGCAGAGCAGACCGTGCAGAGCCTGCAAGGCAATAAGGACGATAGCTCCGATCCGTTTGCGGGAAAAACACAGTAGCGCCAAGAAAGCCAATAAAACCGCAGTCCCTAAAGTGGCGGTAGAGGGAACTCCCAGAACGGTTAGCACCAGGTAGGTAAAACGCCCAATATGGTGACCCACGGCATAGCGGAACGGAATCATTACCAGACAAAATAGGGCGGCAATAGTATAGATCCACCCCATCCAGGCGGGGACGCGCTGACGCCAAGAACTATGCGATTTTTCTTTTCCAGCTACCCGCATCTAAATCTCCACAACTACCGGTACGATCATGGGACGACGACGCAACCGACGCGCCACCCAACGCCCCAAAGCGCGGCGCATTGCCTGTTGCAAGCGATAAGGGTCGCTATCTCCTTGATTTAGCGCTCTTTGCAGCGCCTCAGTCACGTCCGGTAGTACTTCCCGGAACACCCCCTCGTCCTCGGCCATTCCCCGAGCGGTAATATGCGGGCCGGCAGCAATAATCTTGGTGGGCACATCTACCGCGGCAAATACGGAAACGAAGCCTTCTTCTCCCAAGGTCATGCGGTCCTTTAACTGGTCTTCATCGATTTCTCCGATAGATCCGCCGTCAACATATATGTATTCGCAATCAACTTGTCCTACGACCCGCGCTTGCCCATCTTTGAGGTCGACTACTACCCCGTCCTCGGCTAAAGCCACGTTTTCTTCCGGTACCCCGGTAGCCTGGGCTATCTTCCCATTAGCGATTAGATGCCGGATTTCACCGTGAATCGGCATTACATTCTTAGGTTGCACAATGTTGTAGGTATAGAGCAGTTCCCCTTCGGCGGCATGCCCGGAAACATGAACCGCGCGGTTCCCTTTATGGACTACATTGGCACCTTGGCGCATCAGCGCGTTAATTACCCGGTAAACCGAGTTTTCATTCCCGGGAATCAAGGAAGAGGCCAGTAACACCGTATCTTCTGGTTCTAGGGACACCAACCGGTGCTCGCCTTGGGCGATCCGCGAGAGCGCTGCCATGGGTTCGCCTTGGGAACCGGTTACCATCCACACTCGTTTATTGGGGGGCAAACGTTTGAGCTCGTCGGCGCGCACCACTACGTCTGGATCCAGCTCTAGGTAACCGGCCTGCGCCGCAATGTTCATATTGCGTTCCATTGACCGCCCCGACAAGCACACTTTGCGTCCTACTGCCCGGGCAGCATCCAGCACCTGTTGCACGCGGTGCACATGGGAAGCAAAAGAAGCTACTACCACCTGCCCGGTGGATTCGGAGAGCACCTGGCGGATTACGGGACCGATTTTTCTTTCCGGGGCGATAAAACCAGGGACTTCCGCATTGGTGGAGTCCACGAGGAATAAGTCAACACCCTCTTCCCCCATACGAGCAAAGCCGCGCAGATCGGTGATTCTTTTATCTAGGGGCAGCTGATCCATTTTATAGTCGCCGGTGACCAGCAGGTTTCCGGATTTGGTACGGATCATCACTGCGAGCGCATCGGGAATCGAGTGGGTGACTGCCAAAAATTCGCAAGCGAAAATATCTAGCTCAATACGCTCTCCCTCGCGTACCTGATGTAGATGCGTCGCCGGGAGTCGATGCTCTTCAAGTTTGGGACGCAGGAAATCTAGGGTGAGTTGGGAACCGTAGATGGGGATATCTTCGCGCAGGCGCAGCAGATAAGGTACCGCCCCGATATGGTCTTCGTGACCATGCGTGAGCACCAGTGCGACTACGTCATCCATGCGTCCGTGCAGATAGGAAAAATCGGGGAGAATCAGATCTACGCCGGGTTGGATTTCTTCGGGGAAAAGCACCCCGCAATCGACAATCAGGATTTTGCCGTTCAGCTCGATTACGGTCATGTTCCGCCCGACTTCCCCCAGGCCTCCCAGGGGAACTACCCGGATGGTGTCGGATTTGAGTTTCGGCGGTAAAGAAAGTTCAGGATACAGCGGATTCACGTTTCCAATTGTCCCGAGTTTGCCCGCCTATAGCAAACTTCCGCGCGCACTGAACGCTTAATACCCCCTTTAAAGCAGGTAAGGGGGTTAGACCCGCAATGCTGGACTCGGGATATCCGTTAAGCACCTGGGTATCGAGGAGGCGCGTCCAGAAACTTAGAGCAATCCGAAACTTTCCAGAGCCGCGCGCAGCTGCGCAATATCCTCTTCGCTGGCCGGAGCTAGCGGCAGGCGCAGAGTATCGGAGGGAATAACTTTTTGTAGGGCGAGGGCGTGCTTAGCCATAACCGCGCCCTGTCCCCCTCCCATTAACGCTTTCACTAGGGGTTCTAGCTCCAGGGAGAGTTGCAGCGCCTCCTGGTAGTCTCCGTTTTCTACCAGCTGCACCATTTTGCGATAGCTGGGGGCGGCTACGTGCCCCACCACGCTGATTACCCCCACAGCGCCCTGGGTAAGCCAAGAATAGTTGAGGCCGTCATCGCCGGAATAAAAAGCCAAACCGGTTTCATCGATGCGCCGCGCCCCGACTTCCACTTTGCCAGTAGCATCTTTTACCGCCACAATATTGTCGATCTCTGCCAGACGTTTCATCAGTTCATCGCTGATGGCTACCCCAGTGCGTCCGGGAATATCGTAGAGCATCACCGGCAGGTCTGTTTCGCTAGCTACCTTGACAAAGTGCTGGTAGAGCCCCTCTTGGGAGGGTCGCGAATAGTAGGGACTTACTAGCAGGATCCCGTCAGCTCCCGCCGCCTGGGCACTGCGTGCCATTCGCACCGAATGTTCGGTGTCATTAGAGCCCGCCCCCGCAGTGATATAGAGATCTTTGCCTACCGCTTGACGGACTGACTTAATCAACTGTTCTTTTTCATCCAGGTGAGTAGTCGGTGATTCCCCGGTGGTGCCCGAAAGTACCAGGTGATCTATCCCCTGGTCTACCAAATGTTTCGCCAGGCTGGCGGCGGCATCGTAGTCTACGGAGCCATCCGGGTGGAACGGGGTCACCATTGCTACCCCAACCGGTGCGGGAAGCCGATAAGTACAATCTGCGTTGCTCATATCCCTACTCTACCTACGCCACCTGGAGATTTTTCTTTCGTCCAAAAAGCGAGCGGGAAGGATCTACAAGTCAGTAAACCACAGATGTTGCACCATGGATTCATGTCCTACTTTTAAGCCTTGGCGCAAACCGGCGGGAGCGAATCCGCATTCACTAAAGAAACGGATTTTTTCTGGCGCCTCGGCCGCTAGCCAAATCTGTACCCGGCTCGCCCCGGACATTCGCAACATATCGCCGATCGCATTTACCAGGCGGGAGGCGTCACCCAGGTTATTTTCCCAATCGCAAACCTCTAAAGCCACGATTTCGGCATCCGCATTTTTTTCTGCGAGCGGTGACTGCTTGGGTTGCACCAGCATTTTGGGGGCGGGAGCAATCGCTGCCAAACCGACCACCTGTCCTTCATTTACTGCGGTAAGCAGATGATGTTTTGGCGAGGGCGGGCTAAATAGCGCCTGCTGCCAGGCACGGGTGATCTGCTCCGGATCGATAAGCGCTAAGGTTTGCGGACCAATCTGTCCCAAATGGGATTGCAAGTCTGCCTGCATGGCCTGTGCCTGAATGCGTCCCCAAGTCGGTAAATCTTCGCTTTTCGCTAAGCGTACGGTTTCTTTAGCATTAGCTGGACTACTCACCTTAAATCCCTAAATCCATGATTTTATCCAGCCCCACCGTAAGGGGAGTCGCAGCTGCCACTTTCCGGACTGCCAGCAATACCCCGGGCATAAAGGAGGAGCGATCAAAACAGTCAGTGCGCAGCCGCAGCTGTTCCCCCAGGTTAGAAAGCAGCACTTCCTGGTGCGCATTGGCACCGAGCATCCGCAGGGAGTGGATCCCCACATCCTCGACTTTCATGCCGCGCGCTCCCTGAGGATCGGTGGTGGTGGCATCGGGAGCTGCAGGCACACCGGCTTGCCTGCGGGCAGCCGCCATTGCTTGCGCGGTTGCCAGCGCCGTCCCGCTAGGGGCATCCAGTTTTTTAGGATGATGAGTTTCTACGATCTCGACGGAGGTGAAGAAAGGCGCCGCCAAGCGAGAAAAAGCCATCACTAATACCGCTGAGAGGGCAAAGTTAGGGGCAATCAATACGTTACGTCCAGTTTCGCGCGCCACTTCCTGGATTTTTGCCTGTGCGTCCTCGTCCCAACCAGAGGTTCCGACTACCGCATGGGCTCCACTGCGCAAAATCGCGGCGGTATTGGCAAAACTGGCGCTCGGAATGGTGAACTCGACTGCGACCTCGGCGCCGGCCAGAGTCTGGGAAGTGATCTCATCTTTACTGCCCAGACGGGCAACTAGCTGTAAGTCTGCAGATTCTGCGATCGCTTGACAAGCGGACTGGCCCATCCTCCCCTGGGCACCAACCACCGCCACTTTTAGTTTTTCGCTCACTCTAGCTCACACCCTCGGGTTTATTCGCGTTAATAATCTGAGCTTTATCTGGGCACAGAGTTTGCCCAGCTATCTGCAGATTGTTGTACCATTCTTGCCGGAGCTCAGCAGAATCTACTTTGGTATAGATATCGGACAGAGTCTGTTTATTCGCTGCCGAATCGGGTTGCTTAGTATCTAGCAGTCCGCACAGGGACTGTACCGGGCCTAACACTATTTCGGCGGTACGCTGGTCATAGTGGTTCTTTTCCATCACCTGTTTAACGAAAGAGTTTTGCGCTTCCGACAGATGGTCTTTGGGAGTAAACGCCACTGTCGGGCTCGGCGAAGCGGTGGGGGTAGTAGGCTTCGCCGAAACGGAACTAGTCACTTTCGGGTTATTGGTAGTTTTGTCGGGAGCGGACGGCTGCGCGGAAGGACTGCAGGCACCTAGCAGCGCCGCGGCAGCAATAACTGGGAAAAGTTTCTTTATCTTCACCCGTTCAGCTTATGCCACCGCCGGGCGTACCACGACTTTCACCTGTGGTAAGCCGAGAAATTGCGCTGCCAGCTCACTAATTTGTGCGCCATTTACTGCTCGCAGAGCAAGGTTTAACTGCTCGATGGTGCGCAAGCGACCTCCATTTACTTCCGCGCGCCCCAGGCGCGCCATGCGGGCCCGATTATCATCCATCCCCAGCAGCACTCCCCCGCTGAGCTGACCTAATGCTTCCGCTAGTTCGTCCTCGGGAACACCGTATTCTGCGAGTTTTTCGAGCTCCGTCACCAGTAGTTGCCCCACTTGCTCCAAGTTAGCGGGGGCGCACCCGGCGTAGAGGCCGAAGGATCCGCTATCGCTATAGGCGGAGTCAAAAGCATAAGTGGAGTAAGCCAGTCCCCGTTTTTCCCGGATTTCTTGGAAGAGTCGGGAAGACATTCCCCCAGATAGCACCGTTAGCAACAGACTAAGAGTGTCGCGCTGGGGGTCATTAGCGGGCAGAGACCGGGTTCCGATAAATATTTGTCCCTGTTCCACAGTCTTTTCTACCGTGGTGCTGGCCAGCACCGCCGGATCCGGCTGCGCGCGCTGGGGAACTTCCGGATCGGTTTGCGCGGGAAGCTCCCAACCGTTTTTCTCTGCCGCTGCCAAAAGCAACTGCGCCAGGCGATCATGATCGATATCTCCAGCGGCCGCAACTACTAGGTTCCGAGGCTGGTACCAGCGCTGATGATGGGCTTTCACCGCTTCTAAGGGGGTGGCGGCTACGGTTTGGGCGGTGCCTCCTACCGGCAGTCCCAGCGGGGAGGTGGGGAATAGTTCACCCAAGAACTTTTCATAGCCAACATCTTGGGGGTCATCTTGGGACATGGCCAGTTCGTCCAGGATAACTGCCCGTTCCAGTTCAAAATCTGCCGGTGCCAGCGTGGGGCGAGCCAGCATTTCGGTAAGGACTTCCACCGCCATCGGCAGGTCGCGCGAGAGCACCCGGCAATAATAGTGAGTGGATTCTTTAGCGGTCGCGGCGTTTAGTTCCCCTCCTACGGCATCGAATGCCCGGGAGATTTCCCGGGCATCGCGGGTAGCGGATCCTTTAAACAGCAGGTGTTCGAGGTAGTGGGTGGATCCCAGATGCTCTGGGCCTTCATCGCGGGAACCGGCAGGAATCCAAAACCCCAGTACTACCGAGGGCGAAGCCGGCACCTGTTGTGTAATCAGGCGAATACCGCCGGCAAGTACCGAACGCTCAATCAGGGTTTCCCCTTCGCTGACGCTAAGGCGGGGGGCAGTGGCAGAAAGCGGCAGTTCGTAAAAGTTTTGTTCAGGCATGTTTCTCTTATTTGGGTTTGATAGTTTTCGCTACAGTTTCCCGGTTTCTTCCGGGTTCCCGGGGCTATGCTCGGGTGGTTGTCCTTGTTGGGGAGGCAGTTAATGCATGGGAGCATCCGTATTGCAGCGCGCCGAGGACAGTGAAAATCCCTAAGGCGAAGGTTAATAGTCCCGTTTCCGCGCTGTCGGCGACAGCGGCAGAGATTAGGGAAAAAGCGGTGAATGCCAATGCGATTAAGGTAGCGCGAGCCCAGAACCGGCGAGGCTCTAGTTTAAAGATCAGACGCAAACCCGCAAACACCAGTTGAAATCCGCCTGCCACTGCCCCGAAAACCAGCGCCAGAAACCCGGTAAACATGGTTAGGAATCCGGAGTCGGAAGTGGTAGAAACCGACAGTAGTATCAGAGCAAAGAACAGGCATAGGAAAAGCACGCTGCCGGCCACTACTAGGTCGAAGTATCTGCGCATCTAGGATCTCTTTTCTTAAAAATTAAAGGAGGCGAGGGCGAGATGATCTCGCCCTCGCCAACTTTATTAGCGACTATTCGCCGTCACTATCTGTTTGTTCCTCGCGGCGATCATCGCGGCGATTGTTGCGATGCCGGCGCGAGCGGTTACGAGAGCGACGCGGGCGCTCTTCGTCCTCGGAACGGCGAGATTCCTGCTTAGCCTCGTTTTCGGCTAGCTCGGCTTCCTGCTCTTCGCTTAAGACTGCACCTAGCGACAGCTTGCCCCGTTCGTCGATCTCTTCGATCTCTACTTGCACCTGGTCGCCCACGTTTAGTACGTCCTCGACCTGGTTGATGCGCTTACCCCCTACCAGGCGGCGGATCTGCGAAATGTGCAGCAGCCCGTCCTTGCCGGGGGTCAGGGAAATGAAAGCTCCGAAGGAGGTGGTCTTCACCACGGTTCCTACGAAACGCTCCCCTACCTCAGGCATTTGCGGGTTAGCAATCGCGTTAACTGCTGCCCGGGCAGCCTCGGCAGATTCGGCATCAGAGGAAGAAATATAGACAGTGCCGTCGTCTTCGATCACGACTTCGGCTCCGGTGTCCTCCTGAATCTGGTTGATCATCTTGCCCTTGGGGCCGATGACTTCACCAATCTTGTCTACCGGTACCTGGACGGTGATGATGCGCGGAGCATAGGGGCTCATTTCGTCCGGTTCCGGAATCGCCTGTTCGATCAGGTTCAAGATTTCTAGGCGGGCTTCCTTTGCCTGAGCTAGCGCACCTTTCAGCACGTCAGAGGGGATGCCGTCCAGTTTGGTATCTAGCTGGAGGGCGGTAATGAAGTCCCGAGTACCGGTGACCTTGAAGTCCATATCTCCAAAGCCATCCTCGGCTCCCAAAATATCGGTCAGGGTCATGTACTTGGTGGTGCCGTCCTCGCCCGGCTCGCTCATTAGCCCCATCGCAATCCCGGCGACCGGCGCCTTTAGCGGTACGCCCGCGTTCAGTAGCGAAATCGTGGAGGCACAGGCCGAACCCATGGATGAAGAGCCGTTCGACCCCATCACTTCGGATACCTGGCGGATAGCGTAGGGGAATTCTTCCTTGGAGGGAAGTACTGGCTCTAGCGCCATTTCCGCGAGATGCCCATGCCCGATTTCCCGGCGCTTGGGGCTGCCTACGCGCCCGGTTTCGCCGGTGCAGTAGGGCGGGAAGTTGTACTGGTGCATGTAACGTTTGCGGGTTTCCGGCCCCAGGTTGTCTAGCTGCTGTTCCATACGCAGCATGTTCAGGGTGGTTACCCCCAGCACCTGGGTTTCGCCGCGACGGAAAATCGCGGAGCCATGCAGGCGGGGCAGCACTCCGGCGCGCGCATAGAGCGAGCGAATCTGGTTCGGTTTGCGCCCGTCCATCCGCACGCCCTCGTTCAGGGTGCGGGTACGGATTAGCTCTTTTTCGAGGGCGCGGAAAGCCGCTTTGAGCTCTTTCTCGCCTTCGGGGAAACGCTCTTCCAGATCGGCGAGCATTTGATCCTTGATTTCATCAACCCGGTCTTGCCGGTCAAGCTTTTCGGCGATCTGTACGGCCTGGTCAAGCTGTTCGCGGCAGTTTTCGGCCACGGCATCCCAGTGTTCATCCTCGAAGTCTTTAAACAGCGGGAACTCTAGGGTTTCCTTCTGGCACTTGGCCGCTACCTGCGCTTGCGCGCGGCACAGTTCTTTGATGAAGGGCTTGGCGGCCTCGAGGCCGGCAGCTACTACATCTTCGGTAGGTGCGGTCTGTCCCTGCTGGATCAGCTCCCAGGTACCTTCACCACCGCCAGCCTCGACCATCATGATGGCGACGTCTTCGCCACCGTCAGCGGTCTGAATAACCCGACCCGCAACCACCATATTGAAGGTGGAGCGTTCTATTTCGCTGTAACGCGGGAATGCTACCCACTGGCCATCGACTAGGGAAATCCGGGTGCCACCGATCGGTCCGGAGAAGGGCAGACCGGAAATCTGGGTGGACATGCTGGCGGCGTTAATGGCCAGCACATCGTAGGCGTCGTCGGGGTGTACGGTCAGCACGGTGGCTACAACCTGCACTTCGTTACGCAGCCCTTTTACGAAGGAGGGGCGCAGCGGACGGTCGATTTGGCGAGCAGCCAAAATCGCTTCAGTGCCGGGACGGCCTTCCCGCCGAAAGAAGTTTCCGGGGATACGTCCGGCCGCGTATTGACGTTCTTCCACATCAACGGTGAGTGGGAAGAAATCAAACTGGTCGCGCGGGTTTTTCCCTACCGTGGTGGCAGATAAAACCGTGGTTTGATCATCCAGGTAAGCCAGCGCACTGCCGGCAGCCTGTTGGGCGAGTAGGCCAGTTTCGAAGCGCACGGTGCGCTGTCCGAAACGACCATTATCGATGATTGCCTCGGAGGCAATCACTTCTGGATCGTCCATCATTTTCTTTTATTTACTCCTTGATATTCCATCTTCTAGGGCCAATGCCCTCCTGAGAGCTATCACCTTGTGATGGGCGGTCAACGATCGAGACCCACGGAGAAAGGCGACTAGAAACTGCAGCGCCTGATCCGGAGGCCACCACCGAAGACCGAAACCGGGGTGATAGCAATTCGGCCCGGCGTTAACCGGGCCGATATTTCTATGTTAGTGGCGCAAACCGAGACGCGCGATCAGAGAACGGTAACGTTCAATGTCGATGTCTTTCAGGTAGCCTAGCAGGCGGCGCCGCTGCCCCACCAGTAGCATTAGTCCCCGACGGGAGTGGTGATCATGCTGGTGAGTTTTGAAATGCTCAGTCAGATCCGAGATCCGCTTGGAAAGCAGCGCGATCTGAACCTCAGGCGAACCCGTATCACCGGGATGGGTCGCATATTCTTCCATAATCTTGGCTTTTTCTTCTTTACTCAGTGCCACTGGGTTCTCCTTTTCTTCTACTTGTTGCACGGAGCTCCGGGGCAGTTTCACCCGGGCATGACGCATCCGTGGCCGGCTTGTAACGGCTTTACTAGCCTAACATTAGCGCTGCTGGCAATCCTATTTTGGCGCTGGTGAACTAGGACACGCGCAGGTGCGGCTAATGCGAAGGTAGCGAGGACGAGGGCGCAAGCACCGGGTGGGCTCCGCGCGGAGCCTTGGTTTTTCCTCCCGCCCAAGAATTCGGAAAAAGACCGCAGGCATTTTCCGAATTCTTATGCCCACCGCGCCTGCTCGGATAAAACCAAGCCCCCGCGCTGGTGCGGCACTAGCCAATTTCCTCCTCACGCGTCCTACCCCGCGCGGAAGGCACTTCCCATTTCGCCCTCGGGCTGGGGCATCCGCCCGTCTTTGATGGCTCGCAGGAATTCGACGTGGTCCGCCTCGGTCTGGTCGGCGTAGGCGCGGGCGAAAGTGGCGAGAGCTTGCCCCGGTTTATCGGATTTACCCAGGTAGCCGGAGATCTTGGAGGCGCCATGGGTGCGCGCGTGGCCTTTCGCCAGCAACAGCCCTACGATTCCCGCATAGTCGCATAGGGATTTGGCTCCCAGGCGATCTAGGGGCACGGTTCCTTTCATATTGCGGAACTGGCGCACATAGTATTGTCGCTCCCCTACGCTTGCCCAGCCTAACAGCGGGTCAGAAACGGTTTGTAGTGCTTTTTGATATTCAGCTACTCGCTGTCCTTGGTGGGCATGCCATTCTTTGGAGCCGTGCACATATTGGGCGAGCACCGAGCGCCGTGCCTGCTTAAGCTGCAAGAAGATTACGTCCGTAGGGGTGGAGCCTTGGAGCAGCGCGATGTAGGCGCGCAAACCTACCGATCCTACTCCTACTACCCGCTGCGCGATATCAACCAGGGTGTATCCGCCCAATACTCGCGCCCATTGCGGGGATATGGTGTGCAGATATTCGTCTAGGGCGCGCGCCACCGCATCCCAATCAGCTGGGGGAATCTGGGTGGTTAGCGGGGGTTCGGGGGTAATTTTCAGGCTTCCTTCGGATTCTTGGGCGAACTTGGGGAGCGCCCGATCCGAGGTACGTTTCATAGCTTTGGCAGCGGCGCGTTCGATCTCTTTTGCCAACTTGGGAGTTAGCTCTCTAGAGGTAAGTTTCTCCAGGTCAATCCGATTAAAGGCGCGTTCAAAGAGAGGACGTCCGGCTAGCAGACTAATTTCGTCCCGGTAGGCGTTTACGCAAGCGACTACCGCATCGGAGCATTTGGATTCGGAGAGATTATTTTCGCGCCCCGCCACGTGGATCGAGGCGGTCAGGCGGCGCAGGTCCCATTCCCAACTGCCGGTATGCGCCTCGTCGAAGTCGTTGAGATCCATCACCAGTTCCCCTTCGGGGGAACGATAAAAACCGAAGTTTCCCAGGTGGGAATCCCCGCATACTACCGGTTGAATCCCGGTGGCGGGCAAGGCAGCGGAGTCGGCGGCTTGCACTACCGCGGCTCCCCGTAAGAATCCGTAAGGTGAGGACGCCATGCGCCCTACCCGTATGGGGATCAGGTTCTTAACTCTGCCCTGGTGGGAGTCTTGAATGAGGGCGATAGGGTCGCGGTCTGGAACCGGCACCCAGGCCGCCAAGGAACTAAAGGGAACGGTTTCGCGCAGCGAGCGTCCGTATTGATAGCGATCTTCGCGCGGTTCAGGAGGAGCGAGCAGGGAACGATATTGCACCGGAATATTCACGTTATAAACTCTATATTCTTTAGGTGTCCTTGGCAGATATTGACACGTTTTCACGGTTTAAAACGGCGTTCACCGTGGTGCTGCGAGTGGCCCTCGTGACGCTGGAAACTGCCTTCGCAAGTTATCCGGAAAATCCGGATAACTGCGGCAGACCTATCCCCTACCGCGGGCTATTGACAAAATTCCAATAGCTCCTTTCTTCGCAGTTCCCCTACTGCCCGCACAAGGCTTGCTTGTACAAGTTGGCGAGCACCTCGTTGCCGACATTTGTGGGGTGAGTGCCATCATCTACCAGGTATTCCCGATGCCCTTCGCTGGCTGCCCACCAGTCAATAATCCCCACATTCGGATTATTGTTTGCCAATCGGTTCAATATTTCATTATTTATATCTTGCAAAGGATTCGGATCACGGATTGTCACCAAATACATTGGTCTTCCTTCAGCAGTATCTATCAGGTTCTGCACCAGCCGGTCGCCGTACAATACCCCGTTACTACCTAAGGCATAAACAAGAACGCGGGGACGAATTCCCTGATTCTTGTATTTTGCGAACACGTCCGGGCCGCGTTGAATCTGGCGACTAACTTTCCCATCGATAACTGCCTGCGGTAACACTTTCTTTATCGCGGCGCTTGCCCCCTCGGTTATTGAGTCTCCAATAATGAGCACGTCCGCGTTGCAGGTACCGGTGGCAGGATCGATCTGCCAGCCGCTGGTATCCAAGTTATTGGGCACCTTCTTGGCTAGTGGTTTTAGCCCTTTGGGTTTTTCTTCTTGCTTTTTTGGTGACTTGTTTTTCTCGTCTTTTTCTTTCGTTTTTTGCTTCTCCGAATGAGAGGACGAGGTCGCACTAGCGGCAAGTTCCGGACGTAAGTGCACCGCCCGATTTTTGGCTAGCTGCTCCCAGTTAGCGGGATAAAACGACAGTACTACTGCTACTATCAGCGATATTGTCGAAAGCACTGCGAATACCTTGAGCTGCAGGGTGCGGAGTGGATCCTGCGACTTAAGTGTTGCAACTTTCCTTTCTCCCGCCTTTTTCCAAAGGGAACTCAGCAAGCTTGCCGGCGATTCTGTCAGACGATAGAAAACTTCCGCTGCAACTACCACTATCAGTAGCTGCAGAAGCTGCTGCCACCCGGAGGGCGGAACCGTACGGGTAGCTGGATTCAGTAGCAGCAGAATCGGAAAATGCACCAGATATAAGGAAAAGGAACGGGAACCCAGGTAATTGAAAACCGGGTTGCTTAACAGTTTCGAAATCTCCGACCCCTCGAAGGTCGCCGCCCTAACTATCACCGCGCTTAGCATTGCCACCAGTAAGAACCCACCGAAATAAATCGCAGGCGTGTCCCCACTTCCCCAGATAGCGAAAACTATCAGTGATCCAAGGCTCCCCGCTGCTAGCACCTGCAACATCTCGCTTTTCTCGGTCTTGGCCCGAAAAGCAGAAACACTGTTTTCTGGGGAAATCTGGGGATAGATAAGCGCTAAGAAGGCACCCACCAGCAGCTCTGCGGCGCGAGTATCCAACCCGTAATAGGCGTGAGTAACGTCCTCTCCCACCATCCAAAAGATCGACATCGCCACCGTAGAGAACAGGATCAGAACCGCGGTAATCGCTGGGGCGGCCCGCCTAACTTTCAACAGCAAGTAGACGATCAACGGCCAGAGCACATAGAACTGCGCGAGTACCCCCAGGAACCACAGGTGGGTGAGCGGAGAAGGCAAGCCTGCCGCCGCGAAATAGGGGACGTTGCGGACAATATAAAACCAGTTGCTGACAAACAAGGTCGCCGGTAGACAGTCACTTTGTACTTTCAGCAGCAGGCTGGGGGCGAATAGATAGGTCAGCACCGCGCTAAGCGCGATAGTGATAACTATCGGGAAAAATAGTCGCCATAAACGCCGCAAAAGGTAGCGCCGATAAGAAAAACTCCCTTTATCGAGGGCGCTGACGATAGAGCGAGTAATCAGGAACCCGGAGAGTACGAAGAATACGGTGACCCCGATGAATCCGCCGGGTAACACGCTCGGACGCAGGTGGTAGAGCACTACCGCCACAATCGCTAATGCACGTATCCCATCCAGTGCTTTTATTCTGACACTCGGGCGTCCTCTAGAAATAGTTTTGCCTGTTGATAAGCTTTTTTTGGAGGAAGTTAGCGGGAAACGTTCATCATTTTCCATGCCTAAAGTCTAGCGCGCGCAAAATCCCGCCTTACAAAAGGTTTCGAAAACAGACCCGGCAATTTCCGGTATCCCCATTTCAGCCCCCAGCCCACCCTGCCGCAAACAATAAGTCACTGCCGGAAGTATCCGGAAGTCGGGATAAGATTAGCTGGTGCATGAAACCAGTGATTTTAATGCTGAGCTTTTGAATAGAGACAGCACGCGAGCGAACTTACCTTCAGCCCAAAATTCTAAACGCCCCACTGCTGGCGTATCTATAACCCTCGGTCTGAGCCTCGCGGTGCTAATCGGTTGCGGTTCAGTCGCAAATGATATGTTCCCATTTTCGGGAGTGTTCATCACGATTATGACGAAGCTCGCCAGTTCCGGACTGGGGTTCGTAATGATAGCGGTCGTGGTGGGCTGGTTCTCTAAATCCTGGAAAATCGCTGCGAGTGTAGCTTCCGTTTCAATTCTGTTTGCGTTAGCAATCTATTACTGTGCAATACCGATCTACAACTTGCGTCCAGGCGCAGCTAGCAGCGATATTACACAGATCGCCCTCACCTGGACGCTATTAGGGTTAGGGTGTGGAGTCATTGTTGGTCCAATGGCATTTTTTGCCCATTATGGAACGTTGACTCAACGTTCTATCGCCACCGGCTTCCCCCTAGGTTTGATTCTAGGTCCAGTAGTGGTGGCATTACTTCAAGGCGTAGACCTGCGCAGCTTAGAGATACTGGTAGTCGTAGCCATCACGGGCTTTATTCCCTGTATCGGTCTGTTGGTATCACTGCGACGCACAAAACCAAGATTGCTTATTCTTTCAGCGGTAGCGGGGATTATTGCCTCCGGAGGGATATTTTTGCTGATATATGCCTTATTCTACTGATAATTAACCGACATCTACAGGTCCTCCCGCCCCACCTACGCCCCAATGCTTTGGCGGCTCGCGCCCTGACACACGCGCAAAGAGTTATCGCAGGTAAAGATCCCGAAGATTGGGCAGTTTTTGAGGAGGCAAACCAGGCGGCAGATTTTCTGAACTCCCTAGCATGGAAATTATTTTTGACCGCCGAAACATCGCCTAGGGCCTCATCTTTACCTCATAGCCTTAATATCTTTATTTTTTGATGCTTTCTTGCCGTAAGAAGTAAAAATTTTGAGGTGTCAGGCAAATCTGTCTGCGGAAGTTTCAATAAGAAACTTTCCGGGCGTTTTAAGAAATCTATTCCTTTTCGGGACGAAAAAGAGACACGAGGGGTTAATATCGGTATTACCGGGGTCACAATGGGGTGTCCTCGGCTAGTAGTTCGCCAGTTTTAGCGCGCGGCGCTTACCGGGGTAATCGGCAGGGAACGTCTACCTGCGGGACTGACTTGAACTTCAGAATTCCACTGCACTCCGCTGCCACAAGAGGACGCGCACCCGCAGCCTGACCCACTCGCTTCCTCGGGCAGATCCTCGAAATCATCAGCTACTTCTTCACCGCGCAGGGCAGTCGCAATCATCAACTTGATCCGGTTTAGCTGATTAACTTCCGAGGCACCCGGATCATAGTCGACCGCCACCACATTGGCCTCCGGGTAGCGGTTGCGCAGCGCGCGGAACATTCCCTTACCAATCACGTGGTTCGGCAGGCAGCCGAAAGGCTGGGCGCAAATAATGTTGGGGCAGCCATGCTCGATCATATCCACCATTTCCGCGGTCAAATACCAGCCTTCACCAGCCTGATTACCCATGCCCGCAATATCGACAGAACGCGCCGCCATATCTTTGATTCGCCGATGCATCTCGAACTTGCCGTTAGTTTTGGCGAAAGCCCGGCGAATCGCGTCCTCATAGCGCTCTAAGGCCCACAGACCCGCGTCCATCCCTAACTTAACTTTGCGGGAATTGCCCATTTCATTCCGTTCAAAGTTTCCACTGGCCAGAGAGTAATGGAAGAACTGGATCAGGGTAGGCAGTTCCGCTTCGCAGCCTTCTTCCTCAATCACCCGAACTGCGTGGTTATTAGCATCCGGGTGGAACTTCACCAGGATTTCTCCCACCAAACCAACCCGGGGGCGGCGCGGCTCATCATTCAACGCCAAGGCATCGAACTCTTTGACACATTCCTTAATCAAGCGGGAATAGCTGAGGCGACCGCCCCAAGTAGCCGAGTATTTCCCAGCCGCAAACCATTCCTGGATAATCTGATCCCAACGCCGATACAGCTCCATCGCCGAGCCTTTCACCAGCTCGTAGGGGCGAATACGCAAGAGCACGGTCTGCAGCATGTCGCCTAAGCAGATAGCTTGCAAAATCCGGTGGATTTCCGACCAAGACAGCTGGAATCCGGGATTTTCTTCAATGCCTTGCACCGAGGCCGCAATCACCGGTACCTGGGGATACCCGGCATCACGCAACCCTTTACGCAACAAGGACGCGTAATTTGTTGCCCGGCACATTCCTCCGGTCTGCGAAATCGCCACCGCGGTTTTATCGGGGTTGGCACGCCCGGAAGTAAACTCTTCAATCAGCTGCCCAATCACCACAATCGCGGGGTAGCAAGAATCGTTGTTCACGAACTTGAGACCAGTTTCCATCGATTCGCGGGAAGTATGTTCCAGCAATCGCACATTCAGCCCGGCGCGGCGCACCACTGGCTGCGCCAGTCGGAACTGGATAGGTGCCATTTGGGGAACCAGAATCTCCCAACCATCTTTGCGCATCTGTTCGGTGAATTTAGAATGCACCTGCACATGGCCGGCTTTCGCCAGGCGAGCTTCTTCCGCGGCGGCTTCGGCTGCCGGATCTATGCGGGTAGGAACCGCCGCTTCCTTTGCCTGTCTTGGCGCCGCATCGGGGTCACCGATCCGATCCGCACTGGGATAGGTAAGCACCGTGGAGCTTTCCCGCTCCCGCGTGGCCGCATCTAGGGAACGCAGCCGAATCCGGGCGGCTCCCAGGTTGGAAACCTCATCAATCTTGAGGACGGTGTGGACGTCTCCACGCCCCTCCAAAATCTCTTGCACCTGGTCTGCGGTAATCGCGTCCACTCCGCAACCAAAAGAGTTTAGCTGCACCAATTCCAGATCAGGTTCGTCGCCCACCCGGGCGGCGGCCTCATATAGCCGAGAATGATAAGCCCACTGGTCACGCACCCGCAAAGGGCGCTCCAGGCGACCATCTACCACCGAATCCTCGGTAAATACCGCCATTCCCAAACCGATAATTAACTCCGGAATCCCGTGGTTAACTTCCGGATCCAGGTGATAGGGGCGCCCAGCCAGCACAATCCCGCGCACCCCGTTTTCACGAATCCACGCTAAAGCTTCCCGGCCTTTCTCCCGAATCTCTGCCTTGACGGCGGCGTCCTCTTCCCAGGCCGCATCGAGGGCGGCTTTGGCTTCTGCCTCGGTCACGTTCCAATCAGCGAATACTTCCGCGATCCGTTTAGGCAGGAACTCCCGATTTCCCAGGTTTAAGAAGGGGCTGATTAGGCGGACGTCGCTGTCTTGCACCGACTCCATATTGTTACGGATAACCTCGGGATAGGTACCCACCACCGGACAGTTAAAGCAGTTATCGGTGCCTTCCACCAGCTGTTGTTCATAAATCACCGAGGGATAAAAAATAGTTTTTATCCCTTTCTTCAGCAGCGACTCGATATGACCATGTACCAGTTTCGCGGGGTAACAGATATTTTCAGACGGAATCGACTCCATCCCGGTTTCAAACAGGTCATGATTGGAACGCCCCGAAACCATCACCCTAAATCCCAGCTTGGTGAGCATGGTGAACCACAGCGGATAGTTTTCGTACATATTCAGCACCCGGGGAATCCCGATATCCCCGCGGAATGCCTGCTTTTCGGTCAAGCGGCGGTACCCGAAAATCCGTTTGTATTTCCAATCGAACAGGTTCGGCAGCGCCGACTTCTTGGGTACTTTTTCTAGGGAGGCGCCGCGTTCACAGCGGTTCCCCGACACGTGCCGCTCCCCATTCGAGAAGGTAGAAATGGTCATCTGACAGTGGTTTTGGCACAGCCTACAGGTCTTGCGGGTGGTCTCTACCTGAAATTTCTCCAAGTCTTCCAGGGTTGCCAAGGTGGATTCCCCTTGCCCGTCATCACTTTGTTTGGCAATCAAAGCCGCCCCATAGGCACCCATCAAGCCGGCGATATTGGGGCGTACCACTTCCCGCTTCGTTAGCAGCTCGAAAGCGCGCAGGACTGCATCGTTAAGGAAAGTTCCCCCTTGGACAACTACCTTTTCGCCCAGTTCTTCTGGGGTTTTGAGTTTAATAACTTTATAGAGGGCGTTGCGCACCACCGAATAGGAAAGCCCCGCGGCAATATCTTTCGGGCTCGCCCCCTCTTTTTGTGCCTGCTTGACCGAAGAGTTCATGAACACGGTGCAGCGCGTCCCTAAATCCACCGGTTCCTTGGCAGCTACCGCATCGGCGGCAAAGCTTTGCACACTGGTTCCCATAGTGGCAGCGAAAGTTTGCAAGAAAGATCCGCACCCAGAAGAACAAGCTTCGTTCACCGAGATGGAATCTACGGCTCCGGCGCGAATCTTCAGATATTTCATATCTTGTCCGCCGATATCGATTACCGAAGACACCCCGGGCAGCAGGTCTTCCGCGGCGCGGAAATGCGCCATAGTTTCCACTTCCCCTTGCTCCAGGTTGAGGGCGGTTTTCACCAGCCCCTCCCCATAACCGGTGGAGCAGGCGCGCCCAATATAGGCGCCCTCGGGCAGTTCAGTGCGGATGCGGCGCACAATCTCCACCGCCGCTGAAACCGGATCGCCCTCGTTAGAGGCATAGTGAGTGAATACGATCCGTTTATCCTGGTCAATCACGACTGCTTTAATAGTGGTGGATCCGGAATCTACCCCCAGGAAGCAGCGCCCTCGCGCCTCGGACAACGGTAGTTGCGGGATTACTTCTTTGTCGTGGCGGGCGCGGAACTCCGCGAATTCTTCTTCATTAGCAAATAGGGGGCGCATTCGCTGGGAATCGGTATCGATTTTCCCGGTGGTCAGGTCAGTTATTAACTGCTGCAGAGGGCGCGGCTCACCTTTATCAGCGCTCAGCGCTGCCCCCAGCGCCACATAAAGTTCGGCGTGCTCCGGGGTGAAGAAACTATCGGCTTTAGGGAGCAGCTCCTCATAGGCTTTGCGCAGATTCGGGAGGAAGTGCAGCGGCCCGCCCAGGAACATTACGTTTCCGCGAATCGGGCGTCCACATGCCAGTCCCGCAATGGTTTGGGTGGCGACTGCGGTAAAAATCGAGGCCGCGAGGTCTTCGTGCGCGGCACCCTCGTTCAGTAGGGGCTGCAGGTCAGTTTTAGCGAATACCCCGCAGCGCGAGGCGATCGGATAGAGCTGATTGGCGCGCGCGGCAAGTTTATCGAGGCCTGAGGCGTCGGTGTGCAGCAAGGTGGCCATCTGGTCAATGAAGGCGCCGGTGCCTCCGGCGCAGGTGCCGTTCATGCGCTGCTCCGGAGTGGGATGCAGATAGGTGATTTTGGCGTCTTCCCCGCCCAGCTCGATAATCACATCGGTTTGCGGGTGAGTGTCACCCACCGCTTTGGTGCCGGCAATAACTTCTTGCACGAACGGTACCTTCATAGCTCCGGCAACCGAGAGCCCACCGGAACCGGTGACTGCCGCTTTTACAGTAATTCCCGGATGCGCGGCGTTAATATCGCGCAACAGGCCGGCCAGTTCCCCACGCACATCTGCGTGGTGGCGGCGATAGTCGGATAACATTACCTGCCGCCCGGCAATTAGCACCGCTTTTACCGTGGTGGAACCGATATCGATACCTAGTCTTAACGCCTGCTTACCTTCGCTTGCGGCAGCGTGTTTTCCGTCCGCGAGTTCAAGGGCGGCAGTTGTTTTACTCATAGCATCTCCCGGAGTTGTAATCACCACCTCAAAGTAAACTGAAAATGCTAAATTCACAGGGTGTTGAAATTAGGATAAAACCATGAATGCAAAAACAAGAGAAAACCCCTCCGACCGGCAAGAAAGCTCAAGCAAACCCAAAAGAGTCTCCGGAGAAAGTTTCAGGGGCGATGAATTAGCCACCGGTGATTATGAAAAGAAAATATTACCTAATTCGTACGCTCGGGATATAAAGTCAGGATCTACTTCCACTAATCACGGGAGAGGCCCGCGGGGAGCGCGCGGGCAAATGCGTAAAGAAATCAAGCAGGTGGCCGAATCCCAGTTTATTTCCCGTGGCTATGACGGCACCACTATGCGTTCTATCGCCAAGGGGGCAGGCTGCGACCCCGCGATGGTTAGCTATTACTTCGGCTCCAAACAGCGGCTATTTCGCGATTGTTTTGATTTACCCCTGGATCCCTTGGAGCAAATCCTGCAATTATGGGAACCCGGGATAGAGGGGTTAGCAGACCGTCTCCTTGATTTTGCCTTCACCCTTTACGAAGAGCGCCTCACCAAGGATCGGATGAAAGCGCTGATGCGCGCCCTGATAACCGATTCCGAAACCACCCAACGTTTTCGCGCCTATATGAGTGACAACCTGCTAAAAGGGGGCGCCGAAGTATTGAATGCTTTGCAAATAGCTTCCGGAAAAGCCGTGAATGAAAAGCTGGAAACCAATTTTCACGCGCTTATCGAAATTATTATGTCCATGATTTACGGGGTGGCGACCATGCGCTACATTATCCAGTTAGAGCCGGTAGCCTCCATGCCGCGGAGCGAACTGCAAAACCGGCTGGCGCCAATTCTACAAACCCAAATCGAGAACTTGGCGCACGAAGTCTTCCCCTCGCTGGTACCTGACCCACACTCCAGCGAGAACGCGACCTCAACAGCTAGCTGACATCGCAGAATGCGTATTACAGATTAACCTGGATATCCTAAAGAGGTGATGCAAATACTCGCCTCTTCTCCCCTGTTGACCCTATTTTTAGTAATCGCCCTCGGCACCCTGTTCGGTTCGATTCCTTTCGGTCCCCTAAAATTTGGAGCTGCCGGAGCCTTATTTGTAGGTCTCGCCGCCGGCGCCTTGGATCCGGCGCTCGGAGAAAATCTTTCCCTGGTCTCTGCCATTGGCCTGGCTCTCTTTGTCTACACTATCGGCCTCGCCGCCGGCGCCTCTTTCTTTCGCGACCTACGCAAACAAGCTCCCCTTTTGCTGGGGGCAGTTGCGCTGCTTGCCCTATACGCTGTGCTTGTAGCCTTCGGCGGTAAAGCTCTAGGACTGAGCTCCCCGCTACTAGGAGGAATGTTTGCCGGTTCACTTACCACTACCCCTGCCCTGGCCGCAGCTACCGATGCTGCCGGAGGAAGCGCTCAGCCGGCAGTAGGCTACGCGATTGCCTACCCGGTGGGGGTCATCGTAACCATGGTGGTAGTGACAGTGCTAATGCGGATAAAACTTCCGGCAAAAAACGATCCCGATCCGGCATCGGCTGCCGGGCTCGCTACCCAAACCATTCGGGTAGATCGTCCGCTACGAATCCAGGAAATCCCCGGGATTGCCGAGGTCGTGGGCTCTTCAGAGGGCGAACTACGGATTTCTTATCTGCTGCGGGACGGCAAAATGCGGGTGGCTCACCCCGATGGGGAGCTACAAGCCGGTGATTTAGCGTTCTTAGTAGGCCTCCCAGAGGCAGTTAAAACTGCCGGGCAGGCGCTAGGAAAACCGATTGAGGAAGATATTTCCAATGACCGCACGGCAGTAAACTTTAAACGCTTCACGGTTTCAAATAGCCGCCTGGTAGGAACCCCGGTCGCTAATCTGTTCTTGCCCGCTCGTTTCCAATCACTGCTTACCCGGGTGCGCCGCGGCGATACCGATATGCTGGCCACCGCCGGAACCCTTCTACAAATGGGCGACCGGGTATTAGTGGTTTATCCAGTGGAACGCGAAGGTGATATCGCGAAAACTTTCGGGGATTCGGAACATAAAATCTCTGCCATCGATTATCTGCCTTTCGGACTGGGGATTGCCGCGGGGGTGGCACTAGGATTAATCACCATTCCCCTGGGGTCTTTAGGCTCGCTCGCATTAGGAGCCGCTGCCGGACCGCTGGTAGTGGGATTAATATTAGGGCGTATCGACCGCCTGGGGCCGCTGGTATTCTCTCTGGCGCCCTCGGCAAATAATATGTTGCGGCAGATGGGACTGGTGTTATTCCTGGCGGCAGTAGGTTTATCTTCCGGGCAAGCCTTTGCGGCCAAAGCCTTCTCCCTCACCGGGATAAAAATCGGGTTGCTGGCAGCTGCCGGAATGGTACCGGTGCTAGTGGCATTCTGGTTGCTCGGAAAAATCTTGGGGCTTTCCACTGCCCGGATGGCGGGAGCGATTGCTGGTTTCGTGGGGCAGCCTGCAATCCTCAGTCACGTACAGACCACCATCCCGGATGAGCGTTGCGAATCTGGATATTCCGCGACCTTCGCCCTCGGGATTATCGCGAAAATCGTATTAGTGCAGATCGTGATGGTGCTTTAAACAGGTTACGACCAGCGGACCTAGAGCGCGGTTACCTCTTCGGGATTAACCCTGCCTGCCGGCGGAACCCCCAAAATTTCACTGCAAGCGCGCAGATCTTCATCCATTTGCGACTGCAGCTTTTCCACGCTCTCTAGCTTGAGCATATCTCGCAGGTGCGCCAGGAAATCAATGGCGACCGGCTCGTCATAAAGATCAAGATCAGCTCGCCCCAGTACATGGGCTTCTACTGTAACTTTCTCGCCGGAAAATTGGGGATTGGTGCCTACCGAAATCGCGGCCGGCAGATGCTCAACCGCATTGGTGCCTGGCACAGAACGGATTAATCGACCCGCGTATACTCCATCGGCTGGAATCGCTAGACCTGCGGTTTTTCCCAGATTTGCGGTGGGAAATCCCAACTGACGTCCGCGACGAAAACCGCGTTCCACGATTCCTCGCAGCCGATAACTGCGCCCTAAAATTCGGGCTGCCCCTTCCACGTCGCCTTTTGCTAAACAGGCTCGCACCCGGGTAGAGGAATAGCGGCGCGAGTCCTGGTCGGTAATATCGGCAACTTCGATAACTTGAAAATCTTGGGTGCGGCCAGCCTCGCGCAAAGTCTCGATATCGCCGCGGTTACCCCGCCCGAATTGCATATCTTCGCCGACCACGAGTTCTTTAACTCGCAGTCCCGCTACAAAATAGTGGTCTATAAACGATTGGGGACTCTGATTAGCTAAGTCCCAGGTGTAAGGCACTACCCAGGTGGCGTCCAATCCCAGCGCAGCCATCGCGTCGAGGCGATCGGGCAGCGGCTGGATCAAAAGCGTGGGGTTTTCCGGATTATGCAGTTGGGAAGGGTGGGGATCGAAAGTAATCGCCACCGCTTTGACTCCCGCGCGCCGCGCCCGCTCCACCACGGTTTTTAAAATCCGGGTGTGTCCCTTATGCACCCCATCAAAAATCCCGATGGCAGCCACGCTGCGCTGGCCTTTTTCCAGCTGCGGGGAGTTAGTCCAGATTTCCACGATCTATTTTTCGCTTTGCCGCACGCTGAGTTCTGGCCGGCCATTCGCCGGTACTCCCAGTTCCCCGGTACGTTTTTCTTCCGCCGTCTTGCGACCTTTTCCTTTACCTCCGCAGCCGCAGCCACATCCGCAAGTACCTTTATTTTCTTCGCTCATGTTCCTCCTTTACCTACTTTGTAAACTTAGTACAGAACGCCACTTGCCCTCCACTGGCGACGCCAATAGCGATATCTTTTGCCCCGGCAAATACAAGCCATAGATTTTTTCGGCCGTATTTGCATCTTTTTTATCCAGTGCGCCCCGCATCTCAGCGGAGATTTGCGGACGCTGGCCGTAACTTAGAGCGGTGATAACTTCGGGGGTCACCTGGCAGCTGGGGAACAGTTCCTTACAGATCTGATCCAGGCTCACAATCGGCAGCGCTTGTCCCGCCGTTACCAGCTGCGATAACTCAGCCAAGCTATAGGCATTAAAAGGCGCATTGGGACGGGCAAGGCCGCTAGCGCTAAAGGAACCGACCGCGAGGCGACGCAGTGCCAGCAGGTGCGCCCCCACTCCCAGCTGGTTTCCTATGTCTCTTCCCAGGGCGCGAATATAGGTACCGGCCGAACAGGTAACTCTCAGGTCTTGGTAAACCACCTTGGTGCCCGCAAGCTCTCCCGCTTTCGGCTCTCCCAGGCTAACTAGTTCATAGATAGTGATCGGGCGAGATTCCATACGTACTGCTTCACCGGCGCGCACCCGATCAGCAGCACGTTTACCCCGAATCTTCAGGGCAGAAAACGCGCTCGGCACCTGCATTACTTGCCCGCGCCAGGAGGCCAGCGCGGTTTCTAGATCATCCAGATCCGCTAAAGTAGCTCCGCGGGTAGCAGTAATGGTGCCTTCGGCGTCCTCGCTATCGGTTTCCACTCCGAAGCACACCCGGGTCACATAAGTTTTCCTTTGTCCTTGCAGGTATTGCAAAAGCTTAGTTCCCCGCCCAATACCGGCAACTAATACTCCCGAAGCCGCCGGGTCTAGGGTGCCAGCATGTCCTACTTTGCGGGTTCCCGCCAGACGCCGCAGACGCGCCACTACATCATGACTGGTAATCCCTAAGGGTTTATCAATTGCAATTACCCCGCCAGGGGCAGTGTTTTCCGCACGCGGAATCTGCAGCGCTGCGCCGGCGGGAGCAAAATCTGGAGCCTCTTTGAGCGCGTCTAGCACCGCAGTTACTTAACTTTCTAAGCCGGAATCTTCGCGAAGATCACCAGTCTCGCTACCCAGGTATTCCTCGACCGCAACCGTCGCTTCTTCCGAGGACGCGTCCTCTTCCGTAAGCGTAAATTCGGTGAATGTGGGCACCGGCGATTCCGGTTCGTAAACCTTCTTCTCCCGCGGTTTGCGATAGGGGTCTGCTTCCCCGGCATAGGATGCCGCCTGTGAAGCTCCCCGCAGCTGCTGATCAGATTGCAAGGCACTAGCCAGTTTCTCCTCGAAACTGGCGGCTTGTTCCGGCAGCGCGTCAAGAGCGAATTCGATCGTGGGGGTAAGACGAATTCCTAGCGCCTTACCTACCTCCGAGCGAATCAAGCCCTTGGCACTATTTAAAGCACGCGCGGTTTTCTTGCGCTCGTCCTCATCTCCAAAAACCGTGTAAAAAACGGTGGCGTGTTGCAAGTCCCCGGTAACTTTGCAATCGGTGATGGTAGTGAAACCGATGCGCGGATCTTTGATGCGCCGCTCTAAAAGCCGCGCCACCGTATTTTGGATCCGCTCTTCAACTTTGCGTCTGCGAGCCTGATCAGCCATGAAAACTCCTTTAGCTAATGCGGTTTTCCGGACGCCCTCTCCCGGCGTCCGGAAAACCGACCAGTAACGCTAATCGCGCGGTTTCTCCACCATTTCCCAGGTTTCGATCTCGTCGCCAACTTGGATGTCCTTGACGCCCAGCGAAATACCACATTCGTAGCCTTCGCGAACCTCGGTAACATCGTCTTTTTCGCGACGCAAAGAAGAAATCTCCAGCTCCGGTTCAACTACTACGCCGTCACGCACCAAGCGGGCTTTCGCGCCCCGCTTGATCAGACCCTTGCGCACCAGCGAACCGGCGATATTGCCGAACTTGGAGGAGCGGAAGACCTGCAAGATCTCAGCAGTACCCATCTGCTTTTCTTCATAAATGGGCTTGAGCATTCCTTTCATCGCGCTCTCGACATCTTCAATCGCCTGATAGATGACGTTGTAGAAGCGCATATCAACGCCTTGCGAGTCAGCGTATTCGGCCACTCGCTGTGCCGGACGGACGTTGAAGCCGATTACCACCGCGTTGTCCACGCTGGCCAAGTTGATATCGTTTTGGGTGATCGCGCCGACGCCGCGGTGAATAATCCGCAACTGCACTTCCTCGCCCACATCGATCTTGAGCAGTGAATCTTCCAAAGCTTCCACCGCACCGGAAACGTCGCCCTTCAAAATCAGGTTCAAAGTGTCTACCTTGCCCTGCTCCAAAGCGGCATTGAAATCTTCCAGCGAAATCCGCTTGCGACGTTTACCCAGCTGAGCAGCACGCTGTTGCGCCTGCCGCTTATCGGCAATCTGGCGGGCAGTACGTTCATCTTCCGCTACCAGTAGGGAGTCACCTGCTCCCGGTACGCTGGTAAGTCCCAGTACCGCCGTGGGGAACGAGGGGCCGGCTTCCTCAACTTGGTTACCGTATTCGTCGAGCATGGCACGTACCCGGCCATGCGACGAGCCCACCACGATGGAGTCGCCCACTCGCAAAGTACCGCGCTGCACCAAAATGGTGGCCACGGCGCCGCGTCCTTTATCCAGGCGAGTTTCGATCGCTACCCCGCGTGCCGCTGCATCCGGATTAGCTTTCAGTTCCAGTGCCGCATCTGCAGTTAGCAGTACTGCCTCTAGCAATTCATGGATGCCTTTACGCTGCTTAGCAGAGACATCAACGAACATTACGTCGCCACCGTATTCCTCGGACACCAAACCGTATTCGGTCAGTTGCCCCCGGACTTTATCCGGGTTGGCCTCGGGTTTATCAACTTTGTTGACCGCTACCACAATCGGCACATTGGCGGCCTGAGCATGGTTAATCGCCTCCACCGTTTGGGGCATTACCCCGTCATCGGCAGCTACCACCAAAATCGCGATATCGGTAACTTCCGCCCCGCGCGCACGCATAGCGGTAAACGCTTCGTGACCGGGGGTGTCGATGAAGGTAATCGCGCGGCGAGTTTCATCCATATCAATGTTTACTTGGTAAGCACCAATATGCTGAGTGATTCCGCCGTGCTCTCCGCCGACCACATCGGTATCGCGAATCGCGTCCAATAGCTTGGTTTTACCGTGGTCAACGTGACCCATAACCGTAACCACCGGAGGACGCGGCCGGGCGTCCTCTTCGTCGCTTTGTTCTTCCTCTTTCAGGTCAATGTCAAAGGATTCCAGCAGTTCGCGGTCTTCATCCTCTGGCGAGACTACCTGCACCTGATAACCCAGCTCAGAGCCGAGCGTCATCAAAGTGTCCTCGTCCAAAGACTGGTTAGAGGTAGCCATCTCACCCAAGGTCATAAGTACAGTCACCAAGGATGCGGGATCGCAGTCAATCCGATCTGCCATATCCGCGAGCGAAGCTCCCGAACGCAGGCGCAGGGGCGTCGATCCATCCCCGTGAGGAACCTGCACCCCGCCAATCTTGGGAGCCATTTGTTGCTCGTACTCGGCGCGTTTAGCGCGTTTGGACTTACGACGTTTCGCTTTCGAGGATCCGCCGCGACCGAATGCGCCTTGGGTGGCGCCAAAACCACCGCGACCGCGGTTGTTCATCCGGTGACCGCCGGGACGACCCGGACCGCCCGCACCACCGGGACCACCCTGACCGCCTCCACCGCGGCGCTGACCGCGCGAAGGAGCCGGCTGATCCATCATGGGAGCAGTCGCAGAATGGGCGGGCATCACATTCGGAGTTGCACTCCCACCGCGCCGATTTCCTCGACCCGGACGTCCCCGACCAGCGTTCTTCCGCTGCCCCGAGCTGCCGCCCGGACGCGGCATTCCCTGTGAAGATGCAAAAGGATTATTGCCCGGACGCGGACCGCCCGGACGCGGCATTCCCTGTGAAGACGCAAAAGGATTATTCCCCGGACGCGGACCGCCCGGACGCGGAGCTGGCTTGGGACCGGGTTTGGCTCCCGTCTTACCAGGTTTAGGACTGGGACGCTCCGATTTTTCTGAAGATTTCGTTTTATCTGCTTTCGCGGCCGGCTTAGCCGCCGGCTTCGGCCCTGGTTTAGGCGCCGCGCTAGAGTCAGATGTCTTAGCAGGGGCAGGTGATTCCACTTTTTCCTGGGGTTTTACCTGCGTAGACTCAGTGTCTACCTCTGCTGGATCCGCCGGTTTGGGGGCAGCCGATTTAGTACTCTTTGTCGCCCGCGCTTTCGCTACCTTGGTTTTAGCGGCGGAACTAGCGACTTTCTTCTTTGCCGCTTTCACCTTGGGGGCTGCAGTTTCTACCTCTTCCGCCAGCTTGGCAAAATGCTCTCGCATTTTCCGCGCCACCGGAGCCTCAATTGTCGAGGACGCGCTTTTAACGAACTCCCCCGAGTCCTTCAGTGCCTGCAGCACAATTTTCGAAGTGGTTCCGAGCTCTTTCGCTAACTCATGAACTCTAAGTTTTGCCACAATTCTCCTTGCTGGCCTGCCCAGCATGGAGCAGGCTATTGCTTAAATTGGCAGATCATCGCTGGTTGCTCATCGGGTGACCATCAGCTTCCAACCCTGCTTTCCTGTATCGGGCATCCACTGGGTGTAAATGCCGGTAACCTTGCTTAAACGACCCTAGCCTGCTCACAAGAAAGCACCGGCCAAGGCATCAGCCTAGAACCGGTGCGTCCATTGCAACCAAAGTTAGGTTCCGATATCTATACTAACGCCTTAACTTCAATAAGCCGAAGCCAGCTAGAGATTTAGCCGCAAATAGCAGCAAGCTTTTAAGCTTCCTCACTAGTCGTTTCCGGATCCATATCAGACCTAATATCAATCTTGGCTCCCGTTAAACGGGCAGCTAGACGCGCATTTTGTCCTTCTTTACCGATAGCCAACGACAGTTGGAAATCTGGCACTACCACATGTGCTAATACATGTTCGGCCGGTTCTACCGTGACAGAGCTAACATGCGCAGGTGAGAGCGCATTAGCGACAAAAGTAGCCACGTCCTCGGAATAGTCAATAATGTCGATTTTTTCGTGGTTTAGTTCATTCATGACTGCCCGCACGCGCCGCCCCATCGGCCCAATACAAGCCCCCTTAGCATTGATATTGGGACGAGTAGAACGCACCGCGATCTTGGTACGGTAACCAGCTTCCCGCGCCACCGACTCAATAACCACATCTCCAGAGGTGATCTCCGGGACTTCCCGCGCAAATAGTCCGCGCACCAGGTCGGGATGACGGCGTGAAACCTCGATCCGTGCCCCTTTTTCTCCAAGCGCAGTTTTTATCACTACCGCCCGGATCCACTGGCCATGGTGGTATTTTTCCCCCGGAACCTGTTCGGCTTTCGGTAGAACCGCCTCAAATTCGCCGACTTTGACCACTACTACATCTTTATCCCGGCTCTGCTGAATAATCCCGGAAACCACTTCGCCCTTTTTATCTCTAAAAGAGCCCAGTACCTGCTCGTCCTCGGCTTCCCGCAGCCGCTGCATAATAATAGAGCGAGCAGTGGTAGTGGCGATCCGACCAAAACCCGAGGGGGTGTCATCGAATTCGCCGATTTTATTGCCGTCTTCATCAATCTCGGCTGCCATCACCATTACATGGCCATTTTTGCGATCGACTTCTACCCGCGCATCATCAAGTGCTCCCGGGGCATTGTGGTACGCCTTTAGTAAAGCGTCTTCGATAGCAGCCATAAGGGTATCGAGACTGACGCCCTTCTCCGCTTCCACCATCCGTAAAGCGGCCATATCAATATCCATGATGCTCCTTACGAGCTTTAGAACTGCACCACCATTTGGGCGTGCGTAATATCTGCTAAAGCGATAGTGCGCCGACCAGCGGCAGTTTCCAATTCGATTTCTTCAGTTGTCGTAGCCACCAGCTTACCCTCTTCCAGGGTGCCATCACATATTTTCACCTTTACCTGATGGCCTATCGCCCTAGAAAAATGGCGTTCGTCCTCCAAAGGCCGCTCAATCCCGGGAGTAGAGACCTCCAGGTTATAGGTTCCTTTAATCGGGTCGGCTTCATCTAGATGCCGGGAAATCTCCAAAGTTGCTTGGGAGAGCTGTTCTTCATTCACGGCTCCCGGACCGCGCGGTAAATCTACCGTCACCACCAGGCGAGTGTATTTCCCAGCCCGCTTGAGCGAGACTTCCTCCAAGTAAAGGCCGGCTGCCTCGCAATCTGGACGCAGCAGGTCAAAAAGTTCATTTTCCAAATTAGTTCTAGGCTTCGTCATTTTTCCTCGTCTCTTGTTCGCCTCACCGTTTTATCATTTCAAAAAATATGTTACCCGTGGCAAACTTAACTTTGATGAAAAAAACCTGGATTGTTCCCCTTACTGGGCTGTTAGTTACTTCGTTGAGCCTTTCTGGCTGCGGGGTGCGCATTGATGATGGTTCCGGCGACGCCGTAACTGCGAGCCTCACGCAGATGGCGCGCTATCGCGCCAGTTCCTGTCAGGAGGCGATCGCTACCGGCATTGAAAATATTTTTGCCGGCGACCCCAAGTTAGCGACTTTCAAAGATAATTTCACTGCCCGTAGAAAAGTCCTGGGGCAGCGCTGGCCACACCAACAAGTGAAACTGTCAGGGAAAGAAAAACCAGAAAACCTGCCAGAACCCGCCGATTATCGCGTCCCCGGAAATGGACAAGCGTTGGTTCATAAACTGGCAGATTGCCAGGCTGATATCTTAAATGACGCCGTGGTGCTCACCTATCTAACACGGGAGCAGCTAGCGGAAAACGAGGGCGATGAGGAGGGTACCGCGCGCGCGCAGGAAACCGCGTCCTTAGCAAAAGTCCTATTCGCTACCGGGGTGGCAATGGAACGGGAAAACAAACAAATCGCGTCCGCGTCCTCTCTTGCCTTACCACCTGCCAAAACCACCCCGCTAGCGGTGCAACGCTACCAGGAAGGCAAGTGGCACCCCGATAAAGCAGCAACAGCCCAAGCCCAACCGACTAAGTCCGCAGACTCCCTAAGTGAGCAGCAAAAAAACGAACTCTCCCGCGGGATCAGACAATTAGACTCTCTGCGTTTCAATATCGAGAAAAACGTCGCGAAAAGCCAGGATATACCGCTAAAAAACCTGGTTTCCAAGGTAGCAACTCCCCTGCTGCTGCGGCAGCTACAAGAACTGGTTACCCAGTTAGGTGTGGATCCGCGGGAAGCGGTTTATCCGCCCGATTCCGGTGTGAACGGCGCCGATAAGTTAGCAATTGCAAAAGCATTAGGACAGGCCTGCCAGGTGCAAATGAATATACTTCCCTTAGTCCCGGATGTACAACAGGCGCTTTTGTCCCCCACCCTGGCCAGTTTGGTAGATTTACAAGCCCAATTAGGGCACGATGCGGGACCGCTCCCCGGGTTGAACACGAAGGATGCGAAAGTAAAAATCAGCACTGCGCCTGCTACCCAATAGGACAGCTGCCTAGTTACCAGCGCTAAAGACTCTGGGAGTTCACCCGCTGCTGCGCCCGTACAAACCCCATGGTTACCACGTCAGTTATCGCTTGCCCTGCGCGATCTAAAGCATCCTTGAGGGTGCCTTGTTCTCCGCGAGGAAAACGGGACAACACATAATCGGCGGGATCCTGCCGGGGATGAGGGCGTCCAATCCCGATCCGCAGACGCGCATAGTCTTTAGTGCCCAGGTTTTGACTAATGGAGCGCAGGCCGTTGTGTCCGCCCTCGCCGCCTCCCCGTTTGAGCCGTAAATCGTAGGCCGCCAAATCCAGTTCATCGTGCACAATCAGCAGATTCTGGGCAGGATCAATCCCGAAAAACTTCACCAGTTTAGCGGTAGGGATGCCGGAAGTATTCATAAAGGAATCCAGCTTCGCCAAATGCACTGCCGGTCCGGGAGTGCCCGGCATGCCCAGATGTAGGGTTGCTACCTGGCAGCCAGTTTTATGGCGTCGCAGCTGTTCTCCTTGGGTTTGCGCCAAGTAATCAATCGCCAGATGACCGGCATTATGACGGGTTCCCGCATATTTTTCACCTGGATTTCCCAGGCCAATCACCAGCCAAGGCTGTTCCATTTCAACCCCCAAATAACCTCAATAACGTCTCTACCCCACAGAATTGGTTTCGGGGAGGGCAGTTGCCCTCCCCGAACCATAACAGCAGTGGTTACTCTTCGGATTCTTCCTTAGCTTCTTCCTCAGCAGCCTCTTCGCCTTCTTCGGCCTCTTCAGCTGCCGGTTCTTCCGGCATCTCTTCCGGCAGAGTAATCGAGAGCACATCGTGTTCGTCGTCCAAAGTGGTAACTACGCCTGCCGGCAGTTCTAGCTCGCTAGCGCGCAGTACTCGGCCTTCCTCCCAGCCTTCCACGTTGATAACGATTTCTTCGGGAATCTCCAGCGGAGAAACCTGTACCGGCAGGTCGAAGATTTCCAAGTTGACCACGGTACCGGGAGCAGGCTCGCCCGTAACCGAAACCGGTACTTCCACTTCCACCTTCTCGTCGCGGCTAACCGCCAACAGGTCAATGTGGAGAATATCGCGACGAACCGGGTGACGCTGAATTTCCTTTAGTAGTACCAGGTGTTTTTCCCCGTCTACATCTAGGTTAATAATCGCGTTCGGGTTATCTTTTACGATCAGGAAAGTCTCGTGTCCCGGCAGGTTTAGGTGCAGGTTTTCTTCTACGGTGTGCCCGTAGAGTACTGCCGGAATCTGACCAGCCCGACGCGCCCGACGCGCCGCACCCTTACCGGTTTCATTACGAAGTTGTGCAGATAGCTCTGAAGCCATTATTTCGTTCCTCCTTAGGATTGCAGATATTTACGGAACCCCGGAGGACGTGGGATCTCCCCACGGCCACGTCGATAACGGCGCAGATGCGCCCTCGCCGAGGCAACCTAGTTTTAGGATATAGTCCCAATCCGGTCAGGTAAACTCGGAAGGACTAAAAGGTTTGGCAACTCACATTTATTGCCAGCGGATTTCTATTCTTGATCGAAGAGGGCGGTTACGGAGCCGTCATCGAACACCGTACGAATCGCACTGGCCAGTAGAGGCGCGATCGGCAGGATCGTTAGCTGCGGGAAACGCTTATCTGCTGAAATCGGCAGGGTGTCGGTAACAATAATTTCACGAGCCCCACAGGTAGAAAGACGCTCGGCGGCGGGCGGAGAAAGTACCCCGTGAGTCGCCGCTACAATCACGTCTTTCGCCCCGGAATGCAGTAGAACTTTCACCGCTTCCGCGATCGTACCGCCGGTATCAATCAGGTCGTCAACCAAAACACAGGTACGACCCTCAACCGTACCTACCACCCGGTGGGCTACTGCCACATTGGGACGGGTAGTGTCCCGGGTCTTATGCACGAAAGCTAGTTCGCAGCCTCCAAGTTTATTCGCCCATTTTTCTGCCACCCGAATTCGGCCAGCGTCAGGGGAAACAATCGTCAGATTGGTTTGGTCTACCCGCCTTTTTACATAATCGATCAGTACCGGCTGCGCATAAAGGTGATCCCAGGGACCATCAAAGAATCCCTGTTCCTGGGCGGCATGCAAGTCGACACTCATCAACCGATCAGCACCAGCAGTTTTGAACAAATCGGCGATTAGACGAGCAGAGATCGGTTCCCGTCCCTGGTGTTTCTTATCTTGCCGCGCGTAGGGGAAGAAAGGCGCCACTACGGTTATTCGGGCTGCCGATGCCCGCTTGAGGGCATCCACCATAATCATCTGTTCCATTACCCACTTATTCAAAGGAGCGGTATGGGATTGCACCACATAGCAGTCCGCACCCCGAACTGATTCGGAGAAGCGTACATATATCTCGCCATTGGCAAAGTCGTAAGCAACGGTCGGCAACACTTCGGTATGGAGTTCGTCGGCAATTCCCTGGGCAAGTTCGGGGTATGCCCGTCCCGGTACAATCAAAAGGTGCTTTTGACCTGCAGATTTGATCCCCGTCATTACTTTTTACCTTTCATTTTCGGCTTGAAATCGCCATACCGTTAATTTGATTCTACAAGTCCGCATGCGCCTAGAGATTGGTTTCGCAACTGTGGTTGGAACCGCTAGCCAGATTTACTGCCCGTAAATCACAGCGACGCACCTGCGCGTCCTCCCCCACTTTTACGTCGGTGAGGGAAGTAAAGGGGCCGATCTCGGCTCCGGTCGCAATGACCGTGTTTCCATGTAAATCACAGCCTGGCAATACCCGGGCATCGGCAGCAATTTTGACGCTTTTTTCAATCCAAGTGGTTTCGGGGTCAACGATACTAACCCCCTCTTTCATGAGCTGGTTAAGAATCCGCCGGTTATATTCGCGATGTAAGCCTGCCAGCTGAGCCCGGTCGTTACACCCCTCCGCCTGCATATAGTCAGTGATGAGATAAGCTCCCGCCCGTCCGCTACGAGCTGCTAAGGCAATCGTATCCGTCAGGTAAACCTCACCTTGATCATTATCGGTATCCAGACCTGAAAGCGCCTGGCTTAAAAATTGGGCGTCAAAAGCATAAATTCCCGCATTAATCTCTCGAATATTGCGCTGTCCTTCTTCGCAGTCGCGATCCTCGACAATGGCGCTAACTGCCCCAGAATCAGAACGGATGACCCGTCCGTAACCGCTGGGGTCAGGCACCAGGGTGGTTAGCACCGTCACCTGATTTCCGGATAGCTGCTGGGTTTCCAGCAGTTTTTCCAGGGTGGAGCTTTCCAGTAGGGGCACATCACCCGATGTGATCACCACAGTCCCGGTCAGCTCGCCTTGCTGTGCCAATTTTCCGAGGGCGCATTGCACCGCCCGCCCAGTTCCCGGAATTTCATCCTGATCGGCTAAGACTGCCTGCGGATAATTTTCGTTAACGTACCGGGCGACCGCCTGGCGCTCATGGCGAATCACTACACATAATGACTTGGGGTTAAGAGCGGCAACCGCATCCAGAGCATGTCCCAATAGCGCCTTACCGGCCAAAGAATGTAGAACTTTGGGACGGGTAGATTTCATCCGAGTACCTTTACCAGCTGCTAAAACAATCGCTGCAGACGGCACATTTTCCACGATTTGACCCCTTACAGGTAGCCGGATTGGAAATAGTAGGCACCTCAGATGCCAGTTCCGCCCCCAGGATTCGAACCCGGCTCTCAAGGCACCAAAAGCCCGCGTGTTACCTATACACCAGGGCGGAATACTTTCTCTATCTTACACATTCAAAAAAGTTTCCTAAAACCACGGTTCTGTTCCCGCAGTTTTTCCTGCTTAATTCGTTAACCTGTCTGTCACAGCACCTTTGGGGAATAACTCCACGATAGAGGTAAAAACGATTGCTAACCGGCATGAAAACTCCCAGAAACGAAGCCGAAAAACGCACCGACAACCCCTCAATTTCTGTGGCCAGATCCATATTTTAGGTAAACCTAACTTCGTGATGAGATTCATGGCGATCAAACGTAGACCACTGTCTCGACTTCAAGTAAACTTAGCTTGTGATTTCACAGAATATTTCCTCCGACGCCACTGACGAAGTCGACCGTATCATTCTGGCTTGGCAGATTGAGCGTCCCGATCTGGATGTTTCTCCGATGGAGGTTTATTCCCGAGTCGCACGCTTAGCTCGCCACTTGGATTTGGCACGTAAAGAAGCCTTTAATACTCAAGGTATGGAACCGTGGGAGTTCGACGTACTATCGGTGCTGCGCCGCGCCGCCGCGCCCTATTCTTTAACCCCAGGTACCCTGCTACAGGAACTGCTGGTTTCCTCCGGCACCATGACCAACCGGATTGATCGCCTAGAGAAGAAAGGGTTGGTAAAACGCACCCCTTCCCCGCATGATCGCCGTGCGGTGCTAGTAACTCTCACCGACGAGGGCGTTAGACGGGTAGATTCAGCACTCAAGGAACTGCTGCAGCGCGAATCAGAGCTAGTGGCACCTTTAAGTGAGGACGAACGAAAAGATCTGTCTAGCCTATTGCGGCGGCTGCTGCTACCTTTTGAGGGCACTCCGGTACGCCCGCTGCGTTAAACCGGTAGCTTTTAACTACCTCATCCCTTACCGACTGTTTCTCGATACCATAGGGCGCACTTTGCCCAGGTTATCCCCTCTTATTCCAAAGTTTCTGACAGGCGCAACCAGTTTTCTTCTAGCTCCGCTTCTTCACTAACCAATTGGGCGCGGCGCTGATTAAGTTTTTGCAGATGCACCAAGCCTTCGGGGGAAGTATCGGCGGCGCCCTCGCTTAATTCCTGATCTACCTGCCCTAGCTGCTGGTGCAGCTTATCAAGTTTCTTTTCAGTAGCCGAAAGTAGCTTTCGCGCCCGATAAATCTCTGCCCCGCTTTTTTGCGCTGGCTTCCTACTTTTTGCGCTATCCTCACCGGTAGTTTTATCGGCAGCATTATCCCAGTCGCTGCCGGCAGAAATCTCCCCGGCTGCCCGCAGCTGCAAATACTGTTCCACTCCACCAGGCAGCGCCGCCAAAGTACCATCAGCCAGCAGCGCCACCTGCGAATCAGTCACCCTTTGCAGCAGGTAGCGGTCGTGGCTGACCACCACCAGAGTGCCGGGGAAAGAATCCAGCAGATCCTCTAACTGCGCCAAAGTATCGGTATCTAGGTCATTGGTGGGCTCATCCAGGATCAACACATTAGGTTCGGCCAACAGCTGAGAGGCGATCTGTAGCCGGCGCATTTCTCCGCCCGAAAGATCACTTACCCTAGTCCAGGCACGCTCTTTACTAAAGCCCAGTTTTTCTACCAGTTTGGCGGCGGTAATTTCTTGTTCTCCCCACTGGATTCGTTCCTTAATCTGCGATATGGCTTCCACCACCCGCAAATCAGGATTCATCCCTTGAATCCGAGGGGTTTGCTCTAAGGTGGCTAACTGCACAGTTTTTCCCCGTTTAACTTTGCCGGCAGTCGGGCTGAGTTTCCCACTCATGATCCCCAGCAAAGTGGATTTACCTGCTCCATTTACCCCGATGATTCCTACTCTCTGACCGGGATTTAGCCGCCAGGTCACCTGATTTAAGATTTTTCGCTTTGACCCGGGATAGGAAAAGGACACGTCCTCTAGCTCGATTACTCGTTTCCCCAGGCGCGCCGAGGCTAGGCGCACTAACTCTACGCTGTCACGCAGCGGAGGAACATCACTAATCAGGGCTTCGGCAGCGTCAATCCGAAACTTCGGTTTGGAGGTGCGCGCCGGGGCTCCCCGCCGCAGCCAGGCTAGTTCTTTGCGTAACTGGTTTTGGCGTTTTTCTTCCGCCACCTGGGCTTGCCGCGCCCGTTCCATCCGAGCCAGCACATAGGCGGCGTAAGAACCTTCGTATTCTTCCACGTGTCCGGGTATCTGCTCCCGTCCATATCCGGGGTCAACTCCCGGAACTACCTCCCAAATCCGGTTACAAACCGCATCCAAGAACCAACGGTCGTGGGTAACCACCACTAAAGCCCCATTTCCGGAGCTAAAACGGTTATTGAGGTAGCGCGCCAGCCAGGCTACCCCCTCTACATCTAAATGGTTAGTAGGCTCGTCTAAAGCCAAAATGGGGGCATCTTTGCCCAGGGTACGCGCCAGGGCTACCCGCCGTGCCTGTCCCCCAGAAAGTTCGGCGCATTTGGTCGATAACGCTATATCCGGCAGGATTCCCTCATCGATTTGGCGTAAATGCGGCTGCGATGCCCACTGATAATCGGGGATGTTTCCGTGGACTTCCTCTTTCACGCTCAGGGCAGGATCCAGGGTTTGCTGTTGAGAGAGGCAGGCAAAACTTACCCCGGGTGCATAGGTAACACTGCCACTATCGGGTTCTTGGGTTCCGCTCAGCAGCCGCAACAGCGTAGATTTTCCGGCGCCATTGGGGCCTAAGATTCCGATCCGATCGCAGGGAGCGAGGCTAACGGTTATTCCGGAAAGTAGGCGGCGCGGCCCGGCGAGGGCGCCGGCTTCGTGGGTTCCAGCTAAAAAGATGCTCACGCCCACCACTGCTTTCTGGCGAGAGCGATTCCGGGGGCAGAAAAGGTCAGCGGCAAGGTGTAGGCAACCTGCGCTAACTGGGCAAGTTCCCTGGCCACCTTTTCCGCCTTTTCTGCGTTGTCTACCAGGCAAATGACGCTGGGTCCCGAACCGGATATAAAGGGAATCGCGCCTTGCTGCCCGGCAGCCTCTATAGTTGCTCCTAGCTGCGGAATTAGAGTTAGCGCGGGGGCTTGCAAGTCGTTACGAATTAACTTTGCGAGGGCCCCGAAATCTCCGGCATAAAGTGACTCTAGCAGGGGGGTTATTTCCGGTAACGTCGGCATTACTGTTCGTGCTGCGCCCGCCTGGTCAAATCGTTTAAAAACTTGCGGGGTAGGCAGAGTTTCGGGGGAAACTGCGACCACCAGGTGTAGAGGTTTTGCTGGCGGCAAGGGAGTAATCCGGTCGCCCCTCCGATCCGCGAAACAGGTTCCGCCATAGAGTCCAAAAGGCACGTCTGCCCCCAGGGAGGCGCCCATTTCCGCTAACTCCTCTAGGTCTAGCCCGGCTTGCAGTACCTGGTTAGCGGCCAGCAACGCTGCCGCCCCGTCGGCAGATCCACCCGCCATCCCAGCAGCTACCGGCACCTGTTTATTGATCCGAATCTGCGCCCCTCCCTGGTAGCCACAATCCGCGGCTACTAGCAGGAACGCCCGGGTAGCGAGGTTGTCTTGGGGATCTAGTCCCGAAAGCGCCTCTTGGTCGCGTCCGGGATGATATCCCACCGCAGTGGGCGGGGCGCTAAAGGAAACTTCCAGGTCGATACCGGTAGGCTGCAGAGTTATCTCTACGGTTTCTTTGAGACTTACAGCTTGAAATACCGTGGAGAGCCGGTGATACCCCGCTACGGATTCTCCGCAGGCAAGAAAAAGGTTTATTTTAGCGTTGGCGCTGGCAATAGCACTTTCCCCCTTGGCATCACCGCCGCAACCGGGCACGTCGCCAGCCGCAGTTAACGCTTCTGAAGAGATTTGCTCGCCGGGACTTTTCGCGCTCTCCGGCAGATTTTCAAAACCTGCTAGCAAAGCCTTGCGCAGCCGGGCAAGCGCCACATACTGGTTAATCTCCAGGTTTTCCGCGCGCGCGGTAGGATCGATCCCGCAGGCTCGCAAGAGAGCTTCTGCTACCAAAGGCTGCGCCCAAGCTTTTAATCCTGCTCGCAGCATCTTGCGCCGGGAAGCGAACGCCTGGTCAATCAGATTGAAGACTGCTTCCCGCTCGAGCGCTAAAGCTTGCACTGACTTTACCTGCTGGTCAGAAAGGATCTCTTCCCCGGTGTCATCACCTTTAAAATTCCTGTCCCCTTCCCCATATTCACGGGTTAACAGGTAGTGCCTTTGCCGAGTAATCTCTACTAGCGCCGAATCCACGTTCGGTTGTGGGTAAAAAACTCGCCGAGAAATATCTGAGCCCATTCGCGCTCGACCGTACCAGGCGATTTTCACGCTGGGAACCCCGTAAACTTTGCTCCCGGGATTGGTGCACAGGCGCTGCGCCACCTCTTTTTGCACCATTACTAAAGCGCGTTCCAGGCTGGGGAAAGCCGCAAACAAATGCAACAAGACCGGGACTGCCACGTTATAGGGCAGATTGGAAACCAAAACCGTGGGGGAAAAATCTCTGCTCAATCCCGAAGACACATCCGCGACATTTCCCTCGCGCTCGTTGCCAGCTTCCTTAGCACCCTCCGCAATACTTGTTAATCCCGTTAAATCTGCCGGGACTAGTTTTAAGGCATCTTTTTGAATCAAGTACAGGTTACTGGCAGCGCCCGGAGCGTGAGAGCGAATAGTTGCCGGCAAAAAAGCGGCAAGTCGCGCATCAATTTCACAAGCTGCCACCGTAGCGCCTGTTTCTAGCAGCCCTAGGGTTAACGACCCCAAGCCGGGACCAACTTCCAGCACCTGGTCACTAGGTTTTATGTCCGCTTCCCGCACGATCTTACGGATAGCGCTGGGCTCAGTAACAAAGTTTTGTCCCAGCTGTTTAGTCGGGCGAATATTCAGCTGCCGACACAGCTGATTAATCACGCTGGCGGTCAGCAAATTAACTGGGAGGTTTTTTTCCACCCCTCTAGCTTACTAGTACCAGTTAACTCGTTCGGAATGCTGCCAGGCGCCGCAGGGGTCACCGTAGCGGCCGGCGATATAGCCCAGTCCCCACTCGATCTGCGTGGCGGCGTTGGTACGCCAATCTGCTCCGGCAGAGGCCATTTTGCCTCCCGGTAAAGCTTGAGGGATTCCATAGGCACCGGAACTAGCATTGTGGGCGGCAGCATTCCATCCGGATTCACGATTCCACAGTTTTACCAGGCAGGTGAACTGGCTTTCAGACCAGCCACGCGCAATTACCTTTTCATGGGCGATCTCTTGCGCTTGCCCTGCCGGCACTACCGGCCCATAGTCAGTTCCTTCCGAGGTATCTGCTGGTCCCACCCGCACAATTTTCGGTTCCGCTTTAACCAGGGTAGTTACTTGTTCTGGAGACTGAAAGGCCACGGCGCCATCGACCTTTTCAACGAAAGTACTTTTCGCGGTGACTTCCTCTTTGCCTTCATCCTCTACAACTTTGGCTCCGGGAGCTAAAGTTTGGTCTGCCACTTCTTTAACTGGAGGGGCTGAAACCTGCTCTTGCTTAGTAACTCCCCGTTCCACGCGAGAAATCTTAATCGTAGCAGTGCTGGAACTGGTTTCTTCTACGGTGACCCGGTCTAGCGCCGAGAGTTCAATCCCGGCCGCCTGTGCCGCTGCCCGCGGATCCGCGCCCTCTTGGTAACTGCCGTTAACTTCCTGCCCATCAACCCGGAAAGTTGCTTTTAGCTTCGGGGCATCATGGTCGGCTATCCCCCAACCAATCTTTGCATCTTTAGTTCCTTGCAGCACCACCGGGCGCGCATGCACAATTTTTATTTTTTGGTTACGAGACATCTGAGTATCAAGGCCGGGAATCACCTGGTCATATTGCCCAACTTTGATCCCCATATCGGAAACCACCTGGTCTACGGTCCGATTCATGGTTTGTATCTGGCGGCTAGCCCCATCAACGGTAACTGTGACCGTCTTGTATTCACTGGCCACGGCGACTCCCCCACCTAAAACAATGGCGGAGGCAATTCCGGCAAAGATCGCCGTCATCTTGGCGCTGGTGCGTCGATGTTTCCTGCTCAACTGGTTCCTCACTGCGTCTCTAATACCCGTAGAACGGTAACTATTTTCGCTTCCCCCTAACTGTAACCTGATCGTTATAAAATAACTACCTTTTTGTGACCTACAGCTAGTGGCACCCTAACGGTTATGTTAGTACCCCCACCCGAGTTTGTGAAGCTGTTTTAACCATCCGCTAATCAGCGAAAGCCGCGACTGCCTCACCATATACCTGGCGGGTATTATTTACCAGCTGTCGCGCCAGGTCGGTTTCCGTACTTCCAGTAATCTCTACAAGTTTGCGCACTGTCCACACCGTCATATAGGAGGCGTTCGGCTGCCCGCGATGGGGATGGGGCGTTAAATAGGGCGCATCGGTTTCCACCAGTAAAAGCGACGAAGGCATTGCCGCTGCCGCCTCACGCAGCCACTCATTGGCGTTATAGGTAACCGGCCCGGCAATGGAGGCATACCAGCCATTATCGGCCAGCACCTGCGCGATTTCTTTATCGCCACTAAAACAGTGAAAAACCGTACGCTCCGGGGCCCCTTCCTCCAGCAAAATCCGAATAGTATCTGCATGAGCTTCCCGGTCATGAATCTGCAGAGGTAACCCCAGTTCCTTCGCTAAGGAAATATGCATTCGAAAGCTCTGCTGCTGCGCTGCCTTCCCCTGGGGCGAAGTGCGGAAATAATCCAGCCCACTCTCCCCAATAGCCACGGTTTTAGCGGAAGAAGTTGCGGCCATATAAACCTGGCCTACCGCTTCTTCAAGGGAATATTTTTCATGCCAAGGTTGCAGCTGATAAGTTTGCCCATCGGGGGCGGTAGCTACCACTTTCGCATGCAAAGCTGCCTCATTAGGGTGAATTGCCAAGGCACAAAACACCTGGGGATATTCTTCGCTGATCTGCACCGTGGGAGCCAACTCATCTACCTGACAGCCAGAGGTAATCAGGGCACTGACCCCCGCTTGCTGCGCCCGCTCCAATTGTTCTTCCAAGCTGAGGCGAACTCCCTCTACCAGCGGAATCTGTTCTTCCCACAGGGGTAAATGGGTGTGATTATCTATGACTTTGCCCGCCAAAGGCGCAGGGACTTGTGGCCAGCCGCGCCGCTTACGTGATTTCCCCATCTAGCTAGCAGCCTCCTCGACTAGGGCATGGATATGCACCTGGGTACCTTGTTCGGGGCAACTCCAGTCAATGGTGCCATTTAAATTACCGCGCACTAAAGTGCGTACGATCGAAGTTCCTAAACCGTTTAGCGGCTTATCCCCCAGTCCGCACCCATTATCCCGCACCCACACATCTAGGTGTTTTCCTTCTCGTTTAGCCTCCAGGGTGACTTTGCCACCCCGCTGTCCTAAGCCGTGTTCAACCGCATTGGCCACCAGCTCGGAAATCACCACGGCTAAGGCCGAGGCAGCATCCGCATCCACCATCCCAAAGCTACCGGTAAAAGCAGTTTCGACCGCTTGATCAGTAGTCGCCATCGCCGCCGCCATCCGCAATAGACGGGAGATCATATTGTCAAACTCAATGGTTTCATCCACGGTTTGCGATAGCTCTTCATGCACGCGAGCAATAGCCGCTACCCTCCGTTCCGCCTCTCCTAGCGCAGCTTTAACTTCCGCGGAATCTGAGCGTCTAATCTGCATGCGCAAAAGCGCAGAAACGGTTTGGAGATTATTTTTTACCCGATGATGAATCTCGCGAATGGTGGCATCTTTAGTCATTAATTCTCGTTCGCGGCGGCGCATCTCTGTTACGTCCCGACATAGCAAAAGCGCCCCAACTCGTTCACCGTTCTGTTCTAACGGCAACGCCCGAAAAGACACGATCCCGGAAGAAGATTCCACTTCCGTCATCCAAGAAGCCTTCCCCATCACTACCACGGGAAGAGCCTCATCTACTTCGGATTGGTCTTGAATAACTTCGGTTATCAGTTCCGCGAGCACCGCCTCATTGACTTCTTCGCGTACCCCCAAGCGCCGCAAGCAGGAACGGGCATTCGGAGTGAGATCCAGGACATGCCCTTCGGGATCCAAATTAATGGCGCCATCGATCAAACGCGGCATCCCGTGCCTGGTAGCAGGGGGAATGGCAGCATTGGGAAACACCCCACAAGAAATCATTTCACAAAGCACATTTGCGGTTTTATGAAACCACTGTTCTTGCTGCTCAAACACCCGCAAAGATTGAATGTTTACCTCTTGAGTAAGTGCGGCTATTACCCGACCTTCATGCCTTACCGGAAGCGCGCTAGCGATCACCGAATAAGATCCCGCCCACCTGACCTCGGGTACCGTGGGCTGCGAGTCAGGGGCGAAGACAGAAGCTAGCATCCCGGAACGTTTCGGAGAAGCCGACAGCCCCACCACATCATCCAGGTGGATAGTGAAACCGGATCCTGGCCGGGCGTGAGCAAGCGCTACAAAACGCCCGCGGTCATCGGGAATCCATAAAATCAAGTCAGCGCTACCAATATCCGATAGCACCTGCCAGTCGCCCACCAACATATGCAGATGGTCGATATCGCTTTCTGATAGATCCTTACCGTACCGGCGGATCAGTTCCCGCATCCCACTCACGAGTACCAGTCTATGCTAGGTACTCGTTCGCTTATTCCTGGAGCAGATCGGCGGGGGTCTAGCCGGCGTGGTTTGCCAGCCAGCTCTCTGCCGCCTCTTCTTCTCCCCCGGAAAAAACTTGCAGGTGAGACAGAAGTTCCCGTTCTACTTTTCCCCCAATAAGCGGCATATTAACCTGGAGATTCCCGGAAATATTTCGGAGGGTTTTCTCCGGGTCTTTAGGGGAAGCCTTCAGAAAGCTCTCAGCTCTTACCTGTACCGGAACTCGGTCAAAACGGACTTCAAAGTCCCCTTGTGCCAGCAAGCCGGGGCGGGGACTAGTGATCCAGTTTTCCACCACTTCGATCTCTAGTTCATCGGGAAGCAATCGCGCATAGGTCAGTGGGGCTTTAACTTCGGCAAGGTTAACGTTTGCGCGCGACACAAAAGTCCCGCTACCCGCCTGTTCCACCCGGACTTGACATTGAACTTGCGAGATTTGCCTCCAGCGAAATTCTAAGAAGCGCGGGTCGGTGAGCATTTGACAAACCCGCTCTGGAGAGGACGGATACTCAACTTCTAGTTCAAAATCACGCACGTACTATCCCTTTCTACGGCGCTTTAAAGGTCTGTATGCTCGCCCCATCCACCGGAGGCGACTATCCTAAATAATCATAAGCCATTCTAATGGTATCCGCTTTAGTTACTATGCCGGCCAGGAGAAACCTAAATGTTTGATTTTAAACCTCCCCAGTTTTTGCGCTCCGAAAAGCGCGCCTCCCAGAAACAGCTGGCGGCGGCGCTGCGCGAGTCGGCGACGAAAGTCCGTCATGCCTCTAGTTTTGGGGAAGTAGTGGATGCCGTCCTCGATATTCCTAGTGAACATATTGACCAGAAGCTGCTGCAACTAGCTAAGGCTCATCCGCAGGCAGATGTCGGTGATCTGGAAAAGATATTAACGAAACAATACATTAAGCGTACTGCCTACGCGTCCTCCGCAGTGGGAGCGGGAGCGGCGTTGCCGGGCGGGGGTACCGGAGTGGCACTGGGACTTACTGCCGGGGAGCTGGCGGTCTATGCCGTGCAGACCACGATCTATATTTTGGGGGTCTCCCGCCTGCAGGGGGTACGTCCTGCCGATCGGGAACAGCGTCGCGCTCTAGTGCTATCTAGCCTGCTCGGAGAAGAGGGCGCGGCGATAGTTTCTGACCAGTTGGGACTGAGTACCCTAGCTTGGGCACGCACCTCCCTCAAAAACCTGTCTTCCCCCACCTTGGGGCAAGTTAACAAAGCGCTGATGAAATACGCTTCCAAGAAGCTATCTCGGCGCGCTGCCGGCCGGATCGCCGGACGGCTAATTCCCTTCGGAATTGGCGCCGGGGTGGGGTATCTATCCGGCAAGGCGGTAGCGCGGCGTACTGCCGAGGGCGTGAAGGCCGCCTTGGGATCGGCGCGAGAATTATCTGCCCGGGACCTGATGGTAGAGCTGGCACCGGTGATCGATCTAACTGCAGATCCTGCAGTTTCCTCCCCGAAAAAGGTTGATTTCTTCGCTGATTAAGGCGCTACGCCTGCCGAAAACTTTTCTGTACCTCCGTTTTCAGCTCTCAAATAACGGTAGCGATAAAATTGCTAATAACCGGCTAGAATATGGACAAACAACTAGCGAAAGGTTAACGGCGTGGCAGATAGGCAATATGAAGATTTACTGGCCAAGATTTTAGAAACTGGCAGCGAGAAGGCCGATCGTACCGGAACCGGCACCCGCTCACTTTTCGGAGCCCAGCTACGCTACAACTTGGGAGATTCTTTCCCCCTGATTACCACTAAGCGAGTGTTCATGCGGGGAGTCGCCGAGGAACTGTTCTGGTTCTTATCCGGCAACTCTAATGTGCATCCCCTACAGGACAAAAACGTTCATATTTGGGATGATTGGGCGGATAAAGAGGGCGAGCTAGGGCCGGTTTACGGGGTGCAGTGGCGTTCTTGGCCCAGCCCTCATGGCAATATCGACCAGATCGAAAACCTGCTTTCTACCATTAAGAATGATCCGTCCTCGCGCCGGATGCTGGTATCTGCTTGGAATGTTTCTGAGCTGGATAAAATGGCGCTTGCCCCCTGCCACCTACTATTCCAAGCCTATGTGGCAGGTGGACGCCTGTCTTTGCAGGTGTATCAGCGTTCTTGCGATATGTTCCTGGGCGTTCCTTTTAATATCGCTTCCTATTCTTTGCTCACCCATATGCTGGCTCAACAAAGCGGGCTAGAAGTCGGGGAGCTGATTTGGACCGGCGGGGATTGCCATATTTACAACAACCATGTAGAGCAGGTGCGCGAGCAACTTTCCCGCGAGCCCTACTCCTTCCCCACTTTGCGTCTTAACCGCGCCGACAATCTTTATGCCTATAAGTGGGAAGATATCGAGATTGAGAACTACCGCCACCATCCGACCATTAAGGCTCCGATAGCGGTTTAGGAGGCAGCGATGAAGATTGGCATGATCTGGGCGCAAGCCGCGCACCGTGTAATTGGCAATGGCCAGGGAATGCTCTGGCATGTTCCCGCTGACTTCAAACATTTTAAAGCCACCACTATCGGAAGTCCGATTATTATGGGTCGCCGTTCCTTTGAAGCTTTAGGGAAACGAGCTCTTCCCGGACGGCTAAATATTGTGCTAACTACGCGAGAGGATTACCAGGCTAGCGAGGCGAAAGTAGCGACCTCTATTCCCCAAGCGCTAGCATTGGCAGCAGCCTCCGGGGCACAAAAATGCTGGATCACCGGTGGAGCCCGCCTCTATGAAGAGGGGATGGAGATAGCTGATGAACTAGTGGTTAGCTACCTGGATTTAGATGTAGGAGATGACCCCAGTTATGCCCACGCCCCCACTATTTCTCCGCAGCTTTGGGAAATGGATACTGAGCGTTCCGATAGCGAGTTTCGCCCTGTTTCTGGGGATTGCCGCTGGAAGCTGGTTTACTACCGAAAAGCCAGCCTAAACAACAGTTAACACTGCCTATTACCTAGGGGTATCCTAACCATTTAGAAAATGAGTGAGTCAAAAACATTCGGAGGCACGATGGAGAAGAAATACCGTTGGAACACTCTTTCCAACCTGGTGGTAATTCTCGGCATCCTGGTGATTCCGTTAATGTATTCCGGGCTGTTTACCTGGGCGTACGAGGATCCGATGCAACGGGTTAACCTCCTGAAAGCCGCAGTGGTAAACCTAGACCAACCAGCTACCGCTATCAGCGCTAATGGCGAAAAGACGATCAATCTGGGTGCCAGCCTGGAAAAAGAACTCTATAAAGACGATGCCCCCGGTTTCGACTGGACGAAAGCTTCCCTACCGCAAGCTAAATCCGGGTTAAAAGATGGTACCTATAAGGCACTACTCCTCATCCCCAATAATCTTTCTAGTGCTTATTCCAAACTCGCCGACCCAGAAAATGAAGTTCCCGCGAGAAAGGCTCAATTAGAGCTGCGAACCGATGACGCGGTGAACTATCTGCAAGGTACCATGGCCACCTCGGCAGCTTTAGCTCTCCAAGCGGCGCTCTCTACTGAGGGCGCCGCCGGATATATCGATCAACTATTGCTTTCCACCGGCCCTCTAAAGGATGGGTTCCTCGATGCGGCCTCTGGCGCCGGAAAACTTGCCGACGGCGGAGATCAGTTAGGAAGTGGAGCCGATACCCTAGTAGTGGGATTAGGCGAATTAGCTGATGGCAGTGTCAAGATTCGCGATGGCTCCCTGAAACTAAGGGATGGAATCACCGCCTATACCGGCGGGGTTTCCAGTCTCAGCTCCGGACTAGGGCAGCTCAATGGGAATATGCCAAAACTAACTGCGGGAGCCAAACAAGTTGATGGCGGTATTGATCAAATTCACCAGCAGATAGCTGCTATGCAACCTGAAGTTAGCAAACTGGCAAAAGATGGGAACCAGTTGATTGATTTGCTGGCTCCCCTAGCAAATTCTGGAGTCGATACCGCAAAAATCGCCCAGTTCCTTACCCAGTTTAAGGGCGCAGTTGACCAGTGCGCGCAGGTACCTCCCGCAGTGCTTCCCACATTTCCCCAGTGCGTCGCTCTAGCCAAAATGGCTTCTGAGCAGGGATTAACCCTGCAACAACTTTCGACAAAGATTGCTCAAGCACAGGGAATGCTACAAATGGTAGGAAAGTTATCCCAGCTTGACCCGCAGCAAATGAAAGCGAAGCTGAACGCAGCCGATAAAGGAGTTAAGGAGCTGAGCCGGCAAACCGCTCTCACTCCGCCCGCCCAAGCCGGAAAGCAAAAGCCGACTCTAAAAGATGGCACTTATGCCTTGGCGAATGGTTTAGACCAGGCGCAACGGGGGGTGCAGAAGCTTTCTGCCGGAGCCTCTACCCTAGATAAGAATTCCGCGCAGTTACGCACGGGGGCTAATGCTCTCAGTGGCGGTCTTGATTCCCTTTCCCAAGGGGCGAGCAAAGCCTCCAATGGCGGAAAACAGTTATCGAGTGGAATCGGAAAACTGACTGCAGGTGCTTCCAGCCTGGAAGATGGACTGCGCGATGGCGCTAAGCAGGTGCCTACCGTTGAAAAGGGACAGGCCCAAAAGGTCGCCCAAGCGGCTAGTGGAGTCGCCGATGTGGAATCTATCCGTCAAAACCCGGTCCATGATAACGGCGCCGGATTCGCCCCCTTCTTCATGGCGCTCTGCTTGTGGATCGGTGGGATTGCGATCTTCTTGATTTTCCCGGCTCTAGATTTACGGCGTCGCCCCGAAGAGAGTTTCTGGAGCTGCGGTTTCCGATCTATGGCGATCGGGTCGCTCTTCGGAGCTCTGCAAGCAGTTACCGTAGTAACTGGCCTGCAACTGTTCCTAAAGCTAGATGCCCAAAATTTTGGGGCACTATTGCTGATAGCAGTATTAGCCTCCATTGGATTCGTGGCAGTAAACCAAGCCTGTGTAGCCGCCCTCGGATATCGAGGACGCGCCCTTTCGGTAATCCTACTGTGTTTGCAAATTACCTCCACCGGTGCAACTTTCCCGGTAGAAACCGCGCCGAGGTTCTTCCAGTTCCTCAGCCCCCTGCTCCCCATGACCCATGTGGCGCGTACTATCCGCGCCGCGATCGCCGGCGGAGATCTGTTATTTGGCAAGGCACTACTGGTGCTGGCGATCTGGACGCTCCTGGCCTGGGTGGCGACCATCATTTCCACCGCGCGCCGCAAAGGCCAGCGTCCCATGCCTTACGACCCGGCGCTGACTTTCAAGAAAGTGCCTTTGGTTTCTTCCCCCTTAGGCGCGAACTCCGCCAATAACGTTGAGGACTTTGACCGCAGCACCCACATAGCCAAAGAAAACCTGCGTAGCTGATTCGGTGGCGCGGGACTGCCAGGGCGCGAGGAGGCTGGATTTTTCCTCCCGACCTTCCACTGGCAAAGCCCGGCCACCCCGCGCACACCCTGCCCGGGCTACATGACTTTCGTTTTTTCCACCTCTTTGGCCATATCGTGGATCCGCCCGGCAATCGTACGCCGCAAAACTAGCCCCAGCACCAAGTTCGGAATCAGGAATACCAGGAGTATCACCAGGTTATAAGCAAAATCCCCCGCATAAATCCCGGCGATAGCCGAACGCATTAAGTTAATCGCATAGGTGGCGGGCAGCCAGGGACTGATGTTTTGGAACCATTGCGGCAATAGTTCCAACGGATATGCTCCACCAGCAGCAGAAATCTGTAACACCAGTAACAACACCGCTAAGGCTTTACCCGCATTAGCAAGTGCTACCACCAAGGTATACACGATAACGGTAAAGACGGTGGAAATTACCCATCCTGCCAAGATCAGTAGGAAGGGATGGGCTGGTTTGATCTCCACAAACACAATCAGCCCAACCATCAGCAACGTGGATTGCGCCATCCCAATCACCCAAAACATAAAGTAGCGCCCCAGGTACTCTTGAGCCCCGGTAAATACAGGCTTTTTTCCCGCGGCTTTAGCGGCTGTTTTCGCCTCTGGAGTCGATTCTGCTTCACTAGCTTCCGTGTCTGCCCCTTCCAACCGGGACGATTCCTCCGCATTCGCATCTGCCCCAGCGGTCGCATCAGGATCTTTCCGGGCTCCCCTACTGGCCAGGTAGCGTTTGCCCACATTCTCAGAAACATCAGTACGCAGGAAAACCCCCGCCAGAAGCGCCCCCACCCATAGGGCGATAACGGTGAATAGTGGAGTCATCCCTACCCCAAAAGTGACGACTGGGAACACCGCATTGCGTTTTACCGCTATGGGGGAAGAAATTAGACGGGCAAAATCTTTGGGGTCAGCTCCCAAGGTGGTGGCGATTTTTTTCAAGTCCCCTTGCGACTGGGCAGATGAAATCTGTTCCCGAGCCTGATCCAAGCGGCGGGCTCCGTCACGCATCTTTTTCGCGGTATTGTCCAAGGTCTTTTGGGAGCGACGCATACTCGCAATCATCCCGCCCGCACTTTCCGACAGATCGGTTTGCACCGCCTGCAGATAGGAACGGAAAATCTTCACATTTTTTCCGGCAGAATCCAGGTTCTTACGCAGGCTCTCAATTTTTGGCTGTAAGTTTTTCTCAAAATTGGATCGAGCAGTAGCAATAGCTTTTTGCGCGTCTGCTATGGCTTGACGGGCATTCTTTCTCAGGTCAGAATCTACAGTTACTCCCCTGCGGAGGTCAGATGCAATACTGCCCAGTCGCTCCGACAAGATTTGTTGGCGAGTAATCGCCGCATCCATCTCGGCCAGCAAGCGGTCGACAGCCGGATCCTTCCCTTCTAAATCCGCCCCGTCCGGCCCCAGTGCACGCTCGAGTGCGTCCCGCGTTTGTTGGAAACCAGCGATTTGTTTATCCAACAAGATTTTCAGCTGTTCGACTGTGTCCGCACTGCTTTGGCTGGCGCTAGTTGCCGAATTCAGCAATTTGTCTAATTGTTTTTGCAGATCGGAGATATTGCCTTCTGCCAGTCTCACCGCATCGTCGAGCCTAGAGGATACGGATGCGAAGGGATTGGTGGTTCCGCCAGCACCTTTTCTCCCGGAATCAAATGTGGAGTCAACAGCCTCCTCAAAGGAATCCTGCACCCCTGCAGCCAGCTGTTTTGCTCCGGTGGCCAGCGGCACCGCCGAACCTATCAAGGTAGACAGAGAACTAACGGTGTTCGCCCCGGAATTCAGTTGTGCAGAGAGGGTTTCGAGGTGGTTGCTCAGCCGATCCAGAGCTGCCTGAGTATCAGCAGTCTCTAGATAAGAGGACACGTCCTCAGCGATAGCCACGGCGGCTTCTGCCAAGGTTTGCGAAAAAGCCGTGTTGATTTGCGCGGTGACCCCCTGAGCGCCTTGCGTGGTGAGATTGGCTGAGAGTGGGTTCTTCTTTTCGTTGGTGTGCAGCGTGATATTTGCCGGGGCAGCTCCGCCGGCATAGAAGGTAAACATGGACTTTGAAAAATCCTCCGGTAACACAATTGTCGCGTAATATTCCCCCGAACGCGTACCCTCCAAAGCCTGATCTTTGCTGGTTATTATCCAATCAAACTGGTCATTTACTGCCAGTTCTTTGAGTACCGTGTCCCCCACATTGACTTTGACGTTCAGTATTTTGCTGGTGTAACCCTCGTCGGTGTTGGCCACGGCAATCTTCAGCCGTCCCGAATTTGAGAAGGGATCCCAGGTAGCCAAGACGTTGAACCAGGTGAAGAACATAGGAACGACAATCAACAGGACCAGGGAAATCCGAACCATGATACTGCTGCGAATCTGACGAAAGTCGTCTCGGATAATGAAAAGTACTTCGTTCATCGCGTCTCCTCACTGGTTGCGGAGGCATCGGATTCGCCCAACGATTCCTCGGTACTTTCATCCGCAGCGTCTGCCCGCACAGACGCGCTAAGGAGGCGACGTTTACTGCGACTGCGGTAATGTTCGCTGCTCGGGTTCTCCGACCGATTTTCGGTTTTTATAGCATTCGCTTCTCGCTGGCGAGCAAGGCTCTCGAAAAGTTCATCTTCCGTCAGATGCGACAGCCTCTCGGCTCGTTCGATGGAGCTCTTGAGTACCGCTACGCCAACCAGAGTCCCCATGATGGCCACTCCCCAAACCGCTACTATCCCCAGAAGCACTGGTTTACTGGCGGAGGTAAGCCAGGAAATCATCCCGAGCACAACCAGTCCCAAAATCCCCACGCTGCTCAGTCCATTAATCAAAGCGGGATAGCGGGCATTGAACTCTTCTTGACGTCGCCGGATACGGGTGGAAAATTCTTTCCGGTTCGCTAGCAGCGCAATGATGTTACTCAAGCGGTAACCGCGACTTTGTAGCTGAACGTCTTCATTCACGACCAGTTCGGTGCGAGCCAAATCATCGTAGAACAACTGGGTGAAGTAACCGAAACGACGCCTCCCCACAAACCCTAGCAGGAACATGGTGACGCTCATGAGCAATAAAATCGTCATAACATGCCAGAACCGCCCGTGATAGAACCCGCCGATAGTTTCTCGGATCGCGTCGATGCCGTAAGAAAACGGGAGCATTGGGTACAGTTGGCGGAAGAATCTGGGCATGAGCTCGATTGGATAGATGCCCGAGGCGCCGGGAATCTGCAACACCACCAGCAAAATTGCCAGGGCTCGTCCCACGTGACTGAACGCAGCTGCTAAAGCATAGATAATTGCCAAATAACACGGGCCGATCAGCATGGAGGTAGCAATGAAAGCGGGAGCGTTGGCGGCTTTCACTCCCAGCAGCAAACTACCCACGCTGACAATTAGCCCCTGCCCTATGGACAGCACCCCGGAGAGCATGAATCGCCCCAGATAAGCCGAGCGCAAACTCAACCAGTCAAAGCCTTCTTTATCGACTTCTACCCGGAAAATTATGACCAGGATGAGCGCACCAATCCACAGGGAGAGATTGAGGAACATGGCCGCCATTCCCGAACCATAAGAGTTGATGGGAAAGAGCGTCTGCTGGTCGAATTTTACTGGTGAGGTTAGGTAGCGTCCGATATTGGTCGGATCGAGCCCAATGACTGTTTCCAAGGGTCCCGTCCGGAGCGCGGTAGCCAGAGTCGCCACATCGGTTTGCGCCCCGCTAGCCGTATTGGACAGCAGGTTCAGGTTGTCCTGCATCTGATCAAGCACATTTTGGGTATCCCTAATCTGGTCATCGATCCCGTGGGTCAGTGTAGAAATTTCTTTAAGGGAAATCCGCGCGGTGCCCACCGCGGAGTTGATGGCTCCCAACTGCGCCGACAGTTGCGTCACCTGGGAGTTTAACTGAGATGCGGTTCGAGTGGACTGCTCCCGCAAACCAGTGGAGCCGTGTTGCGCGTCCGTCAGAGACTGATTAAAGGATTTCATCAGTGCCTGCAAATCCTTGCTAGCCTTGGTAGCATCCGAACCGGTTTTCCCGACCTTGTCGAGCAGATCCTGTATCTCGTCCAGCTGAGATTTCAACTTCGCAGCGAGCTTTTGTGTCTGCGGGAATCTTTCTAAAATCGCAATCTGCTCACGCATTTTCTCAATCGAAGTATCCGCTCTTTTAATGCCGGATTGCAGCTGCGAGTCTATTTCGGCGAGTTTATTTGTCGCATTCGAGACCGCTGAATCCGCGGCCGCTGAGGATTCATTGAGTGCTTTTTGGGCGCTAATACTGGCTTGTCCCGCCTGGGCAGCAAACTCGGAAGCATCGGAGACGACTGTCCCTAAAACATCTTGCGCGTCGCTCAAAGCCGCGGAAACATCAGCCAATGCCGGGTCAGCTGCAGCCAGCGTAGCCCGGACTTTTTTCATAGTCTGTAAGGAACCTGTCAAAGATGCACTGGCGGAATCCAAGGTGCCTTGCGCATCGGCCAGATCCCGGTTAATGCCGCCCAAGGCATCTAAAGCACTGCCCTGAGCATCAGCAACATTTATGTCGATCTCTAGGGCACCGTCGCGCAAAGCTTGCGCAATGGCCTCGCCTACCTTGCCCCGGAAAGTTGAGGTGATTTGAATATCGAGTTCATTTGATCCCGCATCGGTAATTTTAGGGGCAATAGCGCCTTTCTTTTCATTTACGTTGTATGCGATGGTCGGCTGATGGAGTTGGCCGCTGAAAATATCGACTAAATCTTTACTAAAGGTCTTGGGGATGACAAAAGTCGCATAAACTTCCCCGGTTCTGATTTTGTGATTGGCTGTGGCTTGATCTGTAAACTGCCAGCCCAGCTGCTTATTCTCTGACAATTTGTCAACTACCAGGTCGCCAACATTTAGCTGACCAGTCAGTGAGGATTCCGTTCCCACATCGTTATTCACTACCGCAATGGGGAGGTTTTCCGTTGCGTTGTAGGGGTTCCAAAAGGCCAAAATATTCAGCCAAGTGTACAGGGCTGGGGTGACCAAGATACCGATGACGATAATCAGGGATCGCGGAACCGCGAAAATCCGCTTTACGTCACGAGTAAGCACCCGACAGCTATCTTTCATCTTGTAATCATAACCTTGTGTTGCAATTCTGACAGTGCATGCTGTTGTCCATCTGAAATCCCACGCGAAAGAATCCGGGTTTCCATAGGTCTTGCGCGTTCATCCCCGGATTCAGATCAGGGATACCCGCTCAGATTCACCCCCATAAGAACTCTTTGACCTTTGGAAGTTCCCTTCGCATCTGTTCGTATCCGGCGGCGAAATTTTCTTCCAGCTTGGCGGGATTATCTTCAAAATTCGCCACCCCCATATGCTGCGGATAGAACACATAAGCTTTACCCTCGGACTCTAAACGTTCTAGTTCGGCTCGGGTTCGGTTGTAATTTATGGGGCGTTCAATAAGAGCCTGAGCAGCCTTCGGGTACCGCGCTAGCAAGCAGCGATAAGCCAAATCGGGTAGGCGATTTTCTTTCAGGTATTCCCGCGGTCGGGTCAGCAGAACCAGGAACTTTTCGTAACCATCTGCCTGCGCCACGTCCAAGGGAATTCCACCGCTGGGGCCTATCGCTCCGTCCATGCAGGCCTCACCTGCTATATAAGTGACTGGGGTAGCTATAGGCATGGATCCCGAAGCCTTGCATACGTGAGTCAGCTTTTGCTCCGAATCCACCTGATTCTGGGAAAAATATATTTCCTCTCCGCGTTGCGCGTTGTATACACCTATCCGCCATTCGGCTGGATTTGCTGCGAAACGCACATAGTCTAGCTCGAGCATTCCCCCAGGCTCGGTCAGGTCGTAGTACATGTGGTGAGTGTCGAAAATCCCCTTACCTTTTAGCACCGTTTTCCATCCGCCAAAGTCGGGGTCAGAACTAATATCCACAAAGCAGCGCTTTGAACGCTGCGGAAGACGAGCTAAATAGTTCACCAAGTTGGTAGCACCTGCAGAAATTCCCGCGACATAATTCAAGTGGATTTCCGCTTCCAGGAGCATATTTATGGCACCCGCGGTGTAGCTACCCCGCATCCCTCCCCCTTCGAGCAGCAATGCAGTGTCCAAGATATTATTCTCAAACTGTTGCATACCATCTCACCTCAAAACCAATCATACGGATTGACATAGTACTAGACTCGGGTAACTTCAGCATTCCAGTTTGCCTAAGTTTTATCTGAGCAGGTGCGGTGGCATAAGAATTCGACAAACAGCACAAGGTTTCCCCAATCTTCGGCAGGAAGAAAAATTTTCCGCGCTAGTAGTGCCAGCAACTGGCAATCCGGGGCGCGGCCGATAAAAGATACGAGAGGAGCTTGACCTGCGTAGCAGGTCATGGAGTCCCCGGAGTGCTTTTATCGAGCCAGCCCGGCTCGTGGCAGTGACGCAATTACTGTCCTATGGGGCGGAGGGTTTGCAGCATGCGTTCCGCCCACTGGGCGTTTGGTTCCACCCGGGAGCGCACTTTCGAGGCGGCCAGTTCGTCCTTAGCTAACTGAGCTGCCACCTGTGCATCTAGATGCTTAACCTTCATAGTGGCAGTGCCGGGTACCAGGTCTAGGCGCACCCCGGCCACTCCCAGATGCCGCTGCACGGGACCAGCGCTGGTAGTTACCGATTGCGCGCGTTCGTGGGGCGCAAAGGTAACTTTGCGCCGTATCCATCCATCACGGTAGATCAGCACGGTGTCGGTAACAGCAAAGGCACGGCGAAAACGGGCGAAAGGATCCATTATCTGGGCTTTTTTAGCAATGGTAGTGAAAGAGGCAACCGAATCTGAGTTCGTACCGTCAAAAGCCTCCTGCAGCAGCTTTTCCCTTTCTGCGCCCTCGTTAATCCCTAAATCCCGAATCGCCATTTCTAAAATTATTTTTGCCTGCTCTAGAGTTCCTACTGGCAACAGCAGGTTATCGGCAGCTTGCTTCTTTTGGTTGCCACTGGTTTCCACGCCGTGACCGGCGAGGGTAACTTCAGCTTGCCACCAGCCAAAAGGTCGCCACAATAAAGGTTGTAGAAAACGAATTGCGTGAATCCGTCCCGGTGGCAAAGTCTGGGATTTGAGCGCAAGCAGACCCGAGGTGACCCGGATACCGTCATGGGTAATGTTGGCACTGAAATTGAAACCGGAGTTAAAACGTGACCAGGCATAAGACAGTATCATTAGGGGAATAATTCCAATGGAAATAATGGTGGGAATAATACTCCCCACGGCTATCCCCTCCACAGTCAGATCCGCCATAAAGAAAAGAACGACCACGCAGATTACTACAATTAGTGACATTATTAGCAGCCAAACAACTTCGGAAGTCAGCAGCACTGAGGCTATCAGGCGTCCTGGTGAAACCCGATAGACTTCATACTCGTCTGCGGCTAAGTGATAATCGTCCTCGGCAAAAAGATCCGTGCCGACCAAGCCTTCAGCTCCCGTCTGATGAGAGGTTTCATCAGTGAGGGAACGCCCAGCTATGCGAGCAACTACCTCCCGGCGTGCTCGATCTAAATATTTGTTGGCGAGGAACTGTATTTCTACCCGGGAGCCTTGCCCACCTGCCGACTCCACACGCAAGGCTCCCAAGCCAAATATACGGGCAGCTAACGGCCGATAGACATCTACTGATTGCACTCGATCTAGGGGAATCTTCCGGTGCTTTTTAAAGAAAATCCCGCGGCGATACTGCACGTCGGTAGCGGTTATTTTCCAAGAGGTCGCTCGCCAAGCGAAATACAGGTAGATGATTAACAGCGCTAGCATCGCCAGCGGTACCGCAATCACTAGCAGCAATATCCCCGGATGTCCCGGTACGTTTTCCCGGAGGTTCTTGATCAGCATGATCACGTTATTGAGCGACTGGGTTAGGACGACTACCACGATGATCACCAGAGCCTGCCACACTTGCAGGAGCGGGGTGAGCCAGTGTACTCGTCGCCAAGTAGATTCTTCTGCTCGACCGGCAGGGGCACTAACAGCATCGGCCACGGTCAGGGAATGCTGTCTGTTATCAGCTGTAGCAGTGTTGTCCTCGGAATATCCCGAAGAGTTTTCATTTGTTAATGCCTGGTATTGATCGCCCATCTAAATACCCTCAAGATTGGTTTCGGCAAGTTCAGAAATCTCTTCCCGCAGTTGCGCGGCCTGTTCACGCGGAATTCCCGGCAATTCTGCGTCTGTCGACGCGGAGGCAGTATGCAGTTTTACCTGCGCGATCCCAAAATGACGGGCGACGGGGCCTTCTTCTACGTCTACATACTGCAGTCTGCCCAAGGGAACCACAGTTAAGGACTTGAACATAATCCCTTTGCGAATCTGCAAGTCAGTTCCCGTAACTGCCCAGCCCATAGCGCGCACTTGCCGTGGAATTAGCCATATCAGCCAGAGGGCTATTGCCAGCACCAGCGCGATCAATATTAGACCGATCCACTTTTCGGGGAGGACGAAAAAAAGAATTATCGCCACGGCTATGAAGCAAACCAGAACGAGTGCGACCGCTGCTAGGCGTACCTTAATAAGTTCCAGGGAAACCGGACGAAACTTCACTCCTGCCGGCGCAAATGGATCTATTTGAGAGGAAACCATCTAAAGTCCTTTTTGCTTTTATCCTATCAGTGCCATCCCGGAGCTAAGAGACAATACCAGGCCGAGTCAGCAATCCTTATTCCGCAGGATCCCAAAAACGGAGAAAGTCCCCCCAACATAAAACTTATGTTTATTTCCACCCCTTTTTCCGGGTACAAAAAACCCCGGGCAGTTGAGGGATGCCCGGGGTTTCTCAGGTAGTAAGAGGATCTACCCGATCATAAAGGAACGTGTAAGGCTAATAGCACCGGCTGCACCGATACCGCCCAAGATAACAATTCCGGCGAGGGAGCCGGCGCCGCCCATGCGGTCAATCGCGGAGAGATTGTTGGCCGCATAGGCCGTAGCATCAACATCGTTAGCGGTTAGGTTGCCGCTAACCTCGGTCGTACGAGCCTGAATCTGAACGGTGGTCTCAACGCCCTCATTGGACAGCCCTTCGGCAGCCTGTGCGGTGAGCACGCCAGCAGGAATCAACGCTGCCGCAGCGATTCCGCACGCGGCCATCTTCTTGATCGAAGTTCCCTTGTCCATTTCAGTCTCCCTCACGACCTGAATTCTTTCTTGTTGGTATTAATATTACCACCCGGTCAAATGAAAGCAAGCTAATTGCTCTAATTTACGGGTGATGCGTGTCACAATTCTCAAAAACTTATGCGGTGGAAAGTAGACCAACTTCCAATAAGCCTCTTTGACCTGCAGCGTTAGACAGATTATTAATTGTAACGAAATTGTAACGCCAATACTTACCGGCCGGTAAGTATTGGCAGCACCCAGGTTTTTCTTCCTCAGACTCTACAATCTGTGACCTAGATTTAATAACTTTTTCATCACTTCAAATCTTTTAGTGCCTAGCGCCACACAAAATCTTCCCGGCGTGCACCGCCTTACTTCTTCCGGGAGAGGTAAACACACCAGGTTCCTAATATTCTCTCTTAAGATTTCGCTCTCTACCTATATATAGGTCAGCCGAAAATGGAGCTATTCCGGTTGCTTCAACCCACAAACGTGGCTTAGTTGATAACCTAAAACCGTGAATGACATGGATGATTTCCTTCCCCTAGCCGCAATGGCCGCCGCTGCGCTACCCGAAACCGACTTCGTTTCGCTATGCTCACCCCGATTTAAAACCGAAGATCTACGGGTATGCGCAGTTCAAGATACCGCTGAACGCAAGTGGCTAGTCAACTGCCCTACCACTGAGCATGCTGACAATCAGCTACAAACCCAAACTCAGATTATGCAGGCGCTCTCCCATGATGGCGCGCGCCTGCCCTTCTGCCTACCCTGGCCATCCCACACGGTACGGATAGTGGGTGGAAAGCACGCCCTCGTTCATCCCGCTTTCCCTGGCCGGCCCGCTCGCGCAGAAGATCTAACGGTTTCAGATAAACTTGCCGCCTCCCTCGGGGCCGCGCTAGCTGCTCTGCATGAGCTTCCGGCTCGGGTTCTACAGGCCGCCGAGCGGCCAACTTTTTCTGCTGACCAGATTCGCAGACGCTGGCTAAGTTTGTTAGACGAAGCCGCCCCTACCCACGCCGTACCGCCCCGGCTGTGGCAACGTTGGGAGGAACGCTTAGAAGATATTTCCCTCTGGCGTTTCGCAAGTGCTTTTATCCACGCGGATTTACAAGAAAACTACCTATATATAGACAAAGAAGTTATCAGTGGCCTCACCGGATTCGGACAGGCAAGATTCGGCGATCCTGCCCGCGACTTAGCCTGGGTAGTTTCCTCATCTTCAGACGAATTCGCCAAAACCGTCCTAGAGGAGTATCGAAAACTCCGGCTTTACGAAGATCCCCAGCTTAACGCGCGAATTGAGCTTAATTCGGAGTTAGTGCTCTTGGAATGGCTCATGCACGGGGTACACCAAAATAGTGAAGACATCATCACCGACGCTCGCGAGTTAATCTCGCAGCTAGCAGACACCCTAGATAGTACCGGGTTGTTGCCCGTCCTCCGCGATGAATCTACCCAGAAAAATCTAGAGACCCCAGAAGACACCACCAGCGATGACCCGGAAAACTCCCCTGCTGCTGCTCAGCCGCTAGCGACTAAGGAAGAATCCGCAGACGAGGACGAACCCGTGGCTGCTGGCTCATCAGCTAACGAAAACGAGTAGATATTCCTAGAACGCTTAAATCAGCTCCGGAAATAGCTCTTCGAGTTTTTGGGGAAGGTTCAGACGCTCACTCCAATCGTCCAGGTGGCATAGTAAGTCGTAGCGTACAAAATAAAGTGCCGCCTCCACATCTTCCAAGCGCAACCCCAGCGAATCAGCGTAAACCAAGCGATAGGTATTGATTTGCCGCATATAGTTTGCCACCTTCTCTTCGCTCTCGGCGGCAATCTTGCCGGAACTATCAAAGATTAACGAATCGGTTTTCCAGTCAATAATCGCGGGTTTACCGGTAGCGGGGTTACGCATAATCGCATCAATGCGGGCGACGAGCTTTGTCGCCAGCGGCGCCGCAAATTCAATCTCGGATTCCAGATATTCCCAACCGCGATCAGGGTGTACGGTTCCAGATTTCCATTTCTGTTGTAATCTCCGTAGCGATTTGGCCAGCCCTTTATCTAAATCCTGGGGCAAGGAATAAACAGATCCCCGCAGTTCCTGATCTACCCATTCGTGGAATAAAGTCCCTAAAGTAGCGCCTCCGGTAGGAAATTCTGGCAGCGGACGCCGCTGACTCAATGCAAAGCCCGCCGGATCCTCTTGTAATCGACGCGCCCTGGTAACACCGCTGGAAATTGGAAGCTCCACTTGGCCGCGAATTTCGTTTTCAGTTTGTTCATCGCGAATTAGCTGTACCGCCTGTTGCATCCAAGGAGAATGACTGTCAGCCAAAGCTAGTATTTCCTCGGTATCTTTTGCAGATAGCAAACTATGCAGCAAGCTATCACTGTGCGCATTATCTATTAGCGTCCGCAGCTCGTTTGCAGCATTTGAAAGCCGCGATAACTGCACAGACGGAGAGGTCGGCCAGAGTATTTCGCTCGGTACGGGCGTCCATTCATCGCCATCTCCTGCCGGCTCCCGGTTACGGAGTTCGCGCATTTTCCCGGTGGAATCTATTTCCACCAAGAATTGGGAGGGTACGCGTTCGGTGACGGCGGTAGCGGTATGCGCACTGCCACCAATTAGCAGTTCTGACTCCGCGCGGGTAAAAGCTACATAGGCTAGACGTCGGTCAGCTAACTGCGAGGTAAAGCCCAAGGCACATTTATAGCTTTCTAGCACTTTGGGATTATCCGAATAAGCCTCTCCTTCAAAGTCATAACCGCTTTCTTCCAAGCCACGCTCAATAGTTGGCAGCACTTCCTTATCGGGACGCAAGTCATAGGGAATCATCGCGACATCGGTAATCCAGGAGGATTCACTACATTTGCCGTTCCCCGCTTTGAAGGGAGCTTTGGGAAGGTTTCCCTGGTGGGTACGACTTTCATCGAGTCCGGGAATCGCCACCCACGTCCACTCCAAGCCTTTAGCGGCATGGATAGTCATCAATTGAATAGCATTCGGGTTAGGTTCCTGTAGTGGCATGTCGAGGCCGGAGCCTTGTTCATCAGCAAGCCGGAGCCAATCCAAGAAGCTGTGCAGATTTGCGCTAACTCCGGTGGCTTCATATTCGCGGGCAATTTTCACGAAACTTGCCAGGCAACGCTCAGACACTCCCCCATCTGGACGGATTTTGACATCGAGATCCAAACCTAGGGCAAAAATTGTGCGTTGTACTAATAGACCGAGCGGGTCATGGATATGGCGGCGCACCGTAGCTAATTGGGCACGGAGAATACTCAGGCGGCGATGTGCTTCGGCGCTAAATCCGCTACCGGCTCCCGCAGATGTCCATCCCGCTTCCGGTAGGTTATCTAACGCATCCATCAAGAAGGCTTGCGGATTTATATCGGGAATGTCATCTGGGTTAGCCAAATGCCGCGCCCATCTCCACAACAGGTCAATATCTGCCGGGCTAACGCCGCACCCAATGATTAGTCGCATGAGGTAATCGCCTTGTCCGGCATCTGCGGATACTTGCAGTGCCGCGATCACATCGGCAACTGCCGGATCATAGATGAGACCAGCGACCCCGGTAATTTCTACTGGAAGTCCCCGTCTACGCAGAGCCTGAGTGATTACTGGCCCTTGGGAATGCTTACGCAGCAGTATTGCTCCGGTAGGTAGGCTTTCCTGCTTTTGCGGTGGGAGCTGCTTATTCTTGAGAGCTATTTTGTCTCTTTCACCCCAGCGCTCGGCAAAAAAATCTGCCACTAATTCCGCTTCTTCTTCACAGTCTTGCGCGAAATAGAGATGGACTTTACCGGGGTCATCTCGCTTTTGCGGACAAGTAACTAGTTCTTTTGCCTTTACCGAGGACGCGGGAGCGGCAAAGACCTCCGGGGAGGGGGCGGGATCGAATCCATATTCCGGATTAGGCACCTGAATCAAGGAACGAATTTGCTGCTCAACTTGCTGGGCTTTTTCTCCTGCTGCGAGTTTACTTAACGGCGCCACTACCTGATTGGCTGCCTCTAGAATCGCTTCGCGGTTGCGATAGGTAACCGGCATATCTTGAATATGGCTGGTCATTTCTTCAGGCGGAACTCCAAATTCGGTTAAGAAATTTTGCATAGAAAGCTCGGAGGCACCTCGCCAGTCGTAGATAGCCTGATTAGGGTCACCGACCGCCATAGCTCCTTTACCAGCAAAAATAGTAGAAAACAGTCTCAGCTGCGCCACTGAAGTATCTTGAAACTCATCAAGCAGTATCACGTCATAGCGTTGCCGCAGCGTACCTCGAATATCTGGGAAACGCGCAACCAACATGGCCGCATAGTAGATTTGATCAGCGTATTCGAGGTAACCATTTTCTTTCTTGTATTCCTCATAGCTTGCGAAAATATCCAGCAATTCACCCCTATGGGTTAGAGAATCCAGGAATTTTTGCATATTAGCATTGGGTTTCTGGGATCTTCCTTTCGGCCTGCCTAAGCTATAAAGTTCCCGCATCTGGGCTAGTCCCGCCCGCACCTGCGCTATGTCCAATAGCTGGTCGCGTACCTGAGAACCGATAGCTAAAGCCCTACTGACCGTGGTCGCAATACTGCTATCGGTAGTCAAATCCCCTGGCCAAGTGCTGACGATCTCATACATGATCTGCCAGCGGCGTGCCTCATCTAGTAGTATGCAGGCCGGAGAAATCCCCAGTCGAGAACCATATTGGCGCACTATCTGATTCGCGAAAGCATTATAGGTAGAAGTTACGGGCAGGATGGTGCCGCCGGTCTCCGGATCAGTTAATACCTCCGCCACCTCAGAAAAATCGGGGTTGGCTGCCAAAACCTGCAGATTGTCAGTCAGGCGGCTTCCCAGTTCTGCATCCGCCTTATTTGAAAAAGTTAGTCCCAGCACCCGATCGGGAGCTACCAAACCGTTGGCCACCAGGTAAACCACTCGAAACGCCATGGTAGCCGTTTTTCCCGCACCCGCTCCGGCAATGACCATCATCGGTTGATCAACCGGGGCAGTAATAACTTTTTCTTGATCTGCGTTCGGACGATACTGCCCAATGGCTTTAGCTATCTGCGCTGGCGAGTACCTAACTTGTTGGATATTACTCATAGCACTTGTTCTCCTTCAGCCTGTAGAGGACAGCAAGAACGCAAGGAACAACGGTCACAGCGTTGGTTCTCAACCGCGCGAAATACCGACCCGGAAACCACTTTTGCCGCCTGGATAATATTGCTTATTAACAATCCTTTTTGCTCCTCAGTTAATGGGGCTTGCACCATTTCCTTCGGGATTTCTTCGTAGTCGGTTTCTCCCCTAGCTTTCCGCTTGTGCTTGGACAGATAGATCAAACTGGCGCTTTGAATCTGCTCTGGTGTCTGCGCTAGTAGTGGTGCCAGCATCTGCCGGGATCGGCTATCACCTCCTAGGAGAGCAGCTTCTAAAACCAGTTGGTAGCAGGCCAGCTGTAAATGGTCAGCTAATTCTCTTGCGGTAGGAACCGTTTTACCTGTCTTAAAATCAACGATTCTAATCCCGTCCTCGCCAGCTTCCAGGCGATCTAACCGGGCGGCCACCATCGCTAAGTCGGATACCACCGCATAGGAGCTTATTTCGGTTACCGCCGGGGTTTGATGATCATCTAAATAGCGGCTGAGACGACGCACCATTTCTTCTCGTTTTTTCCCGTCTTGGCGAGAAAAGAAAGCTTCTGTTTCTTGCGGCCAGTTAGCGTAAAAGAACGCCAGGCGCTCCTGCAGGCTGCTATCCGTCATCTCTTCAGCAATCTGGTGCACCAGAGTTCCCCAAGCGGCGTTACCAGTAGCTTCGACTTTCTGCCCTCCCCGCCGCGAGAGCAGCCAGCGAAATTCGCATTCGTTCAAGTCCTCTAAGGCAGAGGGGGATATTACTGCTCGGCCAGCGGCAGATTTTAATCCGGCGGGATTCGTCCACCAGCTATTATCTATTCCCACCTGACGCCAAGTATCAGGGTTAGCAAACCGCGCCCCCTGAGAAGCTAAATAGGCTAAAGTTTCCACTGCTTTTTTACGAGTTGCATCATCCGTCTTGCCGGCGAGTACCCCCCTTAAATGCCCCACCAAGGAACGCAAAGATGGAAATAGCTGATGTCCGCCCCGGTTTCTGTTTTCCGGGTCGGTGTCCGCTCCTAGTTGTTGATCCCAATCAGCACCCAGGTATTGCGCGCCAGAAAACTTGCTATTTTCCAAGTGGGCACGCAGATTATCAAAAAATATCGAAGGGTTATCCTCAGCGTCGCAGCGCACGGTAACCAATATATTGCTGCGGGCACGGCTAAGGGCACACCTAGCGAGGGATCGTTCCCTCTCGAGGGCACGACTGCGGGACTCTCCGGGAGCTAACTGTAGCTTTCCCGTGGGACTAAGCAGCGCCGTAGCATGGAGAAAATCAGAGATTTCCCCCGAACGCAGCAGAGAACCTCGCTCGGAGATAACTGGCCACTGTCCGTCCTGCATCCCGATGATTACACAGGTGTCCCAGGTGCGACCCGCCGCGGAAAACACGGTTTCCAAAGCTACCGCCGAACCTATCCCATGGGTATCGGTAAGTACGTCCTCGGCTTGAGTTTGCCGCGAGAGCACCGCACAGTAGTCACTCATATTGGCATTTAAGTGACGCTGCGACCAAATCTCTGCATGGCGAACTAAGGCAATAACCGCATCTAAAGCTTGATCAGCGAACTCTTCTCCGGCAAGTGCTCGCTGACACCACGAATCTTCTAGATTCAATAACGTCCAAATTTTGTCTAGCACCACCAGTGGAGGCTGATCCAATTGAGCTATTGCTGCAGTTAAAACTTGATGACAGCGAATATAGATTTGCCCGCCCTCTACCATCTCTACCTGGGTGACCGGGAAATGGGGGGTGCCGATGGCGGCATAAAAATCTTCTATTTTTGCTTCTACACCGATACCGGCGCGCACTAACGAACGCTCCAAACGCAGCATCTGCAGGGAGTCTAGAGAAAAAAGCGGAGAGCGAAGTAGGTGTCTAATCGCTTTCCCCCGCGGGGAAATTACCTTGTCAGCTAACAAATATTGTGAGGGGGCCCAGGAAACTTCATCTACAGAGGAAATCTCGGGATTACCCCTTCCCCACTGTTTGGCGAGCTCGCTTTGTCCTGGCAAAGTAAAAAGCGATAGTAAGGCACCCGTAACGTGGTTAGCTTTAAAAAGTATGGGTCTTTGACGCTCGTTTACTGGAATCTCCAAACCCCGTAGAAGCGAAACTATCTCGTCTATTTGGGAGCGATTACGAGCAATAACCGCCATCTCTGCCCACGGAACTTGTCGGGTTAAGTGCTGATAGCGCAAGTATTCGGCAATCGCCCGCGCCTGGGAGGAAACAGTAGAAAACTCTGCAAATTTTTGTTCGCGCGCACTATCGCACTCTACCTGGTGGCTAAGCGGATCTGTAAGCTGTAGCCCTCCCGAAGTCTCCCGGAAAGATTCCTCTAGCGTCACCTGGGGACAATTTAGCTGTTCGGCTAGATAGCTACCCCCTTGCGGATATCCCCCACGGAAAGTTTCCACTGCCACGTCGGGGTTGTAGAGGGCGAAGATTTTAGTGCCTCGCTTGCCCATTTCCGTTAACAGCCGCACGGTAGAAGCCGGGCAATCTTGCAGGTCGTCTACCACTACCCACTCCGGTAATTGGGGAGGTGATAGTAAAGCCGCATCTTGTTCCCAACCACCTAAAACTTGCCCCGCGCGATCTTGCATTCGGGCGGCATCCCAGCTGTTGTCTTTAAAAGACGGTTCGTATTGACTAAGTAATACCGCTGCCGCCTGCCACTCGGGAACCGCGAGTTCGCGCCCTAACTCATCTAAACGTTGAGCGCTGATATCCCAATGAGCACAAGCGGCGAACAGGGTACGTATTTCAGAGCAAAAATAATCAGTTTGCCTTACCTCGGAGCCAATATATTCCGGCCAAGGCGCATCTACCTGACTTAACAGTTCATGAATCCGGGCATCTTCCTGTGATCCGGTCAGCAGTACCGGTTCCGGAAGTTGTTCGCGGCGCGCGCTAGCAAAATCTTTAAGCACTTGGAAGGCCAAGGCGGTAGGGGTAATGAACGGACGGGAAATAGGGAGTTTCCGACTGATCCTGGCAGTGTTTAAATATTCTGCTCGCGAACGGGAAGGAGCTATTCCTATTATCTGGCTGTGGTGGCAGAAAAGTTGCTCCATAGCTGCCAAAGCTAAAATGGTTTTTCCGCTGCCGGCCGCTCCTCTAACTATTAGCGAACTAGCAGATTGCAGCTTGCCAAGTATCTGCTTTTCCTTTTCGCCTAGCTCAGGTAACTCCAATTCCACCGGGAAAGGAACTGCGCGCAGAGTAAAGGTTGCCATATAAACAATTATAGAAAAAACTTCGGTGTCGTTAATGCTTTCTTTGCCTGCCGTGATTTCCTGGTTCCTGGTTCGACTTCACCGCAAATATCCTGGGAGTTTTCCGTTCACAGCTGGAACTCGCACAGACATCATGTTCATAGGAGGCGACTGCTAACAAGCAGGAGCATCCCTAAAGCTTTAGCTGTTAGCAAGCAAGCGGGCATAGCCCGGTAGCGAGCAGGTAGGATAAGCCTAGAAGATTGCTAAACGGAGGAAAACGTGAATATCTCACTGGGACTTAAAGGCGTAGCCAAAACTTTGGAACTGGAAGTAGCCATGGACGCTGACCAGGTTAAAGCCACCTTGCAGGCAGCTTTAGATAAACCCGAAGAGTTGCTATCGCTAACCAATAAGCAGGGTCAGCAGGTACTTATCAACCCGCACTTAATTGCCTACTGCCAGATAAGCGAGACGCAACCGCAGCGGGTGGGATTCGGAATCGGCTAAGCACCCGATCTAAGCGATCTAATCGGCTTGCCGGTGCCCGCAAGGTTCCCAGCCGCTACCAGAAGTTCGGTAGCGGCTGGCGCTTAGCAGACACCCGGTATCTATCCGGGTTATATCAAGCCTACCGGGGCGTTATAGCTTCCAAAGGCTTTAAGCCTTCAGCCCGGTACGCTCCATCCGGAGGCGGTGATGTTCCTTGATCGCCTCGGGGATATCTTCTCCGCCCTCAGCCGTTAATTCGGGATAGCCCACGATGGCCTGGCGGAAAGTAGAACGCACATCTCCGAGCACCCGCCGTCCCCACAGAGACAGCCGCGCTGGTACCGTCACTTGAGTGGCACACGCTTGCGTGATTACCGGCACCGCCCATCCTTCTTGCCCGCAATCCCACGCGACCTCGGAGAGTTCGGCTTGTGCTTGCGAGGAAAGTCCCGCAGTTAAGCTGCGGTTAAAATCGGCCATCGCCCCAATCGTTACGTAGCTTTTAACGAGGCGTTCGTACCAATCAGTGGGCCGCAGGCGTTCCTCTAGCTGAACGGTCAGCCCCAGATATTGCTTCATCTCTTCTGGCAGCTCAACCCCAACGTTTTGGCTGACCTGGGCTACTTTTTCATAGTTTTCCCAAGCTCGCGCCGACATTTGCCCTAAAGCGATTTCTTGATCCACCGTGGGGCACAGCGAAGCGTCTTTTGCTAACCGCTGCTGCATAGCCAGGGTGAAGTATCCGATAAGTCCCAGTCTTTGTGCGTCACTCACCCTCTTAGACTAACGCGCTTGCGGATTTGATTCTCGCTTTTCAACGGCTCCAGACGCTTCTAACTATCAAAATGGCTTCTAACTAACTGTTAGCTGCGTTACCCCTATTGTTTACCCTGCGAAACGGTGGGATAGGATAGAAGAGAAGAAGACGGGTTGACCGATCGTTTTCGTAACTGAAGTATTTTTTCCGGGCGCCTCGCCCCGGCCTCTCTAGCGGAGAGCCAAGATTTTTTGCGATCGGCTACCTCCATAGTTCCAGGGGAAAATCCCCGTGAAAGGTATTCGATTGACAACTGAAGAAAATATCCAAGCAACCAGTGGAATCGCTGACACTTCCGCAGCACATGAGCCACAGATTCAACAGGCGGAAGCCGATGTGGTGGGCGATTCCTCTATGGATCTTTCCGAAAAAACTTTCGCTGATTTCGGGGTCTCGGCTCCGCAATGCCAGGCGCTTAAAGATGCCGGAATCGTGCATCCCTTCCCGATTCAAGCCCTCACTTTGCCAGTAGCGCTAGAGCGCCATGACATTATCGGGCAGGCGAAGACCGGCACTGGTAAAACCTTAGGGTTTGCGCTCCCAGTGCTAGAGGACGTGGTGGGCCCAGATGAGGACGGTTTCGAAGATTTGCTAGATCCCGGCCATCCACAAGCGTTGATTGTGCTCCCCACTCGGGAGCTGGCTATCCAGGTGGCAAGAGAAACCGCACAGGCAGCTGCCCGCCGCAAGGTACGCATTTGTGAAATCTATGGGGGACGCGCTTTCGAACCCCAGGTTGCGGATCTAAAACGAGGAGTCGAGATTGTAGTCGGCACCCCCGGACGGCTGATTGACCTCATGAAACAGGGGTATCTGAGCTTGTCGTCAGTACGCACTATGGTGCTCGATGAAGCCGATGAAATGCTCGATCTGGGGTTCCTCCCCGATGTAGAGGTGCTACTTTCCCGCACCCCCGCAAATCGCCACACTATGCTGTTTTCAGCCACTATGCCCGGGGAAGTAGTGGCCTTAGCCAGGCGTTATATGTCGCATCCCACTCATATTCGGGCACAAGATCCCGATGACCAGGGCGCCACGGTAAAAACCACGCGGCAAGTGATTTACCGCTGCCACGCCCTCAATAAAATTGAGGTAGTAGCTCGGATTTTGCAGGCGCGCCAGCGCGGCCTCACCATTATTTTCACACGCACTAAACGGACTGCTGCTCGGGTTGCGGAAGATCTCGGCAAACGGGGATTCGCGACCGCAGCTTTGCATGGCGACTTAGGACAGGGTGCCCGCGAGCAGGCACTACGGGCTTTTAGACACGGAAAAGTCGATGTGCTGGTAGCTACCGATGTTGCGGCGCGCGGTATTGATGTCGATGATGTAACCCATGTGATCAACTACCAGTGCCCCGAGGATGCCAAAACCTATATCCACCGCATTGGGCGTACTGGTCGCGCCGGTAATTCCGGAACCGCGATTACCTTCGTAGATTGGGATGATGTTCCCCGCTGGAAGCTGATAAATAAAGAGCTTTCCCTGGGAATAGAAGAACCGGTGGAAACCTACCACACCAGTCCTCACCTTTATACCGATTTGGATATTCCCGAGGACGCGGGCGGGCGCTTGCCGCGTTCGATGCGTAAACGTGCCGGTCTCGCCGCCGAAAAGCTCGAAGACCTAGGGGAAACCGGTGGACATGGGCGCGGTCGCGGGCGCTCCCCGCGCGGGCAAAATTCTCGCGGTCGCTCTGGAGGCGGACGGGGTAAAGGATCCCGGAATGGACGCGATCGGCGTCGGGAACGCGATAGCCACCAAGGTGCCGGTACGCAACGCCAGCCTCGTCCGCGCCGAGCCCGTCGGCGTCGCCGCAAAGGCAGTGAGGACTAAGACTGTTTAAACAACCACAGAGGAGAAGAAAATGAGCCGCGTGCAACGAGGTGACTGGGATCAGTGGTGGCGTAGTGCCGCCATCTATCAGATTTATCCCCGTTCTTTTTCCGATTCTAACGGGGACGGGATCGGCGATCTGGCCGGGGTTTTGGAAAAAATGGACTACCTGGAAAAACTGGGGATTGATGCGGTCTGGTTTTCTCCTTTCTATCCTTCTCCCCAACACGACACTGGTTACGACGTATCCGATTATCTGGATATTAATCCCGAATATGGCGACTTGGAGACTTTCGACAAGGTACTCGCCGATCTCCACGCTCGGGGAATGAAAGCCATCATTGATGTGGTTCCTAATCATTCTTCTTGGGATCACCCCCTGTTTAAACAGGCGCTAGCCGCGGAGCCGGGAGATGCGGCGCGCGATATGTATATGTTCCGCAAATGCGCGGATACTACTCCCAACAACTGGGGGTCTATGTTCGGCGGATCTGCCTGGTCGAAAGTGGAGCCCCTAACTGGTAAAGCTAGCGACCGGGACTGGTGGTACCTGCATATTTTTGATGCCTCTCAGCCCGACTTCAACTGGGAGAACCCTAAAGTTCACGACTTTTTCCGCTCCTACCTACGTTTTTGGTTAGACCGCGGAGTAGATGGTTTTCGGGTAGATGTCGCGCATGGCCTAGTGAAAGACCCCGCGTTGCCCGATGACTTGGTGGGGCCGGATCGCCTAAATTACGAAGGCCCGAATAGCGACAATGGACGCGCCCTCGATGTGGGGCCGTTCTTTAACCAGCCGGGAGTCCACGATATTTATCGCGAATGGCGCCAAGTGCTAGATGAATATGGCCGTGACCGGATGCTAGTAGCCGAAGCCTGGGTCAATACCCCGGAACAAGAAGCTATGTATGTGCGGGAAGACGAAATGTCCCAGGCCTTCAATTTCTCGGTAGTCAACTGCCACTGGGAGCCAGCCGCCCTACGAAAAGTTATCCGGCGCACCCAAGAGGCTTCTGCCTCGGTAGGGGCTCCCCCCACTTGGGTGCTTTCTAACCATGACAAAGTCCGCCATGCCACCCGTTTCGGCTACCCCAGTGGAGCGAATACCGACAACGGAATCGGGGCAAGTGACCCGCAACCAGATCAAGAAATCGGATTGACTCGGGCACTATCGGCAACCGCGTTCCTCGCGGGGCTACCTGGTTCCATCTACCTGTATAACGGGGAAGAATTGGGGCTGCCGGAAGCCACGACCCTTCCAGATGAGGCTCGCCAAGATCCCACCTGGCAGCGTTCCGATTTTAGGGTACGAGGACGGGACGGCTGCCGGGTACCGCTCCCCTGGTCAGATGATCCTGGTTCTAACTTTGGGTTCTCCCCTGCGGGAGCTAGCCCGGCCTGGTTGCCGCAACCGGATAATTGGGGTGGGCTGTCGGTGCAGGCACAAGAATCTGACCCGAACTCTCCGTTAAACTTTTACCGCAAAATGCTTGCAGTGCGCCGCGACCTCGGCCTCGGAATGGGCGAATCTACCTGGCTAGACAGCGATCCCGAAGTACTGGCTTTGCAGGTTACCGGAGCGAACGGGCGTCAAGTGGTGGTAGTAACTAACCTGGGAATAGGCATGCGACCGCTGCCGAAGATCACGGTAGCAGCTTCAGCAAAAATAGTCCTAGCTACCCCGGGGATTGGCTCCTCGCCTAGCTCAAACCACAGCAGAAAAGATCAAATAGCTCCGGGACAAACTCTGTGGATCGAAATCTAGGGATTTTCGGTGCTTAGCTGCGCAGACTTTTCCCGAAGAATTCCGAAAACAGCGGCAAATGGCAAGATGAAACAGGTGTAACTAACACCACTGCCAAAATAGTGGATTTAGGTCGGTCATTTCACCTTTAACCGATAGCCTTGGAATCGTAAGCCTTGCAAGGAGATTGAATATGGCAGACAACCTTACCCATTCTTTAGGTTCATTTACCCGTTCTATTTCTGGACGCCGCGCTGAAGACTCCACCCCTATGGAGTTTTGGACGGGAATGTCACAAGCGATCGTAGAACGTATCGCCGAAAACTGGGAAGCAACCACCGAAAAGTATGCGGCGGGACGCCAAGAGCATTACTTTTCGGCCGAGTTCCTGATGGGCAGAGCTCTGCTCAATAACCTGGATAACCTGGAACTGTTAGAGCAGGCAAAAGAGGCTACTAACGCCTTCGGTATGAATCTCACCGACGTTCTGGAGGCCGAGCACGATGCCTCTCTGGGTAACGGAGGCTTGGGACGTCTAGCTGCCTGTTTCCTAGATTCTTGCGCCACTATGAACCTACCGGTGCGCGGATATGGAATCTTGTACCGTTACGGACTATTTAAACAAGCTTTCGAAAACGGTAACCAGCGGGAACATCCGGATCCCTGGATGGAGGAAGGCTATCCTTTCGTCATTCGCCGCGAGGAAGAACCGCGTTTTATTAACTTCGCGGATATGCAGGTGCGGGCGATTCCCTACGATATGCCGATCACCGGCTATGGCACCGATAACGTCAACACCTTGCGCCTGTGGAAGTCAGAGCCAATGGAAGAGTTCGACTATGAGGCTTTCAACTCTCAGCGTTTCACCGATGCGATTATCGAGCGGGAACGTGTAGCTGACCTGTGCCGGGTGCTCTACCCCAACGACACTACTTTCGAGGGCAAAGTGCTGCGGGTGCGCCAACAGTACTTCTTCGTGTCTGCTTCCCTGCAGGACATGGTAGAGAACTACATTAAGCATCATGGCGATGACCTGCGCGATTTCGCGAAATACAATTGTATTCAGCTAAATGATACTCACCCGGTATTGGCTATTCCGGAACTGATGCGGATTTTGCTCGATGACCACGGGATGGATTGGGAAGATGCCTGGCAGATCGTGCAGAACACTTTCGCCTACACCAACCATACGGTGCTCGCTGAAGCTCTCGAAACCTGGGAATACGCGATTTTCCAGCGGCTATTCCCCCGAATTTTGGAGATTGTAGCGGAGATTGACCGCCGTTTCCGGATGGAACTGGAGGCGCTGGGCTTTGACGCTGCCCGGATTGACTATATGTCGCCGATTCATGGCGGACGGATCCATATGGCTTGGATTGCCTGCTATGCCGCATTTTCGATTAACGGGGTGGCGGCTCTGCATACCGAGATCATTAAACGGCAGACTTTGAAAGATTGGTACGAGATTTGGCCGCAAAAGTTTAACAACAAGACCAATGGGGTTACGCCGCGGCGCTGGCTGAAACAGTGCAATCCTCGTCTAGCTAGCCTGCTTACTGAGAAGCTGGGCTCGACTGATTGGGTTACCGATATGGATCAGCTCAAGAGCCTGCGTAAGCTCGCTGGTGACTCGGATCTAATGGCTCAGCTACTGGGGGTAAAGGCCGATAACAAACGGGATTTTGCCAAGTGGTTGGAGCAGCGTTCCGGGGAAAAGATTGATCCGTCAGCGATTTTCGATGTGCAAATTAAACGGTTGCACGAATATAAGCGCCAGCTGCTAAATGCCCTTTACATTTTGGATCTCTATTTCCGGATCAAAGAGAATCCGCAGAAACCTTGGCCGCATCGGGTGTTCATTTTCGGGGCGAAAGCTGCTCCGGGCTATGTACGTGCCAAGGCGATTATTAAGCTGATTAATACGATTGGGGAACTGGTCGCCAGTGACCCCGAGGTTTCCCAAATTATTCAGGTAGTGTTCGTCGAAAACTACAACGTTTCGCCGGCGGAACATATTATTCCCGCTGCCGATATTCACGAACAGATTTCTACTGCTGGTAAAGAGGCGTCGGGAACTTCGAATATGAAGTTCATGATGAACGGCGCCCTGTGTCTGGGTACTTTAGATGGTGCCAACGTGGAGATCGTCGATTCTGTGGGTGAAGAAAACGCCTACATTTTCGGCGCCAAGGAAGAAGAACTTCCAGAGTTGCGACGCACTTACGATCCGCGAAACCTATATGAGACCGTGCCAGGACTTAAACGTGCCTTGGATGCGTTTGTTGATGGCACCTTAGATGATGGTGGTACCGGTCTGTTCCATGATCTGCTGGGGTCGCTACTAGATTCCAACGGCTACGAACCGGCTGACGTGTACTACGTACTTGGTGATTTCGCTGATTATCGGGAAGTACGTGATCGCGCTGCTCTCGAATATGCTGACCAAATTGAATGGGCACGTAAATGCTGGATCAACATCTGTGAGTCCGGACGCTTCAGCGCTGATCGCACTATCAGTGACTACGCTGAACAGGTATGGAAGCTGGAGAGCCAAAAAATCTAGCTTCTCCGCCAGGTGCTTGCGGCTAAACAGAGCTAGTAGCATAGGAGACTGCTGACCCAACGCTAAGTTGAGAGCAAGTTCCGTCTACTTGGTTTTGGAAAGACTGGCAGATCAACTGGCACTTCTTGATAGCAGCTAGCTTTTAGGAGTAATGGCTGGGTGGAGGAATCCTTCCTCCACCCAGCCATTACCTATCTGGGCGATTCCTCTGGCCAAAGGTGGAGTCAGACCTTGGCAGAAGATTACCAATAGTTCCTAATTTGGTGCCTGCACCAACCGATACAGCAATCCGGAATGTACCTTTGGCCAAGCAGCCATAACTGAACCTTTTTGGCGCACATCCATATTGGAACCATCAAAACGGGAAACTAAGCATCCAGTTTCGGTACAGATTAAAGTAGCTGCAGCTATATCCCAAGGGGACACCCATAAATGGACAAATCCCCCTGCCCTACCAGCGGCTACTTCTACCATTTCCAGTGCGGCTGAACCATAACGACGGTGACCTCGAGATTCCGCTAGTACTTGGGCTAAACGTGGAAGTGCGCGAATCTCTTTGAGATCGGTTAGCAGTACTACTTGCTGAAAATCAACATCGGGATCAACTTTTTCCAGGGGGGTTCCATTACAGAACGCCCCTCCCCCTAAAGTGGCAGTATAGGTTTTGTCGGCTGCCACATCTTGTACTACTGCCAAAACCGGAACACCGTTTTCGCACAACGCCAAGGAAATTGCATAGTCTCGTCGGGTTTCAATGTAGTTCATGGTTCCATCGATGGGATCTACTAGCCAGACTCTACCTTCGAAAGAATCAACCGCATGCCCTTCTTCTCCCAAGACAGGATAGCCGGTAGCCGCCGTCATCTGATCAGCTATAAATTGCTCTATCGCCTTATCGACATCGGTAACTAAATCATTGCGATTGCTTTTCGTTTCGATATTCAGTTCTATTCCCGGTTCAAGCGCCATTTCAGCCGCTTGCTTTACGGTAGATACCGCGCAATCTAATAATTTTTGCCACTTATCGTTTTCCATGTTCCTCACCTAACTTTGGCAACTATTTCGCCCAGCTGTTATCAGAGTTTGGGCAAGCTCGGGGGTCAGATAGTCACAAATTAATACCTGGGGCCTTTGCTTGCATCTAGATTCCTTGTTTGCGTAAATATCGCAGATCCAGGGATTTAAAGCACTCGCATAAGCATCTGGAAACCCTAACTCACCATTGGTGGCACTAATATGATTCAAACGCAGCACCCCCTGAGAGTTATCTTCCGACAACTGCAAGATTGCCTGCTGTTTATCTTCTAAGCTGGGGCCATCCCATAAGTCTTGAAGCCGGATTTTTTCCGCTTCATGCCAAGGATATGCCCAGATGCAATCTTCCAAATGAGTTGCTTGATACTGTCGGGGGGCACATTCCAGTGCCAATATTTTTCCGCGTAGTTGCCCCAAAGTTAACTCACTAATGGCAACCTGATTTTCTTCCTCCCAAAGAAAGAATAAATCCCGATTTGCTTCGATAAGTTTAACTATTTGTTCGCAATATTGCGGAAAGTCATCCTTATTTTCATTGGCATTTTGGAATCTAACTAATAGAAATTCCTGGGGATGCTCCCTGAGATAGTTCTGAATAGTTTCCAAAATATCTTGAGCTTTAATGTCGCTTATCCACTCGCGGTGCGCAGCCACTAAAGTGCTTCTGATTCGCAGATCTAAAAATCTCACACCGGCGAGCAGCTGATCTTGCAACAATAGCGTCTGAGTTTTGTAGTATCTTTGCGGGCAAGGCGCGGTCATCGAGTCATGAGTTCCCGGGATGGTGAGATCACATATAGGAACTGAATCAGGATATCCCGCCATCCAGTCTGCTGGTTTTGATAAATCTACCATTTTCCCTCAGTTCCCCTGTTTTTGACGCTGTTGCATTTTCACCATGATGTGCGACATTACCGCCGCCACCAGAGCTAACACCGCTAATCCTAGGAATGCCGACCCCAAAATATTGGTGGAAGTAAGTACTTCAGTTATTACTTCCCCCTTATCGTTGGTGACCGAAGGAGTGATTAGACCCCCCAGAACAATGGGAGCTAGCAAAGCAGGGATATATCCCACGGTAATCGCAAAGGACATGGCTGCCGAAGAATTCTTCTTGGCCACCCCAAATTCTCCGATAGGAGCATAGTAAACGCCGCGAATCATAAAGGTGGTCGCCGAAGCAAGCAGCATCATCACAATTAGTGTCCAGAACATCCCACCAGAAATGAGTCCTTCCGGAACTTTCCCGGCTGGGTAGGAAGTAATTTCTGGGCTATTACTAAAGAAGATAGTAGCAATGACTACCAGCATGACTACCAGAGCTATTTCCATAGTTCTCATAAACCGAACAGTTGATTTAAACACTTTCTCAACCAGGATTGTTGATACCAGGGGCAACATGCGCAGAGCAATTACCGTAGTCGCAAAAGTTGCTGCTGCAACTGCGGAAGTTCCGTATCCAGCCTGCAAGAAACGAGCAAAATAAGTTCCAGCAGCTACGAAAGTTCCGTAAATGCAAAATACATTAATACCAGTCAACCAGACGACCGGTAGCTTTGCTACTTTGCCAACTCCTTTAATAGCTTCCAGGGTGTTAGAAGTTTGGGTGTCTTCATCGCCAACTTTCTGACCCTTAGGCACCGCCCAAAATACCATTAGTCCTGCAACCAGAACGATTATTGAGGAAGTGTACATAATAGTGCGGGCGCTGGCACCGGAAGCAACCATCACCGTCCACATCAAAGAAACCAAGAAAGCTAATAGCCCGCGACCAAACTCGAAAAATCCAAAGGCGGTTCCCTGATGATCCTCAGTGGTTGAAAGACTCACGGCTTTAAAGTTCGCCGGTTTGAACAGTACCTCTGTAAATAGAAGCATTAGGAAGAAGCAGACTAGCAAAGTTCCAAAAGAAAGATTGGGGGAAAAGACGGTGATAAAGAGGGAGACGCCCCCAGCCCCCAGTGAAGAAATCAGCATAATCGTGCGAATTGCAAAGCGGTCACCTATCCATCCCAATGCGATCGTTCCCAGGATGATAACTAACCCCTGCATTGAATACAGGTTTCCGGCCTGAGCGTCAGTGACCCCCATGGCTGTAGGAAAATCTTTAGGGATGGTATTTCTAATATCCCAAAAAGCATAAATCAACTGGGCATTTACCGTAATCAGCACCAACGACAAAAATGAGGTCGCAGTGAATCCCAGATTTTTCAATTTAGTTCGCATATACGTAGCTCCTTTGCTCCGAATAACCCTTAAACGCGCCAAGAGGCACAAGAACAAAATAAACGATTTAAAAACTTAAGTCAAACGTTTGAATTTAATTTATCAGGCATGTCGTAAGGCATACAGGTAATAAATGATCATTTATCCTAATTGTTGCTTTAACGTTCAACTAGATTGTCGGAGCTAATTTTGTAGGAAGAAGGCCGGCCCGGTTGATCGCCTGACCACTAAGGAACTTTCGACAGTAATTTCTTCCACCGATTCAATCTGCTTTTCAGCTCTCCTAATCGCTAGTTGGGTCACATGCTCAGCGACCTTCGCAGTCCCCCTATCTACCGTGGTCAGGTTAAAAGCTACAGATGCTGCCCCCAGTGAATTATCGAAGCCAGTCACCGAGACATCTCCTGGAATTGAAAAGCCAGCACGATAAAGAGCTACCATAGCGCCCTCTGCCACCTGATCGTTATAACAAGCAAGCGCAGTAATTCCTGACAAAGCTAGTTTCGTTGAATCGAGATGATTCTTTTGCCGAGTCCAGGATTCAGTCAAAAGTTGTTGTACGGCTCCGAAACCATCATCCACCGTATTTCCGGCCGGAATCGGGTGAACCTTTATCCCCGCCTCAACAGCAGCTCGTAATAATGATTCGCGTCGAATTTTAGACGAATAGCTTTGCGGGCCATCTAAATAGGTTATTTCCGCATGACCCAATGATTTTAAATGTAATACCAGTTCGGAAAGCCCCGTATAGTTTGACGAACGCACCAAATCGGCACCTGCAACCCTGCTCTGACCTACTACTACCGCAGGGGCTAGATTTGGAGGAAGTTCATCACCGGAAAAATCAGGATTAATCGCGACACTGGTATTAATCCGCAACTGCGAAAGAGCTTCTAGGCTCTGCCGATAGCCATTAGACAGCGACGCGTTTTGAGTAATCGTACGGTAACCAGCTGCCTGCGCATAGCGGTTAATGCTCGCGACGTACTTGTTATGTAACTCCTGATCCAGCTGCGCAACGATTCCGATTATCTTAGGTTTAGAGCTTCTAAGCATCGCTCCAGAAAGATCTACTTGGTATCCCAAGCGATGAGCTACCTCTTTAATACGCGTACGCACTGGTTCCGATATGCGCGAATCATCGCGCAACGCAAGCGATACCGAGGAAATCGATAGGCCAGTTTCCTCCGCAATATCTTTTAAGGTAATTCTTCTGCGTTGCGTCATTTCTTCCTCCCACGACCACGTAAATCTATTTTCTCATGTTTTAGCTCCCTAGTTTTAGAGGAAAACAATTTTACGGTTAACGCGCGCCGTAGCCACGAGCGCGAATCAACGTGAGAAGATAACAATGACTTGAGCTAAGCCAACCATGACTTAAGCTAGCCAAAGCTGGATAATTCCTACCGAAGGAGACCAAAATGCGAATTGCGATTACTCCCACTGCGGAAGCTGGATCAAAACTGGCAGCAAAACTGATTGTTCCCCAAGTAAAACCCGGTTTTCGGCTGGGCTTAGCTACCGGTTCCACCCCCGAAGGGCTCTACGCGGAGCTACGTAAAGCCCACACCGAAACAGATTTCACTTTAGAACACTGCACCGGGTGGGCATTAGATGAATACGTAGGGATCGCCCCTGACCATCCAGAGCGTTATCGCAATGTGCTTCGCCGCGAATTGGTAGGCGCGGAGAAGACCGGACTCAAGGACGAAAACCTCAATACCCCCGATGGGCTTTCTCCCGACCCGGAAGAATCAGCTCGCCGCTACGAGGAAGCGATTACCTCCGGGGTTGACCTGCAAATTCTAGGTATTGGTGCCGATGGCCATATTGGTTTCAATGAGCCCTCCGGCTGCCTAGTTAACCCCACCAATGTGGTTACCTTAGCTCCCCGCACGATCAGTGATAATGCCCGTTTCTTTGATGGTGAGGAAGCAAAAGTTCCCCGCCGCGCCATCACCCAGGGTCTGGCGACGATCATGCGCTCGCGCCAAGCGATCCTGCTGGCTTTTGGAGAGCAAAAGGCTGACGCGGTGGCAGACACGGTAGAAGGCGCGGTTAGTGCTTTTTGCCCGGCCTCAATCCTGCAATACCACCTGGACGTAGTGGTGATTGTAGATAATGCCGCCGCTAGCAAACTAAAGCTGGCCGACTATTATCGGGAAACTTGGCAGGCCAAATACCCTGATATTCCGCTAGACGCCTAAAGAAAGCTCCCGTAGCTGCCCAAAACTTAGACCTCACCTTGTCTAAGTTTTGGGCAGCTTTTACATGGAGCTAATCCCAGATTGTAATATCTGGCTATGACGATAAAAGTTGCAATCAATGGATATGGCAATCTGGGACGGGCAGTTGAAAGAGCCGTCAACGCCGCGGATGATATGGAAGCGGTAGCGGTGTTTACTCGCCGGGATCCGCAGAGCCTAAAAACCGCCGGTACCCCGGTTTTCCCTCTAAGCCAGATGGCTGATTTTAAGGGAAAAGTTGACGTTTGTATTTGCTGCGGAGGCAGCGCTACAGACCTGCGCACCCAGGGACCGGCGGCCGTCGCCTACTTCAATACGGTAGATTCTTTTGACACCCATGCCGATATTCCTGCCTACTTTGCGGATATGGATGCCGCGGCCAAGAAAGCGGGACATACTGCCCTGATTTCCACCGGATGGGATCCCGGTCTGTTCTCGATTGCCCGGACTCTCACCGAAGCGGTGCTTCCGGATGGCTATACCCATACTTTCTGGGGGCGCGGGGTTTCTCAAGGTCACTCGGACGCGATTCGCCGTATCGAAGGGGTGGAGGGCGCAGTGCAATATACCGTCCCCAACCCCGAAGCGATGCGAGCGGTAGAAAGCGGCGAACATCCCCAGCTGACCACGGCAGATAAACATACTCGTCTCTGCTACGTAGTAGCTGCTTCCGGAGCCGATAAAGAGCGGATTACCCGCGAAATCAAGGAAATGCCTAAATATTTTGCGGACTATGAAACCACCGTTAACTTTATTTCTGCCGAGGAGCTGGCGCGTGATCACGCCGGGATGCCTCATGGCGGGGAGGTAATTCGGGTAGGACATACCCGCGAGGGAATCAAACACTTGGCACGTTTCCAGCTACAACTGGACTCCAACCCCGATTTCACCGGCTCGATGGTGGCCGCTAGCGCTCGCGCCCTCGTTCGTCTGCACGAACATGGCCACCGCGGGGCTGCCAGCGTCCTGGATATCCCTCCTGCCTGGTATTCTCCGTCCTCGCCCGAGCAGCTACGTGCCCAACTGCTATAGCTAGTTCCTTTAACTCCAGACAAGAACCCTTCAGCCGGGAACAGCTTTAGGCTTGCAAATCTTGAAGCGAAGCTCTGCCTGCGGGGTGGAACCAATAACTAAAGGGGCTGAGGAGTAGTTTTACTCCTCAGCCCCTTTAAGCTGTAATCCTTACCATTTAGGTAAGAATCCGGATTCGTAGCTGCTGTCCACCCGTTTACTTAGGCGGTAGCAAAGGTAAGGCATTTTTCATCGTCGCCTACCTTGACGGAATCAGCTTGGCAGAGCAGGTGCTTATTGAATTTGCAGTCTGCAAGCTGGCAAGCCCCAACCTGGGAATTAACTTTTCCTAGTCCACCCTTCTCGTCGAGGGCAATAAAGGTTGCGCATCCACCCTTTGCGATGGTTACCGCGTAAGCGTTGCAACCATTGTCGTTGAAGGCACAATCACTAGCTGAACATTTTACTCCTGGCATTGCCATTTGTGTTCCTCCTTTGAAGTTTTTATAAAGACAGTTTCAATCTACAAAGGGAATCAACGAAGTAAAAGTAATTAAATGCCGAAATGTCGCCTCTATAAATAAAAGCACATAACTGCTGGTAGAAAGGCTATTGTCTTCTAATAAATGAAATAGTATTCCCTAAATTTAAATAGAAATAGTGTCATTACTTAAATTAGTATTGCGTACCTAAGTTGTTTCTTATTTAGATTCTTGCAGGTTACGGCGGGTATTTTCCAGGTTCATTAAGGTAGAAAAAATCTGTTGGTATTGCTCATCCTGGGGGTCGCAGCGTTGCAATCGCGCCTTCATCTCCGCGATTTGGCGGGAGAGATCACCGCGAATCATTGCTCCCCACACCCCTCGGGCGTAGTCATTTAGACGCGCGGGATCATCTTGCGGAAGCGGAGAAACTACTAGTGCCGATACTAAACTTTGCAGTTGCGGAGGGATATTTGATCCTACAAGTTCCACCCAGCGTTTATTCGCTAGCAGGATCGCGCGCTGCCCTTTCAACCCCAGCTCGTCCTCGGCACCCCGCCACAGCTCTGCATAGTTATCTAATCCTCCCAGGGAAGAAACCGCCGAAAATAGAGCGCTAAACATGGGAACCCGGAAAGCTTCCGGAGAGACCTGTTCCAACCCGAGCCCAAATAGGCTGGCAGGCAACTGCAGTAGACATTCCAGAGCTTGCCGTTCCAGGTTGGCTACCGGATCGGAACTGTCGGGCAAAGTAATGGCCGGGGGCGCAGCAGGCGCGGCTGAGTTCCCGCCCTGTCCAGATCCAGCGGCTCCTCTGGACACATAGGGGCTGGCTGCAGGAATATTTTCTGCCCCGGCAGCGGATCTGGTTTGCGCCCGGGACACGTTATGCACTACCTGGCGCACTTCATCTTCCGGCATCCCCACCCAACCGGCGAGGCGGCGAGTATATTCCGAACGTAACGCCACGTCCCTAATCCGCGACACCACCGGGGCAGCCGCCCGCAAACCGTTTACTCGCCCTTCGGAAGTATCCAAGTTATAAGCTTTTAGGATAGTGCGTAAAACAAACTCAAAAAGGGGACGCCGCGAATCTACCAGTGCCCGCACCGCACTGGCTCCTTGTGCTTGCCACAAATCGCAAGGATCTTTACCCGAAGGCTCAATCGCCACGAAAGTTTGGGAAGCGAAAGCCTGATCTTCCCCGAAGGCATGCAAAGCCGCTTTTTGTCCGGCCTCGTCACCATCGAAAGTAAATATTACTTCCCCACCACGCGCCTTCCCCGACGATAGCAACACCCCGGCTGCCGGATCAGCATTATCACCGAGAAGGCGACGGACAATCTGCACATGATCGGAACCAAAAGCAGTACCGCAGGTAGCAACCGCGCATTCCACCCCCGCCAGATGGGCAGCCATCACATCGGTGTAGCCTTCCACCACCACGATGCGGCGCTGCCGGCTGATCGCTTTTTTAGCCATATCGATCCCGTACAGCACCTTGGACTTCTTATAGACCGCAGTCTCGGGAGTGTTCAGATACTTAGGTCCTTTATCATCCTCACCTAGCCGGCGTGCCCCAAAACCTACTATTTCTCCCGTTAGATTAGATATGGGCCAAATGAGCCGCCCGCGAAAACGATCATAGGGGCCGCGTTGTCCCCGGGAAAACAGTCCCGATGCCGCCAATTCTGGCTCAGTAAATCCCCGTTTACGCAGATAGGAAAGTAGCGCATCCCAGGAGGCAGGAGCGTATCCCAATGAGAACTTGGCCGCTACGTCGGCATCGAAACCGCGAGCGCTCAAAAACTTTTGCGCCTCGACCGCTTCTTTACTGCCCAGCTGGGAACGGAAGAACTGGGCGGCATTGCGATTGGCTTCCAGGATCCGTGCCCGGGAAACCCGGTTCGGATCTTTCCTATCCCCACCTCCACTTTCTTCGTAATGCAAGGTGACGCCGGTTTTATCCGCCAAATATTGCACCGCTTCGGCGAAAGAAAGGTGATGAATATTTTCGACAAACTTGATCACGTCCCCACCTTCACCGCATCCAAAGCAGTGATAATAGCCCTGGGCAGGACGCACATGAAAAGAGGGGGTACGTTCGTCATGGAAGGGACAAAGCCCCTTTAGAGCCCCGACTCCGGCGGGGCGCAAAGCCACCTGTTCGCCCACGATTTCATCAATGCGGGCACGCTCGCGTACCTGATCGATATCTTCGCGTCGAATTAACCCAGCCATGTCTTAATCATAGGCGAGGGCGACGCGGACGGGATACGGGTTCCGAATCTTACAGCGAACGGAACATGCCGCACAGACGGGCATGCCACTGGTTAGCGGTAGTGTCGGTCAAAGATGCGATTTGATCGACCAGGGCTCGCAACCGGCCGTCATCTCCACTCGCCTCGCGCCAAGTTGCGCGATGAGGTTCTTCCAGCTCCTCCGGGCGTTCCCAGAGGGCGTCGGCAAGTTCATAGATAGTGGTGCGTTGGGCTAAGTAAATAGGTTCGGTTTCACGGGGCGCCATCATATAGGCGGCGGCTATCCCCTTTAGCAGCTTGATTTCCGCTAGGGTAGCTTCGGGAATGACTAAATCTGCATCGTAACGATGCAGGGGACCGGTTCCTGCCGCCTGTAAAGTCGCGGCTGAAACTGCCGAACAAAAACGCCCGATCAGTTGAGAAGTCATATTTTTTAGCCGCGCCATATCCTGATAGGAACCGTCGAAACTAGCTAGCCATTGGGGCAGGGCACAAATCCGTTTCCACGCATTTTCTAGTTCATTTCCGGAGGTATCCCCGTACCAGGCAGTCGTGGTTTCAAACACCAGCTCTAAAGATTTACTCTCCCCCAAGGTAGCCGGGTCCAGCTCCCCGGTTTGGATACCGTCTTCTATGTCATGCACAGAATAGGCAATATCATCAGATATATCCATGATTTGCGCCTCTAGGCAGCGTTGATGCGGGGGAGAAAATTTGCGCATCCAGTTAAAGACCGGGGCGTCTTCGCGATAGCAATTGTATTTTTTACGCGAATATTCACTGTTCGCGCCCTGCCCTTTTAGCCAGGGATATTTACAAACCGCATCTAAGGTGGCGCGGGTGAGATTTAACCCCAGAGGACGCCCTTCCTCGCTGATCACTTTCGGCTCTAGCCGGGTTAGTAAGCGGAAGGTTTGAGCGTTCCCCTCGAAACCGCCAATGTCTTGGGCTACTTCGTCGAGTGCGCGCTCCCCATTATGCCCAAAAGGTGGATGTCCCAGGTCATGGGCTTGGCAAGCAGCATCCACGATATCGGGATCGCATCCCATCTCTTGCGCGATTGACCTGCCGACCTGGGAAACCTCTATGGAGTGGGTAAGCCTAGTGCGGATAAAAGAATCGGTGGCCGGACCGAGCACCTGGGTTTTGGCGCCCAGACGCCGCAGCGCCGAGGAATACATAATCCGGGCGCGATCCCGGGCGAACTCGGTGCGATGCGACGATTTGGGCGGCTCCGCCTGACAGCGTTCGCGGTCACGGGGAGAATAGGGCGCGGTTTCCATATATTTCACTCTAGCCGGTATGTGAGTATTTTCCTTTAATAGCCGCCCTGATCAAGGGAAGTATCTAACTTAGCGGCCTCCAGGATGCGGGCAGCAGCCGCATCGACCTCGCGGGTAGCTAGCCATCCTTCCGGCAGGTGGGTTTTGCGGGGGTTTCCCCGCCGGCCACGTTTACCTTCTGCTGCTGGCGGGAAGGGTAAATCCGAATCCAGGGTAGAAAACAATTGCTCTAGCTCTTGCATACTATTAGCACTGGTGAGGGCGCGGCGGAAGTCTCCCCCGACCGCAAAGCCCCGGAAATACCACCCTAGGTGTTTGCGCATATCCCGCAGGGCGCGCTCCTCGTTGCCCATCCACGAGCTAAGCATCTGGGTGTGTCGCAAAGCCATTTCACACACTTGTCCCAAGTTGGGGCGAGCCCGATTATCCGAGCCGTTAAGCGCACTGGCCAGGTCATAAAATAGCCACGGCCTCCCCTGGCATCCGCGACCAATCTCTACGCCTGCACACCCGGTTTGCTGAAACATCGCCAGGGCGTCCTCGGCAGAGAAAATATCGCCATTTCCCCAGACTGGAATCTCTAAATCTTGTCGCAGCTGCGCGATCGCTTCCCAGTTAGCACTGCCAGAATAGTATTGGTTAGCGCTGCGGCCATGCAGCACCACGGCACTCGCCCCTACTTTTTGCGCCAGTTTTCCAGCATCCCGATAGGTCTCATGATCGGCGTCTATCCCAATGCGAATCTTGGCAGTCACCGGCACGGACCGATCCCGCGGAGAGTCCTTTTCCCCGTCCCTTGCCCCAGCGACTACTGCCGCCACTATCTGTCCGAAGCGCTCGATTTTCCAAGGTAGCGCCGCCCCGGCACCTTTGCGGGTCACTTTAGGCACCGGGCAACCAAAGTTAATGTCCAGGTGATCAGCCAGGCCCTGACGCACCAGCATCCGGGCACCTTGATACATAGTTTCCGGGTCTACCCCGTGCAGCTGGACGGAACGAAAAGTCTCTTCCGGGTCGGGTTTGATTAAATCTAGAGTGCGCGAACTACCTTCCACCAGGGCGCGGGCAGTAATCATTTCGCAAACGTAGAGCCCGCTGGCTGCCCCGTCAGTAGCGGTAATCCCTAAATCTTTTAGCGCTTGCAGCGTCTGTTCCCGGCAGAGGCGGCGAAAAGGAGCATTGGTTACCCCCGCCATCGGCGCCAGCGCGATGGGAGTGCCCACCGTAATTTCCCCGAGTTTAGTGGACATGTCGGCCACCTCCGGAAGGAGCTATGGTTTTCGTGCCCTCGCCCCAAGTTTGCGAGTCTACCCGCTTATTTACTTCTGGATCTTCTGCAGAAAAAGAAGGCGCTCCCGGAAGCGAGGGGGAGGAAGCTCGCACAAATTTTACGAGGAAGGTACCCACCACCGTAGTCGCGGGAATCGCCAGTACCAACCCGATTGAGGCCACCAGGGTGCGCACGATTTCCTCCGCGATCTGGGAAACTGTCAGCAGCTCTAAGAAAGGACGCTGCGATAACATCGCCAAAATCAAAGTTGGCAACGCCGTACCTACATAGGCAAAAGCCAGGGTATAAACCGTAGACGCAATATGGTCACGCCCAATCCGCATCGCCCGAGAAAACAGTTTGCGCCGCGGCATCTGGGGATCGGTCTCGTCGAGTTCCCAAACTGCAGAAGCCTGAGTGATAGTCACATCGTTTAAGGCTCCTAAACCGGCCACCACGATCCCGCACATAAATAAGGAGGGCAATGCCAGGGCAGGCAGCTGGGTGCCTAAAATCAGGGCGTCCTCGTCACTAGCTCCGGTTAGCCCGGCTGCCCGGGTGCCGGCATAGGCGAGCAAAACCGTAACCATCAGCCCTAACAAGGTTCCGAGGAGCGCGGTAGTCGTGCGGATCGTAATCCCGTGCGCCAGGTAGACCGAGAGGAACATAATCGCCCCTACCCCCACTAAGGTCACCAACATGGGCGGTTTTCCGGACATTAGGGCTGGCAGCATAAAGAATACAATCACCAGCGTGGAGGCCAGCAGCCCCAATAGTGCTAGGAAGCCCCGTCTTCCAGCCACCGCGATCACGATGATCATATAAAGCAGCCCCATGATTGCTAAGGCGTTTCCCCGTTTTACATCGGTGAACAGGAAAGGGGTACCTGTAGCCATAGCGTCGGTGTCGTAAATCATCCATACCGCAGTCCCGACTCGGATCGCAGACTTGGATTCTTCGGGTACTCTAACGGGGACGGTTTTGCCCTGCCATTCCCCTTCCAGTACCTTCACGCATACCAATGGTTGGGTTTGTGGCAAACCGTTAGTGGGATCAGCGGACCCCTTTGGCATTTTCAGCCCCGGAATCAGACATTTTTCCCCGTCCAAGCCGGTCACTTGCCCGCTTAAACGGTTAGCCGCTTGCTGGGACCAGTCCTGCTGGGCGTCCCCTATGGGTTTCGGACTGTAAAGCGCGATAATACCGATAATAATCGCCAGTAATACGGGCACTATCAGCGCGGTTAAAACCCGCCGAGCGCGACGTAGGGCTCGCGAATCCGGGCGAGCCCTACGCGAAGATCTGACGTGCTGATGCAAACGCGTCCTGCCTTTAGCAGCCCACCAAACGGGTCGCCAAGTAAGAGGTTAGCTCCGCGATCTTTACCCGTTCTTGCTCCATCGAGTCCCGGTCACGCACAGTTACGCATTGGTCTTCCCCGGACTGGAAGTCATAAGTGATACAGAAAGGAGTACCGATTTCATCTTGACGGCGGTACCTGCGGCCAACCTGTCCGGCCTGGTCATACTCGATGTTCCAGTGCATGCGCAATTCTTGGGCGATCTCTTGCGCCGGGCCGGTCAGCTCGTCTTTACGCGAAAGCGGCAGCACCGCGGCCTTAACCGGGGCGAGGCGCGGATCTAAACGCAGTACCGTCCGCTTATCGACTCCTCCCTTGGCATTGGGGGCTTCGTCCTCGTTATAGGCCTCTACCATGAAGGCCATCAGAGAACGGGTTAATCCCGCGGAGGGCTCTACCACGTAAGGTGTCCAGCGTTCCCCCTTCGACTGATCGAAATAATCCAAATTCTTGCCCGATGCCTGCTGGTGTACCCCCAGGTCATAGTCGGTGCGGTTAGCGATACCTTCGAGCTCGCCCCATTTCGATCCCTGGAATCCAAAGGCATATTCGATATCCACGGTGCGCTTGGAATAGTGAGACAGCTTTTCTTTGGGGTGTTCGTATAGACGCAAGTTATCGGCGCTGATCCCCAAGTTCTGGTACCAATCGAGACGTTCATCGATCCAGTACTGGTGCCATTCTTCATCAGTTCCGGGTTCTACGAAGAACTCTAGTTCCATCTGTTCGAACTCGCGGGTACGGAAAATAAAGTTTCCGGGGGTGATTTCGTTGCGGAAAGACTTTCCAATCTGCCCGATACCGAAGGGCGGTTTCATCCGGGCAGAGGACATCACATTCGCAAAGTTAATAAAAATACCTTGTGCGGTTTCCGGCCGGAGGAAGTGCAAACCTTTTTCATCGTCGACCGGCCCCAGGAAAGTTTTAAGCAGTCCTGAGAAGGCACGCGGCTCAGTCCACTGTCCACGCTTGCCACAGGCCGGGCAAGGCACATCCTCCATGGAGACCTCATCAGCGGAGGGCAATTGATGTTTTTCCGCATATGCTTCCTGCAGGTCATCCTCGCGGTGACGGGTGTGGCAAGCGGTGCATTCAATCAACGGATCGGTAAAGGCTTTCAGATGCCCGGAGGCTTCCCAGACTTTTGACGGCAAAATCACCGAGGAATCCAGGCCAACTACGTCGGCGCGCGAGCGCACTATCCGGTTCCACCACTGGCGTTTAATGTTCTCTTTTAGCTCCACCCCTAGCGGGCCGTAATCCCAGGCCGAGCGGGTTCCGCCGTAGATTTCACCACAGGGGTAAACAAAGCCGCGTCGCTTTGCTAGATTGATGACACTATCCAACTTCGAGGGCGTTTCAGCCACTGTTTTTCTCCTTAAGCTCAACTTGCTGCGCCAAGGCGCTACCACCCCAGATTCTACCGGGTTGCCTGCACTTTCCAGAACCAGAACGCCAGAGCGTGACTTACAACTCTAAAACCGGGATTTACCCGCCTAAAATAACTAAAAATTCGTTATTACCTGGAGTTTTTAGCACTTTGAACAGGTTTGCCACCCCTTGCTCTTGAGAACGGTTATCGTTTATATTAGGGCTTATGCATAAAAGAATGAAAAAAGTAATTTGCGCTGCCGCCATTGCCGCTCTGGCGCTGAGCGGATGTTCCGCGACTGCCAAAAGCGGGAAAGAGGCCGGCGGGAAAGTCGACGCCGTTGCCTCCTTCTATCCCCTGGCCTACGTAACCAGCCAAGTGGGTGGAGATTTAGTGGACGTAACCAACCTGACTCCCTCGGGAGAAGCCCACGACGTAGAGCTATCCGCGAAAGATCTCACCACCATTTCGCAGGCGGACGCGCTGATTTATCTATCGGGATTCCAAGCCGCCGTTGACGATGCGGTAAAGGAAGCCGCCCCGAAGAATACTTTGGATGTAGCCAAGGCCGCTAAGCTTAAGAAACTATCTGCCGAGGAAGCAGCGGAGCATGAAGGTGAACACGAAGCCGACCACGACCATGAGGGCGAACACGAAGAAGCTGGTCACGAGCATCACCACCATGGTGCATTCGACCCGCACTTTTGGCTAGATCCCCAACGCCTATCCCAAGTGGTACCGCAAGTAGTTGCCACCCTTACCAAGGCCGATCCGGATCATGGCGACACTTTCCAGAAAAACGGAAAAGCTCTGCAAGACAAACTAGCCAACCTGGATAAAGAATATCGCGCTGGCCTAAATAAATGCGCCACCCCTACTGCAGTTACCGCGCACGAAGCCTACGGATACATGGCAGACCGCTACGGATTTGAGCAAGTTGGGGTTAAAGGTGTGGATCCGGAAGCCGAAACCTCGCTGACTCGTCTACAAGAAGTGGCTAATATTGCGAAGGCCAAGAAAGTCAACGTATTGTTTTCTGAGAGCGCCCTCGGAGATAAAGACACTAAAACTTTGGCTGAGGAACTCGGGATTAAATCTGAGGTACTTGACCCCTTGGAAATCCAAGTAGATAAGAACCGCGATTATCTGCAGGTAATGCAAGACAATCTACAAAAACTGAGTAAAGCGATGAAATGTCAGTAACTGAGACCAAAACATCTCTACCTTTTAGGGCGACGGATTTATCCGTCGCCCTACAGGGCAATTTGATCCTAGAAAATATCAATTTGCAGATCACCCCCGGAACTACCGTGGCGCTGTGCGGGGAAAACGGCTCCGGAAAATCCACTTTGGTGCGCGCCGCAGTGGGACTGAATCCAGTCTCCTCGGGGAGCTTAGAGATTTTTGGTGCCCGCCCCGGCGAGAAACATTATGCTAAAGCCCTCGCCAAAGTTGGCTATGTTCCCCAACGTAAAAGCGCCCTCGGCACGGTTCCGGCTACTGCCCTGGAGGTAGTACGCTCCGGGCTATTGCGACGAGGACGATTTGGCCCGAAATGCTCCGACCGGGAACGCGCCCGCCAGGCGCTAGCAAAAGTGGGGTTAGCCGGCTCTGAGAACAAAAAGTTTCAGTTTATGTCGGGCGGCCAGCAGCAGCGGGTTTTGATCGCTCGCGCCCTGGTGCGCGACCCGGAGTTTTTAATTATGGATGAGCCCTTGGCCGGGATTGACCGGCAAAGTGCGAAGAGTCTGGCTGCCACCATTGCGGAGGCAAAAACTGCCGGAAAAACTATGTTGATTGTGCTGCATGAGCATGGATCCTTAGCTCCCTTGATCGACCGCACCATAACTTTAGTTTCCGGACAGATTGCCAGCGATAACCCTAGGGAGGCGCGGTCTCCGCTCCCGGAAGCGGAGGGGAAAGAATAATGATTACTCCCACCACCGGTATTTCCTACCTGACTCTAGCTGCGACAGATCTGCAGGTTAATTTCGCGCCCTCCCCTAGCCGCGGCACACTGGTGCCGAACTTTACTGCAGATTGGAGCAGTTTACTAGCCTCCCCCTTCTTTCTCCGTTCCCTAATCGTGGCCGTCTTGGTGGGGCTGAGTGCCCCCATTATTGGCACCTACCTGGTGCAACGCCGCCTATCCTTACTAGGTGACGGGATCGGACACGTGGCTCTTACCGGGGTGGCACTCGGTTGGGTAGTAGGTAACTTAACAGAAGTTGCGGGCGGGGATACCTTAGCCATCCCCGGAGCAGTGGTCGCTTCGATCGTAGGCGCCGTGATTATTGAATTGGTACGCGCCAAAGGCGGCGCCAGCGGCGACGTAGCGATGGCCTTACTTTTTTATGGAGGGATCGCCTCCGGGGTGCTGGTGATTTCCCTCGCCGGGGGCACTACCAACCAACTAAATTCCTACCTATTCGGTTCCATTGCCGCCGTTTCTTGGTCGGATGTGTACCTGACGATTGCCCTGTCGGTACTGATCCTAGTGTTTGGCCTGGGAATGCGCCGCGAACTTTTCTCCATCTGTGACGATGAGGAGTTCGCCTTGGCTTCGGGAATTCCGGTGCGGCTCTTGACTATCTGCTTAGCGGTAGTTAGCGCCCTGACAGTCTCGACTGCCATGCGAGTAGTGGGAGTGCTGCTAGTTTCGGCGCTGATGATTGTGCCGGTAGCCATCACCCAGATTTATGCCCGCTCTTTTAGCGCCACTATGGGCTGGGCGATGCTACTGGGAGTGGTGATGTGTATCGCCGGGCTGGTCTTTTCTTACTTTACGGCCGCTGCCTCGGGATCGGCGATCGTGATGGGATTAATCATCCTCTATGCGCTGGCGGCGGCGCTGCGACCCCTGGTGTACCGCCGGCATCTGCAAACTCCGCAAGAACCTAGCAACTGCGGGCATCATTAGACCTGCCCGAGGTTTACCACTTAACCGCAGCTAGTTTCGGTTAAGTAGCTGGCACCGGAGTTACCTCCAATAAATCAGCGGCCGTATCCAAATTGTCCAAGGCATTAAGCCCTTTTTGCAAAGCCTCCAAAGCGGTGGCCAACCCCGGAAGATTAGGGGCTACTGCGACTAGTAGTCGATCGGGACCGGCGATTTGCGGAATAATTTCCCATTCCGCCCCCGGAAGCACCTGCCGGATTAAGCGGGAAACTTCCGCTAGTAAAGCGGGATGTTCCCAACTGGGAACCCAAGTATCAGCGCAGGCCACAGCATTGAGCAGCGGGCGCGGCAAGAGGTAGGTATCATCTAACAGCATCCGACCGGGGGAATCTAACGCGGCAATCGCGAGGGCGCGGGCACCAACTGGTAGCGGGCGCGGGACTTGCTCCGCCCCTGCGAAAGACGCGAGTTCATGTCCCAAACCCGCATCTGCGGCCTTATTCATAGTCTCCAGCGAAGAATAAATGGGGACTGCCAGTCCCCCGGAGGCACCTTTTAAACGAATCTGAGGCAGCTGCCCGCTGGGACAATCCCCCTCAGGGGCGACTTCATGAGGCAACACCGGCAAGATAACCCTCCCGGAGCCTAGTGCCGCCGCTATCGACTTAAGGCGTTCGCGCAGATCGTTAAGCTTAAAAGCCGCCGCCATAGCCGGTTCTATCTCGCCTTTATCGGCGGAATTACTATTACGAGCCAGGGCACGTAAAATCGCGTTTTCTTGCTTGGCGGGCAGAGATTTAGTGTCGGCGGATTCCGCCTGGGCGTGGCTGGGAATCTCCAAACTAGGCTCTCCCGCTAGCAATCGCCAGGGCTTGTTCCATGGTGAACTGCCCGGAGTACAGGGCTTTGCCCACAATCGCGCCCTCAACCCCGATGCTGGTCAGCTCCCGCAAAGTACGTAAATCATCCAGAGTGCTCACTCCCCCACTGGCTATTACCTTCGCCGGGGTGGCTTCACATACTTCCTTAAGTAACTGGGTATTCGGGCCGGTCAAGGTACCATCGCGCATTACATCGGTAACAACGTAGCGTGCGCAGCCAGCCGCATCTAACCGGGCAATCATTTCAAAGAGGTCACCGGCATCTTTGGTCCAGCCATGAGTAGCAAGAGTATGTCCGCGCACGTCCAGCCCCACTGCAATCTGGTCACCGTATTTGGCGATCACCTGACAGGTCCACTCCGGATTTTCAATCGCGGCAGTTCCTAGATTTACCCGGCGGGCTCCGGCGTTTAGTACTCGTTCCAAAGATTCGTCGTCACGGATCCCCCCTGATACCTCTACCTGTAGATCTACCTGTTCAACGATTTCTTGCACCACTTGGGTGTTATTTCCCCGGCCGAAAGCCGCGTCCAAATCCACCAGGTGTAGCCAGCGGGCTCCCGCCTCCTGGAAGCTGCAGGCAGCCTCTAAAGGCACCCCATAGACTTTTTCGCTACCTGCTTTGCCTTGATGCAGGCGCACCGCTTGACCAGACACCACATCTACTGCCGGTAAAAGTTCTAACATGTTTCTCCCTTAGAAGGTTTGCGTCCAGTTGCGTAGCAGTTCCATGCCAGCGTCGCCGGATTTTTCAGGATGGAACTGGGTGGCCGCTAACGGCCCGTTCTCTACCGCGGCGATAAACGGCTCCCCGTGGGTTGCCCAGGAAAAAATAGGGGGTTTCATACGAGAAGCCTGCCGATAATGCCCCGCAGGATCAGCGGTTACCCCGTAGGAGTGCACGAAATAAAAACGCTCATCTTTAATCCCGGAAAAAAGCTGCGACCCCTGCCCTACCTGTATCTTTGACCAGCCCATATGGGGCAGAATCGGGGCAGGGAGTTTTTCTACCGTTCCTGGCCATTCCCCCATCCCAGCAGTGTCCTCACCGTGCTCGAGGCCGCGCTCGAACAGTATTTGCATCCCCACGCAGATACCGAGCACCGCCCGTCCACCTGCTAAACGCCGGTCAATAATAGTGTCACCGCGGCGAGCATGTAGATCCTTCATCACTGCTGCAAAGGCTCCTACCCCTGGTACTAGTAGACCGTCAGCCTCCAGACAGGTAGAAAAGTCACTGGTTAGAGTAACCTCAACCCCGACGCGCTTTAAGGCGTTAACCGCGGAGCGCACATTGCCGGAGCCGTAGTCGAATACCGCTACCTTTTTACTCACCGCCTGTTTCCTCCCGCTTATCTGGGTCTTCCCGGCGATTAATATCTTCTTGCAGTCCCCGCAGCTGCCGCAGCAAAATCCCCGGTAAATCGCGCAAGCGTGGGGGACGAATCTCGGGATAGTCTTCGGGAGAAGTCCGCCCGAGCAGTAGATCTTCCACTCGTTCATCAGCGCAAGAAACCAAGGGGCCCGCCGGAATCGTACGATCAAAATGCCCGTCATAGTACACGCGCGCCGTGATTTGCCCCTGTACCCCCGGGTCATCATCGTGATCCGAACGCAAAGTAGAAACAAACAGCACTGCCCCGTAGGGGGTAATCTTTGAAACCGCGAGGGCGAGCGCCTCGGCCTCGGGCGATACTGGTCGCTCCTCCCCCAGCAGCGCCTCTAACTCATCATCGGGAGTGGGAGTGAGGCGTTTCCACACTACGCATCCGGATTCGGTCTCCACGATCCGGGCATCAATCTCGTGAGCCGCCATCATCGTGGCTAGTGGCACCGGCTCTAGCAGGTTGGTCAGTACTAGCGCCACATCTCCGGCCTCCGGAGGCAGCGCCTCTAAGTGTTGCCAGGCCTGCAGATCTTGGTCAACTTCTTCGCTAAAGCCATCGAGCTCTTCCCCATTAATCCCGGATTGTGCGATCACCTGATCAAAGTAATCCTCGGGTTTAGATACGGGTTCTTTATCGCCCGCCGAGTTTTCCTCGCGCGGTTCTTTATCGCGCGGATCGTCCTGTTCGGGAAAGTTTGCAGCGTTCACAGCGCACCCTTAGTGGAAGGAATGCCGGTAACCCGCGGATCGGTTTCCACCGCTCCCCGCAGCGCCCGGGCGACCGCTTTGAACTGCGCCTCTACGATATGGTGCGGGTCGCGCCCCGAAAGTACCTCCACATGCAGGCAGATCCCAGCGTTATAGGCAAAAGATTCCCACACATGCCGGGTCATTGCCCCGGTGAAATGTCCGCCGATTAGGTGATATTCCTGGCCGGCAGGCTCTCCGCTGTGCATACAATAGGGGCGTCCGGCCACGTCCACCACTGCCCGGGCTAACGCCTCATCGAGCGGGACAGTGGCATCAGCAAAACGCCGAATCCCTGCTTTGTCCCCCAGAGCTTCCTGCAGCGCCTTACCCAGGCAAATCGCGGTATCTTCTACCGTGTGATGCACATCCACCTCAATATCGCCGCGAGCAGCAATATTCATATCAATCAAGGAATGTTTCGAAAGCGCAGTCAGCATATGGTCATAGAACGGTACCCCCGTACTAATCTGACTTTTCCCGGTACCATCTAGATTGATTTCTACCGTGATTTCTGATTCCGCGGTTTTCCGGGTGACTTTCCCCCTGCGGCTCATTTGGTTACCTCCTCGAATGCTTTACGAAATGCTTGATCTTCTGCGGCGGTGCCGATACTGACCCGCAAGAACCCGGCGGGACCAACCTCGCGGATTAACACCCCACGGTCCAATAAATCACTGAACACTTGGTGTCGATCCGGGAAGGGGCCAAAAAGCACAAAGTTAGCCTGGGTTTTAGGTACCGTGTAGCCCTTCGCCTCCAGCCATGCTGCCAAGGCATCGCGGCGCTCGCGTAGCTCCGCCAGCTGGCGTAGCTGCTCCTCAGCGTGTCCTAAAGCCGCGATTGCCGCTGCCTGAGTGAGTGCCGAAAGGTGATAGGGCAAACGCACCCGCATAATATCGGCGATCACCGTTTTGGCCGCCACCAGGTATCCTAGGCGCAGCCCCGCCATCCCGAAGGATTTGGACATAGTACGGGATACCGCCAAGTGCGGGAATTTTTCTAACAGGGCGAGGGCGCTGGGCTGCTCGGGATCCCGGAACTCCCCGTAGGCCTCGTCCACTACCACTACCGTAGCGGTGGGTCTGCCATTAATCTCCGGCCCGGTTTCTTTAGCTTGCTGCAAAATCTGTACTAATTCGGCTTCGCCACTGGCAGTCCCGGTCGGATTATTCGGATTTGCCAGCAGTAACACACTAGGTCGCACTTCCTGCAGCCCCTGCAGCAGGGCATCCAGATCTAGATTCCAGTCGCTTTGTCGGGGAACCGTCACATATTTCGAGTGCGCGCCCCGCACGTACTCCGGATACATCGAGTAAGAATACTCGGTTCCCAAAACCGTGCGTCCGGGCCCTGCATAGGCTCCCAACAGTTGGGTCATCACTTCATTGGAGCCATTAGCTGCCCAGATTTGTTCGACCGGAAAGTCCAGGCCAGATTCGCGCTTAATATAGCCGGCTAAGGCCTCCCGCAGGGCAGTGAAATCTCGATCCGGGTAACGGTTAAGACCCGCCGCTGCCTCGCTAACCGCCTGGGTAATATCGGTGATCATCTCGAGGCTGGGAGAATAGGGATTTTCGTTTACGTTCAGCCGGGCAGACACCTCTAGTTGCGGCGCCCCATAGGGGGTAACCTGGGCGAGTTCTTCTCGCAGCGGCAGCAAGGGGGACTGTTCCATAAATCTTCGATCCTTTCTGGCTCCCATTCTAAAGGCATTACCCAGATATTGTTTTGCCCTCGCCGATTAGCAGGTTTCGGTTTTTCTGAGGACGAAACCGGCCAATAGCGGCGAGGGCAAAATACTTTAGTTACTTAGTCGGAGGCCGAAACCATGGTTTCAGCGGTGGCCATGGCTTTACCTTTTTCATTACCCAGGGAGCCGCCCGCCAGCGTGTTCACCACCAGGGCGATAGCACCATCCCCAGTCACGTTAGTGGCAGTACCAATGGAGTCAATCGCCACATAGAGTGCGACCATCAGCGAATACAGCTCGGGAGAGAAGCCCAGGAAGCCCATCAAAACTCCCTGCGCAGCAGCGATCGCGCCGCCGGGAACCCCCGGTGCCGCCACCATGGTGATCCCTAAGATAATGATGGCCATCGCCATCTTCCCGAAGGTAACGGATTGTCCGGTCATCTGCAGGACTGCCAGGGCAAAGGCAGTGATTTTCACCGTGGAGCCACCCAGATGGATGGTGGCGCACAGTGGAATGGTAAAGCCCGCGATCTCTGCCGAAACCCCGTTGTTACGGGCACACTGATAGGTCACCGGAATGGTAGCTGCCGAAGAAGCAGTCCCCAGCGCGGTGAAATAGGCTTTCGCCATCCGGCCTAGTGCAGTGAAGGGGTTAACTTTCGCAATCGCACCGGCCACGGTGTATTGCAGTAGTAATAGCACCACAGTCAGGATCACTGACACCAAAATAACTTTGATCATTACCTTGATGACCAGGGCAATCTGCCCCGAGTAGGACATATTGAGGAAGGTACCGAAAATAAATAGCGGCAGCAGCGGCACAATCGCCCGTTTAATCATCAACATGGTGATATCCCGGAACTCCGAGTAGGCGCGATGCAAAGTGGGGGTGTTCAGCGCCGCCATGCAAATGCCCAGGATGAAAGCCAAAATCAAAGCACCGGTCACATCCAGTACCGGGGTAATGTTCAGGTTATCCCCTAGCAGGGAGGCCACCGCGTTCTTGGGCTCTTTAAGTTCGGGAGCTGATTCGGTGAGGATGCGCGGGAAAACAAGCGACGCAATCCCGTAGGTGCCGAAACCGGCGAACAAAGTGGATCCGTAGGCAATCGCGACTGTGGCCAATAGCCATTTACCAGCTCCGCGCCCTAGGTCTGCGAGCGCCGGCCCTACTAGCCCCAAAATGATCAGGGGGATACAAAAACTTAAGAATTTACCGAAAATATCGTTAAAAGTGGCGAAAGGAGAAATAAACCCTTTGGGGAGTCCGGGGATCATACCGATCAAAGCACCGGCCACGATCGCCACTAGCACCCAAAATAGCAGCTGCCTAAAGAGGCTGGGGATACCTACATTTTTATTTGCCATCGTTGTTCCTATCTGTTATTTATTCAAATCGGCAGTTCACGGCTTCTTCGTGTGCCGGAAGGTCTTCGGCGTCCGCAAACGCGGTTAAGGGACGCGCCATTTTTTCTAGAGCCCCGCGCTGGTATTCAATCTGTTGCACCGGTTTTAGATACGCCATTACTGACAGCCCGCCCTCATAACGCCCGGTACCACCGGTAGGGAGGACGTGATTAGAGCCCGCCAGGTAGTCACCCAGGGGAACCGGCGTATAGGGGCCGACAAAAATCGCTCCGGCGTTACGGATCTGATTCGCTACTTCTCCCGCTTCTACGGTATGAATCTCTAGGTGTTCGGGAGCGTAAGCATTAACCGCGTCAATCGCGCTAGCAATATCGGCTACCAGCACTATTCCGGATTGGGGGCCACTGAGAGCCTGACAAACCCGCTGCGAATGCTTAGTCGCCTGCGCGGCCGGAACGATTTCTGCTTCTACTTTGCGCGCAAGTTCCTCAGAGTCGGTAAAAAGTACCGAGGCCGCATTGGGGTCGTGCTCGGCCTGCGAAATCATATCTGCTGCCACCAGGGTGGGATTAGCACTCTTATCTGCGATAATCCCAATTTCTGTGGGGCCGGCTTCCGCGTCGATTCCGCAAACTGCGCGCACTAAACGTTTAGCCGCCGCCACATAAATATTTCCCGGCCCGGTAATCACGTCAACCGGCTGACACAGCGGATCGGGATCTATGCCCGCCTCCCCGCTAGCCCCATAGGCAAACATGGCGATCGCTTGTGCCCCACCTACGGCGTAAACCTCCTTTACCCCCAGCAGCTGACAGGCGGCCAAAATCGTGGGATGTACCCTGCCTCCGAACCGAGTTTGCGGCGGGGAGGCGACTGCTATCTGCCCTACCCCGGCTTCCTGGGCGGCTACCACGTTCATGATTACGGAGGACGGATATACGGCTAGTCCGCCGGGAACATACAACCCTACCCGCTCGACCGGAATCCAGCGCTGTTTCACGATCCCGCCGGGCATTATTTCGGTTACTCGCTCACTGGGAACCTGAGCGCGATGCCCGGCGCGATTGTGGGCGATAGAAATATCCATGGCTTCCCGCACTGCCGAATCAAGCTGCTCCAATGCCGAGGAGAGCTCTTCTTCCGGTACGCGCAGATGCTCTGGCCTGACCCCATCGAACTTTTCGGAAAGCTCCCGCAGAGCGACGGCACCGCGCGCTTTTACCTCCTGCATCAGAGGACGAATTTTCTCTGCCGCGTCCTCAATATTCATTTGGGCGCGCGGTAGCGCTTGGCGCAGTTCCATCCCGGTTGGCATAGTAGTGCGGAAATCAGTAATTGACAGCATGGGGATATGTTATTGGGTTTGAGAAAAGAGACCGCAGTCTAGTCCAATAAATAAAATATTTTGACTTATATAGTGAAACTACTTTTGGTGTTTCTTCTGTAAGTTCCGCATTACCCAATCCCGGAAACCGCGATAGGTAAGGTACAGCAGTACCGCACAGACCAGCCACAATACCCAGGGATACCAGGCAGGAATCGGGGAAACCAGATATAGCGAGGCAGCTACCACAATCAGGCCGGCAATAAAACCACAAACCGCCCCCATTAGGGTACCGGTGAGGAAAGTATTCGATTTTTCCTGCGCATCTCCCTGGTACCAGGTCACCAAAATCAGGGCAATCACCATCACGATCAGGGAACCGATCCTAAGCCACATGGACGTTCCGAAACCGTTGAAAACCATTACCCCGGACAAAGACAACCCCATTAAAGCGTCCAACCACCACGGAGTTAAGGCTTGCTGATGTAAAGATTTCTGAATCTCCAGTGCCGACACCCGGGAATCATATTCCGTGGCTACCGGCGTTCCCTCAGTTTCCGCGGGTGCCCCGGCCTCCTTTACCGGTTCGGGCTGCGGGTTTTTGCTTCCAGAGGCCGAAACCACTGATTCTTCGGGAAGCGGTTTTTTTTGAGTCTGCGGGTATTCTGCCACCTGCGGGAACTGCGGGCTATATTGGGGAACATTTTGCGCCGGAGGTGCGGCCGGGGCAGGGAAAGCCGGTTGCGGCTGCGACTCGATGGGTTGACTACCTAGCTCTGCTTGCCCTGATCTTAGGAAAGGCCAGTTTGCTCCGCTTGGCTGATCACCTTGTGGGAATCCGTGCGGTTCGGGGTTGCTCATCTAGCTCCTCCAACATGCGCCAATAAAGTCATACTGCCAACAGTTTAGTATCATTTACTGTGTGGCAGATAATAACAGCGTTTCCTTACCGGCGATTTCAGTGCGGGGAACTATCAAGCTCGGACAGTTTCTGAAACTAGCAAACCTGGTAGAAGACGGCGCCGAGGCACGAGTGCTTATCCAATCCGGTGATGTGACGGTCAATGGCGAGGTAGAAACTCGCCGCGGCAGCGCCCTCTCCCCCGGCGATATCGTGCAAGTAAATCTCCCCACCGGCACCGCCGGAGCCCAAGTCTCCCGTTAAATTAGTGGAGCGCGGAAGGTTATTTGCGCTTTTCTAGGCAGTGCAGACCGAGTAGGGTTTTTAGCTGGCCGGCTAAACCGGATCCGCGATTTACCCGCAAATCATCACCCAGCTGCACGATAGTTGTGCCTTTAGAGCCGCGCAGATGCATCCGAACTTCGCTTTGTCCCGGACTGGAACCCAGGATTTCCCGTAATTGCTCCGCTATATCTTCGGTAAGACGATTTGCCGCGATATAGATATTTAAAGGGCCATTGGAAACCTGGCTGATGTCAGGCACGGTCATTTCTTGCGCGTACAGGGAAGCTTCTTCGTCACGAATCCGTACCCGTCCCCGCACGCTCACAATTTCGTCCGTCACCAAGTCTTGCGAATACTTCTGGTAGGTGTTCGGGAAAAACAGCACATCGGTAGAGCCGGAAATATCCTCGATAGTGGCGATCGCCCACAGGTTCCCGTCACGCTTGGTAGTTTTACTTTGCACCGCGGTAATCAGGCCACATATTTGAATTTGTTGCCCATCTCTTACCCCGTCCTCGGAAGAAAGATCCACGATTTCAGTGTCACTATTGTGGGCAAGAATGGTCTCCATCCCCTGTAAGGGGTGGTCAGAAACATAAAGCCCCAACATGTCCCGTTCGAACTTGAGTTTTTGCTGTTTATCCCATTCCGGAAGCTCGGGGATTTGCACGGTGAAAGTAACTCCCTCATCGGCAGCCATCATCCCGAAGAGATCTTCTTGCCCCATGGCGGCGTTTCGTTTCACGTCGATCACGGAGTCGACGGCCTCAATATGGATGGCTTCGAGCGGGCGGCGGGCGTGCCCTAAGGAATCGAAGGCCCCCGCCTTAATCAGAGATTCCACTACCCGCTTGTTACAAACCTCGATGGGGACTTTGTCCAGAAAATCGTGGAACGAAGTGTAGTCACCTTTTTCTTTACGGGCTTTCACGATTTCGGCAACCACGTTGATACCGACGTTACGTACTGCAGACAGACCGAAGCGGATGGATTCGCCAACTGCAGTGAAATCTGAGTCGGAGGCGTTCACGTCCGGAGGTAACACCGCAATATTCATCCGGCGACATTCTCGCAGGTAAAGCCCCAGTTTATCTTTGTTATCTTTGGTGGAGGTCAGCAGCGCCGCCATGTATTCGGTGGGATAGTTGGCTTTGAGGTAGGCCGTCCAATAGGAAACTAACCCATAGGCAGCGGAGTGCGATTTATTGAACGCATAGGAGGAGAACGGCACCAGAATTTCCCAAAGTTTACTGACCGCGTCCTCGGGATATCCGCGCTCGATCATCCCATCGTGGAAGCGCGAATACTGTTTATCCATCTCCTTTTTCTTTTTCTTACCCATGGCGCGCCGCAAAATATCTGCCTGCCCCAGGGAATAGCCGGCGACTTTTTGGGCGATTGCCATTACCTGCTCTTGGTAGACGATGAGACCGTAGGTTTCGTCCAAAATATCGGCAAGGGCTTCGGAGAGGGCGGGATGGATAGGCTCGATTTCTTGGCGCCCATTTTTCCGCAAAGCATAGTTGGTGTGCGAGTTCGCCCCCATAGGGCCAGGCCGGTAGAGGGCGCCGACCGCAGAAATATCGGAGAACTCGGTAGGCTTCATCAGCCGCATCAGCGACCGCATCCCCGCAGAATCCAGCTGGAATACCCCCAGGGTTTCCGCTCGGGAAAGCAGCTCATAAGTGGGGCGGTTATCCAGGGGAACTTGCTCTAAATCCAGAGGTTCCTTCCCGTTAGCCACGATATTGTCGAGGGCATCCGAGATGACAGTTAGGTTACGCAGCCCCAGGAAGTCCATTTTCAACAGTCCCAAGGTTTCGCAGGTGGGATAGTCGAATTGGGTGATGATCGCCCCGTCGGCCAGGCGTTTCATCATAGGCACGATATCGGTTAAATCATGACTGGACATGATGACCGCGCAGGCGTGCACTCCCCATTGCCGGGTAATGCCCTCTAGCCCTTGCGCCATTTTGATAACCGGTTTAACCTCGCCTGCGTTATCGGAAACGTATTGGCGAAACTCGCTGGCTTCCCCGTAGCGTGGATGCTTCTCATCGTAGATTCCCGACAGCGGGATATCTTTACCCATAATCGCGGGCGGCATTTTCTTGGTGAGCTGATCACCCAGCGCATAGGGCTTATCCATGATCCGGCAAGAGTCTTTTAGCGCCTGCTTGGCTTTAATCTTGCCGTAAGTGACTACCTGCGCAACCCGGTCTTTCCCGTATTTTTCGGTTACGTAATCGATGACTTCCCCGCGCCGGCGCTCATCGAAGTCTACGTCGATATCGGGCATAGACACCCGTTCGGGGTTAAGGAAACGTTCAAACATGAGCCCATGTTCGAGGGGGTCGAGTTCGGTAATCCCCATCGCGTAGGCCACGATTGATCCGGCTCCCGACCCACGTCCGGGCCCTACCCGGATTCCTTGTGCTTTCGCCCAGTTAATATAGTCGGCTACCACCAGGAAGTATCCGGGGAATCCCATCTGGGTGATGATCCCGCATTCGTAGTCGGCTTGTTTTTGGGATTTTTCGGGGATCCCTTGCGGGTAGCGCCGGTGCAGGCCGCGCTGAACTTCTTTGACAAACCAGCTGGTAGTGTCTTCCCCAGAGGGCACTTCGAACTGGGGCATATAGTCGGCGCCCTCGTCGGTAGTTTGAAAATGCACCTCGCACATTTCCGCGATTTTCAAGGTGTTATCGCAGGCCTCGGGGAATTCAGAGAATAGTTCCCGCATTTCTTCTGCGCTTTTCAGGTAGTACCCGGAGCCTTCGAAACGGAAGCGGTCAGCATCGTTGAGCCGCGAACCCGAGTTGATACACAGCAGGGCATCTTGGGTGGGTTGATCGCTTTTGAGGACGTAGTGCGAGTCGTTGGTGGCTATCAGGGGGGCGTCAATAACTTTCGCCAGTTTCAGCAAATCGTTGCGCACTCGCCGCTCGATTTGCAGGCCGTGATCCATAAGTTCGATAAAGAAATTTTCTTTCCCGAAAATATCTTGTAGTTCTCCGGCAGCTTTTTTGGCTTCTTCCCACTGTCCTAGACGCAGGCGAGTTTGGATTTCTCCCGAGGGGCAACCGCTGGTTCCAATCAGCCCGGTGGAGTAGCGTTCCAGCAGATCCCGGTCGGCGCGCGGCCATTTTTGCATCTGCCCATCGATGGAGGCCAGCGACCCTAAGCGAAACAGGTTGTGCATCCCCTCGGTGGTGCGCGAAAGCAGCGTCATATGGGTGTAGGCGCCACGTGCCGATACGTCATCTGCCCGCTGGCTTTCTTCTCCCCAGCGTTGCCGAGTTTGGTCAAAGCGGGAAGTACCGGGGGTGATATAGGCTTCGAGGCCGATTATGGGTTTAATTCCTGCGTTGCGGGCAGCAGCATAGAACTCGTAAGCGCCAAACAGGTAGCCATGGTCGGTGATAGCTACGGCCGGTTGACCGATTTCTACCGCCCGCTCCACTAGTTTTCCAATCCGGGCGGCACCATCCAACATGGAATAGTCGGTGTGAACATGAAGATGAACAAAATCTTTCGCTGGCGCCATGCCCACCAGTCTAGCTTGGCGCCGACTTTGTTTCTTCCACGTGTGAAACTGCTCCCAATGCCGGTATTGGTTTCGCCAGGACGTGCCTGGCGGGTTAGAGTTTATTCGTTGCGTTTAGCAGCGATGCGCCACTAGCTCAACTGGCTAGAGCATCTGACTCTTAATCAGAGGGTTCGGGGTTCGAGTCCCCGGTGGCGTACGAAAGTCATTGCGACTTTACCCAGGCGCCACTAGCTCAACTGGCTAGAGCATCTGACTCTTAATCAGAGGGTTCGGGGTTCGAGTCCCCGGTGGCGTACCAAACTTGCCGCTTATTCGACAGCTCTCCCCTGATCCGCGCTGTCGTTTACTAGTCGATTCCCAGTTCTTTGCGCAGGCGAGCCACATGCCCTTTGGCGCGTACCCGATATTTGGCGAGCACTACTTTTCCGTCTTTGCCCACTACTACGGTCGTGCGGATTACCCCTTTTACCAGACGACCATAGGAGTTCTTTTCTCCGTAGGCACCCCAGGCGCTCATTACTTCCCGTTCCGGATCGGAGGCTAACGGAAAGTTAAGTTCTTGCTTGTCCCGGAACTTTTCCAAGGCCGGCATTTTATCGGGACTGATTCCCACGACTGCGTATCCGGCAGATTTTAGCGAGTTCAAAGAGTCGCGGAAATCGCAGGCCTCAGTAGTACAGCCGGGGGTAGAAGCCTTGGGATAGAAATAAATAACTGCCCCTTTTTCGGATTCTTCCAATAGTCCTTGCAAACTAACTTCGGTGCCTTGATCGGTGGGCAAAGTGAAATCTGGAGCCTTTTGACCTGCGGTTAACTCTGACATGGAAACTCCCTCTTAAATAGTTAAACGTAGAGATACTAACGCCTAGGCGCCGTATTGATTTTAACTCTACCATTTTATTTAAGCTGGTCAGAGCCGCTATAGCTGGTACGCGAGGCGGGACTTGAACCCGCACGTCGTAAGACACTAGAACCTAAATCTAGCGCGTCTACCAATTCCGCCACTCGCGCTGGCTTGAATATATTAACCTAAGGCAAGGCACCCTTTCCAGTCCCAGAATTGGCTACTGCCCCTTTTCCTGCTTAAACGCCTCTTCGATAGTTGCCTCACAGATGGCGCGATCCCCCAAATAGACCACTAGGGATTGCCCGGAGGCAACCGCGCGGGTGGGCTTAAGCAGCTGGGCGCGCAAGGTGCCGTCTGCCTCTAAATAAACTTTCGCCGGTACTTGTTGCCCGTGCGCCCGATACTGCAAAGTTACTTCTGCCTGCCCGGCTAGTGCGGGATCATCCGGTTCGGTAAGTAAAACTGCGTCGGTGGCGGTGATTCCATCTACGCTCAGCAACTCGCTGGCACCAACTACTACCGTATTGGTTTTCATATCGGTACCTAGCACGTAGCGAGGACGCCCATCGGCAGCCGGCCGCCCCAGGTTTAGTCCTTTACGCTGCCCGATAGTGAACTGATAGGCACCCGAGTGGGTTCCCACTTCTGCGCCCTCCGTATCCACGATTTTTCCGGCTTTACTGCCCAGGTGGGAACGCAAGAATCCGCGAGTATCCCCGTCGGCGATGAAACAGATATCGTACGAATCTGGTTTGGCGGACATGGGCAGGCCGCGTCGCTCGGCTTCTGCGCGTACCTCGCTCTTCGATTTATACTCTCCGAGCGGAAAAACCACTTTCTCTAGAGCCTGACGCCCCATTATCGCCAGCACATAGGATTGGTCTTTTTCGATGCATTTGGCGCGGTGTAGTTCCACTCCACCCGGTCCCCTCAATACGCGAGCGTAATGTCCGGTACATACGGCATCGAATCCCAGGGCATCGGCGCGGGTAGCTAGTTCCCTAAATTTTACGAACTCGTTGCAGCGTACACAGGGGTTGGGTGTGCGTCCGCGCCGGTATTCGTTCAAGAAATCTTCTACTACGGTTTCTTCGAAGGTCTCCGCCATATCCCACACGTAGAAGGGAATCCCCAACATGGAGGCCGCCAGGCGCGCATCAGAAGCATCTTCTACGGTGCAACATCCGCGCGAGCCACAACGGTTTTGGGTCTGGTTAGCGCTAAGCGCCATATGGACGGCGGTTACGTCATGTCCTGCTTCGACTGCGAGGGCGGCGGCGACCGCGGAGTCTACCCCTCCAGACAGGGCTGCTAATACTTTCATTTATTTCCTCTCCCGCTCTGCGAGTTTCCGGGAGGCACTGAGGGCGCCCGGTAATGCCTGTAACAGCCGGTCTACATCCTCGTCCCGCGTGGACCAGCCAAAGGAGATTCGTAAAGACCCGAGGGCGTCCTGTTCGCTATAGCCTTGCGCTAAAAGTACCGGGGAGGGACGCGCTACCCCGGTGTGGCAGGCGGATCCGGCCGAGGCGCAGATTCCCGCCTGATCCAGGGCAAACAGTAGCCCTTCGGCTTCCGCGCCTTGCAGCGCAAACTGGACAATGCCGGGTACTGCGAGGGCTTCGCTGGCCAGTTTTACTCCCGGAATTTTTAACGCGCCTTGCAATAGTTTTTCCCGTAACTGCTGGTGACGCCGCTTGGTTTCTGCTAGTTCTTGCTGAGCAGCGGTAAATGCTGCTGCTGCCCCGACGGCGGCGATTACGTCTTGGGTGCCGGCTCTAAGCGCCCGTTCTTGGCCGCCTCCGCGCCGGTCGCTAGCGATTTTTACTTCCCGGCGCGCCAGCAGTACCCCCAGGGCTGCCGGCCCGCCCACTTTGTGACAGGCCAGCGAAATGGCATCTACCGGGGAACCCGCAAAGTTTATTTCTTGGCGTCCGGCTGCGGCAATCGCGTCCGTGTGAATAGCGAACCCGCTATCTGAGCCGCTGCCGGTACCTTTCCCGCCGGCAGAGTGATCGCCTTGCCCAGCCCGCGTATCTGCTGCTACTTTTTCGGCCAGCAAATGGCACAGCTTAGAAACCGGCTGCACCACTCCGTTTTCGTTACACACGCTCATCACTGACACCGCCGCTATTTGAGTGGTGTCGAGGGCGGATACCGCTTCCAGCTCTACTACCCCGCCGCTATCTACCGGCAGTACTTGCACCTTAAAGCCGGCATCCTGCAAGTCGCGAGCATTAAGCCCAACTGCATCATGTTCTACCTGACTAACCACTATTTGGGTGCGGCTGGAATCCTGGCGGCGCGCCGCCCTCGCCAGGCCGCGCAGCGCCAGGGCACAAGAATCGGTACCGCCCCCGGTGAAAATAACTTCTGCCGGTTCGGCTCCTAGCGCCCTCGCCACCTGGGCGCGGGCGGTCTCTAATAGCGCCGCCGCTTTACGCCCGGCCGCATGCGCGGAAGAGGGATTAGCCCCAATTCCGGCAAGGCTAGCAGCCGCCTCATTCATCGCCGCTAACGCCTGCGGGCGTAGCGGCTCGGAGGCAGCGTTATCTAGGTAGGCTAGCTCCACTATGCGTCCAGCGGCTTGATTCTAGACAGGGCATCCGGAACCACGGTGAATAGATCCCCGACTACCCCGAAATCTGCCATTTCAAAGATGCGTGCCTCGGGATCATCACAGATCGCCACGATTTTCTTGGCGCCGCGAATCCCGCACACGTGGTGGTGATCCCCAGAAATCCCCATCCCGATATAAAGGTTAGGGGCGATAGAGATCCCGGATTGCCCGATTTGGGCGGCGCGATCAATCCAGCCTTGTTCGCAGGCTACGCGGGTGGCTCCCACAGACCCGCCCAATACCTCGGCTAGCTGCTCGGCCGGACCAAAATCGCCGTTAACCCCGCGCCCGGCGCATACCACTACTGGCGCTTCGGTTAGTCCCGCGTGGGAAGATCCGGTGTCTTCTTGAGAGACTACTTGGATGCGTTTAGTAGATTCACGCAGCTGTACTTGCAGATCCTCGGTTTCTACCTCGGAGAATTCGGCTACCGGTACCGCCGAGAGTGCCGTAGTCCGCATGGCTACTACCGGGATGCCGCGGCGAATATAGTAGCTGGTTTCCCAGGTGCCATCGAGTACCGATTTACCGGCCACCAGTTTCCCGTCAACCACCTTTAGGCTGGTCACATCGGTGCTGGCCCCCGAATCCAAAAGGATAGCGCCTTGGGCAGCGCCGTCGCGTCCCCAGGAGGTTGAGGGCAGCAATACGGCCCCAAAGTCTCCGGTACGGACCGCAGAAACCACTAGGTCAGCTAAAACCGCCCCTACCTGCCAGGTTCCGGTTTCTTCCGGGTCAAAATAGCGCACGGCTGCTACCCCGACCTGGGAAAAATGTTGAGGGGTAATGGAAGAGGGCGCGAGCGCCACTACCCTACCGCCGGTGATTTCCCGCGCCAAGGTAATCAGGCGCGCCGCCGCTACCGATAGGTGCTGGGGACGAGCCGCATCCGGGTGGGCAAAAACTAGGACATCTTTTTCGATTTTCTCGCTCACGATTTCCTCCTACTTCTCCTGCGCAAAACCGGCTTCAACCAGGTATTTTGCTAATGCTTCGCCAGCGTTTGCCGAGTCGGTAACGATAGTTCCCTGGTTCTTTTCTTGGCTGTATAGCTGGGCGTCTAACACTTCAGTACCGGAATCGGCAGCGCCTACTTCCTCCGGGCTGAGCTCTAGCTCGGCTAGATCCCATTGCTCAATCGGTTTCTTCTTCGCCGCTAACATTTCCTTAAACCCGGGATAGTGCGGCCGGTTAGCCTCGTCATTTACCGACAGCACCAGGGGATATTCTGCACGTAAGGTAAGCGCCGTACTCACCTGATAGCTGGTGGCTTCTACGGCCTCGGCGCTGAAACTAACTTCGGAAGCATCGGTTATTACCGGCAGCTGCAAGGTAGCTGCCAGCGCTCCCGGCAGCATCGAAGTCATCCCGTCCAGGGAAGAGCTTCCGCAAATTACCAAATCAACGTCCCCGATTTTCTCGATAGCCCGCGCCAGTACCCGGGCAGTCACGGTCACATCCGAGCCCGCCAGGGCGGGGTCACACAGGTGATAGGCCCGGTCTGCCCCCATCTGGAGGGCACGCAACAGGGCTTTCTTCGCTCCCTCCGGCCCCATAGTGATGGCAATAATTTCGGCATCCGGTACTACCGCTTTCGCGCTGAGAGCCGCCTCAATCGCGTTCTCATCCAGGTCGTTTAGGGTATCTTCTTCCCCGCGCACCAAGTGGCCATTTTCAATGCGCCGTTCAGACTGCGGGTTGGGTACATGCTTTACAGTTACGACAATCCTCATAGTTCTACCTTGCCACAAGCTTTCGCGGTGAAAAAGTGAGAAGCCCTACCCCTTTGCTAAGGGAGGAAAATAACCATCTGTCTAAAACCCAGTTAGCTAGAGGAATAGCCCTATTGCACACCAGCCGATAGGATTGAACACGTGTCGAAACCAGTAATAGACGACTTTTTTAGGCCGTCCAGCCCCTTTGTGCATGATGGCACCGCTGACCCCAGCCGCCTGGGAGTGCACCTGCAAGGCAACGGGGTGGATATCGCGGTGGTTGCCCCGAATGCCTCTGCGGTAGAAATCTGTTTTTTTACTTCGGCGGAACCTACCGCTCACGAAACTCGTTACCGACTTTTAGGTCCGGTCGATGGTATCTGGCATGGGCATGTTTCCGGGGTATTGGCCGGAACCTACTATGGTATTCGCACCTGGGGGCCTTGGGATCCGGAACGCGGTCACCTTTTTAATCCCTATAAACTCGCCCTCGACCCCTATGCTCGTGCTATCAGCGGAAACGTGCAGCTTTGCAGTCAAACTTACGCCCATAAAACCGATGATCAGCTGTATCCGCTCTATCCTTTGGAGCTCGACCCCACTAACTCGGCGCCCTATACCGTGCGCGGAGTGGTCACTGGTAAAGAGTTTGAGGTGGCGCCGGGTCCAGCCATTCCTTGGGAAAACACGGTTATTTACGAGGCACACGTCAAAGGACTCACTAAACAGCTGAGGGGAGTACCGGAAGAACTCCGCGGCACCTACGCGGGACTAGCCCACCCGGCTACTATCGCTTACCTCAAAGATTTAGGGGTCACCGCCGTAGAGCTATTGCCGGTACACGCGAAACTTTCGGAAGCGTTCCTTAACGAGCGGGGTTTAAGTAACTATTGGGGGTACTCTACCCTGTCTTATTTCGCGCCGGAGCCTTCCTATGCCACCAAGGATGCCCGTGCCCTCGGGCCCATGGCCGTCCTGGATGAGTTCCGGGGAATGGTTTCGATTCTGCACCAAAATGGGATCGAACTGCTGCTAGACGTGGTTTATAACCATACTTGTGAGGGCAGCGGCGACGGGCAGGCGCTTTCTTGGCGCGCCCTCGATAACGCTATGTATTATCGTCTAGATTCCCAGGGTGCCAGTATCGATTATTCCGGTTGCGGTAACACCCTAGATACTGGCCATCCGCGAGTGATCCAAATGATTCTGGATTCATTGCGTTATTGGGCTGGCGATGTAGGAGTCGACGGTTTCCGCTTTGACCTGGGGGTTACCTGCGGGCGGGGCGAGGAACATTTCACTCGTTTCCATCCTTTCTTCCAAGCCTGCCTAGATGACCCGGTTTTGCGGAATAAGAAAATGATCGCCGAGCCTTGGGATATGGGGCCGGATGGTTGGCGCACCAGCGATTTCCCACTACCTTTCTCTACTTGGAATGATCGTTACCGGGACTCGGTGCGCGGTTTTTGGATCGCAGATGGGCGCGCCCAGTCCCGCGGGGAATCCCGGGGCGCTCCTCCCTATGAACTAGCTTCCCGGCTTTCGGGTTCCCAAGATATGTATGGTGCCGGGAATATCCCGGCGGTGCGTCCTCCCCGTTGTTCGATTAACTTCGTAACCGCCCATGACGGTTTCACCATGGGGGATTTGGTTAGCTACGACCATAAACATAACGAAGAAAACCTAGAGAACAACCGGGACGGCTCCCCGAATAATCTGTCTTGGAATCATGGTAGTGAAGGGCGGGCGTTCCAGCTCAGTAATGAAATAGAACCGGGGACAGATGGCGATTCCCCGTTGGCGGAACTACTCACCGCCCGGGTACGATCCGCGCTCAATCTGTTCACCACCATAATGATTTCTGCGGGGACCCCCATGATTTTGGCGGGTGACGAGTTTGCCCGCACCCAGGGAGGTAACAATAACGCCTATTGCCAAGACAATGAAACTACCTGGCTTAACTGGGACCTGGTGGATTGGCAAAAAGACTTTTATGTAGCGGTACGAAAACTGATTACTTTGCGGCGCGAACACCCAGTTTTCCGGCCTGCAAACTACTTGAGCGGCCAGCGATATCCGGGAGACACTATCCCCGATCTTTCCTGGTATAACCAGGTGGGGCTGCTGATGGGCGATCGCGCCTGGCATGATCCGGCCAGCCGAGTTTTCCAGATGCTCCGTTCGGGACGCCCCTATGGGGATCAGGATTTGTTGGCGGTTTTCAACGGAACGCTCGATCCTAAGCATGTGCGCTTAGCTCCGGGACGAGGAACCGCCTATCAAGAGATTTGGGATTCTGCGGTTTCTGAACCGGAAGCGGAAGCTCCCCCGTTTAACCTCGCCGGCGACGATATTTTCCTGGAGCCGCTATCCATCAAGCTTTTCCTAGCCGATTCCAGTGGGGATTAAGCCCCAGCTGTAGCTTTCGCATGTGAAACGCGGGGGAAAGATTTTTTCTCCTGCCCAAGAATTTGGAAAACGTCGCAGCGTTTTCCAAATTCTTATGCCCACCGCGCCCACTCGGATAAAATCTCTCCCCCGCGTGAACCTGTAAATGTCTCTCAGTGAAGTAGATCAGTGGCGGCAAGTTTATCGCTAGATGGTTAGTAACTTTGTACGATAGAGGGCGAAGCCGCGATTATCGGGAGGTTAACCTTGCAAGCTGCAACAGCGCAAACGCCAAGCCCCAAAAGCGCCAGCAGCACCCCAAACACCGAGGTACCCGCATGAGCCGCATAGAAGACCTAATCGCAAAATACTGCCCCAACGGGGTGGATGAGAAGTTAATATCCGATGTTGCGGAATTAGAGCGGGGAAAGTACATATCTAAGAAAACTGCGATTCCTGGAGATATTCCGGTAATAGCAGGTGGTAGAGGCCCCGCCTATTGGCATAACGAAGCCAACCGAAGTGGCGAGCTGCTAACGGTTGCCGGTTCGGGCGCTTACGCTGGCTTTGTTCAGTATTGGGACTCGCCAATTTTTGTTTCAGATGCCTTTAGCATCATCACTAATCCTCAAGTAAATACTCGGTTTCTCTACCACTGGTTGAAAAATCAACAAGACTTTTTACATTCCCTAAAAAAGGGAAGCGGAGTTGCCCACGTCTATCCGAAAGATATCGCCAAGTTAAAGATTCCAGTGCCGCCGCTGGAAGTGCAAGAGGAAATCGTACGGATTCTAGATTCATTCACGGAGCTAGAAGCGAATCTACAAACGGAGCTAGAAGCTCGTCGCAAGCAGTACGAGTACTACCGCAACTCGCTACGAGATGTAAGTAATCAAGAAAACCGTTTAGGCAAAAAAGTAGAAATTATTGCTTTAGAAGAAACATGCAATATATCGGCGGGAGGTGATGCTCCTAAAGAATCTATGGGTAAATCCAAAACTGATAAATTTAAAGTACCAATAGTAAGCAACGGTATTGGGGAAAATGCCCTTTACGGATACACCGACATTGCAAAAATAAATACTCCTGCGGTGACTATTGCAGCTAGAGGAACGATCGGATATGCAGAATACAGAGATTACCCTTACTTTCCAATAATACGTTTACTAACTGCAATCCCTAAAGACACTTCTTTACTAAACACAAAATACCTGTATTACTGTTTACAAGGGAAAAAATATCAACTCCCAAACGGGGGTATACCTCAACTGACTGCGCCGCAACTAAAAAAGGTAAAAATCCCCGTACCACCGCTTTCGGAGCAGGAGCGCATTGTGGCGATTCTGGACAAGTTCGATGCTTTGGTAAATGATCTTTCTTCTGGTTTACCGGCGGAGATTACGGCTCGGCGTAAACAGTACGAGTATTACCGCGACCGACTCCTAACCTTCACCCCCGCAAAGTAATTGCGCAAAAGTACAGAAGGGAACTACCGCCAAATATTCAAGGCAACAGAAAATCAGCTACACGCACAACTGAACAGGAACACGTCCCTCTTAATTAATTTCATTCCCGAAAACCCGGGTGCAACCAGACCTAGCAGCTTCCATGTATTGGCTAAGCGTGGGGGCGAGATTTTATCCGAGCAGGCGCGGTGGGCATAAGAATTCGGAAAACGTGACCACGTTTTCCGATTTCTTGGGCAGGAGGAAAAATCTCGCCCCCGGGTGATTAGCAGGAGGAAACTTTTCTCCGCGCACAACTAACAACCAGAAAGAGGCCTATCGGTTGCACCCGGTTTTCCGGGAAGATCCTTGGCACCGTAGACTGGGAACCATGAGCGATAGCGGCGAGAAACTAGAAAATTCCACTGATGCGGCTTCTTTGAAGCGCGCAGAGCTGAAATCTCAAGAGATTGAGGCAGCGATTGATAAGGATCCTTCCAAGTTCCGGGTGCTTACCGGGGATCGCCCCACGGGCGCCCTGCATTTGGGGCATTATTTCGGGACGATTAAGAACCGGGTCACGATCCAGCAGCGCGGGGTGGAAACCTGGATTCTGATTGCTGACTACCAGGTAATCACTGACCGCGAGGGTACTGGCCCGATTCGCGAGCGTGTCCTCAATATGTTGGCGGACTATCTTGCTTGCGGCCTGGATCCGGAAAAGACCACGATTTTCACGCACTCAGCGGTGCCGGCAGCGAACCAGTTAATGTTACCGTTCCTGTCGCTAGTTACGGAGGCGGAACTGCACCGCAACCCCACGGTGAAGGCAGAGCTGGAGGCTTCGGAGCGGCCTATGTCGGGGTTGTTGCTGACTTACCCGGTGCATCAGGCAGCCGATATTTTGTTCTGTAAAGCGAACCTGGTGCCGGTGGGTAAGGATCAACTCCCCCACCTGGAGCAGGCGCGGGTGATTTCGGATCGTTTCGAGCGGGTTTTCCGCCGTAAGTCTTCTTTGGAGCATCGGGTGTTCCCCCGTCCGGAGGGACTGCTGTCTGGTGATGGCGCCCTGATTTTGGGGTTGGATGGCGAAAAAATGTCGAAGTCGCGCGGTAACACGGTCGAACTGGGAATGACCAGTGATGAGACCGCGAAGCTGATTAAACGCGCCAAGACTGATGCCGAGCGCCAGATTACTTATGACCCCGAGAATCGCCCCGAGGTTTCGAACCTGTTACGCCTGGCTGGCCTGGCTAGCGGGCAGGATCCGCGTACTCTCGCCGAGGAAATCGGGGATCAGGGGGCAGGAAAGCTAAAACAGGTGCTCACCGAGGCTTTAGATGACGCTCTGTCTCCTATTAGGGCGCGGCGCGCGGAACTATTGGCTGACCCTGGTTATTTGTGGCAGGTACTAGAGCGCGGTAACCAACGCGCCAATGAGGTAGCTGACCAGACCTTGGCGGAAGTTCGCCAGGCGATGAACATGGTTTACTAGCCTCATGCGTGCTTTACGTGGCCTGATCCGGCTGGCGATTACCCTGGTGGTTATTGCCACGATTATCGTGGCGGGAACTAACATTTATGTTTGGCAGCGAACGAAAGACCAGATGGTTTCTTTAACTGAGGCCAAGGATAAGAACGCCCAGGTGATCCTGGTTTTGGGGGCGGGGGTAAACCCGAATGGCTCGCCCTCGCCGATGCTGACCCACCGTTTGCAAACCGCTTTGAATCTGTACCAGGCAGGAGCGGCGAAGAAAATCTTGATTAGTGGCGATCACGGACAGGTGCACTACGACGAGACCAAGGCGATGCGCCAGTGGCTAATGAAGCATGGGGTTAGCGACCAGGTGATTTATACTGATCATGCTGGTTTTTCTACCTATGAATCGGCTTATCGCGCGGAAGCAATTTTTTCGGTACAACGCGCGATTGTAGTAACTCAGCCTTACCATTTGCCCCGCGCCCTCTACGATTGTCAAAGCCGCGGTATCGAGGCTTGGGGAGTAGGCGCGGCCGGTAATGCGTATTGGGGGCAAACTGAGCGTAATCTTCGCGAATATTTGGCGCGCACCAAGGATGTTGCCTGGGCGATTACTGATCAAAAGCCAACCTATCTGGGCCCTAAGATTTCTTTAGATGGCCCGGCCTCGGCGACTAACGGTTAAGAAGTTTCGCTGGTCTAAATAGCTGTTTTCTGATTTCCGCTCAACTTTATCGCTAGCAGAGAGCGGAAAGGACACGGGGCGCACTGCCTCTTGTTAGGCTGGAGGGGAATGAGTCCGTCTAATAAGGAGACACTATGGCCGGCGATACGCCTCGTTCCCGCAAAACCCGCTCCACTACTAGTTCAGCTGGTCAGAAAGCTAAAACTTCTAAGTCCGCCGCTGCTAATTCCCGGAAAACTCCGGTTCGCACTAAAGCTGCCTCCTCTGCCGCGAAGACGGATGCAACCGCGAAAGCCAAGACGGCCGCGGCGAGCAAAGCGAAAACTACCACCAGTGTTCCTCGCAAGCGGGTGAGCCGGGCGAAAGCTGCTGCCCCCAAAGCGGCTGCCGCTAAACCTTTGAATCTGGTTTCTCCCGAGGCTCGCCTGGCTCGGATCCCGGTCACTGAAGTGGAACCGGTTTTCGAGGACGGCCTGTGGCCTGCCAAAGCAGTCGAGAACGAATCTTTCCCGGTGCGCGCCACCGTGTTCCGGGAAGGCCACGACGCTTTAGGGGCAGAAGTGGTGTTGGTGGATCCGCAAGGCAAAGAAACTATGCGGGCGCGGATGTACGATGTCGCCCCCGGTTTGGATCGGTTGGAAGCCTGGATAAAACCCACCGCTGTGGGGGATTGGACTTTTAGGGTTGATACTTTCTGCGACCCCTACCAGACCTGGGCAAAGGAAGCCTCCATTAAGGTGCAGGCGGATCAAGATGTGGAATTGGAGTTCGAGCTGGGAGCGCGACTTTTCGAGCGTGCTGCTAAGGGGGAAGCCGTAAATAATCCCACCCAGCAGGCACCGGACGCCAAGAGTGCCGCGCGCCTCTTGGATGCCGCTAAAGCGATGCGGGATCAGTCGCGTCCTGCTCAAGAGCGTCTCTCGGTGGGGCTCCATTCCTCGATTCGGGGAATATTCCGCGCCTATCCCCTGCGGGATCTGCTGGAATCTTCTCGTACCTATCCCCTGCGGGTGGACCGGGAACGCGCCCTTTACGGTTCCTGGTACGAAATCTTCCCCCGCTCTATCGGTGCTTATAAAGACCAGGAAGGCCATTGGCATTCGGGAACCTTGCGCACTGCCGCCGCTGATTTGCCCCGCATTGCTGGAATGGGCTTTGACGTTGCCTATTTGACTCCGGTTCATCCCATCGGAACTACTTTCCGAAAAGGGCGCAATAACACCTTGGAGGCCACCCCGGAAGATCCCGGTTCACCTTACGGTATTGGTAGCCCCGAGGGCGGACATGACGCTATTCACCCTGATCTGGGCGATTTTGATGACTTCGATTATTTCGTAAAGAAAGCGAAGGGGCTAGGGCTAGAGGTAGCACTGGATTTGGCGCTGCAATGCTCCCCGGATCACCCCTGGGTGAAGGATCATCCGGAATGGTTTAAGCATCGCCCGGATGGCACCATTGCCTATGCGGAGAATCCTCCCAAGAAATATCAAGACATTTATCCTCTGATTTTCGATCAGGACTATCGCGGTCTCTATAACGCGGTGCGCGACGTGATTCAAAAATGGATTGATCATGGAGTAACTATTTTCCGGGTGGATAATCCCCACACCAAGCCGGTGCAGTTCTGGCAAGAGATTTTGGAGGAGTTCCATCACAAACATCCCGAGGTGCTCTTCTTGGCGGAGGCCTTTACCCGCCCCGCGATGATGCGCACTTTGGCGCAGGTAGGTTTCCACCAGTCCTATACCTATTTCACTTGGCGCAACACCCGTAAAGAGATCGAAGAATACTTCGACGAGGTGGCTTGGGAATCCAGTCCCTATATGCGGCCTTCCTTCTGGCCGACCACCCACGATATTTTGACCCAAGTCATGGTCGATGGCGGGATCCAGGCTTTCAAAATGCGGGCAGTTTTGGCCGCTACCGGCTCACCTAACTGGGGAATCTATACCGGCTATGAGCTGGTAGAAAATGTGCAACGCCCCGGCTTTGAAGAGCAAATCGATAATGAAAAGTACGAGTACAAGCCGCGTGATTACTCCGGGGAAACCGCCCAAGAGATGATGGGCTTGCTGACTACTTTGAACGAGATTCGCCGCCGCCACCCAGCGTTGCAGCGTCTGCGCAACCTGAAGATTCATGAAACCACCCATCCGGGAGTAGTTTGCTTCTCCCGTCACCTGGACGCTTGGGAATCTCCCACCGGGGTAGCTGACACCGTAATCGTGGTGGTAAATCTGGATCCCCACGAAACCGCGATCGGGGCGATTCACCTAGATCTGTCGGCGCTGAAGATCAGTGGTTCTTCCTCGTCCTTCTTTAAGGTGCGAGATGAGCTAGATGGGACAGTCTACGATTGGGGGCCGGCTAACTATTTCGAGCTCAACCCCTCTGATCGTCCTGCCCATATTATGTCCGTGGAAGCTTCCTAGACTAACGCGTTTAAGAGGAGTATTTGTTGAGCGAAGCCATAACCGAGGAACACGACAACCTGGGCAAACTATTGCTGCCACGCCGGGATTCCCAGGCGGTTCCCTCCCCTGCTCAGGACCCGAGTTGGTATCGCAGTGCCGTCTTCTACGAGGTATTAATCCAGGCGTTTTCGGATTCTAATGGGGACGGCATAGGCGATTTCCAGGGGCTAATATCGCGTCTGGATTACCTGGCTTGGCTAGGAGTGGATTGCCTGTGGCTACCCCCGTTTTATCCTTCACCGATGCGCGATGGCGGCTACGATATTAGCGCCTACACCGATGTGAACCCGGCTTTCGGTTCGATGGAAGACTTCACCGCCTTAGTGGAGGCCGCTCACGAACGCGGCATCCGCATCTTGGTCGATATCGTAGTCAACCACACCTCTGACCAACACCCTTGGTTCGAGGCTTCCCGCAAGGATCCGGAGGGCGAATACGGGGATTTTTACGTCTGGCGCGATAGCGACCAGGACTACCAAGATGCCCGCATTATTTTTATCGACACCGAAACCTCTAACTGGACCTATGACGAGGTACGCGGACAGTACTATTGGCACCGTTTCTTTTCCCACCAACCGGATTTGAACTTCGAAAATCCTCAGGTACAAGCGGCAGTAATGAACGTAGTGCGCTACTGGTGCCGGACCGGGGTGGATGGTTTCCGTCTGGACGCGATCCCTTACCTATTTGAAGAAAACGGTACCAACTGCGAAAACCTCCCAAAAACTCACTGGTTTGTGAGTGAACTGCGCAAAATGGTGGACGCAGAGTTCCCGGGAACGTTAATGGTGGCGGAAGCCAATCAGCCTCCCCTAGATGTGATTGACTATTTCGGCAGCGAAACCGAACCCGAATGCCATATTTGTTTCCACTTCCCCCTAATGCCGAAACTGTTTGCGGCGCTGCGCACCGGCTCTTCAAAAGGGTTGCGGCAAATCCTCGCAGAACTACCGGAGCTACCCGCGGGTGCCCAATGGGGAACTTTCTTGCGTAATCACGATGAGCTCACCCTGGAAATGGTGACTGACCAGGAACGCGAAAACATGTATTCCTGGTATGCGCCAGAATCGCGGATGCGCGCAAATGTGGGGATTCGCCGCCGCCTCGCGCCCCTTTTGGGAGGTTCGCGCCGCAAAATAGAACTTGCCCACGCCCTCCTGCTGTCGATGCCGGGCTCGCCCTTCCTCTACTACGGTGACGAAATCGGGATGGGCGACAATATTTGGCTCCCTGACCGCTTCGGGGTGCGCACCCCCATGCAATGGGACACTTCGGCGACCGCCGGTTTTTCTACCGCTGACCCGGAAACTTTCCTGGTTCCCCTGATTGACTCTCCCGGCTGGGATAACCGCACCATTAACGTGCAAGAATCCCTAGGGCGTCCCACTTCCCTGCTGCACTGGCTGCGGGGTGCCATCCAGTTGCGCCGCCGCCTCACCTGCTTCGGGCAAGGCTCCTTATCGCAGGTAGGTTCGGATCAAGACTCGGTATTGGCCTTTATTCGCCGCGACCAAAACTCTACGGTGCTTTGTGTCTACAACCTGGGCGAGGGCGCGGTGGCAGCGCGACTATCCTTGCCCGGTATGGCCAGTTGGTGCCTGCGCGAAGCTTTCGATGGGGGCTGGTTCCCGGCGGTGGGCGCGGATGAGACCGTAACCGTAACTATGAATCGCCACGGTTTTTACTGGTTGGAGCTTTTTGCCCCTGACCAGGCACAAGACCTGCAGGATAGAGAAAAAGAGCCCCCCACCACTACCACGTCGGTCCCGGTGATTGCCCATAGCGCTACCCCGGCGGATACCCCGCAACCCGACACGGACGCCGAAATAACCACCTACTCTTACCCGGCCCTAGATTTCTCGGTGCTAAAGGAGAATGAAGATGACCGCTGAGTCCCCGCATAGCCAGCTTAAATGGCCTGGCAGAGACGCTATTATCGACATTGTCTGGGACTATCTCCTTGAGCGGCGTTGGTTCCCCTCCCACCTGGAACGTTCCCAGGTGCGGGTTTTGGATTACCGGGAACTTGAGGATCCAAATTTCCGGCTCTTGATTTTGGAAGCGCAGGGCATCTGGTATCACCTACCCTTGGCCTTGGTGGCCGATTGGAACGGAGACGGGATAGCCGGACGTACTTCCTTCCCGCCGGAAAACCCCGGCTACCTGGTTGATGGCCCCTATTGTCCGGCCTACGTCCAGCATTGGATCCGCTCCACCCATCAAGCTGGTACTTTACCGCTGTTACCAGAAGCTGATGATCTGCTAGCTAACCTGCTGGATGCCAGTTTGGATAGTAAAATTTTATCCGGGGAGCAATCCAATACTTCGGTGCTATTGGGCGGAAAATACCCGACGATCATCAAGTTTTTCCGGGTGCTGGTGACCGGAGCAAACCCGGAGGTACCCGTACCTTTGGCGTTGGCGCGTACCGGCTGGCAGGGAGTGCCCCAGCCCCGCGGTTACTCCCAACTCAGTCTTTGGGATCAAGATGGCCAGCCGCAACAAGTCACTACCGCAAGCGCTGCGATCCGTCTAGATGCAGCTCAAGATGGTTTCAAATTGATTTGTTCCCTCGCAGGTAGCGGTGAAGACCCCACGAAGCTAGCTCGCCAGCTAGGAGCGTTTACCGCCGATATGCACCGCCACCTCTTGGAGGCTTTTGGAGAGGGCGAGGATCCGGCCTCGGGAACTATGCTCGCTAGCCGTTTACGCAACCAATATCAGCAGGCGGAGACGGCTTATCCGCAGCTGCGAGAGCATCCCCAAATCGGGGAAGAAGTCGCTCGCCTCGCCCAGGCACTAACTGGCCTGGGAGGATTGCCGCCTACACAGCGAGTACACGGAGACTACCACCTCGGACAGTGCCTCTACAGCTCCGATAGTTGGTACGCTATCGATTTCGAGGGTGAGCCTTTACGTCCCTTAGAAGAACGCACCGCCCCTGACCAGGTAGAACGGGACATTGCGGGAATGCTCCGTTCATTTGACTATGCCCGCGTAGAAGGCGGCGCCGATGGGGACTGGCTTAACCGCGTCCGCTTAGCGTTCCTGGCCGGATACTTTGGGGAAGAGCAACTTCCCGGCCCGGCATTAGTGGTTTTAAGAGCCTTTGAAGTGGAAAAAGCCCTCTATGAAGTGCGCTACGAAGCGGAGCAACGTCCCGACTGGGTAAGCATCCCCTTGAAAGCATTATTGCTACTTCTGCCACAATCGGTTTAACCAGCATAAACAGCAAGTTTTTCAGGGTGAACACACTAGCGAATCAACCCCAAATTCTGGTAGACTCGTTACAGAATTGTAATCTTTGTAACTTTGAGGAAATCAGCAGGAGTTTTGATGCGCAATCCCTTAGCCAAGCGCCCTACAGCGCTTGTCCTCGCCCTCTCCCTGATCGGATACATGATTGCCCTGATCGGACCGGCTTTGGCGGTAGGTGTCGCTAACGCCGCCAACGGCAAAGTCATCAAATCTTGGAACCAGCTAGGCACCATTCTCACCGAGGACATCGACCTCAGTGATTCCGCTCTACCTGCCGACGCCGCGGGACGCACCCTGACGGTTGGGGACAACGTGACGGTAACTGGCGCGGCCAGTAAGACTTTTAAGGGGCTTTCTTTCCTGGTCAGCGAGGGTCACACTCTGACGCTAAACAACCTCAACATCGACAATTCCTCCCACCCGGAACTGGCAATGGTTACCGCTGGGGACAACAATGCCCATAACCGCCTGGCCTTTAGCGGGGAAAACACTTTCACCCGCCAGGGTGCCTCCTCGGAAAATGCCACTAAAGAATACGCGGTTCCCCTGCCCTTAGTGCAGGTAAAAGCAGCTACTACCCTAAATATCGGCCAGACCGACTCCGGGGTATTGAACCTAGATAATCCGCGCTCTCCCCTTTCGCAAGCTGCCCTGATTGGCACCCAACACTTCTCAGCTTTTGGCACCATCAACATTGCGGGTGGCGCCTTAAACCTCAAGGGATCTTCCGAAAGTGCCGCCCTGATTGGCTCGGGCGGGGCTTTTTACGAGGTCAACCCGGGAACTAATCCCCGCTGGCTCAACAACTATGACGAAACCCCTTGGAGCGCCGGGGGCACCGTCAACATCACCGGCGGGAGCGTCGACCTTGCCAAAGCGGGCACCGGCGCTTACGGCGGAGCTTTCATCGGTGCCGGTCGCGGCGCCGTTAAGCTCCCTGCAGGCGCAAAATCCGATTGGGCACCGCAAAACGCGGCGGTAACTATCAACGTTAGCGGCGGGCAAATCAACGCCCACGGTAACCACACCGCCCTGGGAGCAAGCAGCTTCACTACCCCGCTACAAGATTCCGAAGGGCAAGTAAAAGATACCTTCACCCAGCCCTATGCACGGGTAAACATCTCCGGGGGTACCATTCAGGTCGCTCCTAATACCGCTGATACCGGCAATAGCGCCCTGAATATCGGGTGCCGCGGGGTCGGAAACTGGAACCAGGAATTTGCCAGTCTCAACTGGCCCCTGGCTCCGGGTTGTGAAGTGGTGATCAGCGGCGGAAAAGTCAATGTGGGATCGGCTGACTCCACTCTGGATAGGTCAGGCGATATTGCCGCTATCGGGTCGGGGCCTGACAGCGTCAATGTAAACGTGAAAATCTCTGGAAAAGCACAGGTGAATGCCTATTCTAATGGGCGCGGCGCCGCGATTGGTGGCGGCTATGCTTCCGGAGCTTCCAAAGTTACCATCTCAGATAACGCCCAAGTTGACGCCCTGGGGGTAGTAAGCGAATCCCCCGCGATTGGGGCGGGCGGTCTCCCCTCAGACGCACTGTTTACCGGAAACTCCCGACTGAACGAGGATACGATTCGTCGAGCCGCCCACAACCAGGTGGTAATTTCTGGGAACTCACAGGTTAATGCGCAAACGGCGACCGATTCTGCCGAACACAACGAGGCTCTTAACGGCGCTATTGGTTCCGCTGCTAACCGTTCGGGACAGGTAACTATTACCGACCACGCCAACGTAAATGCGAAGGTGTTTGGACGCCGCGACGGAGCCGTAATCGGCAGTGCCGGCTACATTGATACCTACGTATCCGACCCCTTCCAGGTCACTATTTCTGGTTCCCCCACCGTACAGGCATCAGTACAGCCAGTGTCGCTGCCGGCAGCTAAGAAACTGGGTTACGGTTTCGGGGCGGCCATCGGCTCTGGATACCAGTCGAAAGTTCCTGCTCAGATTACCCTTTCGGGTAGTCCTAATCTCGATATAATCGGCGGTCAAGCCTCCTCTGGCGTAGGACAGGGTTACGAAAGCATTCGCGGCGGCAACACCGTTACCGCCAATTTGGATGCGCAGGCGAAAGTTCACGTCACCTCCCCCGATGGTTCCCCTCGCACTGACGGCTCCACCGATCGAGGTAAATATGCTCTCACACGAGGCCAAAATCTGCCGCTCGATACCACCGGAGGCAAGGGACAGGTCCTGAACTTACGTTTTGCTGATGGTAAGGCGGACGGATCTGGCAATCCCCAAACTTTGGGGCTGACCACTGCGGTAGCTAAACTTACCCAGAATAAACAGTCAGTACCTTTCTCGCTGGTTACCCCCGCGGGTGAAACTGTGCTTTCTTCTGCACTCACCAGTACCCTTTACAACAACTTGGCGCTGTCGGTACCCCAGAAGGGGAACTACTACTTGCAATCAGAGGTAACCCCCAGCCTGTTCGCCTATCACGGCGATAAGAACGCGGCGGATGCCTTTATCTTCCCGGTTAACGGTCAGATTTATACCCAGGACGGATTGCTCTGGGCGCCGGGATATTCCTTAAAGTACCAGGTAGCTGGCGAGGGCGGCACCCTCCCCCAGGCGTATACCGCTGCGCGCTTCCTGCCCCCGAATACGGTAATCGGAGCGCTACCGGCAGTAACCCTACCTGAGGTTTCTGGTAAGACCTGCACGGTGGACCATTGGGAGCTTAACGGCACCGCGACTAGCGAGGCCGAGATCGCTCAGGCAAAGCTGAGCACCGGTACCGTGGTCACAGCGGTAACCAAGTGTGAGGACCAGGTTACTCCCCCGGCTCCTCAGCCAGAAAAAGCGGCTTTCACTTGGCAGCTGCAAGACACTGACGGTAAAGCTTTAAGTGGTGGCCAGTTCGCTTTGACGGAAAAGGACGGCGCGGCACTCGCCTTCCCAGATTCTGCTTCCGGTACTTTCACCGCCAGTGACCTGGATCCAGCTAAGAGCTATGTACTTACGCAAACCGCTGCTCCCCAAGGTTATGACTTGCCGCAGCAAACCAGGTATACGGTCACTTTTGAAAAAAACTCGCAAGGATACCAGGCAAAAGTAGACGGTAAAGCGGTAACCGGCGATGCTTTCATAGTACAAAACACTAAGACCCCGCTGCCTCCCCAGCCGGTAGCTTTCAACTGGAAACTGCAAGATGCCGGTAAGAACCTGCTCCCCGGCGGCAGCTTCAAACTGGTTTGCGGCTCTGACGAAGTGGCGCTTCCCGCTGCCGGCGCGGCCTCAGGCACCTATAACGTTTCTTTAGACCCCACTAAGAAAGCGTGCACCCTCACCCAGACCGCTGCCCCCGAAGGGTACAAGCTGGGTGACGAGACCTCCTATGAAATTAGTTTTGTAGAAAAGGACAAGGCTGGCGGCATTTGGGCCGCGAAGGTTGCCGACAAGGAAACCAACACGGTGACCTTCACTAACGTGGCACTTCCGAAGCCTCCGGCCACTACCTCTTTTGCTTGGAAACTGACCGATAAAGCCGGTAAGAGCCTAAATGGGGCCACCTTTACTCTGAGCAGTACAGATGGCAACCTCAAGGTGACCTCTCAGGATGTGGCAGATCCCGGAGTTTATAGCGCTTCTAGCCTAGACCCGAAGAAGACCTATACCTTAACCGAAAGTACAGCGCCTGATGGCTACGAGGCTGATAAGGCCAGTTATAAGCTCACTTTCGTTGCCGACGGCGCCACCTACCAGCCGCAGATAAACGGTAAGCCTTTGCCGGCTGCGGGTCTGGTAATCAAGAACGTTAAACTGCCGACCAAAGCAGAGATCCGCTGGGAAGTAGTTTCCACCGCGGATTCTTCGCAGTACGTACCGGGAACTTCCTTTAAGGTGACCGCCTTAAAAGCGGATGGCCAAACCTTAGATACCACGAAGTCTTTCACGGTCTCCGATGCCACCGCTATCGCCGGGAATCGAGATCTGAATCCAAATCTGGGGCAATACCGGGTCGAGGTTCCAGACGGTTCCTTGAAGTATCAGGTGGAACAAGTAGGCTTCGGCGCTGATTTTGCTCCTAAGACCGGTGCTCAGGTGGTCACTTTCAAGCTGCAAAAGGATGAACGCTACCGCCAGATCGTGGTGGGTAACGGCCTCAAGTTTGAAAACACCCCGGTGATTAAGACCGCGCAGTTTACTTGGAAACTGGTAGATAAGGACTCGAAGCCTTTATCCGGCGGCAGCTTCTCCTTGAAAGATGGCAGCGAAACCGTTCCGGTCACGGAGAATAAGGCGGATGCCTCTTTCCAGGCCACTTTGAATCAAGCCAAGACCTATAAGTTGCAGCAGACCGCCGCACCGGAAGGCTACGAAAAAGATACCAAGACCTACACCATCAGTTATGAGGATGGAAAAACCCAGGTTTCAGTAGATGACACCGGGGTTGACCTGACTGATGGGGCGCTGGTGATTGCCAATACCAAGAAGGCTACCAAGCCGAGCACAGATCCCACAGACGAGCCGACTACGGAACCGACTACGCCCGGAACCGATCCTACGGACGAGCCAACCCCTGATCCCAAACCGGTCAGCGGGGAACTCACCTGGAAGGTAGTTGATTCTGAAGGTAAGGCAGTAGCCGGGACTTCTTTCCAGGTCACTCCCCTGGGCAAAGATGGGAAGCCCAATACTGCGGCTGCCTTTGAGGTCACGGATTTTGTCAGTGGCCCCACCACCTTTGGGGTACCCACTGACCTCGATGCTGCTACCGGCGCCTATCGCGTAAAGGTCAGCGACGTAACCTTGCAGTATCAGTTAGAGCAGCTAACTACCGCTGAAGGTCTGCAACTGGCAGCAGCGCAAACGCTGTCCTTTAGTAAGGGGACGGATGGCAAATGGTCGCAAAACGCTGCGAGCTCGCTCGTTAACCCGGCGGCTCCGGAAGAACCTCCGACTACGGATCCCACTGACGAGCCGAGTACCCCCAGTACTGACCCCACCGCTGAACCCCAGCCGGGTGACAACGGTGGAGCAAGTAATACGAAGCCGTCAGCTGACCAAAACGGCGGAGCTACCGAAGCACCTGCCGGTGCCTATATGACCGGGGGTTCGAGTGCCTCTAGCGCTAGCGCGGGACCGGCACCCTCTTCCTTGCGGGTGACCGGCGCGAACGGAGGCACCCTGGCTTTGATCTCCGCGATCCTGGCACTGGCTGGAGCCGGAGTGCTCACGGCTCGCAAACTCCGGGAAGATCGCTAAGGCTCGCGGCCTTGGAGGGCTACCCAGGCGGAGGCTTGGGCACCGGCCTCTGCCAAGTTAATTCCCAGTTTGCTCTGCAGTTTTTCCAGTCGCTTCGCCACGGTGTTACGGTGCAGTCCCAAGGTCTTGGCCATCTGCTGCCGGTTACCCTTAGTGGCGACATACTGTTCCAGCAGTTCCACTAGTTCCGCCTCTCCTCGCAAAGGCAGCAGAAACTGCTGAGAAAAAGCCGCCACCGTTTCCCGCCCCATCACCTGCAATAGTCCGGAACGGGAAATCTCTCCCCACCGGGCTACCTGCTGGGTATTTCCGGTATGCCGCAAAGCTTGCCGTGCCCCAGGCAACCCGGCACTAAACCGCGAGATTGGGTAATCCTGCCCCACGCCTGCTCGCAAAGCCGAAAATTCCTTCCGGGAAAAGTTGGACAAAGTCAGCGGCAGTGCCGCCACCGGAATCGCCATTTCTAAATTGTCGGCTTGAAAACGCCAAAGTGGCGGAGGCATAGTTTTAGTCACAGCCCGCTCCACTCTGGCAGCCAGTGCCCGCAGGTCGCCCTCCTCCCCGGCCACTACTACCGGCACATACCGCCCACTAAGCACCCGTGCGTCCGGAAACGCCATCTCGGTGAGAATCTGTGCCGCCCCCAGCTCCCCAGAAAGCAACAGGGTAAAAGCACGTTGCAATAGACGCCCATGATAGGAGGACACAAACCGCGAGTTAGCTAAAGCGGAGGCGATTAACAGCCCCGCCTGAGAAAGCGCCTGCTGCTGCCAAGGTTGCGGAAACACGTTCCAACAGACTTGCAGCCAAGCGGTTTCCTGCCCTAGAGCGTCAATTGAGGTAAAAAGACAGTACCCTGCAGAGCTCTCGAAGGAACGCAGGGAAAGGGTTTCGGAAAAACCCTCCCAAGACTGTTCTGCAAACTTCCCTAAATCGGCACTCAACGTAGGCGCGGATGCTTGAGCTACTATCCTGCCCGCCTTATCTCTGATGATTACCCGCGCGCCGATCCCCCGCGCTAGCTCCCCGGTAATCATGTCTACACTGCGCGGCTGGGCAGATGCCTGGATCAGACGCTGTTGCAAAGCCGTGAGTTTATATTTCCCCGAGGTGGCTTCGACCTCGATCATCCGCGCCACTTCTTGGGAAAGCGCCACAAAAGACTGATCGGGGGCGACCTCAATCAGATTAAGACCGGTTTTCCGGGCTGCCTGTACCAATAGCGGAGGAACGGTATCGTAACTAAATCCCAAACCGAACCCTAAGGTACTAATCCCCCCACTCACCAGACGCTGGGCATATTCGAGCCAGCCCGCTTCCCCCTCTGGATTGCCCGCGGATGTGGTTAGCAGTAGCTCGTTTCCCTCTAAAAAAGTGGCGGGATTTATTTGTTCCGAGGTTGCCACCCAGCGCAGCTTGGCCAAAGGATTAGGACACCACAGGGATTGAATATGTAGATGCGGTCGCCCCAAGAGCGCTTGCACAGTGATCATATGTACATTATGCACATTTAAATTCAATATTTAGTGCACTTTGTACATTTACCCCTGACTTACGTCCTAGATAGACTGCAGTCACCACCGCTTAAAACCGGAGGTAGTTGGGACGCTGACCGTCTTAGCATGACGATGATCGTCGTAAACAATTCCTGCCAATCAGGAAAACTAAGGTCAGCCCCCAGTTGAAAACCTTAAAGGAGATCAAAATATATGTCCGAGGATTACAAACCGAATCCCTATGAGGACGCGAAGAGTCAGCTGCGGGAAGCCCAGAAAATCCTGGGTTTTTCCGAAGGGGACTACGATATGCTCGCTTCGCCGCGCCGCGAAATGAGCGTTTCGATTCCGATTCGTCGCGATGACGGCACCCATGAGGTGCTGCACGGATACCGGGTACAACACAACTTGACGCGCGGACCGGCCAAAGGCGGCATCCGTTACAACGAACACGTCGATATTGACGAAGTTCGCGCCCTATCCATGTGGATGACCTGGAAATGCGCCCTAGTGAATCTACCCTACGGCGGAGCTAAAGGCGGGGTCACCATTGACCCCAGCAAGTATTCCCAAGCCGAGCTAGAGCGGGTAACTCGCCGCTACATTTCCGAGATTCTGCCGATTATCGGGCCGGAAAAGGATGTGCCCGCCCCGGACGTGGGAACTAACGAACAGACCATGGCCTGGATCATGGATACCTATTCGCAGTTCCAAGGCTATACGGTGCCCGGCATTTGTACTGGTAAACCGGTTTCCCTGGGCGGATCTCTAGGACGCGCGGAAGCTACCTCCTTGGGCGTAGTAATCATGGTAGAAGCCGCCCTGAAGAAAAAGGGTATCAAGTTTGAAGAGGCAACCCTGGCAGTCCAAGGCTTCGGTAAAGTAGGACGCGGAGCTGCCGAAATCGCGCAGCGCCGGGGCGGCAAAGTAGTCGCCATCTCCGATATCTTCGGTGCCATCTACAACGCCGATGGTATCGACACCAAGGCTCTGGGCGAATACGTTGACGAAAAAGGCAAAGTCGTAGGCTTCCCCGGTGCCGAACCCATGGACGCCGCCCAGCTGCTACTGCTGGACGTAGACGTAGTGGTACCGGCCGCCATTGAAGGCGTGTTCACCAAGGACAATGCTCCTGATGTGAAAGCCAAGATCATTGTGGAAGGCGCGAATGGTCCCACCGATTCCGCCGCCGACAAGATTTTGAACGAAAAAGGAGTGATGATTGTTCCCGACATTCTGGCTAACTCCGGTGGGGTAATCGTGTCCTACTACGAATGGGTACAAGGACGCGACAACTTCTTCTGGCCGCTAGAGCGGGTACAAAAGGAAGAGGAACAGCGGATTACCGCCGCCTGGAAAGATGTAGAAGCCTACGCCGAAGAAAAGGGCGTTACCTTGCGGGTCGCAGCTACCGTATTGGCGGTGGAGCGCGTCTTGCAGGCTCACAAACGGCGCGGTCTCTACCCGTGATCGCTGCCTAGTGGCAGAAATCTGCCCGTTGAGGTGATCTGTTATCTCCCCCGAGCGGGCCTACCGCTCGGGGGAGATACTTTCCTGCCACCTCTGATAGTAGGAATATAGAATGTGCGCGAGCACGCAGAACAAGCGGTATTTAAAATGAAACGAGAATAAGAGGTTATGGATAGCAAGGAATTAACGCAGTACGTAGCAGACTTGAAACCGGAAAAAGCCATTTGGATTAACAACTCGGCAAGACCAGCTACTAGCGGGGAAACTTTCCCGGTAATAGATCCCGCCACCGCCTCCCCTATTACCGAAGTGAGCTCGGGCACCACCGCCGATGCCAGCGCTGCTCTCGATGCTGCAGCCAGCGCTCAACCCGGGTGGGCAACGCGCACCCCCCGCGAACGTGCCGAGATCCTGCGCCGCGCCTGGGAGCTGATGATCGCTTCCTCCAAGGAACTCGCTAGCTTAATGAGCTGGGAAAACGGTAAAGCCTATACCGATTCACTGGGCGAAGCCTCCTATGCTGCCGAGTTTTTCCGCTGGTTCTCCGAAGAAGCTGTCCGCTCTGACGGCGATTATGCGATTCCACCCGCAGGCGGCTCGCGCACCCTGGTCACTGCCCGCCCGGTCGGGGTATGCGCGCTGATCACTCCCTGGAACTTCCCGGCCGCCATGGCAACCCGAAAAATCGCACCCGCCCTCGCCGCCGGCAACGCGGTAGTACTAAAACCGGCCTCCGAAACCCCCTTAACCGCCCTCGCCATTATGCGCATCCTAAAAGAGGCCGGCGTACCAGACGGGGTAGTAAACCTGGTACCTTCGCGCCACTCTGCCGAAATTTCCAATACTTGGCTATCAGATCCCCGGGTACGCCTAGTGTCCTTCACCGGCTCCACCCCGGTGGGACGCACCCTACTAGGGCTCGCCGCTCCCCGAGTAGTCAACACCGCTATGGAACTGGGTGGAAATGCCGCCTTCGTAGTCGGAGCCACCGCCGACGTAGATGCCGCTGTTGAGGGACTAATGGTTGCCAAGTTCCGCAACGGTGGCCAAGCCTGTACCGCTGCTAACCGCATCTACCTGCACAAAGATATTAAAGAAGAATTTACGCAAAAACTTTGCCAGCGAGTAACGGCTTTAAAAGTGGGCGCGGGACTAGATCCAGAAACCGAAATTGGCACGGTAGTTAACGAAAAAGCAAAGACAAGGATGAACGAGCTACTTTCCTCCGCCCTAAACCAAGGAGCAAAAGTCCGGGCGCAAGCAGCGCTCCCCCAGGATCTAGCCGGATACTTCGTGGCACCCACAGTTATCGAAGTGCCCCGCGCCGACTCTCCCCTGCTACAAAACGAAATCTTCGGGCCCCTCGCTCCTATTAAGGAATACTCTGACGAGGACGAACTTCTTAAGATGGTCAACGGCACCGAAATGGGGCTGGCCTCCTATGTCTACGGTGACCTGAACTGGGCACTGCATCTAGCGGAAAGAATCGAAGCGGGGATGATTGGAGTAAACCGCGGCCTAGTATCCGATCCCGCCGCGCCCTTTGGTGGGGTCAAGCAATCTGGGATTGGCCGCGAGGGCGCCCGCGAAGGGATGAGAGAGTTCCAAGAGGTGCAATACTTCAGCCTCGATTGGTAACTCCACCGGGTAATATCCGCCTATGCGTACGGATAATCGGTACGCGCGGGGGATAGATTTTTCCTCCCGCCCAAGAATTCGGAAAACGTAGCGGCGTTTTCCGAATTCTTATGCCCACCGCACCCACTCGGATAAAATCTATCCCCCGCGCTGAGAGGGTAACCCGATGCGACTAGGGGCGCGGCCGGTAAAAGATACGAGAGGGGCTTGACCTGCGTAGCAGATCACGGGGTCCCCGGAGTGCTTTTACCCAGCCAGCCCCGAAAAATAGAACCAGATGATATTAAGTTACGCATGATTTTGGAACTCGGGGCGGGAAAATTCTGGAAATCGGGGCGCTATTCCAAAGAATTATTGGGCGATTCGTGACACGCTAGAGACATGAACGCAAAAGCTGTACCTGTAGATCCAGACGTCCTTGCTAACGTTGCCCATGGGCGGTATTTTGACCCCCATTCGGTACTCGGCACCCATGTGGGGGAAGATTCCGTAACTATCCGCACCGTCGCCCACTTGGCAGATGCGGTGGAGATCATCACCCCCCAGGGCACTTTCCCAGCAACCCATGAGCAAGATGGTATTTGGGTGACAGTCCTGGAGGGCACCGAAATCCCGGATTATCGGGTGCGCACCACCTATGGGGAAGAAACCACGGAGCTAGATGACGGCTACCGTTATCTGCCTACTGTAGGTGAATTCGACCTTTACCTGATTTCCGAGGGGCGCCACGAGAAACTCTGGGAGGTACTAGGGGCTCACCTGCGCACCTACGACACGGAAATGGGGCAAACCAAGGGAGCCTCCTTTGCGGTGTGGGCGCCGAACGCACAGGCAGTGCGGGTAGTAGGTGACTTTAACTATTGGGACGGGGAAACCTCCTCGATGCGTTCCCTGGGTTCCTCCGGGATCTGGGAATTGTTTATTCCTAACGTAGAAATCGGCGCTCGCTACAAGTTCGAAATTTTAAGACCGGACGGTAGCTGGCAGCAAAAAGCCGACCCGATGGCGCGCGCCTGCGAGATTCCCCCGCTGACAGCCTCGGTAGTTACCGATAAGCACCACCAGTGGGAAGACCAAGAGTGGATGGAGAAGCGAGCAAAGACCGATCCTCACAACTCCCCCATGTCGGTTTATGAGATGCATATTGGGTCCTGGTCTTATGACACCCACTATCGGGATTTAGCTGATGATCTGGTTACCTATGTCAAAGACATGGGCTTTACCCACGTAGAAATGATGCCAGTTTCCGAGCATCCCTTCTATGGTTCCTGGGGCTACCAGCAGACTGGATATTACGCGCCCTCTTCCCGCTATGGCACTCCCGACGATTTCCGCTACCTGGTAGATAAGCTGCACCAGGCGGGAATCGGGGTAATCCTAGACTGGGTTCCCGGGCATTTCCCTAAAGACCAGTTTGCCCTGGCCGATTTTGACGGCACCAAACTCTATGAGCATCCGGATCCCACCCGCGGGGAACAGCCCGATTGGGGTACCTTGATTTTCAACTTTGGTCGCAACGAGGTGCGGAACTTCCTGGTGGCCAACGCCCTTTACTGGTTGGATGAATTCCATATTGATGGTTTGCGGGTCGACGCGGTGGCTTCCATGCTTTACCTGGATTATTCCCGCGAGGAAGGCCAGTGGCATCCCAACCAATACGGGGGACGCGAAAATCTGGAAGCGATTTCTTTCCTACAGGAAGCCAACGCCACCTGTTACCGTCTGCATCCGGGCATCTGCATGATTGCGGAAGAGTCCACGGCTTGGCCGGGGGTAACTGCTCCTACCGATGCCGGCGGCTTGGGCTTCGGTTTGAAGTGGAATATGGGTTGGATGAACGACACTTTGCGGTACCTGCGGGAAGACCCGGTAAACCGTTCCTGGCATCACGGCGAACTCACGTTCTCCCTGGTGTATGCATTCTCAGAGCACTATATTTTGCCACTCTCCCACGATGAGGTCGTATACGGCAAGGGTTCAATTCTGGCCAAGCAGCCAGGTGATTACTGGCGGCAGCTGGCGGGGGTGCGTTCCCTATACGCCTATCAATGGTCTCACCCGGGCAAGCAGCTCCTGTTTATGGGCGGCGAGTTCGCGCAAGGCGCCGAGTGGGATGCGGATCGCTCCCTAGATTGGTTCCTGCTCGATGATGAACGCAACCAGGGGGTGCAGGCACTGGTACGGGACTTGAACCAGATCTACACCACCGATCCGGCCTTGTGGGATGACGAACATACCGGGTTCGAATGGATTGAATCCAACGATTCCGAACATAACGTGATCTCTTATGTGCGCAAGTCCCGTGATGATCATGGACGCGAACACAAGATGGTATGTATCTGCAACTTTGCAGGTAATCCTCACGAAGGCTACCGGGTGGGACTACCCGATGGCGGGGAGTGGGAAGAAGTTATTAACACTGATGACGCCAAGTATGGCGGCTCGGGAGTTACTAACTTGGGGCAAGTAACTGCCGAAGATATGGAGTGGAATGGCCGCCCCTACTCGGTAGAGCTAAGAGTACCGCCTCTGGGGTGCCTGTGGTTGCGCCCTAAAGAAGACTAAGTTAATAACTCAGCCGTTTAACGGTTTTAAGAGAGTGCGTCCTCGAGAATGCTTAATTCTCGAGGACGCACCCTTATTATCTTGGTTAAAGTTTCCCCGGCACAAAATAACCAGGAGGACGCAGGCAGCTTTCCGGGGATACCCTAGCCCTTTGCAGGCACCGGTTTATACGTCAACTCCCATGAAAGTGAGCACCACCAGCAGCAGGTTCAGGGCGATTATCATGCCCGCAATGACACCCATCGTCCACCGCATTGCCCGGTTATCGGTATAGCTACCCATCAGCTCTTTCTTGCGGGTATAGGCGGCGAGCGGTACTACCGCTAGGGGAATCCCGAAAGACAGCGCCACCTGGGAAACCACTAACGCCCAGGTGGGATTGGGATACAGCCACAGAATCAGCAGCGCGGGAATTAGGGTGACCAGACGGCGCAGAAATAGTGGTACCCGCACATGCAGTAGCCCGCCCATGATTTCCGAACCCGCATAGGCTCCTACCGAGGTGGAGGCGAGACCGGAAGCTAGCAGGCCGATCGCAAAAATTACTCCGATTCCACTACCCAGGGCATTTTCGATAGCGGCATGCGCGCCCTCGATAGTGTCGGTGCCGCTCTTTCCAGCGAGCGCCGAAGCGGCCAGCAAAAGCAGCGCAATATTGACCGCTCCCGCAACTATTAGCGCATAGGCTACGTCATGTTTGGAGGCTCGTAGCAAGTGGGGAATATCGCGAGAACCGCGTCCCGGGAACCGGTGATTTACCAGCGAAGAATGCAGGTAGATAGCGTGCGGCATTACCGTTGCCCCCAGCATGGAGGCAGCAATTAGCACGGTGTCGGTACCGGCAAAACGGGGCAGCAATCCCCCCAGCATTCCCGCGGGATCGGGCGGGCTAATCACCAGCCCCGACAAGAAACCTACGGTGATGATTACTAGCAAACCGACCACGATAGTTTCGAACTGTTTTTGCCGGCGTTCATTCTGGAAAATTAGCAGCGCTAAAGACACGCAGCCTACGATAAAGCCCCCTGCGAGCAGCGGTAAGCCAAACAGCAGCTGCAGGGCGATTGCGCCCCCCACGATCTCCGCCAAGTCGGTGGCGGCCGCGATAATCTCCGCTTGGATCCAAAACATGATGCGTTTGCCTTTGGGCAGCCGATCCCCCAAAATCTCGGGTAAAGATTTCCCGGTAACTAGCCCTAGTTTGGCGCTTTGATATTGAATGATCACCGCCATCAGGTTGGCCAGTACTAATACCCATACCAGCAGGTAGCCGTAGCGGGCGCCAGCAGTGATATTCGCGGCGACGTTCCCGGGATCAACATAGGCCACTGCCGCTACGAATGCCGGCCCTAGCAGCGGGAGCAAACCTTTCTTGGCCGCCGCCTTGCCATCGACAGCCTGAGAATCTGAGGCTATTTCCGTTTCCATCTGCGCAGATTCACCTTTCTAAATCGGGGAAACTACTCATCTCTCCAGACTTATAATCTCCCTTAGCCGCTTTTAAGGGCGTCCCTTACATAAGTTTCGTATACCCGAAACTTTACTCTGTTTCTTCAGGAAGATAAAAACCAACCAAAAACATCCGCAGTTGTGAGGCTTATGTGCTTTAGGGGCGAGAAATATCCCCGCGCTGCGCCGCAATCACCCTTTGTAGATCAGTAGCCGCCACCAAAATCTGATAGCCGCGTTTACCGGCCGATACGTAAATCTTTTCTTGCGCGAAAGCGGATTCGTCAATCACCGTGGGAAAATCTTTCTTCATTCCCAAAGGCGAACACGCTCCTTTTAAGTAACCGGTGAGCGGGGTTAACTTTTTTAAGGGCAACATCCCCACCTGTTTTACCCCAAAACACCTGGCCGTGGCTTTCAAATCTAACTCGTGAGTAGCGGGCACTACCGCCACAAAGTGTTCCCCCGGTCCACCTTCCAAAACTAGAGTTTTAAATACTAACTGCGGATCTACCCCCAGCTCTTGTGCAATCGTGAGGGCATCCAAAAATTCCCCCTTCGAAGAAACCTGCGTCATTTGCGCCGCAATTCTCGCATTTTCGAGGATGCGCATGGCGTTAGTTTTTACGTGTTTCTTCCCCATAACCGCACCAGCTTTCCTAGGAGTTTTCTCAGCTAGTTTAACCGACTCGAAAATTTTTGAACGGAAATAGCTTCTTCCCTCAGCCGCGTCGGCGTTTAAAATCTCCAATAACGTTTAGTTAATTCTTAATTAACGACGCCACGACTGTGGGGTTACCTCTGATTAGCTACGCTAGAATAGCCTTAAAAATAACTACCCCAAGAACGCGAGAACCGTCGTGACCAACATCATTGAAGTAGCGGGTCTAACCAAGGACTATCAGCAGTTACGCGCCCTCAATAAGCTGACTTTTCAAGTTCGTCAGGGCGAAATCTTGGGGCTGCTAGGGCCGAATGGATCTGGAAAATCGACCGCTATCAACTGCATCCTCTCCCTGCTTCGTTTTAGCAGCGGGAGCGTGAAAATCTTCGGAAAAGAAATGCGCCCCGATGCCTTCGACATTAAACGGCGTCTAGGGGTGGTATTCCAGGACGTAGCCGTATTCGATGAGCTAACCGTGGCGCAAAACCTGGAATATTTCTGCGGACTGTACCTATCCGACAAGCGCAAACGCGCCGCCATGATTGCAGAGGCAGTTCAGTTGGTGGGGTTGCAAGACTACTTAAAGTTTCGCCCTAAGCAGCTCTCCGGAGGCCTTTTGCGCCGCTTAAACCTGGCGTGCGGTATCGCCCATCAACCGGAGCTAATTTTCCTGGATGAGCCAACCGTGGCGGTGGACCCTCAAAGCCGCAATAACATCCTGGACGGTATCGTTACTTTGCGTGACCGCGGCGCGACCGTGGTTTACACCACCCACTATATGGAAGAAGTCGAGCAGATTTGCGACCGCCTCATCGTCCTCGACAAAGGGGAGATCATTGCGCAAGGCACCATTAACGAGCTGAAACAGCTATCCGATATTGAAGAAAAAGTTACCCTGCAAGGGGTGGAGCTGCCGCCAGAACTTAAAGAAAAGTTCGAATCCGATCCCCAAATTGAGTCAGTTACCACCCGAAATCGCACAGTCCAGCTAGTTTACCGACACGGACAAAACCACGTTTCCACCCTCATCACCCAATTGAGCGAGGCCAGGGTATCCTACGAGTCCATTTACTCGGAGCGTCCCACCCTAAATGACGTTTTCTTGCAGCTAACCGGCAAGGAATTGCGAGACTAGCTATGGGGCACCTGATCAGATATAACCTCAAGCTACTGCTGTCCAACCGCACCTTGGTTTTTTGGACACTCGCCTTCCCCATCCTGCTGGGACTGCTATTCAAAGGAGCACTCGGCGACATTGTCAATAAAGAAGCCTTCGATACCGTGCCGATAGCGGTAGTAAACTCCCAGGTCTACCAAGACAGCACCTTCAAAATCGCCTTCGATGACTTAAGCAAAGAAGACTCCTCCCCCGTCAGCTCCAAAAACCAACCCCTATTGAAACTGCGAATGGTCAAGACTCTAGAAGAAGGAAAAAAGCTTTTAGAGGACGAGGAAGTTTCCGGAGTAGTCGAGATTACCGGAACCTCGCAGACAGGTATCAGCCGGGATGCCAAAGCACATTTGACGCTGGCTTCCAACGGGATGGAACAAACCATCTTGAAAGCGATTCTTGACGAAATCGCTCAACGCACCGCTATGATCAGCCAACTGACGCAGCGAGAGATAGCGGCAAACGTTCGCGCTCACTCTCCGCCTGACTTTCAAAATATTCCGCCCGGCCAGCCTCCGGCGTTTAATCCCGGCCAGGTGGCGGCCTCGGTTCAAGACAAACTCGCTAAGAGTGATTTTACTTTGCGTGACCGCAGCCCCAAATCTATGGACTTGCTGATGGCAGAGTTCTTCTCGCTGCTAGCTATGGCTGCCCTGTATGGGGGGATGTTCTCCATGACAGTGATGAATAATGCCCAGCCACCCCTGGGGGTAATCGGCAGACGAGTAGCGGTGGCACCGACCAGCAAAGCCAAACTGATTATTTCCGGGATTATTGCCAGTTACCTACTGCAATTGGTGGGACTGATTTTACTGGTGGCAGTGTGCCACGTCCTGTTCAATATCGATTTTGGCCCCAATTGGGCATTAACCTTCCTGCTGACTTCCCTGGGAGCCCTGGTCGGATTGTCCTTCGGGGTAGCGATTTCCGCGCTCGTGCCTGGCGGGGAAAACATGAAAATTGGAGTCTTGATTTCAGTCACCATGTTGGGGGCGGTACTGGCCGGCATGATGGGCGGAACCATGCGCTACGTAGTAGACCAAAAAGTGCCCCTGGTAAATAAACTAAATCCCACTGCCCTAATCACGGACGGTTTCTATAACCTCTACTATCACCCCGGGTTCCATGGTTTTTGGCAAGATGTCACCTTGCTACTGCTTATTTCCGCAGTGCTCCTGGGAGCCTCCCTGTTCGTCCTAAGGAAGCAACGCTATGATAGTCTTTAAAGGTTTCCTGCAGGTACTGCTGCGCAATATTGCTTTCGTTATTCTCTTTACCACCATCATGGTGGTCATGGGACTGACTGCTTTCCAGACCAGCCCTGGCTCCTCCGGTGATTTCACCGCTTCCAAACCTACAGTTTTGGTTATCAACCGCGGCAACGATACTGCCCTCACTCGGTCTTTTAACTCCTACTTGGCCGGGCAAACCAAGAAAGCAGACACCGGCACTAGCGAACGCGAAATCGACGACGCCCTCTATTACCAAACTTTGTCTTACGTCGTTTACCTGCCCCGCGACTTCACCACTACCATCCTCAAAGGTGAAAAACCGGTGGTAGACGTAAAATCTCGCGCCAGTTCTGAGAGTGCCTCTGCTGAGGTATTAGTAAGCCGTTTCCTGCGGCTGGCTACCGGCTATGGGCAGTATTTAACGGACGAGGACGAGCTGGTCAAAGCGGTAAACTCTAGCCTGAAACTGGATAGTAAAGTCACGCTCACTTCGCATTTAGATCAAAAAACACTCCACAACGTTACCGCCCTGTATAACTTTGGAAGCTACACCCTCATGGCCGGTGCCACCTATGTAATTACCATGGTGCTGGCGGCCTTTTCGGTAATAAACGTACGTAAACGTACCCTGGTTTCGCCCGCCCATCCCTTCCGGATTGACCTGAGCCTAGTAGCCGGATGCGCGCTGATTGTAGCATTTCTGGTGGCACTCAATGTGCTCTTAGTACGATTGCTGCTGCCCGGCATTGCTGATACCGGCCGACAGGGACTTTATGCGCTTAACATCGTGGCATTTGGGCTGCCGGTACTAGCCTTAGGTTTCTTAATGGCAAAAATTACCAATAACAAAGAAGCCCTCAGCGCCATCGTAAACGTGGTGGCCCTAGCCAGTGCTTTCCTATGTGGAGCGTTTATTCCCCGGGAGCTAATGCCCGATGCAGTAGTCGCCATCGGGAGAGCGCTACCCACCTTCTACTACATTGACAACAACAATGCGTTAGCGGAAATGACCAGCTTTAGCGGCGCCGCCGCCTCACAGTTCTGGGTAAATATCGGAGTGCAGGTAGTTTTCACGCTGGCGCTATGGGGCATCGCCATGCTAATCACGCGCCTGCGGAGACGTGCCTAAAAGAAAGCGGCGTCTGTTCGCGCGGGAGTAGATTTTTCCTCCCGCCCAAGAATTCGGAAAACGTAGCGACGTTTTCCGAATTCTTATGCCCGCCGCGCCTACTCGGATAAAATCTACTCCCCCGCTTTAGGTAATCATGACTTTTAGCGACCAGCCCCCGTAGACGCTGCCCTTAATATGCTTAGAGCCAATCGGCGAGGATTAGCACTCCTAGCAAGATAAGTACGCTGGGAAAAATAATTGCTTCAAAGCGTTCCAGGACTTCTGCTAGATGCAAGCGTCCGGTAATCAAGCGGGCCAGCGCCAAGAGCACCCCCGCAAGCAATAAGAATACGGCGCAAAACAGGGCGATTTGCCACCAGGCAGAGAGGGCGAAAACCGGCAGATAGGCTGCGATTTCATCACCCCCATTAGCCATGGTCACCAGGGCAACTGCACCCACACTGACCTTTTTCCCCTTTAGTTGCGCCTCGCCCTCGTCCTCGTCGTCATCCTCTTCTGCAGACAAGCGCTCGTGGATTTCTCCGATCGCCGCTTTTATCCCCAGTGCCAGGGGTATCAGCCCCAAGAAACGCAGGTATTCCTGCGGGATTACCAAACCAGAAATGGCGCTTAAGGCTATGGTGGCTGCCAGGATTACCCCGAAACCTACATATTGACCGGCGCATATGCGCGCAGTAGTTCCCGGATGATTCTGTCCGTGGACAAACCACAAAGTTAGTAACGCCAAGTGGTCAATGTTAGTGGCTACAAATAGCACTAGCGCTTGCACGAGGGTCGAAAAAATCAAACTAGAAGTCACTCCGCCATTATTACCAAAGAGTGCCGAAGTGAAGAAACCGGGGTCAAGAAATCGCGAAATAGCCGGGAAAGAACGTAAGCTGAAGCACGTGAAAGCAATTATGACGGTTACCGGTATCGACCACACCGGGATTATCGCGGCGGTTTCCCAGGCGCTCGCCCAAAATCAGGTGAATATCACCAATGTCTCCCAGACGTTGATGGATGAATATTTCACGATGATTATGCAGCTAGAATTTGACGAGAATCAGATCGGGTTAGCGCAGGTGCAGGTGGCAATGGCTCCAGTAGAGGAGGCCGAACGGCTGGTGATTAAAGTGCAGGCCGAGGAACTGTTCAACGCTATGCATAAACTGTAAATCTGCCTGCCGCTTACCTAGTCAAATCACCGTAACCACGAGGGAGAATCATGGGCGTGGATACCACCGGGGAAATCCTGGAAACCATACAGATGATTGCCGAGGACAACCTCGACGTACGCACCGTAACTTTGGGGCTTTCCCTGCTGGACTGTGCTGACGCCGATATCGAACGAGCCTGCGAGCGGATTGAAGAACGGATTTTAAGCGCCGCCTCCCGCTTGGTTTCGACTGCCGAGGAAGTCGCGGGTGAGTTCGGGGTGCCGATTATTAACAAGCGACTTTCGGTAACCCCAATCTCCCTGGTGGCAGCGGCTTGTCGCACCGATGATCCCCTCCCCTTTGCCCAGACGCTTGATCGAGTAGGTAAGGCCGTAGGGGTAGATTTTGTAGGCGGCTATTCCGCGTTGGTGCAAGCCGGTGCCACCCGCAGCGATTTAACACTAATCGACTCGATTCCCGAGGCGCTTAGTACTACCGACATTGTTTGTTCTTCAGTCAATATTGGTTCCACCCGCAGCGGCATCAATATGAGCGCTACCGCCAAAATGGGGCAGCAGATATTGGCTGCCGCGCAGAAAACTGCTGATCAGGACGGTATCGGGGCAGCAAAACTGGTGGTGTTCGCCAATGCGGTGGGAGACAATCCCTTTATGGCCGGTGCCTTCCACGGGATTGACCAAGCGGATGCGGTAATATCCGTAGGGATTTCCGGCCCGGGAGTAATCGAGAGGGCGCTTGCGGGAGTACGCGGGCGACCTTTTGAAGAATGTGCAGAAGCTATTAAGAAATCAGCTTTCAAAATAACCCGGATGGGACAGCTGGTGGGACAAACCGTGGCTAAACGCCTAGGGGTAAATTTTGGGATTGTAGATTTGTCCCTGGCTCCTACCCCGGCAGTAGGAGATTCGGTGGCCGCTATTTTAGAAGAGCTAGGGGTAGAAACTGTGGGCGCGCCGGGCACTACTGCCGCACTAGCGCTGCTAAACGATGCGGTTAAAAAGGGCGGTCTAATGGCTTGTTCCCTGGTAGGGGGACTGTCTGGTTCGTTCATTCCAGTTTCCGAGGATGCGAATATGATTCAAGCGGTCCAGCGCGGCTCCTTGAACCTGGCGAAGCTAGAAGCTATGACGGCTATTTGTTCAGTGGGACTGGATATGATTGCGATTCCCGGGGACACGCCTGCGGCCACTATTACCGGATTGATTGCCGATGAGGCCGCGATTGGGGTTGCCAACGGGAAAACTACCGCGGTGCGTGTGATTCCGGTGCCGGGTAAAGGGGTAGGCGACCAAGCTAATTTTGGAGGCTTGCTAGGTTGGGCACCGGTTATGGAGGTATCTCCATTTTCTTCGGAAAAGTTTGCTGCCCGCGGCGGTCGCATCCCCGCCCCGGTCCATTCTTTTAAGAACTAGCAGCGACCCAGATCTTCGACAGCTGCGGCACCCCGGAATAGTTTCCGCAACCAGAGCGGACAAACAATTACCTGATCGCAGCTGCAAAAAACTTTGGGCGCGTCTTTGATATTCCAAAGACGCGCCCAAAGTTAGTTAAACGAGCTTATTGAAGTTACTGTTCCTCGCTGGTGAACAGATCGGTAGCCGCCGATTCTTCATCGGGGGTTACCGGAGATACCGGCGGTTCCACCGGAGCCGGCTGTTCACTCTCTACCTCTTCAGTTGCCTGAGCTAGTACTGCCGGCAGCTGCTGCATGGGGGTGAGGCCTTCGAGACCAGTAGCGGTCTCCGAGCCCAGCAAGCCCCGCATTTCTTCGAGGTAAGCGGCGATGGATTCGCGCTGCCGTTCCAAACGCTCCACTGTACGTTGCGCAGCAGCCCGCTCTGCCTGGGCTTCGATCCGGGCAGCTTCGCGCACCTGCTCGGCTTCGCCCTCGGCGGCCGCAATGGTGGCTTCAGCCGCGCGGCGCGCATCTTCCTGACGGCGACGTACCACTGCATCAGTATCGGTTAGCAAGCGCTCTGCCCGCTGCAAAGTTTCACCCAAGTGCTTCTCGGCATCGGCAACCTGAGCCTTAGCGGCAGCCACCATAGCGGAGGTTTCGGAGCGAGACTGCTCATGAGCCTGGGCATCGGCCTCGCGAGCGGCGGCACGAGCGGCCGCGATCTCAGTTTCGGCCTCTTGGCGCATCTGCTGGATCTCGGCACGAATGGTATCCGCGCTTTCCCGCGCTTCCTTCAAAATACTTTCAGACTGGGTACGCGCATCCGCCAAGGTCTTTTCTGCCTGTTCCTTGGCTTCTTCCCGAGTCTTAGTGGCTTCACTCAAGGAGGATTCCCGCAGTGCCTGCGCCTCTGCAGTGGCGTCATTGCGCAGTTGGGAAGCTTCCTGCTCGGCCTTAACCCGCATTTCCACGTAGTCTTTTTCTGCCTGAGCACGCTGCAATTCGGTTTCCCGATCAACGGTTGCTTTCAAGTCAGAAACCTGGGTGTTCGTCTCTGCCCGCAGCGAGGAGGCTTCCCGTTCTGCCGCTGCTACCAGTTCGTCTGCCCGATGCTGCGCATTGGTCAACACTGTTTCTGATTCGGTGGCCGCGGTAGTGGTACGTTCTTCAGCTTCCCGGCGTGCCTCTGAAATCAGGGAGGCAGCTTCCGCTTCTGCCCGCTCGGACATGTCCTGAGCGTTCTTGCGGGTCTTCTCCATCAGCTGCTCGGCTTCAGCATTGGCCTTGTTAATAACCGCGGTAGATTGTTCTTCCGCGCTGCGCAGCAATTGCTCGATCCGCGCGCCGATCCCCGTGTAAGAACTGCGATCAGAAGAACGCAACTGCTTTTGCGCTTCCGCGAGTTGTTCCCCCAAATCCACATTGCGCTGATCAACCGTGTCCAGCTTCTGCTGCAACTCGGTAATCTGGTTATTCAAAGTTTGAATCTGCAAATCGACCTGAACGCGATCATAACCGCGCATTACGATCGGGAAATCAGTTTGTTCTTCCACCTGGTCCTCCCTGAAGATGAGCCGCTGAGATTAGGCATTACTCGGAACATTTTATTCCATTAATCAAGTAGTGCGAAACCCCGTATCACTGCCTAGTCTTTCACTTATTTAAGCCTGAAACCAAACGTTAAGGTAAAATTGACCCTAGTCACACCCCTAACCGGGTATAAGCATCACCGCAGCAAAGAAAGTACAGTGTAGTTATAGTTGTTCAGCTACGACTTGAGGGGAAACTGGTGAACATTTTCTTACGTAGATATTGGCTTCCACTACTTCTAGTAATCGTGGGGGCTCTGGTTGCGCTATCTGGAGTAGCAAGCGCCACCATTTGGAAACCAACTCCGCAGGTCTCGGCATCTTTGCCTAGTAATAGCCAAAAACAAACTTTGGCGATTACCCGACCGGGAATGTTTGAACTCTACGACTCCCCCACCAAAATCACCGTCTCCGGTCAAGGAAAAGTAGCCTTAGCCATCGGCCGCTCGACCGATGTCACTGCCTGGGCAGCTGACCAAAACTATGTAGAAGTTACCGGACAAAAAGATGACACTACCCTATTGACCAAACCGCACCGGGGCAAAGCTGACCCCCGCCAACCCGGAGAAGCTGCCGGGAAAGATATGTGGGTCAAATATAAAGAGGTAGATACCGGCCGCATCAGCGAAACCTGGGATCGTTCTGAGGGCGCATGGTCTCTGATTGCTTGGTCAGAGGAGGGGAACGTACAGCTGACTTTGCAGTGGAAACAGCCAGTTTCTACCCCCTGGTTCTGGCCGCTGCTGATCGCCGGACTGCTATTGGTGTTAATCGGCGCGATTGTGGCTGTACTTCTTAATCGTCTGGCTAAAGCGGCAGCTAAAGAAGAAGCAGAAATACGTAAACGCCGCGAGCAGCGCGCCCAGGAAGCTGCAGCTCAAGGAGAGCAAACCGTACAAATCCCGGCTCTCAATGCGGTTTCTAAGCCTCCTTCGCGTTCAGAACTACGCAAAGCCCGCGAACGTGGGGAGGCCACTATCGAAGTTGAGGGGGTAAAATTCCCCACTGGATTGGTGCCGGTAATTCGTACAGATGCCGACGGAAAAGCCATCAATCCCGAAGCTGAGGCTTCGCTGTCACCAGAAGTTCCAGCCACTAATGAACTTCCCGCTCCCACCATGCCGGCGGCAGAGCTGCCGCGACCGGTGCAAAGCCCACAGCCGGCAGCCTATTCTCCACTCCCAGAAGCTACCCCGGAAGTTTCCTACAACCCGGCAGACTCCCCGCAGCCAGCTCAGTCCTACCAACCGGAGGTCTCTTACAACCCGGCAGACTCTTACCAACCCCCCGCAGCGCCAGCGGAGACAGCTCCTGACCGCGCGGAAGAATGGTTCGAGGACGATGATTTCGACCTGGACGGGTTGGGCGATGGTCCTGATACGGCAGATTTCGAAGGCGATTCCACCTTTGACCAGAGCCAAGGAGGTAGCAACCGATGAGAAAAATGCGAGTACTATTGTCCGTCACTGCAGCTAGCTGTTTAGCAATAACCAGCTTGGCAGGATGCACTAGCGCCGCACAGCGTAAAGAGGTGCCAAACTCTACCCCCACCGAGACTTATCCAGCTCTGCGAGTGGAGCAGGTAGACCCCATCCTTAAGGCAGTTAACTCGGCTTTAGCGGCCGGAGACGCCAAGTTTGATGCCGGAGTATTAAATCCCAGAGTGGCCGGCCCAGCACTGACCATGCGCACCGCGCAATACCAGATGCATCAAAAGAACAACCAAGCACTTCCCACTGCGCTGCCTGCGTCCTCGGAAATCACTACCGTTACCTCCGGAAACAAGTGGCCACGCGCTTTACTAAACGTGACGGGAGCAGATAACAACGGGGCAAAATATGTGGAAGTAATCCGCCAAAACCAGGCAACTAGACCCTATCAGCTATGGCAATGGATGCAGCTCCTCCCCAAGGCATCTTTGCCGGAAACTGACGTAGTGGCTCGCGGATCGAAAACTTTAGATCTCGCTAGTGATGCGAACCTGTTACTTTCTCCGGAAGTAGCGGTCAGCACTTGGGCTCAGACCGTATTTGATGCGAAGGCAAAAAACGCCAACCTAGTGTTCGTAGATCCGCTGATGGAAGGGAAACGCGCGGAATTGAAGGCACTAACCGAGGGAGTGGGTAATGCCGGTAAGGTGGCATCCACCATCACTCCTGCTGATTTTAAAAACAACACCCTAGCGATTAATCTGCCCGCGAAAAATGGGGCACTGGTGGCGACCACCTACACTCAAGAAGTTAAGCTAACCGACGTAGCTAGTGATAAGCCGGTTACCCTCAGCGGTGACGTGGTTAATCTGCTAGACAACGGCAAGGTCACGCAAAAAGCTTCCTGGAGCCGAGTTATCTGCGTGCTACTGCAGATACCCCCCAAGGGCACCAAAGATGGCAAGGTGCGGGTAGTCGCGGCTTCTGAGGTTTTGACGGCGGCCGCTAAGTAAGGAAGGTTTCGATTGGCACAGACACATGGAGCAGTAGATCTTTCCGAGTTCGCTGCTAAAAATACCGCGGATTCTCAACCAGCACCGGCGGGTAATCCTGCCGCTAGCGAAGCTACAGCTAATACTGAAAACGGACTAAACCAGGACGGCGGCGCTAAAATTGCTGGCCCCTTTATTCGCGACGCTGGCGATGACACTTTTGAAGAGGTAGCCGAAACTTCGCTTAAAGTGCCGGTAATTATTGATTTGTGGGCTCCCTGGTGTGGACCTTGCAAACAGCTCGGCCCGATTCTCGAGGAACTGGCCCGTGAATATCAGGGACGGTTCCAGCTGGTAAAAATCAATGTGGATGATTCTCCGCAGTTAGCGCAGGCATTCCGGGCACAATCCATTCCCATGGTGGTGGCGTTAATCGGGGGTAGACCGGCACCGCTCTTCCAAGGGGCGCAGCCTAAAGCCCAGATTAAACCGCTTATCGATCAGGTCTTACAGATTGCGGGACAGGCGGGGCTGACTGGCGTCATGGCTGGGGAAGGTGACCCTGCGCAGGAAGATCCGCGAACCGAAGAAGAAAAAGCGGTAGAAGCGTTGGTCGAAGCAGGCGAATACACAAAGGCCATGGAACAGGCGCAAAAGCTACTACGGAACTCACCTGAGGAAGCCTCCCGTTATCAGGCACTGGTGGACAAAGTTTCCATAGCGCAGCGTTTGCAGGCAGAGGAAGGACAAGACGACTCCGATCCTCTGGTATTGGCAGATCGTTTTTTCCAAGCCGGTAATGAACCGCAAGCTTTTGATCTGTTGCTGTCCCTGATTGCAAAGTCTGTTGACGAGGAGCGCGATGAATATCGGCAACGTCTTCTGGAGCTATTCCGCCTTTCTCGCAACCCCGAGGCAGTGAAATTGGCACGGCAGCGCCTGTCTCGTTTGCTATTTTAGAAACCCTCCCTGCGGGGACTAACTGCAAGGTAGAATGGTTGGCACCAGGCTAAATAGAAAGGTTCTAACGCAACCATGAAACCGGAGTTTATCGCCGCGTATGAGCCGCAAGAGGGCGCACGCCGAGCTAGAGAGCTTTTCGAGAAAACTTTTACAGCCAAGCCGGTAGGAGTCTGGCGCGCTCCCGGTCGGGTCAACGTAATCGGGGAACACACCGATTACAACGGTGGAAAGGCATTGCCCCTCGCCCTCCCCCACGCTATCTATGTGGCGCTACGAGTACGTGAAGACGATCAACTAAAAATTGTTTCTGAAGACTTCCCACAGCTAAGTGTTCATAGCCTTTCTGAGTTAGCAAAAAACTATCCCGCTAGTGGCCCCGGAGCTTTTGTCGGGGGCGTGATTTTAGGTTTGCGGCAGGTACTCAATGATCGCGGTCAAAATGAAAAGGCACGAGAACTCGCGCAGAAAGTCCCGGGATTAGAAGTAGCGATAGCTTCCAGCGTTCCTTTAAGCGCCGGCCTGTCTTCTTCCGCCGCTTTAGAATGTGCAATCGCGGTGGGCATTAATGACCTTGCTTCGTTGCGACTGTCAGACAACTTTGAGGGAAGGAAATTGCTGGTAGAGGCCGGAAAAATAGCTGAGAACCGCTATGTGGGAGCCCCTACCGGAGGCCTAGATCAATCTGCTTCTATGCTTTGTGAACAGGATCGTGTCCTGGAGTTGGATTGCTCCACCTGGCAAACTCGTTCGCATCCCTTTGATCTGTCTGCGCTTGGCCTATCCCTACTAGTGATCGATACCTGCACTTCCCATGATCTTGCGGACGGACAATACGGGGCACGCCGCGCAGCCTGCGAAGCTGCGGCTCAGGTTTTGGGGGTAAAAGAACTTGGTGAGCTGGTACCGAAGAAGATTGCGTCCTCCGATAACCTCACCGACTTAGAATTCGCGGACTATCCGCCCTCTTGGGTGCAATCGCAGTTAGATAAATTGGAGGATGCGGAGCAAGTTTCCAGAGTGCGCCATGTACTTACCGAGATCGCTCGCTGCCAGCGGTTGTGTGAGCTTTTAGAAGCGGGCGCGGATCTAGATCAATGGCGCAAGTTGCTAGATGCCTCCCACAAATCTTTACGGCGTGACTACGAAGTTACCTGCGAAGAACTAGATGTTGCGGTGGAAGCAGCCCGGAAGGCCGGTGCTTATGGCGCCAGGATGACGGGAGGAGGCTTCGGGGGGTGCGTCATCGCCCTGGTTCGCAGCGATCAGCTAGAGGCAACTGCCCAATCCGTACTAGAAGCCTTCGTTAAAGCCGGCTTTAACCAGCCCCGATTCCTCTGCGCATCGCCCTCTGCCGCAGCCGATAGAGTGGCATAAGCTGTAATCTTATTTTCCCAGCGGAACTTTGGCGTTAATGCCGTAAAAAGACTAAATGCCCTCACCAGAATCAACTTCCAGTGAGGGCATTGGCGGAGAGTAAGGGATTCGAACCCTTGATACCCTTGCGGGTATAACGGTTTTCAAGACCGTCTCCTTCGGCCACTCGGACAACTCTCCTGGCCTACGCTAAAGCGTAAGGACAAGCCCCATGTTACAGTTGCTAACCGCCAGAGCTAAAATCCGCCAAATCTTTTCTTCCGACTGGGCTCCTCAGACAGCGGCTTGTCTAGTTTCCCCTGCGCCAGAGCCGTCGCAAAGGCGGGCGCCAACGGCAAGCGGGGCAGCAGTACCGCCTGAACCGCATGATAAACACTGTCACGCAGTTTTTGATTCTCTAGATCCAGAGGCTGATTATCCGGGGAGAGCCGATGCACGATCCGCCCACCACGCACCAGAAAATGCTCATAGGCGAAATCTAGCCAGGCGCGATAGCAATGTTCGTAGTGGTCCACTTCCTCTGCTAAGGATCCCTCTTGCTGAGCGACCCGGAGCAAAGTAACTGCCGCTCCGATTGCCTCGAACTGTACCCAGGCCTGACGATCCCGGATCACCGGTTTGCCTTCCCAATCCACGGTGAAGGCAAACCCGGGAGCCCCATCACGCCTCCAGGCATCTTCTCGAGCCCGCTCAAATATTCCGGTTGCAGCTTCATTCATCCATGCGGGAACTTCTTTTCCACTGATTTGCAGCATCGCCCGCGCCTCAAGCATCAGACGCGAGAACATGAAGGAGTGACCCACATCAGATCCGTATGCACGGTGAGTTTCCTGCGGATTTTCCCGGTTATACCCCAGTAGCGGCTGCCACTGACTGTCATAATGCTCCGGGATTCGCCAATTGTATTCGCGCGATACCCGGGCAACTCGCTCCAGAATCCGCAGCGTGCGATCCATCCACTTACTGTCATTAGTAACCTGAGCTAACAGCATATATGCCTCTGCCATATGCATATTAGAGTTCAGACCCCGGTAGTCTTCGCAAACAGAATAGTCGCGATCGAAACTTTCGCAGACCATCCCCGCTTCCGGATCCCACCAGTGCAGATCATTATCCCGAATGGCTTCTTGCATCAGTTCATGGGCACCGATACGATCCGCAGCAGTTGCCGAGGCCGCTCCCAACAGTAAAAATGCGTGAGAGTAGGAACGTTTATCGTCACGTCCTTTATAGGGGATCGCCTTTCCATCCTGGTCAAGTTCATGCTCAATAGCATCGAACCAGCCGCCATTTTCAGGGTCGCGGAAATACTGGTTAAGGCAGCGAATCCCGTGTTCTACCAGGCGGCGACATCCGGGTACCCCCAGCAACACCCCGAGAGAAAACACGTGTACCATCCGGGCGGTTAGATACAACTGAATCGGCTGCTCTAGGTCGACTTCGCCGTTTCGATCTAGGCAGGCGAATCCCGTTTTCACCTCTGATTTACGCCCGTAATCCAGCAAGTCCTGCAAACAGCCAGACAGCCAACGGTTGTGTTCGATTGAGTCGAACCAAAACATTGTTCAGCTCCTTTGTTGATGTTTTCTTTGGGGCAGGTAAAAGACTAGACAAACTTCATCTGGTGACGCACGGGGGTAACCGTGTCAGTTAAAGCGGGTACCGCCAAATAATCCACTCCGGACTCGCCATAAGCACCGGCATCTTCCAGATTTACATCTCCCCTGACTTCCAACAAGGTTCCCGGATTAATCGTCTGGCGGTGATCAGCTGCCATGGTTGCCTGTTCCGGGGGGAATCCTTGTAGAGCTACCAGGTCAACCCGCATTTTTAGCAAAGGATCCAAGTCTTGCAGCCGATCTATTTCTACCTCAATCGGTTTGCCCTGGGCCGCCGTACGCACGTGGTTGATAACGTCTCCCAGACCGGTTCCCAGTTTCAGATGTTCCACCGTCACCCGCGGGAAAGAACCGACGCCAAGGCGAGAAGTCATCCCATCGCCGACTCGAACCGCATATTTTTCAAGCTCACCTAAGTCAGGAGTAACCGAAAGCGTATCCCTTACCACCAGTTTTGTCTGCGAGAGCGCCTGAGCCCATTGCGCGGTCTTTGTAGCAATCCCCGACAGATGCGATAAGAACCAGAGGCAAAGATCCCTGGCTTCCAATAGACCGCGAGTATCACCACTGAGCTCCAAAACCGGAGTTCCCGCAGTTACCGTGGTGCCATCGGCAATCCGTAAGTGCAGTTCATAGTCCCCGAGCACTTGCTTTAGTACTTCGCGAGCAACGGGGATACCGCAGATCCGACCATCCTGGAGGGCTACAAATTGCACGCGGGCACGGCTATTTTCTGGCACTATCGCAGCAGTAGCAATATCTTCCCCGTAGCCTCGGTAGCTTTCGAGAGCGCGCTCAACCACTTTGGGCACATAATCTCCCTGAGGATACTGCAGGTAATCAGCCATCGATTCTCTCCGTCCCTTTAGTAACTATTTCGGGATACCCGAGGGCGCCCTAGCCTAATCTTTTCATGCTTTGCGCTCAGATTTAGGCGTTCGGTACTGGCTCTAGTACTTCTTTTCCTCCCAAATAGGGACGCAGCGCCTGGGGAACATACACTGAACCATCTGCCTGCTGATGATTTTCCAAGATAGCAACCAGCCAGCGGGTACACGCTAAAGTGCCGTTCAAAGTAGCAACCGGCTGAGTTTTTCCGTTCTCGTCCCGGTAACGAATCCCCAGGCGACGTGCCTGATAGGTGGTGCAATTAGAGGTGGAAGTTAGCTCTAAGTAGCGTTCTTGGCTGGGTAGCCAAGCTTCACAATCGAACTTGCGGGCCGCAGAAGTACCCAAATCTCCAGCGGCGGTATCGATTACTCGATAGGGCAACTCCACCTTTGCCAACATTTCTTCTTCTAAAGCCAGCAGACGCTGGTGCTCATCCTGCGACACTTCGGGTCGGCAGTAAGAAAACATCTCTACCTTGTTGAACTGATGCACCCGAATAATCCCGCGTACATCTTTACCGTGCGACCCGGCTTCCCGCCGATAACATGCTGACCAGCCAGAATAACGTAGAGGTTCTTCCCCTAGCTCCAGGATTTCTCCGCCGTGGTATCCCCCGAGGGCAACCTCTGAGGTACCTACTAGGTAGAGATCATCGGCAGGTAGGTAATAGATTTCTTCGGAATGTTCAGTTAGGAATCCGGTTCCCCGCATCGTATCGGGAGTGACCATCGTGGGGGTAGTCATAGGGATGAATCCGTGCTGCTCTGCCAAATCCCAGGCGCAAGTGAGCAGCGCCAGTTCCAGGCGCGCCCCGATCCCTCGTAGATAGTAGAAGCGGGAACCAGATACTTTAGCACCCCGCTTAACGTCGATTGCTTGCAGCATCTCCCCGATTTCCAGGTGATCACGCACCTTGATGCCCGCGGCAGCAAAATCGCGAATCTTTGAGCCGCGGTGGGCAATAACTTCGTAGTCGTCCTCGCCGCCCGCGGGAATCCCGGGAATAATGATATTCGGCAGTGCCGCCAACAACTCCTGGGCTTTAGCGGAAGCTGCTCCCGCTTCAGCCTCAGCCTCTTTAACTTTTGCTGCCAGCTCTTTGGCTTGGGCTAGCACCGCTGCCCGCTCACTGGGGTCGGCTCGCCCAATGCTCTTTGAAAGCGCTTTTTGCTCCGCGCGCATGGATTCAAAATCTTGCTGTTTTTTCAGTCGGAGCCCATCAGCGGCCAGTACCTCATCGATCCGGGCGGGGTCATCCCCGCGGGCAATTAGGGAATCTTTAGCGGGCTGCGGATCCTCACGCAGCTGACGAATATCAATCATGTTTTTATCATATCGTCACCGAGCATCGCTTCTCATCTTGCCTTTCCTGGCGAACACCTGGAACCCCCGATCTCGGCGGGATTTGGCACTTGCTAGCCGTCGCTTCTGTCCTAAATACCTGCTAGCCCAGAGCTCACTACAAATGTTCTAAACTAGCTGCTATGACCACTGTGCTCTGGATTCTGGTAATCGTGGCGCTGGCTTTAGGAGGTATCGCTCTGTCCTGGGCGGTTAATGCCCGCCGGATTGCCACCCGGGCGATGAAACTTGCGATAAAACAAGGATTTTCTGCTCCTGCCACTACCTGCAGCAATGAATCTTCAAAACGGGTGGTGGTCATTTATAACCCCATGAAGATTGCGGATCCGAATGAATTCCGCCGCATCGTTACCCAGCGTGCCCAATCTACCGGGTACGAGGAGCCGATTTTCTTAGAAACCGACCCGGAGTCTTTAGGAGCTAGCCAAGCTAAAGAAGCGATCCGACAAGAAGCAGGACTGGTTATTTCTGCCGGTGGGGACGGTACTTTACGGATTATCGCGGCTACCTTGGCCGAAAGCCGGATTCCGCTCGGGATTTTGCCCCTGGGTACCGGGAATCTTTTAGCCCGCAACCTCAACATTCCCATTAATTCTCTTCCCCGCGCCTGCGAGATTGCCTTTACCGGGAAAAACACCGGGGTGGATTTGGGGCATCTGCAAACTGAAACCGGAGCGGAGTTTCCTTTTCTGGTCATGGCGGGGATTGGCTATGACGCCGAGGTTATGAGCCGAGTGTCTAACAAACTCAAGGAGTCGATCGGGTGGGGCGCCTATGTGGTTTCTGGAATCGCGGCCTCGAATAAACCTCCGATCACTATGGACGTTGCGTTTGGGGGACAGTCCCATTCACGCACCCGCAAAGTCAATACCCTGCTATTTGCCTCCTGCGGGGAACTGGTGGGTGGGATTCCGCTCTTGCCGGAGGCTAACCCGCATGATGGCTGGTTAGAAGTATTAATGCTGAGTGTCCGCGGCGGCTTAATTGGGTTTTTAGAGGTAATCAGCGGAGTATTTCGCGATAGTTTAGGGGTCAAAAAACTCACTGCCGGATTGGTATCGAAAACCGATGTGATCCGCACCCGGACAGCCAGCGCCAAGGTGCACGGCGAACCCCGGATGATTCAGGTCGATGGCGATACCGTAGGCAGCTATCGAGAGATTTCTGCTTCTTTAGATAGCGGAGCGGTAGTGGTACGCGTCCCCTAGGAGGCTCCCCGCTATATTCGGCTCCTATCTGCCTATACTTTTAACTTATTTGCGCAAAATCGAATCCACCCAGCCCTGGGCGCGCTGGAAATCACTATCCCCGGTGCGCGGAGCATGGTCATTTCTTACCTGGTCGGCGCGGGCATAGGAACCTAGGAAACGTAAGTCTTCACTGATGCGATAAAGACCGCGCAGCGCGGATTGCACCCGTTCTTCTCTCACGTGTCCATCCAGGTCGATACTAAAAACGTAGCGTCCCGGTTGTCCTGCCAGGGGACGAGACTCAATACGGCTAAGGTTGATTCCCCGCGCCGAAAATTGTTGCAGCATCTCTAGGAGCGCCCCGGAGCGATAGTCATTAGGTAAACGCACTTGGATAGTGGTTTTATCTGCTCCGCAAGCTTGCGGTACCTGACCGGGATTCGCTACTTCCACGAAACGCGTAACTGCCCCCGGATTGTCGGCTACGTCCTCGTAAAGAGGCGTAAGCCCATAGGTCGTTACTGCTGCCCGCGAGGCTAGCACCGCTTGGAAACCCGCATCTCCCTCGGAAAGCATCCGCGCTGATTCCGCGGTAGAAGTGGTGGCTACATGAACTGCCCCCGGCAGATGGTCGGCCACCCAGTTGCGGCATTGCGCCCAGGCGTGAGAATGGGTGCCGATGTGGGAAATATCGGAAAGCTGCGTCCCTTCGCGCACCGCTAAGGTGAACCCTACCGGGACAATCATTTCCGCTACGATTTGCAGGCGTTTGTCCCACCCCAGAGAGTCCAAGGTGGCGCTCACGCCTCCTTCAATCGAGTTTTCGATTGGCACCACCGCCCGATCAGCTTTCCCATCCCGTACCATGTCCATGGCTAGGCGTTCTCCGGCACAGGGGAATAACCGGGCATCCTCGGGGGCTACTTGCAGCAATGCCTGGTGACAGAAAGTTCCTATCGGGCCTAAGAAGGCATAGTTTTTAACTGCTGTATTCATTTTCGCTTCCTTTTTCTACTGCTTTCACGATACTAGGAAGAATGTCCTTTACCCCCATCTAGACCGTAGAATGTGGCTATGGCAAGAACGGTTAAGCACTTCCTCCTCGCGGGCTTCACCCTTCTATTCAGCCTGTTCTTTACGGTACTTACTCTGCCTTTAGGTCTTGCCGAGGCTACTACCTGGGAGCCGGAGCCCGCCCCTAAGACCCTCACCCCGGCGCAAAAGGTTTACTATCCGGACCTCGACACCTACTCGACGCCGCGGGTAAGAAACCCGCTCCTGGTGGCACTAACTAGCAATCTATCCTGGCAAGATATCTCGAAAAATTTCAAAAAATACCCGCAGCTAATGAAATATGCCGCGGCGGGCAGTGTCGGTAACCTGGCAGCCCCCGGATGTCTTAGCGAATCCGTGTTGACCATACAAAACGGCACTGCTTCCTCGGCCTGGAATCCCTGCCCCCAAGCGGAGGTGGCGGGCGGGAAAATAGCAGGAATGCCCGCAGAGTACTGGCGGGGACCTAAAGAGGCGAGCCCGGGACAATTAGCGGGAATTTTGGAGGCTTTCGGGATTAAGGCGCGCGCGATTGGCCCCCAGGCCGGATTACTCCTCGCTTCCCCAAAGGGGGAAGTTAAAGACTATAAAGCGCTCCCCGCTTCCGCGCGCCGGCTCACGACACAGGTGAAAGCCGGTATGGACGCGGGCGGGCTCACGGTAGTAGATTTGACCTCCTTGGCCAATCCGGAACAGCAGCTAGCAATGCTAGAGGGGGCGCTGGCCGGATTGACTCCCCAATCCGATTTGATTTCCCTGTCCCTAGTGGCGGGTTCGGGGAATTCTGCCCCCCAGGTGCTGAGTTATTCCCCCTCCGAAGCTACCGGCCTAGCCACTTCCGCGAGTACTAATGTTACAGGTCTAGCCACTTTAGCGGATATTAATGCCCAGATCCTTTTCCGTTTTGCCCTACCTGTGCCCGATAAAAACCACGGGGCAGCACTAACAACTAGTAGTCTCCCAGACCAGATACAACCTTTAATAAATCTAAATAATGCCGCCACTAATTCCGCGCAACAAAACCTGCAGCTGCGTTTAGATTATTTACAAAACCAGGCAGATCGCTCCAGTAGCAGCAGCTACGCAAAAACCTGGTTTTATTTGGCTATTTTCTGCTGTTTCTTCTTTACTTTAGGGGGATATCTGTGGTGGCGGATGCGGGCGCCACAAAAGCGTCGCCGCAGCGGGCTCGCTCTAAGTGCCGCCGGAGTTTTCACCGCTTTGCTTTTCCCCGCCTCTTTTTGTCCCTATCTGCTAGCAGGTGCTGATTGGTCGGCGTCTGCTGCCTGGATAAGTGGGGCGATAATCCTAATTGCATTAACGTTAAGCGCTTTGCTGGCGCTGCTGGTTTTTGCGCTGCGCCAAAGTTTTGCTTTCCCTCCCGCTTTATCGGCGCGTGCGGCGGGCATAGCTGCCAGCGCCCTCACCTTGGGGATTTTACTATTTGCCCGTCAAGACGCTGATTATGCGCAACTGGGATCCCCGCTCGGCTATAACGTTCTGGCAGGTCCTTTCTTTTGGCAGCTATCTGCCGAAGCCACGTCCTTAGCGCTTTCCTGCGTGGCATTAGCGGCGATTTGTATCCTGGCGTCCTTTTCGTCTCTGCGTGCCTTCTGGCATAAACACCTCCTTAAATGCCGAGTAATAACTGTGGTAGCAGCGGCAACCCTATTTACCTGCATCTACCTGTGGGCAGGTTTATCTGCCTTGCTCTGCGGTCTGCTTTTCCTCGCGCCTCTTACCGTAGCTTTACGGGCCTATGGACTTATCGTTCCGGACCCAAATTCCGTTTCGCGTCCTCGCTCTGGTTTCCGAGCCGTGTCGGTAGCTGCAGTACTGGGAGCAGTTGCCCTGGCGGGAGCGGGGATAATCGGCATTTGGGGGGTTAATCCCGACGCTCCTGCCACTAAGATCGCTTCCTTACCCAAGTCCGCAGACACTAAAGTTGCGGTAATTTTTACTTCCGGTCTGTCCTGGGAGGATCTAGTGGCCGCGCAGCCGCAGCTGGTAGAAAACTCTCCGGGAGTAAAGAGCGGGACGCTGTTTTCTCTGGCTCCCTACCCGCTTAAAGCCATGGCTTGTCCCCAGGATGCCTGGTTGGCATTTTCGGCCGGCAAAGCCCCGTCTCGATATTCTCTCGCCGGACGGAACCTGTGTTTACAGCCCGAAGCTTTAGACGAAGATGAGCGGGTGAAAATGTGGGAGTACTATCAGCGCGCTGCTGAAGCGAGCTCCCTGGCGGCTCGACTGGGGGGATTTGCTGACCAACTGCGTCAAAACCAAATTTCTGCGGGAGCTATTGGCAATAGCGCCGCCTTAGCGCTAGCAGATGAGGACGGGGTTATCCGCGGGCAAGTTGACGACACTACCCCCTTGGCCACTGGATATGCGCAGGCAGTACACAAGATGGTATCTACACATACCCTCACCTTGATTGATGCGCAAGCTGCTCCTCAGAACCTTAACCCGGAGCGCCAGACCCAAGAGATACTCGCCCAACGGGAAGATCTTTTTAATTTCCTCGACCCGTCCTCGGGGAAATCTCAACTGAAAAAAACCCAGATTTGGGATCCGGTTTGGCTCCTGCAAAACGGCGGCTCTCTGTCGGGGAACTCTTTACAGGCAGGCACCCTGGTAAGCGATTCGGCAAACCCTAGCCCGCAGGAATCAGATCGCAATAGACTTCGCCGTGAAGAGATGACCCCGCAGGAAAATCCCACTCCGCCGACCACGCCCGGATTATTTGGGGATTCTGACCAGCCGTTCTCACCCGAGGATTTACACCTCCTAGAGCTTTCGACAGTGCTTAGTCCCGACGAAAAAGTTGATCACGAGTACTTAGCGCAGACTCGTAAGCAAAATGCCCGACTGTTTCCGACAGTATCGACCTATCCTGATCTGCGCGGGATGCAGCCTGCCCGAATCACGCTTGCGCAACAAGAAAAGCAAATACACGCCCTGGAGAACACCTTGGCAGCGCTTCCAGAAGGTACTCGCGCCCTGGTGGTTTCCGCCAGCCCCGATTCTGCCCTCCAACGCTTACAGGCGGCCATGATCTACGGGAAAGGTATCACCGCGGGGATAGCTTATTCTCCCTCTACCCATCAAGTAGGGATTGCGCAGACCGCGGATTTACCGGCTACGGTACTGGACTGGCTGGGAGCTCGCGACGAAAAGTTGAGCACTTCGGGTTCTCCCCTCATGATTAGCGCTAATGACGCTCAAAGTGCTACTGATCGCCTCGAACGCCTAGCGGGTACTTCTCAACGCGCTGATGCTAGCTATGCACGTCTGGGACTAACCCCGAGCAGTTTTGTAACCTTTGCTGCCGGCGCCCTGTTAGTGTTGGCGCTGTCGCTAGTTGTATTGCTGCAACTAAAACCGAGCGCGCGGCGGCCGCATTTAAGAACCCAACTTGGCCTGCTCGGACAGTTCCTTTGCCTGGGGGTCGCTGCCCTGCCCGCCGCCTGCTTAGGGGCCGCCATGCTTCCCTGGTGGGAATCAGAATCACCCACCGCCTTTTTCATAACTAGCAGCATCTTGATTGCCTCGCTACTTGCTCTGGTTGCCTGTACCGGCCCCTGGCGGCGCCGCCCCATCGGACCGGCACTGGTGGTGGCCGCTTTTAGCGCCTTTTTCATTTGCCTGGATGTTGCCACCGGTTCCCATATTTCAATGGATTCCCCCTTCGGGTCATTTTCACTACTAGGAGCCCGTTTCTTTGGGTTCGGTAATGTCTACTACTCGGTATGTGCCATCTGGACGCTGTTGCTCTGTGGGTGTCTCACTCCCCTTGCTAAACGCGCAGTCTTCGGGAAGAAAGCGCTTACCCGATCGCAGATATGGCTATCGAACCTGTTGATCGCGTTGCTAGGGATGGCCTTTATGGTTATCGACGGACTCCCGCGTTTCGGCGCTGATTTCGGGGGGCCAATATCCTTCTTGCCCGGTTTCTTAATACTGGTACTGCTACTTAATGGGAAACGGATAGGACTAAAACGGATAGCGCTGGTGCTGCTGGTTGCAGGCGGGGCGTCCGTTAGCCTGGCGATTGCCGACTGGATGCGACCGGCCTCCCAAAGGACGCATTTGGGAAACTTTGTACAGTCCGTTTTAAACGGCGACCTTCAGGTGATCCTTACCCGTAAAATCTTCGCGAATCTAGCAAGCTGGGGATCAACAACTTACGTCTGGTCACTGCTTTGTTGCCTGCTAGTTTTCTGTTTACTGGTGATTCCCGCGCTGTCGAAAACCGTGATCCCAACGAACCTTTTCCTACCGGACAATCTGGCGTCCCCCCTCCTCATTAATCCTTATCCCCACAGAGAAGGCAAGCAGAATTATTGGCTGCGCGTCCGCGCCTATCTGGCAAATCTGGGAGCCTTCGCTACCTCGCTCTTGTTGCGTATACGTCCTCGCCTGGGCGAAACCCCGCTGGCAGAAAAAGAAAGTACCCTGCGGATCACCCTGTTAGCTATCGGGATTAACCAGTTATTCGCTTATTTATTAAATGATTCCGGCACGCAACTACCTGCCACGGGACTATTACTGACCGCTCTGGCTTACTGCTCGGCAGTCTTTGCCTCTTTGCCCGGAGCTTCCCGGGGCACAGCTCGATAGACTTTGCCCGGTTTTTGTTTCAACGCGGCATCTAAGAACTTGTGGGGTTTGACGTGAACCCGGCGGGCACGTAGCCTACCCAGAGCTTTCGCCACGTCAATAAACTGATGTAGGCGATGCATCTGGGATCTAAAATCTCTCCGACTAACCCGGTGGGTAAAGTTTACCGGTACCTCTTTCACCGAAAAACCTGCGCTAAGCAGACTAATTGTCATATCAGTTTCGACTCCCCAACCAGCAGCCAAGGGTAAGACAGCTTGGAAAGCGGCGGTGGTGAGACAGCGCTGCCCCGATAGCGGAGCCTGCGGATTCCATCCGGTAGTGCGCCTAATTGCCCATCTGGATAAACCGAGTACAAATCCGTGGCCACCCGCCCCAGCCGGCTTGGGTAAAACCGCAATAGTACAGTCAGTTTCTCCCTTAATAACCGGCTCGATTAGCGGAGCCGCCTCAGCAGCACTATCAGCGAGGTCAGCGTCTAAGAATAGTAGCAGCGGTGGTTTTTCTCCTTTGATTGCCCGCATAGCCACTACCTTGGCGCCCGTTTCCATAGAGGAAGCTTTCCCCCGGTTTACCGTGTGACGGACAGTTACTGCCCCGGCCTGTCTGGCTACTTCGCGAGTATCATCTGAAGAACCATCATCGACCACTACGATCAATTCCAGATCGACGAAAGGTAGCGCTTTTACTGCTCTAACGGTCATCCCAATACGCTCAGCCTCATCTTTTGCGGGAATAATTACCGCCACGCGCTGATCTGCTTGTCTATCTGGATCTACATGCATATTTTGCCTCAGTTTTACCTATTCTTTTAGGCCCAAACCTATAGCTTTATTCTAACCACAAATAGGGAACTTGCGAACCTGTTTGACAGCTGCAACGCTCTCTTTCTCGACCACCTAAAGGTAGCGTTGCTATTTCCAGCTCACACTACCTCAGCGAAGAGTACTGATTATTCTGGTTACTCCCCCTCCGCCTTAGTCTAACTGGCATACCCGCCACGCCATGACCTAGAAATAACTAGTGCGGGTTAGACTTAACTAGGTCGATTTGTCGATTTCAATTAGTGGGAGGGAGATTGCAGTGGCTGGCTCCAGGCGCATAAAGCGGCGGCTTTTCCGGCTGATTATAGTAGTTCTCACTCTCGCATTATTAGCGATTATCGGCGGCGGAGCCTTCCTTTGGTGGCGTTATAACTCTCGACAGGCGCAAGCAACTGGTTACTACAAGGTTGAACCGGTGCTGCACGAGGATTTTCGAGCCCAAGACTATGGAATTAGCTCATTTATTCCTCTGTGGGGCGCACAATCTTCACTCCGACCGGTAACCTATGGGGATTACCGAGTTGCCGCGGGAGTCGCTGGCGACGGTAGTGGCGTTGTCCTGCAACTAGCAGCCGACGGCACCTCGTCTTGGTCGGTTAACTTAGGAGCCCCCTTAGCCGCTTGCGCTCAGCAAACACTTGGGGGTGCCGATGGGGACCATCGTTACCTTCCCTGCCTGTACCATTCGGGGAATGGTTCGGGGATAGCAGTGGTGGATTTAAAAATGGGGACTGCCCGTTGGATATGGGAATCCACCGATTCCTATATCAATATTGGTACCCACGGATCGCAAATCATCCTAGTTGGAGAAGACCTCTCCCTGCTGCGCTTGTCGGACCAAGGGGAACAATTAGCGGAAGGCTTAGTTTCCCAAAAAGCCTCTGACCCGCAGCTACAACCAGATGCTGGTAACTGTAATCTAGACGGAAAACCTACAGAGCAAGCACCTGAAACTTTTGAACCTTTTTCCGACACCCTGTGGGTTATCGGACATAAAGGCATCAATTATTTGGTGAATCCCGAAACTAACCAGATTCAGGCTGCCAGTCCCGGAAGATTGATCCGAAACGCTGACGACACTGCTTGGGTACTCAGCCCCGCAGATGGGTGCGCCCGCTCCCTATATATTCAACCGCAGCGCACCCACGTAACTCCTTTACCGGAAGGAACTACGGTTCCTACTGATAACGCTGGACAACTATTAGACCTGGTGCAAAAAGGAGGCAAGCTTTTCCGCATGGATTGGGAAACCTTACGCTCCTTACGCACCCTATTTGACGAAACCGAAATGAAATTGGGAGAAGGGACTCAGATACTCCCCACCACCAATTCCCTGTATGTTGCCAGTAACCATCATCTCGGCTGCTATTCCCGCAAGAATGGAAAAGAAATCTGGTCCTTTAACGAAAATGTCAAGGATATCCGCCTCCACCAGGACGTTTTACTTTACACCACGGAAGAGGGCGTACTGAAAGCAATTTCCACCGCTGATGGGATTGAACTGTGGAGTATCAACACTTTGGCACACAGCTACTTGGAGTCTGTAAAAGACGATAAGACACTACATATATTCGCCCCGGAAGCCTTCCAAGGTTGGGGACGACAAGTCGGGGAAAACCAGACAATAGGTCGCGGATCCGCCAATCCGATGAATAAAGCGGAGCCCGGTTTTACTGTCCCGGTTGATTCTTGCATCCGAGTAAGCGATACCAATGGTTCTGGCAGCTCCTATCAGGTGCAATTCAATAGGGTTTCCTGCGAGCTAAAAGGAGCAGAAAAAGTTATCCGTATCATTGATACCGGACAGATTGCGCGTGGGAAACCAGCGGCAGACTACCTGAAGAAATGTTTAGAGGATCCCCAAGCAACGAGTGCCATTACCGTGACCAGTGCTATTGCTGACCCGAAAATCTCTGCCCTTTGTACCGGCAAGGTGGAAGGAATCCAGACAAAAAATACTCAGGAAGAAACTGGCACAACGCAGGTTTCCGAACGCTGAATCTGTAAACCCACTTCTTGTGAGGTTTGCTTCTTAGACAGGTGCAAACCTAATCCCGCCTCTGCCTGTCCGGAATATTCTTCGCTGCCTTGTCGCCAAGCAACTTCAGCCAAATATTTTCCCCGCCGTACCCGTAAATCTCGGGCGTTAGCCGCAATCCCCTGCTCCGCCAGGCACATTTTTAATCCTCCCGGAGCTACTGCCAGCTGCGTATCCCCCGGAATTTCTATGCCAAACTCTGCCGCAGCCGCAGCGCTGAGGAAGGGCCGATACCCCAGGAAAGAGGCTGCAGCTTGGGAGCCGGGATGAGTCCAGATTTCCTCGGCACTATTTGCCGCCAAGATTTTACCTTGATCCATAATCACAATCTGGTCTGCCAAGGAAAATGCTTCATCTTGATCATGAGTTACATAGACGACCGTTAATTCTAGATCTCGGATAATCTGCCGCAGGGTAATCACCAGCTCCTCGCGCAGCGCCCGATCTAAGGCAGATAAGGGTTCATCTAGCAACAGTAGCTGGGGTTGGGGGGCCAGACAGCGCGCTAGCGCCACTCGCTGAGCTTGCCCGCCCGAGAGAGTGTCAATACTGCGATCTTGATAGCCACTTAAACCCACACTATCCAGTAGTTCTTTAACTTTTTCTTGCCTTTGTGCCTTAGGAAGATGCGCGATTCCATAGGCGATATTGCCACTTACATTTCGGCTGGGGAACAGCTGTCCGTCTTGGAACATCATTCCGAAGTGACGCTGATGTACCGGCACCTGCTCCATATTGCGTCCCCGCCAAGAAACACTGCCTGCCGCTAAAGGTTCCAGTCCCGCAATCGCCCGCAGTAGCGAGGACTTTCCGCATCCCGAAGGTCCCAGCAGCGCAGTTACCGTACCAAGCGGAACCTCGATACTGAGATCTTTGACTGCCTCCACCTGCCCGTATTGCACCCGCGCTTGGGAAATAGTTAAGCCGTCCATCAGTATTCACCAACTTTTCTTTTTCGCAGAGCTTCTACTGCGCTCATCACCAGAGAACAGGTTAAACAGAGGATAACCGCCGCGGCCATCGCCATCCCATTTTCGGCTGGCCCCGCACTTCCCGAGAGTTTATAGATCATCACCGGCAAAGTTAAAGATTCTGGCATCACTAGGAAAGAGGCCGCCCCAAACTCCCCAAAACAAACTGCGAAAGCAAAACCGAAAGCCACTACTAGCGCTCCCCAAATATAGGGACCATCTATGGTTAAGAATATCCGGGAAGGACGTGCCCCCAAGGTGGCGGCAGCTTCTCTTTGCTTCGGGTTAATAGTTTGCAGCATGGGGCGCATTAATCTGATTACCAGCGGAGATGCCCCGAGTGCTTGGGCTAGGGGCAATAGGAAGGGACTATCAGCCAGGTTCCAGGGAGGAGCAGCGAGGGTGATTAAGAATCCCAGACCAATCACCACGCTGGAAACCCCTAGGGGCAACATATTTATAGAGTCAAAAATTTCGGCGGCGCGCCGCAATCGCGGATTACGATATTGCCGGGAGGTTACGGCTGCTACTAGGGCACCCAGCAAGGTGGAGACCACTGCTCCGATAAGTGCTGCTCGCAGCGAAACCCCCAGGGAGTTGATTACCGGTTGTTCTATCAAGATAGAGGCATCCGGGCGGGTCAGGTCAAGATAGTTTTGCACGGTCCACTGTCCGCGGCGCCGAAATGATCGTGCCACTACCTGCGCCATCGGCAGGGCTATCAGGATTATAATCACTGCGGCTGCGCCCCAGACCGCGAAACGTTGCTTTCCGCGAGCCGGTCGGGAACTCTCGATGGCTTTAAGTTTTACTCCGCCACGTGCCTTATTTTGAAAATGTTGCGAGCCGGCTAGCGCCGCCGCAACTATTACTACCTGCAGTAGTGCTAGGACTGCTGCCGCCGATAGATCTAAATCAACCGAGGTGGTTTGGTATATCTGACTCTCTAAAGTTACGACCCCGATTCCCCCCAGAATCATCACCAGCGAATAGGAGGAAGAGCAGTATAGAAAAACTAGGGAAGCTGCCGAGGCGATTGCCCCTAACAGTTGCGGTAAAGTAACGGTGAAAAACGCGCGGGTAGGCGCGGCACCTAAGGTACGTGCTGCCTGATAGGCGCGGTGATCAATCCGCGCCCAAACCGGGCCGACGGTGCGTACTATCAGGGAAACGTTATAGAAAACCATCGCTAAAATAACGGCTCCAAAGGTGCCGTCCAGCCCTAACCCAGATAGCCAGCCGTCCTCGGCCAGGAGCGCCTTGAATGCAGCCGCCACCCCAATAGTAGGAAGCACAAAGGGGATGGTTATTGCCGCACGTAGGGTGGTTCTAAAGCGAAAATTCAAGCAGTACAACACCCAGGCGAGGGGCAGCCCCACCAGGGTAGAAAAGAAAGTTCCTCCCAGCGCCAGGATGAGAGTGTCTCGGATCGCCCGCCAAGTGAAGGAATCAGATAAGACTCGCCAAAAAGTAGAAAAATAGCCGGCTTCCCCGGCTTGCCCCACCCCTAACCAGGCAAGTGCCAGGACGGGATAGAAAAAACAAAATCCCAGGAAAACGGCAGGAATTCCCACTGCCAGGACAAGCAGTACTCGTCCTGGCAGCAGGTGACTTCGGCCTGGTAGCCTCATAAAGCCGCTATCCTAGTACCGCCTGTACCTGGCGAATCCACTCACCGCGGTTTTGCTCAATCTGTACCGGATCAAGTTGCTTATCGTTTTCTGGGCGGGGAGCAAACTTCTCTAGTTTGGGATCTAGTTTTACCTGCTCGTCAATGGGGTAGGTGATGTTTTCGTTCATAATGGCGCTCTGACCTTCTTCACTGTAAAGCCAGTTCAAAACTTTTTCCGCGCCAGCGGCGTTCTTGGCACCTTTGAGTACTGCCCCATATTCGACTGCCGGATAGCAGGTACCTGCGATATTGGCAGTGGGAGCCGAACTTCCGTCCTCAGAAACCGACCAATAGGGGGAGGAGGAGTAAGACATTACGATCGGGAATTTTCCTTTACCTTCTCCTTGGGTGAACTCTTGGTTATAGGCTTCATCCCAGGTGTTTACGGCTTTGCTTCCGTTAGCCATCAAGTCTTTCCAGTACTTGACGTATCCGTCTTTGCCCTTTTGTTGCACGGTAGCCAGCAGCATCCCCAAGCCGGTATCAGATTTGGCGGGATTCTCGATTACCGTCAAGCCTTTGTATTCTGGTTTCAGCAGGTCATCAAAGTTTTCCGGCACTTTCAGATTACGGTCTTTAAAGTAGGCAATATCGTAGTTGGCACACACATCGGAGCGATCTAAAGGCAACGCCCCCTCAGCCTCTTTGATCAAATATTTTTCCGCCGAAGAAGGAACTTTTACTTTCGAGGGCGCGATTACCCCCGCCTTGGCTACCTTCACCACGTTATTGGCGGTCAATCCCACCGCCAGATCGCCCAGCGGAGAATCTTTACGCAAGATTAATTTGGAATCGAGGGTGCCTGATTCTTCCCCGTTGACCAGCTTAATTTCTTGTCCAGTAGCAGCTTTAGCTTTGGCTAAAGATTCTTTGCCTAGCGTCCAACTGCCATTGGTAACCATAGTTACCTGGTTGCTATCCCCTTTGGTGGGGGTGGCATTTTTATCGTTTCCACAACCGCTTAGTCCCAGCGCCAAGGCTCCGATTGCTAGGGTTGCGGTAAATCGCGCGAGTTTGCGCATTTCTCCCTCCATTTGTCAGGAGGGGACTTGCGGGCGCAAGTAAGAGACTCGACTTCCTGCGCCAGCATTACCTGGTTCAGGTGCGAGGGTCTGTCCAACTGGACACTCTCAGCCTATGCGGCTCCCCTGTCGTTACGGTCACCTAGAGCCTATCACCGGTGAATCTATTGCCGCTAAAAGGTGCCGTCCAACCGGGTAAAACGCGTCCTAGAAAAGTTAGTTCCCCAGGTCGAGGACATCTTTATGACGTCCTCCGTACCAGCTGTTAGTGCGACGCATCGCGGCTCGCTGGATTAGGGTAACTGCCACTCCTGAAATAGCGGCAAAAAGCACTACCTCTAGCAGCGAAGACTGGGCTGCCTCTTCCCCATCCTGGGGAGGTTTGTGCCCGGTCACCAGCTTCCAGCCGGCGTTAATTACCAGGTTTGCTACCAGCCCGGCGCCCGCCAAGCTGGCCGCGCTTGCTACTTTCCAGCCAATATCCATGGTTTGCCTTTCCGCTTTGATAGTTATTACTAACCTACCCTAGGTGGTCATTATCTGTTCCCAAATCATCCTCATCTTCTGGGGGATTATCTCGATCCTCTCCCTTACTAGCGGATTGATCCTGGGGTTTATTTGGATGTTTTTGCTGCTTAAGCTGGGCAAGTTCCCGGCTCACTTGATCCTTTTCGAGGGCGCGGCGCACCAGCTCGCGTTCCCGTTCCGTTGCCTGATGATTTTGCGCTTCATGCTCGGCATATTCCGAAATCAGCTCGCTGCCTTTCATCAGGCAGACGCAAACCAAGCCGATAAGGGAAAGTACCAGCAGCGGCACAAAAATATCTCCGAGGGCGCTGGCATAGGCATCCCGAACCACCTGTTGTTGGGCAGCGGTAAGTTTATCCAGTTCCAGAGTAGATAGATCCGCCATAGCGGCACCTTTCTTCCCTAGCTTTGCCATCCCGGCACTAACTTGCCGAGCAATCTCCCAGGTGAATACGAAACCGCAGATTTGTATCCCGATCGCGCCGCCCATCGAGCGGCAAAAAGTAACTGTCGAGGTAGCAGCGCCCATATCGCGCAGTTTCACCCCGTTTTGTACCGCTAGCACCAGGTTTTGCATACTGGCACCTTGTCCGGCTCCCAATAGGAACATTCCCAGCGCGCAGAACCAGTAGGGACTATTTTTATCAATCAGGGTAATGAGGAAAATCCCGAGACACATCACCACGAAACCGCCGACTACGAAACGTTTCCAGCGCCCTATTCGGGAAACCAGCAACCCGATCAAAGTTGAGGCAATAAAAGTACCGACCATCCCGGGAAGCAACGCCATCCCCGCGAGCGCCGGATTCATCCCCTTGGCAATTTGGAAGAACTGGGTGAAAAACAAAGGCGGAGCATTAAGCGCGGTTCCTACCGATATGGAACCTAAAATTGCCAGCAGCGCGGTGCGCTGAGTAAACATCCACATGGGTATGATGGGCTCGGGAAAATGCAGCTCCCACAACACGAAAGCCACCAGGAAAAGTGCCGCTAAAGCCAGCATCACCGCGGTTTGCCAGGAGGCAAAAGCGAAGGTTTTACCCGCTAGAGACAACCAAATCAGGGCGGCTGATACCGCCGCAGTTATCAGACCAGTTCCCAGGAAATCGATACGCGGTTTACTAATCTGCGCGGCTGGAACCTTCAAAAAACGCCAAAGCACCGCCATAGCTGCCAGAGAAAAGGGGATCGAAACCCACAGACACCACCGCCACCCTAGCCACGGGGCGGCCACGATAAACCCTCCCACTAGGGGACCGGAGACATTGGCGACCGCCATGACTGCTCCGATATACCCGTTATAGCGACCGCGTTCACGAGGAGGAATAATCAGCGCCATAACCACTTGGGTCAGCGACATGATTGAGCCCATCCCTAAGCCCTGCACAATGCGGGTGAAAATCAGTTGCCAAGCCTCAGTAACCGCCCCCGAAAGCAGAGATCCCAAAGTAAACAGCCCGATTGCCCCCATCAAGAGTTTCTTTGAGTCATACATATCTGCCAGTTTTCCCGAAACCGGGGTGGCTACTGTAGAGGCCAGCATCATGGCCGTTACTATCCAGGTGTATTGCGATTCGCTCCCACTAAGGGCTGACATCATGGTGGGCAAAGCGGTACCGATGATGGTCACCGACATTACTGCCACAAACAACACCATCAGCAGTCCGGATAAAACTTGCAGAACCTCAGAAGATTGCCGGGGCTGGGAGTCTTGGTTTTTTTGTATCATGCAACTCCTTGCAAACCGCGTTAACAGTTAAATTGTAGTCATCGGCAGAAAAACTTATCCAGTTTAGTTACCAAATAGGCAGTATTTTCTTCCGAGAGGAAGCCGAGGGGAACATTACACCGGCTCGGTTTTACCGCTACTGCTAGTTACCCGAACATAGGCAAGCTAGTTCCAAGTAACTAGGAATGAGTCTTCGTCCACTACGGTTCCGGCAGCTACCTCTCCCAAGAGGCGAGCCGCGTCCTCAAAGGCATTAGTCACCTTCATTCGCGCCACCCGTTCTACCCGGCTAAGACGCCGGTTTCCCTCCGGATGCCCGAGCCATTGCAACTGGTAGATAGCAAACGGTTTCCCATGAGCGGGATGAAAACGTAACGCACACGGCACCTGCGTGCCGGCTTCCGCTCCCAAGAAGAAATCTGCACCTAACCCTAGGGAGCCGTAAAGGGCGTAAGCGTCACTATTAGTCAGTTGGCTACCTACCTCTTGATCAAAGGCAGCCGCCTCTGCCGCTATCCAGGCCAGCTTCTCTTTGCCCAATTGGGCGGTAACTAAAGATTCGGCTTCCCGCTCCAGGCGCCGCTGGGAGCGGCTGGGACGTTCGGGGACTCCCGGGTCGGAACTTAGCTCTCCCAATACCGGCTCTAGGAGTTCTTGCAGACTAGTTTTTTCTATCCAATAGGGCGAGTACACCGCTAAATTGACTGCCGAGTCTGGGTCGGGAGAAAGTATCTGCGCCGCTGCGTCTTTGGCGCTACTGCCTGCCCCCACTCGCAGGCTCCCCCCAAGGCGCCGGCAGATCGCCAGCAAGCCGCTCAGTACTTCAAATTCCAATCCGATGGGTTCACTGGCGGCAAAAGCGTCAGTAAGCAGGTCAACTCCGCGCAGTTCTTCCGTTAGCTGTCCGGCGCGCATCTGGGGACAATCCAGGCGAAAGGCAATTTCACTATATGTAGGTAGCTTTAAGATTTCGCGGACTGACTGGTCAACCTGGAAAGGACCGGCAAGTTCTGCCTGTCCGTTAAGACGTAACCTGCCGGGAGCGAGCCATCCCGCGTCCTCCCAAAGGGAAACCGCTAGTGCTTCCACTTCGTCCGGGGTAACTTCCGCAGGGAAAACCACCAGTTGCGGGCAACCGATCTCGGTAAAGTCGCTTGCTGGCAGCATTCCCTGCGAGCGCATATAGGATGCTCCCGGATTAATAGCGGCTGCTTGTTTTTGGGCTTGTAATCCCTGCTCAGTTATCCTTACTGCGCGAATTTTTCCGGTTTCTATCCGCGCGAAGGTTGAGGTATCAGTAAGCGGACTTTCGCTCACTGCACGTCTTCCATCTCCGGCACTTCACTACAACTAAAGCGCAGGTAGGAACGGGAGGCGGTCGGGCCACGTTGACCTTGGTAGCGAGAACCCCGCTCCTGGGATCCGTAGGGTTTTTCCGCCGGTGAGGATAGCTGGAAGAAACAGAGCTGACCAATTTTCATACCCGGGTAGAGCAGGATCGGCATAGTGGCGGTATTTGATAGCTCCAAGGTGACGTGACCGTTAAAACCGGGGTCAATAAAACCGGCGGTGGAGTGAGTCAGCAAGCCCAAGCGCCCCAGGGAAGATTTTCCTTCCAGGCGAGCCGCCAGATTGTCCGCTAGCTGTACCCGCTCCAGGGTCGATCCCAACACGAACTCTCCGGGATGCAGTACGAAAGGCGCGCTCTCTCCCACGTCTACCAGGTGAGTTAGGTCATCTTGCGGTAAAGCGGGATCGATCACCGAGTATTTATGGTTGTCAAAGAGGCGGAAGTAGCGATCTAGGCGCACATCAATAGAGGCGGGCTGAATCATCTGCGGGTCGTAGGGATCAATCTCAATTTCCCCACTGTCACACAGTTTGGCAATGTCACGGTCAGATAAAAGCATGCCCCCAGTCTAACGCAGCCAGCAGCTCGGTTCGGAAAACTTCATATCTTAAAGCAGCAAGCTCGGCAAGATAAAAGCGCAGGAGTCATCGGTCATTAACTCTTCAGTCATAAAACGTTTATTACTTGGACGCCTACTCCTAAACTTTTCGTTCCTGACAGTTAATACTGGTGGCTTATCAATGAGACGTGTCAACTGAAAACGTTAAGCGGGCCGGCTCTGTTTCCCCAGCGTCCTCTCCCCCGGTACCCCCCAAAGCAGGAAAAAATCCCGCGGGTCCGGCGAAACGCTCTGACCGTCCAGACCGGAACGAAGGCTGGCTAGCAGCAGCGTTACTTATCCCCAACCTGATATTGCTGATGGTTTTTACCTACCGGCCACTGGTAGACAATATCCGCCTGTCTTTTATGGACTGGAACATTTCCTCTCCCCAGGCCACCTTTATTGGACTGGCAAATTATATTGAATGGTTTCAGGCTGATTCCACCGTGTGCATCGTACTAAATACGGTGATTTTTACCTTCGCCACCGTGGTCGGATCGCTAGTCCTGGGTTTGGTTATGGCGATGATCTTGGATCAAAAGCTCTTCGGACGTAACCTAGTCCGCTCCGTGGTTTTCGCGCCCTATATTATTTCCGGAGCCGCCATTGGAGTGGCTTTTCAATTCGTTTTCGACCCCAGCGTCGGCCTCATCCAAGACATCATGACTCGCCTGGGATTCACTGCTATCCCCGACTTCTACCAAAACCCCAAATGGGCGCTATTCATGGTGACCGTAACTTACATTTGGAAAAATCTAGGCTACACCTTCGTAATCTATCTAGCTGCCCTCCAAGCTAGACGAATAGATCTAGACGAGGCGGCAGAGATAGATGGAGCCTCCCCCTGGCGACGTTTCACTAAAGTCCTGTTGCCACAGCTACGTCCTACTACATTCTTCTTGTCGATCACCGTACTTCTCAACTCAATGCAAGTATTCGACATCATCAATGTGATGACCCACGGCGGTCCGCAGGGTACCGGCACCACCACGATGGTTTACCAAATCTACCAAGAAACATTCGTCAACTCCCGCGCAGGATATGGAGCCACCGTGGCCACCATCATGTTCTTAATACTGCTGGTGATCACTCTGCTGCAGGTGCGAGTTATGGACAGGGATAACCAATGAGTAACAAACTGGCATTCCGCAAACAGAAAGCGAAAGCGCACACCCCCGAAGAAACCGTGCACACCTCAGTCGCATTCAAAATAATCGGTTATATCGCGATGCTAATCGCCTTTCTGGGAATCATGATCCCGATTTATTGGATCGTGCTGACCTCATTTAAAACTCAAGGCGATATTTACACGCATCCGGCAACCTATATCACCAACCCCTTTACCACTGAGAACTACCGGGCAGTAAGCAGTGAGATTCCCTTGCTCACCTACCTGCGGAACTCGTTGATTATTACCGTCGTGCTTTCCGCGGTGAAAATCCTCCTGGGGGTGCTCTCGGCTTATGCCTTAGCGCTCCTGCGCTTCCCCGGCCGCAACCTGGTTTTCATCTTGATTATCGCCTCCTTACTGGTGCCAAACCAGATCACGGTTATTTCAAACTATTCGCTAATCGCGGGAATGAACATGCGCAATACCTTTGCCGGGATTATCTTGCCTCTGGCCGGTACCGCTTTCGGTACCTTCCTCATGCGTAACCATTTCCTGTCGCTGCCTACCGAAGTGATCGAAGCGGCTCGGATGGATGGCGCCGGCCCCTTAAAGCTGCTGTGGCGAGTCGTATTACCCATGTCGTGGCCGACCCTGTCCGCATTCGCCCTGATCACCATCGTTAATGATTGGAACGAATACCTGTGGCCATTTTTGATGTCAGAGGACGAACGTACCGCTCCTATCCAAATCGGATTAACTTTCCTTCAAAACAACGAGGGTCTCACCAATTGGGGCCCGGTCATGGCTGGCACAGTGCTAGCCGTGATTCCCCTCTTGATCGTATTTTTCGTATTGCAGAAGAACATGATCAAGGGACTTACTACCGGGGCAGTTAAAGGCTGACCCCAACAAGCAGAAAGGTAAAAATGAATCACACACGGAAACTGCTCCTGACCGGAGCCGCAGTTGCATCCCTGGTGCTGTCGGGATGCGCCGGCACTTCCTCCTCGGGATCTGTCGAGCAAAATGACCCGAATGGTAAGGTGACCCTGGACGTTTGGTCGAACCACCCGGCTAACTCCAAAGATACCGAGAAAGAGATTATTGCCGCTTTCGAGAAAGAAAACCCCAATATCAAGATTAAGCTCACCGACGCCGGAAAAGATTACGAGGAAGTGGCGCAAAAGTTCAACGCCGCCCTCACCGGTGGACAAACCCCGGACGTGGTGGTTGCTTCCGACGTTACCTGGTACAACTTCGCACTGAACGATAATTTTGCTCCCCTAGATGACTTGATGAAAAAGGTGGATGCAAACCCCGATGACTACGTAAAGTCGCTTTACGATGAATACACCATTGATGACAAGCACTACGCGGTTCCCTATGCGCGTTCAACTCCGCTTTTCTACTACAACAAAGACCTCTTCAAGAAAGCCGGAGTTCCCGACCGCGGTCCGAAGACCTGGGAGGAATGGAATAAGGATTTCGCGCCTAAGCTAAAAGCCTCCGGAGTGCTGCCCCTGTCCATTCCTGACGGATCCAACTATTTGGATTGGTACTTCCAGGGCATGATCTGGTCGATGGGCGGTTCCTATTCCCAAGATCTGACCGTCAACGTTGCCGATGAAAAAGGCGTGGCTGCCGGCAAGTTCCTGCAAGACCAGTTCAAGAACGATTACTTCAAAGCCACCAAAGACGCGACTGTTCCGTTCACTACCGGACAAGCAGCCGCGATGCTGGAATCTACCGGCTCACTGCAAGGCGTTGAAGAAGACGGAAAAGTTAACGTAGGTACCGCTTTTCTACCTACTCCCGAGGGCGTACCGGGAGTATCTACCGGTGGGTGTGGCCTAGCAATCCCCGCTAACTCTAAGAATCAAGAGGCGGCCGCCAAGTTCATTGCTTTCCTCACCAATACCGAGAATACTGTAAAGTTCTCGCAGGCTACCGGATATATGCCCGTAAGAACCTCTGCGGTTGACTCGGAAGAAACTAAGTCCTATATCAAAGAACACCCGAACTTCCAGACCGCTCTCGATCAGCTACCCAAGACCAAAGCTCAAGATGCTGCCCGCGCTTATGTCTCGGGAGGCGGTCAAAAGATTGGTGCCGCTTTAGACAAGATTGCGCAAGGCGAGGACGTACAGTCCACTTTCGATGCTTTGCAAAAGGATCTGCAGAAGATCATTGACAGCCAGATCAAACCAAAACTGGATAAGAAGAAGTAACTATTAGGGCGCCCGGCGCCACAAGGAAAGGAAATGCCGTGGCTAGCGTGACTTTCGAAAATGCATCCCGCCTGTTTTCAGGGGCAGCCAAACCGGCGGTTGACTCCCTGAACCTCCATATTGAGGACGGTGAATGCGTAGTCTTAGTGGGACCGTCTGGCTGTGGCAAATCCACATCGCTGCGGATGGTGGCCGGCCTAGAACCGGCCACCTCCGGGCGCATCCTGATCGGCGGCAAAGACATGACCGGGGCACGCCCGCGCTCGCGGGACGTGGCGATGGTATTCCAAAGCTATGCCCTCTACCCCAATATGACAGTCGCTCAAAATATGGGTTTCGCCCTGGAAAATAAGGGGATACCCAAGAATAAAATTAAGGAACGGGTGCAGTGGGCAGCCCGGCTTTTGCAGCTGGAAGATTTGCTGGATCGCAAACCTGGTGCCATGAGCGGAGGGCAAAGACAAAGGGTCGCTATGGGACGCGCCATTGTCCGCAAACCCACTGTCTTCTGCATGGATGAACCACTATCAAACCTGGATGCAAAACTGCGGGTTTCGATGCGGGGAGAAATTGCATCTTTACAAAGAGAACTGGGAGTAACCACCGTTTATGTCACCCATGATCAAGTGGAAGCCATGACTATGGGGCATCGAGTAGCGGTGATGGAGTCAGGGGTCCTCCAACAGGTAGCTACCCCCACTGACCTTTACCGCAAACCGGTAAACACTTTCGTTGCTTCCTTCATCGGTTCCCCGGCAATCACCTTGTTCACTCTACCTATTAATTCTGAAGGTCAAGCCCTGTTGGGGGACTTGCCAGTACCGATTCCTAGAACGGTGCGCTCCCAGGTAAAAGAGCAAGTGATATTAGGGGTGCGCCCGGAATCTTGGCTACCCGCCAGCAGCGAGGAGCCAGCGCTTACCTTAACTACCCAGATAATCGAACGTTTAGGTAGTCAGGCATTCCTTTACGGGCAACCCCCAGAAAAGGTAGCTGCCGCCCCGGATCGAACTGCCGTGTTGCTGCCGCGAGGGATATTCCCTGATCGGGGCGGGAGCTATCGAACTAAACCCAACTTAGAAGAACTTTATTTCTTCGATCCAGCTACAGGGCAGGCCGTGTCCGAGGGGGCATCTTTGGCGGTTCCGGAAGTGAGTTAATCAGGGTCATAAAACCGGGCAGTTAACTTAAACAATCACGAAAATCAGCGCGGAAGATGCCTAAACTTTTTGTTCCCTCCTCCCCTGGTTAACGCGCAGTTCAGAAAATAATCCCTTCCCCCGATGGGTTTGCAAATCTGTGCAAACCCATCGGGGGAACCAATTGCAGCTAAAAGTCTTTCAGCTTATGAGAGGACGTGTATTTACAAAAAAATCCGGCGCGAATATGTGCAAACTCTTCACTATCCGCACGAGATTTAAGCGTGAGCGATACCCTAAAAAAGAGCCACAGGAGCAGATTCTGGGGCAGTCATTGACGCGCGGCAGCGAGGCTGCGTTCGATTCTGGAGGCAAAGGGTGAGAAAACTAGAAGTCGATGTGGTGGTGATTGGTGGTGGAGCCACCGGCAGTGCCGTAGTACGCGACGTTGCCATGCGCGGATTCAAAGCCGCACTGGTAGACCGGGTGGATTTAGCCCAAGGTACCACTGCTAGGTTCCACGGATTACTGCATTCGGGAGGACGCTACGTAAAATCGGATCCCGAATCCGCAACTGAATGTGCAGAAGAGAACGAAATTTTACGTAAAGTCGTTCCCCATGCCATTGAAGATACCGGTGGACTCTTCGTTACTACCTCGAAAGATAGCGAAGAGCACGCAGATATTTTCCTGGACTGTGCCAATAAAACCAAAGTTCCGGCCTACGAAATTTCGCCGGCCGAAGCGTTAAAACGCGAGCCTCGTCTCGACCCGAAACTTAAGCGAGCTTTCGCGGTGCAGGACGCCACTATTGATGGTTGGAAGATGGTGTGGGGATTTGCCCACTCCGCTAAAGAGTATGGTGCCAAAATCCTCCCCTACCACTGGGTTACCGGTATTGAAGTCACCAACGGAGCAGTCAGCGCTGTCACCTGCGAGGATCATAAGAACGGTGGGGAAAAAGTCCACATCGACTGTAAGTTCATCATCAACTGTGGCGGTCCTTGGGCTGGAGAAATCGCTGCTATGGCAGGCTGCCATGATGTGAACGTGGTTCCGGGTGCCGGGATCATGATCGCCATGAATCACCGCATCTGCCAACACGTAATTAATCGTTGTATCTATCCTTCGGATGGAGACTTGATTGTTCCTGCCCATCAGGTTGCGATTATCGGCACCACCGACCAGGTGGCGCCTAGCGCTGACTTCCTACAGATAAAAGACAAAGAAGTCCAGCAAATGCTAGATGCCGGGGACGCCCTCCTGCCGGGATTCCGTCATTCTCGTCCTCTGCACGTATGGGTAGGGGCTCGCCCGCTGGTAAAAGACAACCGGGTGGCAGCGACTGATTCGCGCCATATGTCCCGCGGCATGTCGGTTATGGATCATGAGGAACGCGACGGGGTCAAAGGCATGCTTACCGTTGCGGGCGGCAAGCTAACTACCTGCCGCCTGATGGCCGAGCGCGCTGTGAACATTATGTGCGACATTATGAAGGATGATCGTCCTTGTCGCACCGCCCAGGAAGCGGTTCCCGGTCAAGAGGGTGCCCGGCAGCACCGACTCACTGACCGCCTGCAGGCACGGGAAAAAGAGTGGAATAAAGACCAGATTATTTGCGAATGCGAACTGGTCTCTCGGCGGATGGTGGAAGAAACCATTAAGGAATTCCCGAGTGCTTCTCTCGATGATCTCCGTCGTCAACTCCGGATAGGAATGGGACCGTGTCAAGGCGGATTCTGCTCCATGCGTTGCGCCGGCATCGTTAACGAGCAGGGCGCCGCCTCAGTTGAGCGGGCAACCAATATGATTTCCCTATTTATGAAGAACCGTTGGATTGGTATTAAACCGATTCTTTTCGGGGAGTCTACCCGCGAAACCGCCCTCGACAACTGGATTATGCAGGGCATTTTCGACCTGGAGCACGCACCCGGCAAAGGACAACTGAGCGAGGTCGCACTCAACCCGGTCGAGCAAGAACGCGACAAACAGGAACGTGAAGCCGTAAAGGAGGCACTAGCGTGAGAGACGTAGTAGTAATCGGTGCTGGCCTTTCCGGTCTTAGCGCTGCAGTTCGACTCCTTAAGGCCGGACGGGAAGTTGATTTAATCACCAAAGGTATCGGGGGTATCCAGCTGGGTCAAGGCACTATTGACCTATATGGATACAGCCCGGAGCGAGTAGATAACCCGCTAACGGCGATCGACAAGTTACCGCAGTCCCACCCTTACGGGAAACTGGGCTCTCAGGCGGTGGCCGATGCTGCTAACTGGCTGAAAGAGCAGCTAGGGACAGAATTGCTCGCCGGCAACCCCGATAAGAACGTATTCTTGCCTACCTGCCTAGGTGCTTGGCGCCCCACCTGCTTGCCCCAGCCTTCCATGCTGGCGGGAGCGCCTGAGGACGGCAAGAAGTACGTAATCGTGGGACTGCGCCGTCTCAAAGACTTTTATCCCCAATTGGTAGCCGAAAATCTGGAAAAAGAAGAGATTCCCGGCGGAGGTAAAGTTTCTGCCCGGCATATCTGGATCGATATCCCGGTACGCCATGACGAGGCCGACACTTCCGGGTTGAACTTCGCCCGCGCCCTCGACACCGCAGATTTCCGCGCCAAATTCTGTGACGAGATTAAACGTCATTTGAAAGACGGGGAAGTAGTCGGTTTGCCCGCGGTGTTGGGATTGAAAGATCGGAACGCCTGGAAGGATATCGCCCACCGCTTGGGACACGAGGTGTTCGAGATCCCGATTCTACCGCCCTCTATTCCGGGGATGCGGATTAACGAGACCCTCACCCAAATGGTACGGGATCTGGGAGTACGCTACATTATTGGCAGTGAAGTAACCGGCCTTAACGTTAGTGATGGCCGGGTTGAATCCGTGACCTTCGATTCTGCTGGCTCGGAGACGACCCTTAAAGCTAAGCACTTCATCTACGCTGGTGGCGGCTTTGAATCCGGTACTTTACATGTGGATTCTTACTGGAACGTTACCGAAAGAGCCTTTAATTTACCGCTGGCAATACCAGAAGGACCGCTGGTGCACGAAGACTATTGGGGTCCAGACCAGCCCCTGTTCGAAGTGGGGGTGCAGGTTGATTCCCAGATGCGGGTACTGGATGCTTCCGGGGATCCGCTATATCAGAACCTGTATGCCGCTGGCGGGTTGCTAGCAGGAGCCACCCGGTGGCGGGAAAAGTCCGGTGACGGCATTGCTCTAGCTTCCGCTTTGCGGGCTTGTGACACGATTTTGGGGGATACCAATGACTAAGGATTTACGTAATAAACCCGAGTTCAATCCGTTAATGCGCGCCAGCTTGGATGCTTGCGTCAAATGCACGATTTGTGAAACCCAATGCCCGGTAGCAGCGGTCACTCCCCTTTTCCCGGGGCCAAAATATGTCGGTCCGCAGGCGGAGCGTTTCCGCAAGGGGCTTTCGGTTGACCACACCATTGATTACTGTTCCAGCTGCGGGACTTGTACCTTGGTATGCCCGCAAGGCGTGAAGGTTGCAGAGCTCAACAACGTGGCGCGTGCCGCGATGAAGCAGCAAAATGGACGTCCGCTGCGGGACGTGCTGATTTCGAACACCATGTTTATGGGTAAGGCGATGACCCCGGTGGCGCCGCTGGCGAACTGGGCGCTCCGACAAAAGCCGATCCGTCAGATCGTGGAGAAGACTTTCGGGATTCACCATGAAGCACCGATGCCAGTGGCTGACGGGTTCAGTTTTGAAAAATGGTTTAAGAAGCACACCCGCACTGCCCCTGCTCCCACCAAGGGCAAGATCGTGTTCTTCCACGGTTGTGCAGGTGAATTCTTCGAAACCACCACCTCTATACGCTCGGTGCAGATCCTCGAGCACCTGGGATACGAAGTGCTGGTACCGCCTCATGGCTGCTGCGGTCTAGCGCAGCAGTCTAACGGTCTTTACGACGGGGCCAAGAAGCTGATTCGCAAACTGGCACATGATTTGAATGTCCCCGGGGATGACCTAACGATAGTTGGTTCTTCCGGTTCCTGCGTGGGCATGGTCAAGCATGAAGCCCGCGAGATTCTGGGAGTTCAAGATGAGGAGCTCGAGCAGGTTTCGCGGCGCATCTGGGATATTTCCGAGTTCCTGCTGGATCTATACGACCGGGGAGAACTGGACCTGGATAATCTGGAGCCGATGAACCTGACGGTTACTTATCACGCTCCCTGCCAGCTCAAATCCACGGGGATCGGTACCCCGGGCAAGCAGCTACTGGATAAGATTCCCGGGCTGACCGTCCACGAATCGGGAGCCACCTGCTGCGGGATTGCCGGCACCTACGGGTTGAAACGCGAAAAGTACGATATTGCGCAGGCAGTAGGTAAGACCGCCTTCGACAAGATTAAGAGCACCAACTCTGACCTGGTAGTTTCGGATACCGAGACTTGCCGCTGGCAACTGGAGAAGGGCGGCGGCAAGCCGGCTGTCCACCCAATCTACCTGTTGTTTGAGGCCATGGGGCTAAAAGATAGTTAATGCTAAGTTAGCTGGGGTCTAGGCTCCGCTGGCTTGTTAGCTATGTTGAGGACGCAGCTAGGCTGGTTTTTTTTGAGGAGGCGACTTAACGCTTCGGCGATAGGCAAATCGGGTTCTAGCCAGTCTAGCTGCGTTACTTTTTCTGCCGGACTCCACTGTAAGCTTAGGTGCGAATCCCCTGCTTGCAGGGCAGGTAGCTCCCGGGGATGGTAAAGCATTACTCGCATCTGGGCACCTTTTAGTAGCGGCCAGTTCCCCGCCGGGAGCGGGCCGGGTAAGATCTGCCCCAGCTGCGAGGGAGGAATCTCCCAATCGAGTTCCTCTTTTATTTCCCGCACTAACGCTGCTATCGGTTCCTCACCCTCGCGCACTTTCCCGCCCGGTAGTTCCCATTTGCCGCGTAGTTTTTCCGGGTAGGAACGCTGCGCGCACAGTAGTTTCCCGTCGCAGATCGCCGCTAACGCTACTACGAAAGTCATTTGTCCCTCCCTGGTGTTGATGAGTCCAAGTTAGCCGCATACTCCTTCATTGTCGGTCATTTGTTCTCACTTTAACCGCTCGTTTTGAGTGGAGCGCCGGTACTGGTTATACTCTAAAGGCGGCTAGATGCCAACGCGGGTGTAGTTCATCGGTAGAACGACAGCTTCCCAAGCTGTAGAGGCGAGTTCGATTCTCGTCACCCGCTCGAAGTGAGGAGAGCAAGCAAAAAGAGCTTGCTCTTTTTGCTTATTCGACGAACGAGGAGGGTAGGCACCACAGGTGCAACTACCCGCTCTGAACGGAGGTGCAAGCACAAGCGCGGAACGTGCTTGAATGCTTGTGACCGGAGTGAGGAAGGGTAGGCACCAAGGGTGCTACTACCCGCTCGAAGAGAGGAGAGCAAGCAAAAAGAGCTTGCTCTTTTTGCTTATTCGACGAGCGAAGAAGGGTCGCAGGGAGCGCAGCGACCGAACACCCGCTCTGAGGTGGGGTTAGTACCAAATTTACGCAGCTTATCCATCGGATATAGGTAAGGGCTCTGGAATAACATCCAGAGCCCTTACCTTAAATTATTTAATTGTTATTTTCCGTATTTACGCCGAACGACAAGTAACGTAATCCCGGCTAGGGTAAATATCCCAGCTAGTACCATAATTTCTGTTGCTATGGCACCAGTTCCCGGTAGGGCTTTCTTCTTGGCGGGCTTGGACTCCGTTGACGGGGCTGCACTAGGTGCTTGGTTTGCCATCAAAGAAATCGTGTACGGATGCACAATATGGAAGGGATCTTGGAACTCAGCTGCATCGGTGTAACCTCCGTTTAGTGCGAAGGTATTGTATGCCAGTTTCGGATTTTCCAAACTCCACTTTTTAGTATTAGGAAGTACTAGGCCACGCAGTTTAATAACTACTTTTTGCCCCACTTCAATTTTTCCAAGAGGAACAGTAATTTTCCCATCCTTGATCGTTCCCGGGACTTCTTTCCCTCCTGCCAGTACAGATACTGCCTTGGCAGTAACGCCTTTGGGCAGGGACGCGGAGAACTCTCCGTTCGCGGTTGCCGCAAAGCCGTCATTTACAATCCCCAAGGAGAAATCGAACGGCTTATTCACGATCTGTTTCGAGGCATCGTTGCTACCCGCATTAGACATGGTGAGATGCGATCCGGTGGTGACAGTTGCACCAGTGAAACCGGTGAGAGCAACCGCGCTCTTCTTTGCAAGACCAGTATGATCCTTAGTTTCATCTGCTTGCCGGAAAGTGGTGAAAATTCGGGTCACCCCTTTCGGGACTTTCCAAACAAAACCTTGGGTTCCAACTTCTGGCCTATTGGTATCACCCTTGTAGAGCATTACCGGACGATCTGTGTTCCAGTCTGGGTAATCAGAAATTTGTTTTCCGGTAGCGTCATAGATTCGCAGCTGTAGTTGGTCAGTGCCGCCCTTATTTCCATTGGATACCCAAGATGGGGTAATAACTATTTCACTTCCAGGGGTGACATCGACTGCCTGTTTAACCCCGGAATTAAATCGAGGATAAACTGTACGAGTAAAAGAAAATATGAGGTGCGTACCATCCTCTAAATCTGCGCGCGCCAACATCTCATATCTACCGATTTTCGCGGCACTGTAATCTTCAAAGAACTGTTTGGTGTCCTTATTAACGTCGGGACTATCGCATGTGTCCCAAAACGTGAACCCTTCATATTTCTGCTTGCTTAGCTTGCAGTAATCACCGGCGGGCGGGATGGATTTTTTAGCTCCTTTAATAGCGGTCGAGCCTGCAGCAATCCAGGGATCCCATGCGAGCTTAGCAATCAAGTCCTTGTTCTCGTTTTTCTTAATTCCTGGTTCTGCACTTTTACGGTATTTTCCGAACCAAAATATATTTTTCTTATTTTCCGGATTAATAATTCCCGATTCCCCGGTGCCGTTCTTAAACGCTTTTCCTTCCTTGGAAATGCTGATGGCACCCTTGTTTAGATCCCAGCCAAACTCTTTAGCATTCTTAATCAGAGGCTCATTTACCCCGGGAAACTTTCGCATATCTACAACACTGTAGGGAGTTGCACCGTCGGGTAGTTTAACGGCCTCGTAGAAAGTATTAGTATCCCCTAACCCCTTACGCTTACCATCCCAATTCACATTATCCGGCAGAACCGAGAGGTCTGAATTAACATAATTTTCGGTTTTGTGCAGATTGTTAGCTGCCGGATCTGCGCCGCTTTCTACAGTATTAACTGCGGACGACTGCGCGCCTCCGGCTGCTAAAGCGGGAGTAGTTGCACTCAAGGCTAAAAGTAAACTTAAGCTGCCGGCAAGAAACAATCTATGCCGAGGTCTATCAAGAATCATAATTTTCCTCTCTCGATTAAATGCGGATTCTACATACATAAAAATCCAACTCACCGGTGATTATACTTGATTTATCTGCAGATTTACATAGATACAGGAAATCGGGATAACGCTAAAATTCGGATAGCTGAGACGAAAGTTCGCTTTCCCGTTTCCAATCCGAGCAAAGTAAGGGTAGGCACCGCAGGTGCAACTACCCGCTCCCCTTGAATGCCAATCTGACAGCATGTCATCCACGTAATTAACCCTCTATCGGGAACATTCATGCAGTAAAGATATTTTCAAAGCTATTAATTACGCGCAAAATTAATGCTAATGTAGGCACATAGTAGTAGCAATTGCCTGAAATGAGGTGTTTCTGGTGGCCAATATATCGTTCCGAACTGATGACCAGACCAAGACACAGGCAGCGGAGCTGTTCCGCGAACTGGGGTTAGATATGAGCACTGCAATTAACATGTTTCTGAGGCAGTCGATTGCCAGCAACGGTATTCCGTTCACGCCGCGCCGGGAAAATTCAGCCAACCTACTGGCTCGTGCTGAAGCCGAATCCCGCACCGGAGCTTCCTTTGATACCGTCACCGAGTTAATGGCGGATCTTAATGAAGCTAACTAAAGTCTTTCGCACCTCCCAGTTCAAACGCGACGCGAAAGCACTGTTCAAAAGGCATTACGATCCGTCGAAGCTGGCACACGCAGTTGCAGCCCTAATGGCTCAGGATCGCGACGAGTTGCAAACCCGCTATCGTGACCACGCACTGCAGGGACAGTGGAAGGGATATCGCGAAATTCACCTCGAGGGAGATTGGTTACTGATATACCGTGTCGAGCGAAGCGAGCTGCTTCTGATACTAACCCGAACCGGATCACACGATGACCTATTCTGATAGTACAAGTCTTGGTCAAATGAACCTTAAGTATTTGCGTTTTAATGTCTCCCAGTTGAAATCAATTTCGGCGTTAATTCCAGAACGGCGCCGTGGTATCTATATCCTCCAGTTTTTCAACGGTGAGTTTTATGTCGGTCAAGCACAGAATGTAGTGACGCGTTTTGCTCAGCACCGGCATAGTCATACCAATCATCATGAAGCTTGGGATGACATAGAGAAGTTATGGTTCATGCCTGTACCCCAAGACTTGGACTTGACCAGAATAGAAAATAGCGAAATTCGCAGATTTCGGGAATCTGGTAAGCCTTTGCGGAATCGTGCTCTGAACTAAGGTCACAATCAACCGTCAACACTGGATAAAGCAGTACCGGTGGAGGAACAACATTCTTGGGTACTTGGGGATGGTCCATACGATTTGTGCGGCATCAAAGAAAAATTACCTTCTTTGGGAAATGAATCCTCGAAGTTTCTAAAACAGGTTCCTGATGAATTCCGAGATCTCATACTCGCCGATTTGGTTTTTGCTTTAACAAATCTGGTTCCCGAAGCTATCAAGCTTGAAGGACTATATTGGACGATTTCAGATTATCCGAGTACTGCAGGAGGTCGTTGGGCAACACTAATTACCGGGACTCTGGAACTTCTTTTCTTCCCGAGAAGGGAGGCCTCGGGACTTTCCTGTCTCAATATCCTGTCGGAACGTTTTCGCATAGCAGGCTGCTCTCCCTATTGACACCTTGGAAGCGTAATACCCGAGGGTTCTTTGTTGACCGAATAAACTACGACTCAACGTCCGCCGACCAAGTAGTGTTTAACAGCGGTGACTTAAAAAGAATCTGCCAAAATATCCGAAAATATTACAAGGTGCTAGAACTTTTGCGTTGCAAGCCATGCGTCAAAGTTCCTCTGGAAGGTTTGTCCGCTGGCATTCACAAGCACTAACCAGAGATATCTACCAGTTTGCTCTCGAAAATAACCTCCACATGAATAGAGATTGAAAGCATCAGAATCTAACTGGTTTATAGATAAAGCTAACCCCTTCCCACCTCTAAAGGTTTTTGTACGCAGAACATAAATAACCGTCAGCACAAGTTAAAGAAACTTTCCATGCGGCGGAACCATTAAAATCACCGCCCAGTTTTAGATGACTTGTGGCTGCCCCCCCCACATTTTAAGTTGCCCCCACTATCCATTCTTTACCTACGAAAAAGTTCATCGTGAGTTCCGGTTCGTTGAAAATAGGCAACCTGGCCGCAGGTTCTCCAAATCACCAACCAATCACCCGCATTAGCCACGTGGCACTCATTGCTCCCACCCCATTGACCCGAGAGCTTATGCATTCTGTGGCGTTGCTTCAGAATACCGCGCGATTCACGCGAGTTTTCTAAAATCAGATCAATGACAGCCTCAAGTTCATCGAGATTCCACTGTCTTTTAGCAGCTTTTTTCTTTAGATCCCTACTAAAAGCAGAAGTGAACTTGGCTGTAAGCCTCCCATTCATGCTAACGCTGCTTTGATAACATCCCGGCCAGTTTCATAAGTTTGCCCTTCACCGCGCGCGATCATCTGCTCGGTTTCACGAATAGCTTCCAGACTCGCGGCATTAGGTCGCCGATAGTCGAGGGATAGCGGGATGGACTCAGTGTTAACTATTTCAGTGAAAAATGCGCGGATCACCGACGACAAATCAAGACCGTAGTTCTCCACCACTTTCGCTGTTTCTTCTTTTAACCCGCTATCAATTCTGACAGTTAAAGTGCTAGCTCCCATCAGCCCCTCCTTTCAACATTTGCACATACATTTTAAAATATCTGTCAGTACAAATTCAAGAGCTTTCCCTTGCTTCCCTTACGGAATCACCGCCAAGAATTGCACATGCCTGCAAGGCCAGAAAAATACGGCTCGCTATGGCACGGAAAAAATGTTTTGGGACACCGCCGCGATATCTATGAAAGATGAAAACTATAGCAAGCGCTAGTGAATATAAATTTTTCTACTTTTCCAATGGTCGATTAGCCACCGGTCATGGCTTGCTACAACTAGAGTTCCCGTCCACGCCTTCATGGCTTCTTCCAGCGCTTGCATCGTCTCCAAGTCCAGGTAGTTAGTGGGCTCATCAATTACAAGCAAGGCGGGAGAGGTGGCCAGCGCTAACGCAATTTGGGCTCGCCGCTGGTTACCGGCTGAAAGTTCCGGAATGGGCTTAGTCCACAGGGAAGGATGGAGGACGCCTTTCCCGGCCTCGCCAATACCGTTTTCCCAAATAGGGCTAGTGAATCCGGGGTCGCCTTCCTGAGGAAGCTGCTGAGGAACCAGTCCGACCTTCCGCTCGCCGGTGATTGTGCCGCTACTTTGCGCGCTCTCGGGTGGCTGCCCACTATAGATCCAATTCAATAAGGTAGATTTACCTGACCCATTAGCACCAGTGACCAGTAGATGCTCTCCGTAGGAAAGATCAAAACTGACCGGCGCCAGACGTCCGGCAACTGCGGCATGACGCGCAGCCACCGCGATTCCGGTGCTTACAGCGGGTTGATTGAGCTCGAAAGACAGGTCGTAGCTACGGGGTCTACGCACTTCCTGGTTGCTAAGATGCTCGCCTCGTTTATCGTCATTTCGCATTCGGCGCTGCGCGGTGGCAGCAGCGCGATCCGCGAAAAACTTCTTGGCTTTACCCTCAGCGCTCGCCAGGCGTAAGCCCCCGCGAGCTATCTTGCTAGCTTCCTGGCGATGTTTTCTCAGTAACCGTTTCTCGGCCTGCTGAGCTGCATGTAATTCCCGACGCTTGCGGCGGGCATTCGTTTTTTCGGCTAAATATTTCGAGTAGGCGCCCGCGCAGCGATAAAGACCAGTAACCTGACTACTACCAGTAGCTTTAGCTAGTTCATTCCATAGTGCTACGTCCATATCGTAAATAACCGTGGCAGTGTCCTCAATAAACGCCCGGTCGTGACTCGACATCAAAACCGCGCCTCTCCACTTATTAACGGTTTCTACTAGAAAATCGATGGCACGCGCGTCTAAATGGTTGGTGGGTTCATCCAAAATTAACACCTCGGGCTTCATGATTAGCGTGACCGCCAGTTGCAGCCTCCCCCGCTCCCCCGGGGACATACTGCTTAAACTGCGGTCACATCCTGATCCTGTGAGCACCCCCAAGCCAATCCTCGTCAGAACTTCAGTGAGCCGCACCTCGAGCGACCAAATATCAAAACAGCTCATTAAGGCAAGCAGCCGGTCATAACACTGTTCCGCATGAACAGCACTATCTCCCTGGCTAATTTGATTGGTTGCGTCCTGAAACTGGGTAGCGATATTTCGCAGAGGACACAACGCGCATTCGAGGTAATCTCTGGCACTTCCACGATAATGTTCAATCGCCGGCACCTGGAAGAACTCAGTGTTTGTTCCCACGATCTTGACCTTGCCTTGTTCTGGCAAAAGATCCTGGGAAGCGATGCGAAGCAGGGTGGTTTTCCCGCAACCATTGGGACCAATCAAACAGGCACGCTCACCCTCCCCTACCTGCAAATTAATGTTTTCGAGCAGCGGTTTAGAGGAGTATGCAAAAGAAATATTTTCGAGAATGATGGCAGGCATAATAATCTCCAGGACGCAACGATTAAGGGCGGCGTCTCAGCTGAGCTGAGTAGAGATTACAAAGTCATCGGATTTTAGCTCCCCGCTTGGATAACATAACGAGCACCTAGCCCGTTACCTACCTTGATTTTAGCCAACCCCTTGCCGAATAGCTACAGCTTGTTTCCGCTTCAGGCAGGCAGCAAGCTACGGGCTACTTAAAGAGGTCGCGCCAACCGAAGGTGGTGCGCCGATAAATAGCGTTTTTGATCGCACGCGACGGATCCTTCAACAATCCCATTCCCTTCTTGCCATATAGGGGATTAACTGCGCGCTTAGCGGCTCTTTTAGCTCTACCTGAGGTCGCTGCCTTGTAGGAACGCTTAGGACTAGGTTTTCGCATACCGAACTTCATATTTCCACGATACTCATAGGGAGCCACACAAACTATTGGTTTCCTCGCTATTTTTAGAGGACGTAAACTCAGTTTCTTAGCCACCTGCCCAAAGTGGGTTACTGCGCCCATCTTTCGGGGCTCCCATTCTTCAAAGGGAATCAGACCCTGCCGGGGAAACTCTCGTCCGCAACGAAAAGCATTCGGAGGGCGCACTCTTCCTTTTAGGTAGTGGCAGCTCTACCTCCGGGTAGGTTTTGGCAATACCTAAAAATCAGTTTCAGCACTGTTCCCTGGGCCCGGCAGGCGGACTGAAATAGAAGGTATGAATCAAGATAAAGAAAAAGAGGTGCTCAGCACCGATAACATTACAAAAAGTTTTGGAAACGTCCACGCTCTCTCCGGGGTTTCTCTCCAAATTCACGAGGGCGAGTCGGTGGCAATCATGGGACCATCTGGGTCCGGAAAATCGACCCTTTTGCATTGCCTATCCGGCGTCCTGGTTCCCGAATCCGGAAAAGTTTTATTCCGGGGCGAGGATATCGCGGCACAAAAAGATGTAACGCGCTCCCGGCTGCGGCTTAGCCAGTTCGGGTTTGTGTTCCAAGACGGGCAACTCATCCCCGAGCTGCCTGCCCGCGAAAACGTGGCACTCCCCCTGGTCTTGACCGGCACCCTGCTGCCAAAAGCTTTAAAGCGCGCAGATCAACTACTCGCCCAACTGGGACTTCCTGAGCTGAAAAAGCGGCGTCCCGGAGATATGTCTGGCGGTCAAGCACAGCGGGTAGCAATTGCTCGCGCCCTCATCGGCAACCCGAAAGTAGTTTTTGCTGATGAACCTTCTGGCGCCCTCGATCAAGCTACCGGATACGAAATGATGGAAATCTTAACCCGGGAAGTTCAACGATGCGGAGCAGCATTAGTGCTGGTAACCCACGACATCAACGTTGCGCAATGGTGTTCGCGTCTGATCGAGATTCGGGACGGCCAAATCCATTCCGATCGCGCGCTAGCTCCACAATCCGGGAGGGCGTAAATGTCGAGTACTACTACAGCCACCCTGGTTACCCCCGCACGCGCACAAAACCTAAACTGGTTAACCTGGCATCTCACTAAAGCCCGTTTCCGCTCTCGCCAGGGTGAATCTCTGCTTTATTTAGCATCCATCCTGGCCTACACGGTATGTACCGGCTTGGCATTAACAGTTGCTGGCGGCACCTATATGTTTTATAACCGCTGGATGTCCCCAACGGGAATTGCCGCCCAGCTACTTGAAGCGGACGCAAGTTTCGAAATCATTCTAAAGTTCTATTTCCTGTTAGCCGTTTTAGCCTGCGCCCTGATCCTCCCCTCTCTAAGCTCGCTTGCTACTAAGGCAGCTGTATTGGGGGCACGAGGACGCGAAAAGCGTTTAGCCTCCTTGCGACTATTGGGGGTGTCCTCTGCGGAGGTCACCAAGATGACTCTGTTAGATACCCTAATCCAAGCAGCTATCGGTTCCCTGATCGGTACTGCCCTTTATTTAGCTACCCTGCCCGCCTGGACATTTCTTGAAATAGAAGCCAAATATATAACGGTTAAAGAAATGCTGCTGCCCTGGTGGCTGCTGTTGATAGTGCTAGCGGTAATTATCTTGCTGGGGCAGCTTTCTTCCTGGTGGGGAATGCAGCAGGTAAGAGTTTCTCCCTTGGGAGTAACCCGCCGGGCGAGCCAACCGGCGCTGCGCATTTGGCGACTGGTAGCTGCGGTAGCTATTTTTTCCGCCGCTTTCATAGTCAGTCAGGCAACCGTAGGGCTATCAAAAACCTGGACGATAGCGATAGTCTCGGGCATTATCCTGGTAGTTATTTTAGGGTTCAATTTACTAGGACCCTACCTGTTGCAACTAAATGCCCGCTTGCTGGCAAAGATGCCGATTCCTGCGATGGTACTGGCGTCTCGGCGAATAGTGGCCGACCCCAAGACTACTTGGCGGCGCGTCAGCGGTATGGGGTTCTTAGCTTTTCTCGCGGGTTTCGTAGCCATGTCGCCAGTACTGGTCAATGGGGAAGATTCTGATCGCCTGGCTGACAACTTTATTACAGCCACCCGTTGGGATTTCCAAACTGGCACCATGATTACCTTGGCGGTCAGTTTCGCGCTTTGTGCCTGTGCCATGTTGATTACCCAAGCGGCAACGGTGATTGAAAATGCCGAGCAGTCCCGGGCTTTAGCAAAAATGGGCGCCCCGCGCGGCTTCGAACTGCGCTCGATGTGGCTGGAAACCCTGGGCCCCCTAGCGGTATCCGTGCTGGGAGGAGCCATTTTGGGACTAGCAGCAGCCATGCCGATGGTGCAAATGCTAAAGGAACATACCGGGCAAACTCCAGAGAATTCCGTAGCCCAAATGAGCCTGTTAATGCTGGCTGGTTTGGCGGTTACAGCCGCCTCAATTTTTGCCAGCCACCCGCTACATCGACGTTTACGTCTGCTGCAGCAACGCGCCAATGACTAGCGGTTAGTCAGGCTCTAATGGGCATTCGCGCGGTTACATAACTAGCGCGGAACCTTAGAGAAGTTACCAAGAAATCTAATCACCCAGCAAAGATTTTGTCGGACTTTCCCACATAGGAAAGTCCGACAAAATTAATTACTAACTCAGGATCCCCTAAATTTACACCCTCCAACTATTCACTCCACACCCGAGATTCACCAGCAGCCCCTAGTTTATGAAAAACCTCATAGAGTAGGGATTTTATGCAGGTCAACACAGCAAGCACCCCCTATAGGACAAACGTCAGTTTTCTTTTTTCCAATTGATAACTATCTTTATTATCAGGTTCACCTAACCTAAACCAATATTTCGGGTGACCGAATAATATGAAAGATGAGGATACATGAAACTGAAAGCCGTAGTCTCCGGTATCTGCGCCCTGGCACTAGCAGCTTCCCTGGGAGGTTGCGCCAAAGATGGTGCCGCCGATAATGCGGATGAAGCTAATGGAAAGCTAAAAATTGTTGCCACCACCGGTTACCTCGCCGACGCGGTGAAAAACATAGCCCCCGACGCCGAGATTACTACCCTGGTAGCCCCCGGAGGCGATCCCCACACTCAAGAACTCACCACCAAAGACACTGAAAAAATCCAAAAAGCGGACCTGGTGGTTTGGACCAGTCACGACATGGAACACAAAATGATGGGCCAGTTCGATGGTCTGGGCGATAAATCCTTGCCCGCCGCAGAAGCCATTCCGAAAAAAATGCTGCTGGACTGGGAAGAAGATGGCAAGATCCAAGGTCATGACCCTCACGTGTGGAATGACCCGATCGGATGGCAATACGCGGTAACCGCTACCGCCGAAAAAATCGCGAAACTAGATAAAGCTAACGCCGACAAATACCTCAAGAACGGCAAAGAATATAACGCCAAGATTCAGGCCATGCACGAAAAGGCCAAAGCTGCATTTGAAAAAATTCCTGCCGATCACCGCACTCTGGTAACCGGTCACGACGCCTTCAACTACCTGGGACGCACCTACGGACTAGACATTATGGCTACCGATATGGTTTCTTCTGAATCGGAAATCTCTGCGGTACAGCTGGAAGAACTGGCAAACACTATTGCTAGCAAAAAAGTTCCGGTTATCTTCTATGACAACCTCAAGAGCCCGGAAGTAGTAAAGCACCTCCAAGAAATGGTGAAGTCCAAAGGTTGGGAAGTTAAACTCTCCGACACCGAGCTCTATGCAGACACCCTTGGCGAGAAAGCCCCCACCAACACCTATCTGGGAGCTTTCCAGCACAATGTGGAAGCTATTGTAAAGGCACTCTCATAGAGAACGCGATCTGAGTGCCAGGATGGGCGCTAGGTTTCGCCGTCTCCAAGTTTCCTAGCGCCCATCCTCTTTCTTCCCAAATCATTCAGTTATCTTCGTTAAAGGTATTAACTCCATGACTTCCAAAAACACTTCTTCCCCAGAAGACTCCCGAGAACAGACTGCCAGCGTACCAGTGAGCACTCCCCCTTGCGTGGTGGAAAACATCAGCGCCGCTTACCGAGATCGTCTTGCCCTCTCCGGGGTGAGTTTTACCGTCCCCAGCGGAGAAATCATGGCGATTCTTGGCCCTAATGGAGCCGGAAAATCTACTTTGATCAAAGCGATGCTGGAACTGATTCCCCGGGTCAGCGGGAAAGCTGAATTCTTTGGGAAAAACTTAAGCCGGGTACGCAAGCGCATTGCCTATATGCCCCAGTCTGCCTCAATTGACTGGGATTTTCCCGCACGAGTAAAAGACGTGGTGTTAATGGGAACCTATACCCACTTAGGATGGCTGCGCCGCCCGGGGAAAAAAGAGCATCAGGCGGCGCAAGCAGCTATGGAACAACTAGATATCTCCGATCTAGCGAGCCGCCAGATTTCTGAGCTTTCCGGAGGACAAAAACAACGCACCTTCGTGGCGCGCGCCCTGGCCGCCGATGCTGATCTATTAGTTATGGATGAACCCTTCGCTGGGGTTGATATGAAGTCCGAAAAGACGATTTTACAGGTACTGCGTTCTCTAGCTAGCTCAGGGAAAACCGTACTCCTGGTACACCATGATTTAGCTACTGTAAGAGAGTTTTGTTCCTCAGTATTGCTGCTTCGCGAAGGAAACTTGGTGGCTTCCGGCCCCCTAGACACTACCTTTACCGCTAAGAACATTTCCCAGGCATACGGAATCGAGGGAGCGCTGGCATGAAGCTCGCCCTCACCAACCTCTCTAGCCTTTTCCCCCAGGAACTAATCTCTCTAAGTGATTTTTGGGGAACCTACAGTTTTCGTGTGATGACCGCGGGAGCAATCCTGGTGGGTTTCTTCGCCGGAACCCTCGGATCCCTACTTTACGTGCGTAAACAATCCCTAGTTTCTGACGTTATTGGGCATAGTTCCATTGCCGGGATTGTGGGAGCCTTCGTAATTGCTTCGCTAATGGGCGCGGATGGACAATCGATCCTAGTTTTGACGATTGGAGCCACAATTTCCGGCTTGCTGGCTGTTGCCACCACCAATCTAATAGCAGAAAAATCCAAAGTGGGAGTGGAAGCCGCCATGGCAATTTCTCTGGCCATCTATTATGGCGGCGGCATGGTGGCCTTGAGGCTATTATCCTTTTCCCATTTCTCTGGACGCTCTGGTATTGCACAATACCTGTTCGGCAATGCCGCCACTATGCGTCAAATCGATGTGTTCACCGTTGCTATCCTAGGTTTTACCGCTCTATTGATCGTCGCGATTTTCTGGAAGGAGATCTCACTCTTTGCTTTTGACCCCGTAGGCGCCAAGGCAGCTGGCTTTTCCGGTAACCTTTTGATCGCCATTGTCACCTTGTGCACCACCGTAGGTATCGTGATTGGGGTTAAATCTGTAGGGGTAGTATTGATGGTTGCTTTTGCTATCATCCCCGCAGCTGCCGCCCGGCAGTGGACCGATCATCTACCGGTGTTATTCCTACTAGCTGGAGCAATAGGCGCACTTAGCGGCGGTTTTGGTTCTTATCTGGCAGTATCCATCGGTAAGGTGCCTACTGGACCGGTAATCGTAGTCATCCTTTCGCTGGTTCTAGCTATTTCTTTAGTTTTCTCTCCGCACCGCTCTTTGCTGGCTTACCGGTATCGCCGCCGCCGGCATATCCAAAATATAAAGCACGAGCAGGAAGATAACGCCTCCCTCGCTCAGGGTAATTCCTGGAAAGAACAGCCTACTAATCCTGCGGTAATAGCTAACCATCTATGTTTCTCACCGACAAAGGTGGAGGAAGGAGGCACTCCCTCCGCGCTTGTCCAATCAACCGGAACATTAAGTCACAAGTCCCAGCTAGACCCCGAGGTTAATCTGAAATGAGTTTTGTACTTGCAGCCTTATTACTAGCAATTACTACCTCGGTAACTTGCGCCCTGCCCGGCACCTTCTTGGTGTTGCGTCGTCAATCCATGCTGGTGGACGCCATGAGCCACGCAGTCCTACCCGGAATCGTGCTGGGAGCGTTGCTTTCTGGATCCACTTATTCTCCGATAATGGTGGTTCTTGCCGCCGGTTTTGGGTTGATCGTAGTTTTGGGAGCTAACTATCTCCAATCCACCGGTTTACTACCTAAGGATGCCAGTCAAGGAGTTATCTTCCCCCTGCTATTTTCGGGCGGAGTAATTTTACTGTCCACCGCGCTGGCACATGTACATATCTGCGAGGATACGGTACTGACCGGCGACCTGAACCTGCTGGCTTTAGATACCGAAAGGTTGATAATCAGCAATTATGATTTTGGTCCGCGCGCTATGTGGATGCTGCTGATAATTTTCTTAGCGAACGCACTATTTTTACTGCTCACCTATAAAGTTATGCAGCTTGTGACTTTCGATAGGGAATCAGCCCGAGTCATCGGGTTCCCCATCCGCACGGTGGAAACTATATTCATGGTTCTGGTGGCCTTAACTATTGTGGTGGCTTTTTCTACTGCGGGCGCCATTCTAGTGATTGCCCTACTGGTAACCCCAGCAGCCACTGCGATTCTACTTTCTAATTCTCTCCCGAAAATATTTGCTTTCACCCTGATTATTGCGGTAATCAGCGCAATAATCGGTTTTATAACCGCTTGGCATTTCAACCTTGCCACCTCGGCGATGATGGCATTTACCGATGGGGTCTTATTCCTAATAGTTCTACTGATCAGCCGGGCACGCGCCCGTGTCAAGAAACACGCATAGAACTATCCCAGCTGGTACCTACTCCAAATAGTTGCTAAGGGCTGTCCCGGTAACCAAAGGCGGTTACCGGGACAGCCCTTACTGACCTAATAACTCCATCCAGGCATTAACTGCATTTGCTAAGATAAACACGGCTGGTCATTCCTGATCTTCTTCCTGTGCATGTGCGGCCAGCTGCTGTGGGTACTAAACGCCATGCCGGAAACCAAAGGGATTCCCCTTGCAGAAATGTCCAAGAAACTAGGTGTGGAGTAATTATCATGACCGATATGAAACCAACTGAGCGTCCCGTACTTTGCCTGGGTGAAGCCCTGATTGATGTTATTAAACGTGCAGGTACTGTGGAAGAAAAAGTTGGGGGCAGCGTTTTTAACGTAGCGTGCGGAGTCGCTAGTTTAGGCCACCCCACCTCCTTGGCTTCTTGGTGGGGCAAAGACGAGCGCGGTAAGAACCTAGAAGCAAAGTTAGCTTCCGCCGGGGTTAGCGTGGTGCCTGGTAGCGCTAACGCTCAGAAAACCCCGATAGCTAACGCTCAAATCGACGATAATGGGCAAGCGACCTATGATTTCGACCTGGAATGGCAAGTCCCGCCCCTGCCGGAGGTCAGTGGTCTCAGCCACCTGCATACCGGAAGTTTCGCCGCCACTTTGGCACCGGGCGCCTCTGCAGTGGTCGCGGCGGTCAAGGCCATGTCATCTCAAGGAACCGTCAGCTATGACCCCAATGTGCGCCCTACTTTGATGGGCACTCCCGAGGAAGTGCGTCCGCGGATCGAAGAACTAATCAGCCTAGCTGATGTGGTAAAAGCCAGCGATGAGGATATTGCTTGGCTCTACGGCAAGGACACTCCCATCGAAACTGTATTGCAAAAGTGGAAGACTATGGGACCGGGTCTGATTGTGGCTACCCGGGGACCGTGGGCGTCCTATGCCCTGTGCGCTAATGATCGGGATATGCTGGCGGTCGATCCGCTAAACATCAAGGTCAAAGACACGGTAGGAGCCGGGGATTCCTTTATGGCCGGCCTGATTTCAGGACTGCTAGATGCGGGAATGCTGGGCTCGACCGAAGCCAAACAACGGCTCCGGCAAGCTCGCCTCAGCGATATCCAAGCAGCCCTACACCGGGCAACTATTACCTCGGGACTTACGGTAAGTAAGGTGGGTGCTTACGCCCCTACGCAAGCTGAGATAGCAGAGGTAATCGCCGCTGACCCCACCCTCTAGCTGAGGCAAGCGCGTTAGGAACCATAACGAATATAGGTCGGCGGGGACGCTCCCAAAACGTCCCCGCCGACCTATTGTTGGCTGTTAAGAAACGAACTCTTTCCCGTAATAGCAGGCCTTGAGCATACTTTCTATTTCCGCCATGGTAGCTTTACGGGGCGTACCCGAGTAGGACTCGCGATCGAAAGTACGCTGGGCTAGCTCGGGCAGTTGCGCCAGGAAATCGGCTTCCGAAATCTCGAAGTCTTGTACCTTTAACGGCACCCCAAAGGTGGAAACCAAGTTTTCCAAAGCCTGGGCAAGAGCCGCACCAGCGTCCTCTTCTCGAGCTTCGATTCCGAGTCGACGACAAATCTCAGCCAGCTGTTGGGGCGCCTGGAAACGCAGATAGTTCGGAGAAGCCACAAACTTGCGCGGCCGTCCTCCTAAGAACCGCACCACATTGGGTAGTACTGCTGGGAAATATTCCTGATTACTGCCTCCAAAAGCGGCAGCAAAAGTCTTGGTCAGCGAACCGGCCAACCCCATTGCGGTATTCCCCTGGGCGGTAGAAATCAAGAACGCCCCTTCAATCACCTTTTCTCGCTGGTCAGCTAATTCTTGACTCTCTTCCGCAGCACTAACCACCTGCGACAGCGCCTTATAGACATTCTCTAGGCCATGCAGGGCCAAAGAATCGGTATATTCACTGGCTTGGGTCGAAGTATAAGCCTCGATCGCGCAGGCGACCCCCTGGAAACCGCGCCGCAGAGTATCTTTTCGGCTATAGGGAGCCAAGCTGGTATCCATAACCACAATTTGCGGCAAGAATGCGGTCGATTTAACTGGACGCGCAAACCCCGTATTCACATCAGTAATGGCAGCCGAAGGCGCAACTGAAGCGCGCCCTCCGGTAATAGTAGGAACGCAGATAAGCTGCGGAGAATTAATGTGGGCTGGCAAAGCAATATGCCCAGCACATACTTCCTTAACCGATAACTCGGGGCAGGCCGCGAACAGACGTAGGAATTTAGCAGCATTGATAACGCTTCGCTCCCCCACCGCAATAACCGTCTGCGGGGCGTACCCAGCGATTTCACGTACTTTTTTCTCCAGATATTGGGTCCTGAAATGCCTTTCCGCATCATCAATAACCTGAACAGATATTTTATTGCTGCGGGCATACAGTAGTTGCATCACCACATCCAATTGCCCGCTATTGGCGGCACGCTGATTGGTAATCACCGTAATTTTGTTACCCAGCTCCAGATTAGCTAGCTGCCGAATATAGCCAGATCCGAGATAAATTTGATTAGGCACTTGGAAAGGCATCATTACCGGGTTCCTCCTGGCTAGCCGTTTGATATTAAGCAGGTTAACTGCACTGATATTGTTCGACACGGAGTTATGTCCATAAGAGCCACAGCCGAGAGTCAGCGAGGGCACCATCGCGTTATAAAGACCCCCGATAGCACCGAAAGCACTCGGGGAATTTTCAATAACCCGCACTGCGTTAACTTCTGTGGCGAACTTGTCAATAACTTCCCATTTGCGGCAATGAATGGCCGCGCTGTGTCCCAGCCCATCTTGTTCCACCATCTGGCGGGACAAATCAATACCTTCCGCGGCATTTTTCGCACGCAATACCGCCAAGATTGGGGAGAGCTTTTCTCGGGTCAGCGGCTCGTCGTAACTAACTTCCGAGCAGGGCACCAAAATAGCCGGGGTATCTTCGGGGACGCTAAAACCGGCCATTTCTGCTATCTTCGAGGCTTTCTGTCCCACAATCGCCGCATTCAATTTGGCGTTCTTACACTCTTCACTTCCCGCACGCGCCCCGAAAAGCAGCTCTTCTAATTTCGCTTTCTCCTCCGCGTTTGCCAGGTAACATCCAAGAGATTGAAACTCTGCCAGCGCCTGGTCAGCAATAGCTTCGTCGAGGATCACTGCCTGCTCGGCAGCGCAAATCATGCCGTTATCGAAAGACTTAGAAATGGTGACATCATTAACGGCGTTTTTAACCACGGCGCTTTCGTGGATATAGGCAGGACAGTTTCCGGCCCCCACACCTAGCGCCGGTTTTCCACAAGAATAAGCACTTTTGACCATGGCGTTACCGCCGGTAGCTAAAATAACCGCCACTCCCGGATGGTTGATTAGCTCCGTAGTGGCCTGCATTGAAGGAGCGGTAATCCACTGTACGCATCCTTTAGGCGCTCCAGCTTCCAGCGCGGCCTCGTAAACTATTTTGGCGGCATGAGCCGAACAGTTCTGCGCAAAGGGGTGGAACGCAAAGATAATCGGGTTACGAGTCTTCAGACAGATCAAGGCTTTAAAAATAGTGGTCGAGGTGGGATTAGTGACCGGGGTTAGCCCCGCTACCACCCCGACTGGCTCCGCAACTTCCACGATCCCGGAGAACTCATCACGGGAAATCACTCCTACGGTTTTTTGCCCTTCTAAGTCTTGGGCAATAACTTCGGAAGCGAAAATATTTTTTACGGTTTTGTCTTCAAAGTTGCCGCGTTTGGTTTCAGTTACGGCCTCGGCGGCCAGCACCGCATGGGCTTCCCGCGCTTTTCGGGCGGCGGTTTCCACAATAATATCTACGGTACGCTGATCGAGATTCTCAAATTCTGCCAGTGCCTGTTGGGCATTTGCTACGAGTGCATCGATGGCTGTTTTGTCGGCAGCCTGTTCGGTTGGGGCGGCACTCAACTCTTTTTGGGACATGGCTAACTCTTTTCTGTACACCGATTAAATAAATTGGATGTGCTTTACTACGGTCAACAACTCTGTTTAGAAAAATTTACCTAATAAAAATATTATCTTGAATAAAATCAAATTTGGCTCCGAGCATAGGTTTGCAATCTTCCTAAATATTTATGCACATTTATGCAGACTCCTGGGACAAATGTCTAAACTTAGAGATACATAGCCTCAGAGATCCCGCAAAGACTTTCCTTATCTCCCAGAGGCAGCTGATGGTAAGGAAGGAATTAATACCAAACTTACCGAACCATTCGGCGAACTAGCCGAGATTGCATAAACGCCATTACCCCAAGAGCAATACTCAAATATACCGGGAGTAACCCCACTGATAGATGATCAGCCACAATCCCAAATAACGGTGGCATAATCAGGACTCCCACAAAGAAACAGGACATTTGCACCCCGGTGATTGCCCGCGAGCGCTCTTTCCCAAAAATTTGCGGGGTGGAATGAATCATCGCTGGATAAATAGGAGAACATCCAAGTCCGACAGCCATGATCCCGCACACTGCCAGCGAGGCTGAGCCGGGAATAAGCAGCATTAGCAGTCCCAAAGCTGTCAGGATCATTCCCGAGCGGATCATCTGCTGATCTGAGTAACGCATAGCCAGAAAACCGCTGATGGCTCGCCCTAGGGTGATCCCTAAGAACACCATGCTAGCGAAGGCAGCAGCCGCAGCTGCATCCATGTTTTTAAATAACCGCAAGTAAGTTGCTGCCCACAACCCGATGGTGTGTTCTAACGCGGAATAACAGAAGAAGCAGACCATCATGGCTTTCACTCCCGGAATCTGCACCACTTCGGAAAGTTTCAGATGCCGAGGGGGCGCAGGTTGAACTTTCGGCTCCGGAATTTCCTGAGCTTTTACGGGCGCATCATTTTCTGCTCCTCTGTCAGGATGGCTACTAGAAACAGCCGCAGAGTCGGCCTGTTCACCGCGTTTCCACAAGGGCAGGCTTAGGAACAATATCGCAGTTATGGCCAGCTGTATGCAGGCGGCATACCAGTATCCCCCGCGCCAGCCGCTGCCTCCCGCAAGGGCGGCTCCCATAATGTAAGGACCAATCGTGGCACCAATCCCCCAGCAGCAGTGCAGCCAATTCATGTGGGAACTCTTAAAATGTAGTGCCACATAGTTATTTAGCGCCACATCGATACTGCCAGCTCCCAGTCCGTAGGGAATAGCACAGAGGCAAAGCACCCAGAAATTGGGAGCCAACCCGAAGCCCAGAATAGCTACCGCAGTTAGCCCCACTGAAATGGCCGTGATTTTCCCGGTGCCTAGCCAGGAAATCAAACGATCTGATAGCAGGGAGGAAACAATGGTTCCTAGGGAAATAATCACTGAGACAATCCCAGCGTAGGAAACCGTAACCATAAAATCTGAATAAATTGCTGGCCAAGCCGACCCTAGTAGAGCGTCAGGCAGCCCTAAGCTGATGAAAGCCAGATAAATCAGTGCCAGTAATAAGTTAGTCAAGGGTTCCTCCTGGCTTAAAACTATCAGTTTTAAGCCTCCACATATTGCCTGAAAAGGCTACATTTTCCTGGCCCTCAAGCTGGTGCAAGCACCACTGTTAGACATACAAGGGAGCCAAGCGGCGCTGCATCAAGGCGAATACTCCCAGAGACAGAGCCAGGTAGACAGGTAAAAAACCGACAGACAAATACTGGGCTATTAGGCCAAATAGTGGCGGCAGCACAAAAACTCCCACAAAGTAGCTGGCCATCTGTACTCCAATTACCGCTCGCGAGCGATCTCTCCCAAAGATCTGGGGGGCGGCATGGATCATCGCCGGATACATCGGTGCACAGCCCAGTCCAATTATCATGATTCCACAAACCGCGATTATTGCAGACCCTGGTATTACCAGAATCAGTATTCCTACTGCAGTTAAGATTATCCCCATACGGATTAGCTGCTGGTCAGAATAGCGGATAGCCAAGAATCCGCTGGCTGCTCGTCCTAGAGTTATTCCCAAGAACAGCATTCCCGCAAAAGCGGCTGCAGCAGCGCCGTCCATACCTTTGAATAGTTTCAGATAGGTCCCTCCCCACACTCCGGCGGTTTGTTCCATCAGGGCGTAGCAGAAGAAACAGGTCATTACCTCTTTTACTCCCGTAATCCGCACTGTCTGCGAAAGTTTTAGCGGACGCGCAGGCTCCGAGTCAGAATCCGACCCCGGGCTTTCTTCCGCGCTGACACTAGAATCTTCCTGTTCATGACGTTTCCAAAGCGGCAAACTAAAAAATAATAGCGCAGTAATTCCCAGCTGCGTTAAGGCAATATACCAGTACCCACTCTGCCAGCTGCCGCCCCCAGAAAGCGCAATCCCCATCACGTAAGGACCAATGGTGGCGCCGATCCCCCAGCAGCAGTGCAACCAGTTCATGTGGGTACTCTTAAAATGCAGCGCTACGTAGTTGTTGAGAGCCACATCCACGCTTCCTGCTCCCAGCCCATAGGGAATCGAGCAGAGACACAATACCCAAAAGTTAGGGGCGAGGGCGAAGCCTAGGATAGCCAGAGCAGTTAACAACCCCGAAATGACGATCACTTTCCCGGTACCTAGCCGGGAGATTATCCGATCTGAGAGCAGGCTAGAAGTAACAGTCCCCAAAGAGATAATCATGGAGATAATCCCCGCATAGGAAACCGGAACCCCGAAACCTGGATAGATCTCGGGCCAGGCAGACCCCAGCAAAGAATCAGGTAATCCCAAACTAATAAAGGCCAGATATATCAGGGCTAGCAGTAAGTTTGTCACGGTGCCTCCTCACCTGAAAGCTATCAGTTACGGTCGAAAATTCATATTTCATTAGAGCTTTTGACTGAGCGCAAACTTAGAGAAATACCTCTCTAGTGCAGAAAAAGTTACGGGTCTTGCTGAAAGCAATCAGCAAGACCCGTTCCTCGGCTTTAGGTTTCCCCAAAGCCTATTTTTCTGGAGGTAACAGTTTAGGCTTCAAAGAGTTTTTGCCCCACGTATTCTTCTCCCTGCCCTACACCGGGCGGCATCACCCACATACTGGTGGCTATATGCTGCAGGTATTCGGTCATAGCATCCCCAGACATCTTCTTCAGTATGGGAATGAAGTTGGTTTGGGGGTTACGAACATAGGCGATAAACATCAGCCCACCTTCTAGCCGCCCCAAGCTGTCGGTGCCCTCCATATAGTTGTATCCGCGCCTGAGCATCCGGGCTCCCCCGTTATGATCGGGATGCACCATCGCTAAGTGCGAATCCAAAGGAATCAGGGGTTCCCCGTCTTCCCCCTTCTTCTCGAAGTCGGGATCGGTAAATTCGGTTCCTCCGGACTGGGGCGCTCCCTCTAGTTTGTCGCGTCCAATGGTGTCTTCTTGCTCTTGCAAGACCAGTTCGTCCCAAACTTCCATCATCTGCTTGATCTTACGGGTACACAGATAGCTGCCACCTGCAAAATATTTCCCACCCGAATCACCGGGCTGAATCCACAGATGCTTATTTAGTTCCGCGTCGGAGTCTTCCTTTTTAATATTAGAAGTTCCATCCTTGAAACCAAACAGGTTGCGGGGAGTTTTCTGGCCGGTAGAGGTAGAGGAAGTACGCCCATATCCCAGTTGCGTCCAGCGAACGGTGGCAGTACCGAAGGCCAGGCGGCTGAGGTTGTGAATCGCGTGCATGGAAATCATGGGGTCTTCCGAACAGGCTTGCACCACGATATCCCCGTAGCACTGATCCGGGTCCAGTTTCTCTGCCGCCATCCGGGGAATCCCACCCTTTAGGGGTTCCGGCATTCTATCGGCAATCCCGAGGCGATCTTTTCCATCTTTCAGGAAGAAACTTTCCCCAAAACCAATAGTGATCGTGAGGGCGCCAGGTCCGAGATCATAGGCTTCACCAGTATCATCCGGGGGTGCCAGTTTGGACACTTTCGGATCATTGACCGGATTACCAGCCATCATCCGCTCAGCGGCCAATGACCAGTCTTTCAGCAACTGAATAACCAGATCTCGACTTTCAGTGGTCAAGTCATAGGCAGCCATCATCATCTGCTGTTGCTGGGGGGTGAGAATTCCCGGCTGATGCTTACCTCTGAAAGGATAGGAAATCTTCATCACGTCGGAAGCCGCTTGCCCGGCGGCCTCGCCTTTGGATTTACCATAAGCGAAGCCTCCCATTCCCCCGATGCCAATACCTGCGAGGGCAGCGATACCCCCGCCGATCAGGACATTACGGCGGGAAATCCCCGGAACCTTAGCAGTATCTTTCGGGGTTTCCCCCGAGGAGGCGGCCTCGTCGGTTACCTCCTCGGAGTGATGGTTAACAGAATCTTTACTCAATGAATATTCACCTTATTTCAGGATAGATTCCGTCAGCTTCGCTAGCGGAGCGCGCAGCGCATTTACCTTATCGGAAAGCTCTTTTTGCTTCTTGGTGTACTTCTCGGGAGTTTTCTCCAAACCGATGGCTACAGTCGCGATATCGGTGTAGGGCGGGAAATCCCACTGATTATCGCCACTGGCGCGGTTGTAGGAAGCAATAGTGTCTTCGAGATCTTTCATCTTGGCATCAATCTTCTTCGCCAGTTCCGGATCTTTCTTTTCTGCTAAAGCCTGGACGTTACCGTAAGCTACCCGAGCGCCCTCCAAGTTGGCCTGGAAATCATAGAGGTCGGTGTGCGAGAAGATCTCTTCTTCCCCCGTAATCTTGGTGGTGGCTACCTCTTCTAGTAGACCAATAGCGCCATTGGAAATATCGTCGAGCTTCAGTTTGAAGTCAGCAGCGTAAACCGCTTTATGGAGATCCTGGGTGTCTTTCATCAGCAGATCGGCGAACTTGGTGCGATCTGCGGCAGATAGCTTCTGATCGGTCCACAGGTCTTTTTCTAAGCGGTGCCAACCGGTCCATTCCCGCCCGTCAGCATCATCAGCTTGCTGGTAGTCAGCTTCGCGCTCATCCAGCTTCGGATCCAAATCGCCGAAAGACTCGGCGGTGGGCTCAATGCGTTCGTAATGCATACGTGCCAGTGGATACAGCTTCTTTGCCTTTTCGTTATCGCCCGCTTTGTAGGCATCCACAAATTCTTGGGTGGCTGATACCAACTGGCCAGCCTGATCCTTGACGTAAGCGGTGTACTTGGTAACCGCCTCATCGTGCAGTTTCTTGTCATCGGCGCTGATCTTCACGCCTTCACCCTTGGTTACTTTGAACTCTTTTAGCCCCACGAGTGATCCGACCATGTTTTTCTTGCAGGCGGTGTAGTAGGTACCTTCCTCTAGCTGCACGGTGAAGTCGCGTTTATCCCCGGCAGCCAGATTTTCCATCTCTCCCATAATTTGCAGCTTGTCTTTGGCAAGCACTTCAAACTCGTTGCGAGCCGGCCCCTCGTTACTTAGGGAGAACTTAATGGTGCCGGAAGGAGCGGTGTTTGCAGATAGTTCGCACTTGTCGTCAGCGATTTTCACCTCGATTGGTTTAGCGCTGCCCGCCGCGCCATCCCCGGCGGCGCTGCTGTCATTCTTTACACAACCAGTCATAGTGACTGCCAGCGCCGCGCCCACGAAAGCAACGGCAATCTTACGCATATGCATTATTTGTCTCCTTAGGTGTGCATTTTTGCGTCGAGGACGCGAGCGCGCCCTCGGGAAAACGTTCAGTCAACTGCAACTGACGTTTTGGTCTTGTTACTTGTTTCCACTGTTGCCGCAGCCTCATCGGACAGGTTAGCCGCCCCCTTGCTTCCCGCGTTAGCTACGGCTTCTTCTGAGGCACCAGCAGCTTGTTGCTGCGGCCTTTTGACCGCTAAAAACAACTTCTTATTGCGGTTGTAAAAGTAGAACAGCGTGCCCACTACCACCAGGTAGATCAGCCAGCTAAAGAACTGCAAGGCGGTGGGGCTAGGTGAGAACTGGAAAATGGCTACCAGCACGTCATAGAGACCGCCGTTATAAACCAGGGCGGGAATATAAGTGGTGATATCGAATAGGGGCGCGGTCATGGGGATAACCCCGGCTTCTTGTAAATCGTGGAAGCCGTAGGAGCATACCCCGGCGGCCACAAAAATCAGTAAATACCCGGTTACCTCAAAAAATATCCGCAAGTTGATACGCGCTACTCCCCGATAAATCAGGTATCCCAGCGCGATGGCGATTGCTATTCCCACCAACACTCCGACAACCAGGCTGGTGCCATTTTCATTGTCGCTGGCATTCTTGAACATCGGCCAGATGAAAATCGCGGTTTCCAGTCCTTCTCGACCCACGGTAATCAAGGCGATTACAAACAATGACCAGCCGGCTCCGCTACCTTTCGAGAGAGCTTCCTTGACTTGGGATTGCATTCGAGCCGCCATTCCGGCGGAATGCTCGGCCATCCAAAAAATCATCCAGGTGATGAGGGCGACCGCGAATAGGGAAAGAAAGCCTCCGAGCGCTTCTTGGGCTTGGGTGGTAAGGGTATAGGTACCCCAAACCAGGTAAGCACCTACGCTCATGGGAACTACCGCCCCCACCACTATCCCTAGCCATAGTTTTGGCAGAAGATCCTCACGCTCAACTTTCTTTATATAGGCATAAAGAATGGAAACTATTAAAACAGCTTCCAAACCTTCCCGTAACGCAATTAGCAAAGCGCCGAGCATTTTCTCTTCAGTCCGCGAATCAGTTAGCTAAAACCTATAATTCCTTAGCTAAGGCACGCCTAACCTATTTTATTCAACCCACCCTGTCAAGAGGGCGCTAATTAGAACAACTTTCACTAACCTAACCGATAACAGCAGATTTAAAGAAAATATACAAGCAGCATTTTAGGGACTTATCGGCAAATAAACTAAGGTCAACCTTGCTTGCTCCAATCAGCACCCATTACCGCAACTCGCCAGCTATTTCCTTAAACTTAAGCAATCTTTCAAGACAATTAGACTAAAAATGTCATTAAATGAAAGAATGCCTACATGCCAAGGATTATCGGGGAAACCCTGGAAGAGCATCGCAAGAAGACCCGCCAGCAGCTCTTTGATGCGCTCTCGCGCCTCCTCCAGACCAGCACTTTTGAATCGCTAACCATGGCGAAGATCGCCCAAGAAGCGGGAGTGGGACGCACCGCGGTCTATAACCATTTCCAAGATAAAGAAGCACTCCTCCTGGCATTTATCGCCTACGAAACGGGACAATATTCAGTGCGTTTAAACCGCGCTCTGTCCGGGGTCTCCTCCCCCATAAAAATGCTGCGGATTTACGTCCGGGAACAACTCGCTCTCGGCTCTTCTTACCACCTAGCGCCCGGACTGGATCTTCGCCGTCAAGTATCGAATGAAACCAGCTCCGAACTGCGCCTTCATGCGCAGATTGTAGAAAATATTTTACGTCAAATCTTACGGAAAGCCATTAATGAAGGCACGCTTCCTCCCCAGAACTTACCTATTGCGATCTCAATGGTAAATGCGTCCCTTGCGGGTAGATCCCTCCCGAAAGACCCGATTCAGCGGGAATATCTGATCCACTGCATACAGGCGTATATATTGCGCTCTTTAGGCGCCAGCCACACCTTAGCTCCGTTACCGAACGCAAAACGTTTCTTGGGACGGCGTATAGATCTAGACGAAAATCCTTTTTCTTCCCGCGGGGGCGAGGGGATGGTGGTTTCCGCCTGTCCTATCCATCGCGCCAGTTAGACGCAGTTTTCTGCTAAATAGCGGGCTGCCAGTTGCACCGGCCCGGGCTGTGAGAGGCCGGATATTAGCGGTGTCTATTGGCTGAGCAGGCAGTTATGGCCAGGCGCGAATCATTTTGGTCTCTCGGTAATCTATAATCGCTTAAGAGGGCTAAAGGAGGAGATATGAGCATGGACCCGGTTCAGCGGGCAAGCGATCCCGCGACGCCGCTGGAAGAATTACAATATCTCGCTCAAAATCATCCTTCCTTGCGGCCTCTCATTGCCGAGAATCCCTCCACCTATCCGGAACTTTTGCAGTGGTTAAGCGAGTTTTCTGATCCGGAGATTGCCGCTGCCTTACAGCGCCGCCAAAACCGGCTTGACCGGGCAGCTCGAGCAAAGAACCATTCCCCTGTCCCGGTATCCTCCCCTGTTCCCTCGGTGGCACCAGCAGGAGAGCCGCAGAGCGCTTCCCCGCTGACACCTACCAATGCCACCGCAGCTATAAACGCGGTTCGAGATGAAACTTCCCCAGATTTCCCTACCGTCCCCCTCGAAACAGCCGCGGATACCACCATCGTTAAGCCAGCGGATAAACCGGAAACCGCAGTTACCGCTGATACTGAGGCATCGGAAAAAACTAAGGCTGAGAAACTTAAACTTGCGGACGAGGAAGATTTAGAGGACTTTTCACCGGTCGAAGAAAAAACTGCTTCGCGAAAAAGCAAGATTTTCGTGATCGTGATTGCCGTGTTGATCGGTTTAGTACTCTCGATCGGAGGTAACTTAGCGGATCGTCTCACCGGTGGTGACGGCTCAAAGAGTTGGTACGGGAAGGACGGAGTGATCGCGCGTATCTTCGGAGATTCCGATCTAAACCGCGACCACAACAATAACGGGATTCCCGATGACCAAGAAAATGGGGCAAACGGTACCGGCAATAAGCATGCCGCCGGCCAGGACACTAAGCACAAAAACGGTAACGCCGGTGCCCAACTGGATGTGAAAACCGAGGGACGTCAGATAGCTCCCGCTCCCACCAACCAGATTGGGCAAGCAAAAGGACTACCAAACGGTGCCTACCAGGTAGCTGAGTTTTCACTCCCTGATGCCCCCATCAAGTGCACCATCGGTAATGAAGTAATTTGTAACGTCTTTAGCTTTACCGGAAATATTGGGCAAAACCCGGGAGCAACCGTCAAGTTCACCCTAGGAGCTGATGGCGCAAAGCCGCCCGAAGATTTAGGGGTTAAAGATAACGAAGTTTCACAGACCGTACTCGCTAGGGGTGCTGCGGCCGCCTCAGGAGCCTATGCTTGCGAGTCCTCCGGATCCGGGGTTGACTGCTGGAATCTGCAGACCGGATTCGGACTCAAACTGACGGTTAATAGCGCCGAAGCCTACCAACCTAAAGTTAAAGCCCCCGGTAACTAAGCTTTTCCATTATTCCGAGCAGAGATATCTGGCGCTACCGCCTCCTCGAGCGCGGTAGCGCCAGCGTAATCTATTTGCTTCTCGTCCTAGTGCTCAAGCAGCCAACCTGGGTACCCGCAGAGAGGTTGTAACTAGGCTTCCAAAAGTTCGCGAGCAACCAATTCTGCGATCTGGATGGCGTTAAGTGCCGCCCCTTTACGCAGGTTATCAGCGCAACAGATAAAGGCTAGACCTTTACCATCCGGAACTGCCTGATCAATGCGCAAGCGTCCCGTGAAAGTCCCATCTCGGCCAGCAGCATCCAAGGGGTTGGGCACTTCTACTAGTTGTACTCCCTCAGCCTGCTCTAATGCCGCCTGCGCCTGTGCTAAATCAACCGGGTTATTAAAACGCGCATTTAGAGACAACAGATGCGCGGTCATCACCGGGATCCTCACGCAGGTACAGGAGGCCGCGAGCTCTGGCAAATGCAGGATCCGCCGCGACTCATTACGTAGCTTTTGCTCCTCATCGGTTTCGTGAGAGCCGTCGTCAACGAAGTTTCCGGCTACCGGCACCGCGTTGAACGCGATCGGGCGCACATAGGTTTTCGGCGCGGGAAACTCTATAGCGACTCCGTCTAAAGCTAGTTCTTCACAACGGTCTACGCTCGCTTCCAGCTGGGAAGAAAGTTCTTGCACCCCGGCTCTGCCCGAGCCCGACACCGCCTGATAGGACGAAGCCACCAAACTCTCCAAGCCGAAGAGCTCATGAAGTACTTTCACCGTAGGCATTGCCGCCATCGTGGTGCAATTAGGGTTGGCGATAATCCCCTTAGGGCGATCCTTGATATCTTCCGGGTTGACCTCGGAAACTACCAGGGGAACCTCGGGGTCTTTGCGCCACGCGGAGGAATTATCGACTACCACTGCCCCGGCAGCAGCAAAACGGGGAGCATAGGTACGCGACGCTGACCCTCCGGCGGAAAAAATCGCAATATCGATCCCCTCCAGGTCTGCGCCCTCCACGTCCTCTACAGTTATTTGCTGACCGCGGAAAGAAAGCTGCTTGCCCGCGCTACGCGAGGTGGCGAACAGACGAATACCCGCTGCGGGGAAATTTCTATCTTCCAGCAGAGTCCGCATCACCCGTCCGACCTGTCCGGTTGCTCCGACTAAGGCCACGGTTAGTTCTTTAATCATCGTCCGGTACCTCCATAGACCACGGCTTCAGTTTCTTCGGAATCTAAATCGAAAGCTTTATGGATGGCCAACACTGCATCATCGAGCCGATCTAAACTGATCAGCACGGAGATACGCACTTCCGAAGTAGAAATAATATCGACGTTGATCCCGGCGTCCGATAGCGCCTGGAAAAAGCACGCCGAAATACCCGGATTGTTACGCATACCAGCCCCAACTAGGGATACCTTCCCCACGTTGGTGTCGTGGTCAATGCGGATGAAATCCAGAGCACTCTTTTCGTGCTGCAGTTCTTCCATCACTCCCGGAATATCTTCCGCCGGCATAGTGATCGAAATATTAGCCCTGCCAGGGCGCGCCTCAGAAATGTTTTGTACGATCATGTCGATATTGGCACCGACTTTTGCCACCGCCGCGAACAGATCAGCGGCCACCCCCGGGCGGTCAGGCAAACCCACCACAGTCAGCTTTTCCTGGGAACGATCATGGGCGATACCAGAGATAACGGGAGCTTCCACGTTTTCCTCCTCAAGGGCTTTAGCAGGGACAATCCCCCGCAATGATTTCGGGGCCGGACCTTGGGCAATCCAAGTGCCATCTTTATCGGAAAAACTAGACCTTACATGCAAGGGCACCCGGTAGCGCCGGGCAAACTCTACTGCTCGCAAATGCAAAATCTTGGCGCCATTTGCTGCTAGCTCTAAAGTTTCCTCATAGTCGAGGGAGTGCAACGCCCGGGCGGTCGGTACCAGGCGCGGATCAGCGGTGAACAATCCGTCAACATCGGTGTAGATTTCACACACATCCGCATGCAGGGCGGCCGCTAGCGCCACGGCGGTAGTATCCGAGCCGCCACGCCCCAGAGTAGTAACATCTTCGGCATCGTTGACTCCCTGGAACCCGGCTACAATCGCCACATTATTGTCCCGGATTACGCGGGCGATTCTTTCCGGAACCATCCCTACAATCTGGGCTTTACCATACTTGGCGTCGGTACGGATACCGGCTTGCGCGCCGGTAAAAGCCATCGCCGGTACTCCTTGCGCGGAGATGGCCATAGACAGTAAAGACATGGAGATACGTTCACCCGCAGACAGTAAAATATCCATTTCCCGAGCGGGAGCATGAGCATTAAGTTCGGCCGCCATATCAATCAGGTCGTCGGTAGTATCTCCCATAGCGGAGACCACGACCACCACTTGATGCCCGGCTTGACGGGTTTGCACAATTCTGCGCGCAACCCGCTGCAACGACTGGGTGTCGGCAACCGAGGATCCGCCATACTTTTGCACAATCAGTGCCATTTGTTCCCCTTGTATGCCTAGCGATTAGCTGTCTTCTGCAATTATTCTAAGAAGCTAGCGATTTCTCGGCTTTAGCGTCTCAAATTTGCTGGTAGGTAAGCAAACGCACAAAATCATCCGTACTGCCCCGGCTACTCCTGGGACTTTTGCCACTGCTCAGCGGTTTATGGGCGCTGGCGCTAGCGGTTATTCGGCGGAGCGCCTGCCCTCCAGAGCACGCCCCAGAGTAACTTCATCAGCGTATTCCAGATCCCCGCCTACCGGTAGCCCCGAGGCCAGGCGGGTAACTTTTAACCCCAGCGGGGAGATGGTGCGGGTCAGGTAGGTGGCCGTAGCCTCGCCCTCAATATTAGGGTTAGTGGCGATAATGATCTCTTGTACGGTATCGCCCGACAGGCGGGTTAGGAGCTCCCGCAAACGTAACTGTTCAGGGCCGATCCCGTTAATGGGGTCGATTGCCCCTCCCAGCACATGGTAAAGACCACGATAGCTGCGGGTACGTTCAATCGCCCCCACATCTTTAGCTTCTTCAACTACGCAAATAACCGCCTGATCCCGTTTGGGATTGCGGCAAATGGCGCAGAGTTCTTCTTGGGCAATATTGCCGCATTTAGCGCAAAAACGAATCTTTTCTTTCGCGTCGATTAAGGCCTGCGCCAAGAGTTCTGCTTCAGCTTTGGGACGCGACAGCACATAGAACGCGATGCGCTGGGCTGATTTTGGTCCAATCCCCGGCAGCCGCCCTAAAGCATCGATTAGATCTTGCAAAGCGCCGTCATACATATAAGTTAAATACCCGCTTTCCCGCTGCCGCCAGAATTATCTACCGTCTCAATTATCTTGCCACCAAGCAAAGATTTTGCGACCTCGACCCCCCAACGTCCGCCGCTTTCATCGAGCGAAACATCAGGATCGGAGAGGTCGGGGATATCTTCGTCTTCATAGCTGGGAGGTGCGCCCGGTGCTGGGGAAGCGCTTTCAGCGTCCGCGCCTGTGGCGGCCGGCCCCCGGGGAGCAGCTGGGATATCCGGCTCTAAAATCTGCTCACGCGGCGCTGCTAGGGGCGTAGAGGCAGTAGCTTCAAAGGGTGCCGCAGATTGGTCTGCTCTGGGAGCGACTAGTTCCTCGGCAAAGTCACGGGGTGCCGCCATCACCGCATTATCCCTGCCAGGTGCCGGCGAAACAGAGGTTTCGGGGCGAGGCGCTGCCATTTCTGCCGCTGGCGCCCCGAACGGTGAGGGCGCTGCCGCAAATGGTGTCGCAGGCTCCGATGCTACCGGATGCGCCGCGTCCTCTGCGCCCTGATCATTTTCCTTAGAAACGGATTCTGACCCTGTGGGATTAGCAATGATCCAGTCACCATTTAGAGATGCCGGGTCACTTTCTTGCCCAGGTTTATCCCCGGGTTTACCCACTGCTTTTGGAGCCTCACCTGCAGTTTCCGCATTTGAGTTTGCAGCGTCCTGGGAGGCGCTAGAGGCGGGAGCAGGGTTTGCTGCACCATCCACTGGTTCTGGATAGGAAATCTCTTCACTGCCATCTGCCGGATCCGCGCCTTCGGGAGGATATTCCTCTTCTTCCGGGGGTGCCTCCTGGGGCAGCGTTTTCTCTTCTCCCGAGGAAGCATCTAGTTTGATCCGGGATAGCACCTCGCTCATAGCGGGCGCGCGGCTATCATCGCTTCCCGCAAGCACCTGCACCGTCCAGGAATCTGACAGCTCCTCCTGTAAGCACTTTTCTATCGGAGCCAGTTGTTTTTCCAAGTATTCAACGGTCTGCGGAGTATCTGCCAACAAGGTAACTTGCCGGTTTTGGGCACCGCCAAGCTGCAGGTGGCGATTGCAAGTCGACCACAGCCGCTGATCAGTGTGCCGCAAACACGCAGAAACCTTACCCCACGATTGCAGTATCTGCCAGTATTGCTCCCCTTTTTCTACTTCCGGCACCTCGCGCAGGGAACTGCTAGCCGCAGCCTCCTTGGGAGAGGATTCCTGCTCCGCTACTTCATTGCGGGGAGCCGGTTCTTGCTGGTTTTCCTGTTTATCTACAGTTGGAGCAGACGGTTTACTATCCGTCATCTGCGGGCGCGGAGCAGCCAGTTCTGGCGCCTCGTTACCTCCGCGGGGAGCCGCTGGGGCCGCGTTAGCGCGGGGAGCCGCTGGGGCTGGTTCAGCAGGAGCTTCCGGAGTTCTAGGCGCTGCGGGAGCTGTAGATCCCGGTATGGCATTTGCAGTATTCTGAGGACGCTTCTGTCCCGGACGATGCAAGGCTGCCATTGCGGCCTCTGCCCCGCTCAATCCCGACGGGGTGGAACTGGGTTCACCTGCAACTGCCGGGCTCTGCTCTGGCAATAATAGCCTTGCCGCCAACAGCTCTACTTGTAGGCGCGGGGCGGTTGCTCCCGTAAGTTCGGTTAAAGCGGTATTGGTGAGGTCGCTGGCATGGGAAATCCCGGTAGTCCCCCAACGCTGCGCTTGGGATTGCATCGCCGCTAATTGGTCTGCCGGAGTCCCCGCCAGGGCTGTCTGGGCATCCTCCGGAGAAGAAACCGAAAGTACCAGCAGGTCCCGCAGGTGCAACAGCAAATCTTCCAGATAGCGCCGAGGCTCATGCCCGCCCTCAACCATCTTGGCGATTACCTCGAACAGGGCGGAGCCATCCCGGTCAATAATGGCATCTACCGAACGCTCCAAAATAGAGCTATCGGTGTATCCCAGTAGTGCCGCGGCAGTCCCATATTCCAGCTTGCCATCCTCAGCGCCCGCCATTAACTGGTCTAGCACTGAAAGCGAGTCACGGACCGAGCCTGCGCCCGCCCTCATTACCAGTTGTAACACCCCGGGGGCAGGTTCGATGTTTTCTGCCTCGCAAAGTTTCGCCATATATTTTTCCATTATTTCTGGCGGTACCAGGCGGAACGGATAGTGATGAGTTCGGGAACGAATCGTGCCGATTACCTTGTCGGGTTCGGTGGTCGCGAAAATGAACTTTACGTGTTCGGGGGGTTCTTCCACGATTTTTAGCAGGGCGTTAAATCCCTGCTGAGTGACCATATGGGCTTCGTCTAGTATAAAAATTTTGTAGCGGTCACGCACCGGGGCAAACCCTGCCCGCTCGCGCAGTTCCCGCGCATCATCTACCCCGTTATGACTGGCAGCATCAATTTCTACCACATCAAGGGAACCAGAACCCCCGGTAGCTAGGTCTTTACAGGATTCGCATTTTCCGCAAGGAGTATCGGTGGGGCCTTCTGCGCAGTTCAGACAGCGCGCCATGATTCGCGCCGAAGTGGTTTTCCCACACCCGCGCGGCCCAGAAAAGAGGTACGCATGGCTTATCCGCCCAGAGCGCAGCGCCGCCATTAACGGCTTAACCACGTGATCTTGCCCAATCACGTCTTGGAAAGTGTCTGGCCGGTAGCGGCGATAAAGTGCGATGCTCACGGATCTACTGTACTAAAGCCCAGCGATAAGCGGGGTGCCTAGAGAGGATTGCGATAAAAAAGACCCTTCACGCACCCGATAGCGCACCCTTATCCTTGCTGCCTTCCGGCCCTGGGGAGGTTCGAATGATATCGCCGCGTGAAGGATCTCTCCCAGTTTAGCTTAGGAGGGCGCTAACTGGAAACGCTAGGGTCAGCGCGGGGCGAGAAGGTAACTACCGAGGATGCGTGCGGGGTTTCTACGGAAGTAACGCCGCTCTTATTGCCGGGCTGTGTTCGACTCCTCATTTCCAGAATCGACATTAGCGAGATCATTTAGGTAAACTCAAACTTGTGCCTGGAGGTATCGCCTAGTGGCCTATGGCGCTCGCTTGGAAAGCGGGTTGGGTGCAAGCCCTCGGGGGTTCGAATCCCCCTACCTCCGCCAATAGAAACGATTAAGTCAATAAATCTTTATTGCTGTGTCTACGTTGTGTATTCAAAATAAAAGGCGCCTTAACTGCTAGCGATTTTAACCAGTTTTTCTGCAGATACCCACGGGGATCCGCTAACCCCATTTCCTACTTTCACCTACCAATTCACCCAATTCTGTTAACTAGCAAAGTAGAATCACCTGTGAGTAAACCGCAATGAGGAGGTTCAATCAGCATGGGTAGTTTAGTAATCGCAGTAGATTCCTCTACCACCAGTACCAAGGCGATTATTGTCGACAGTGCCGGGTCGGTACTTTCACAGGCAAAGGTAGAGTTCGCAATGTCCACCCCCAGAGTGGACTTTTATGAACAAGACCCTCGCGACTGGTGGAAGAGCACCAATGAGGCGGTAGGGCAGGCAGTTGCGCAGCTTAGCAACACTGATCGCGGCCGCATCAAATTTCTCTGCGCCACTATTCAGCGCCAATCATTCGCGCTGGTGGATTCGGAAGGCACGCCTCTTCGTCCTGGGATTTTATGGCTCGATGGCAGAGCCGCGGAGCAGGTTAAAAAGATTGGTAGTCGGCGAGTACATGAACTTTCTGGTTTCCAACCTGATACCACCCCCTCGATATACAAGATTGCCTGGTTAAAAGAGCACGAACCAGAAAAACTAGCTGCTGCCCACAAGATCGTGGGCGTGCACGGCTACCTGACTCATGCTCTGACCGGGCAATGGGTTGATTCGGTGGCAACTGCCGATTCTCTCGGATTCCTAGATTCTGCAAAATTGGACTACTCTGCAGAGTTGCTCGATCTAATCGGAATCAAACGTGACCAGCTTGCAGATCTGGTTCCCGCAGCCTCGATCATTGCCCCGATCAAGAAATCGGTGCTAGACAACTGGGGAATCAAACAGTCGATAGAACTGGTGGCCGCCTGCGGGGACGGGCAAGCAGCCGCATTGGGTGCCGGGGCTATCGGTATGGAGGAAGCCTACCTGAATATGGGGACTGCCCTGGTAGCCGGAGTGCATTCACCTCGCTATCAGATAGCCGACGTGTTCCGTACCGATGTGGCGGGTATTCCCGGCCAATATGTGCTGGAAATCGTACAAAACTCTGGTGCCCACTTGGCGGGCTGGTTCCGCAGCGAACTGGGTAATCCTGAACTGGAGGGGCGCCCGGATCCGGAACTAGATAAAGCGGCCGCCCAGGTGGCGACCGGCTGTGGCGGGCTGGTAACCATGCCCTATTGGAATGCAGTGCAGTCACCTTTCTGGGATCCGATTGCTCACGGCGCCATCATCGGGTTGGCTGGGGCCTATGGGAGGGCGGAAATCTACCGCTCTATCCTGGAAGGTATCTCCTTAACTATGGCTACCAACCTGCACGCCCTCGCTAATACTACCGGGGTGCCTTTGCGGTCGGTGCGGGTAATGGGTGGCGGGCAGCGTTCTCCCCTATGGCGCGCGATTATGACGGACTGTATCGGGCTGCCGCTTACCAGTTGCGATACCGAAGAGATTTCGGCTATGGGCGCCGCGGTGATGGCGATGGCGCAAACTGATGCCTACGATTCCGTGGAAGAGGCTTCGAAAGGGATGGCGGCCTTGGGCGACACCTCGGAACCGAACCTTAAGAACCATGAAATCTATCTGGAACTAGCGGAGCTGCAAAACCAGGCCTATCCGGCCTTGAAAGCGATTATGGATAGGCAGTACCAGTTCTCTTTGCGGCACCCCTTGCACTAAGCACTAGGCACTAGGACATGGTGCGAAGAAGACAATAAATTTGGGTCGCCCCTTTTTTGAGGGGCGACCCAAACTGCTATTTAGTTGTTCTTAATGGTTACTGCTGTTTACGACGGCGAACCATGACTGCACCCGCGCCAATGGCTAGTAACCCTAGCGCCAGTGCCGGCACTGCCGCGGAACCAGTCTTGGGCAGCTTCTGCCACACCTTGACTACCTTGGTAGTGCCTTTGCCCTTCTTGCCGGGATCGTTCGGATCTAGCGGATCGGTACCATCTTTGATTTCTTTACCATCATTGATGCCGTCACCGTCGGTGTCAGCCTTGTTCGGGTTAGTGGCTTTACCACCGTTCTTAGCTCCGGTCACCTCGTCACCATCATTAATGCCATCACCATCAGTGTCGGCATTGTTCGGGTCAGTATTTCCGGGCTTACCGTTCGGATCAGCCTTATCACCCTTGAACGGATTCTTGGTGCCATTTACCTCGTCACCATCATTAATGCCATCACCATCAGTATCAGCCTTGGTGGGGTCGGTCTTGGTGGCCTTAGAATCATCAACCTTCGGTTTACCGTTCTCATCCTTGACGGCCTTACCATCCTTGTCAACGTCAGTTCCGGCCTCTTGACCATCAGTCAAGCCGTCACCATCAGTATCAGGATTCTTCGGGTCAGTACCAAGTTCCTTTTCCCGCTCATCGCTAACACCGTCACCATCACTATCATCCGCACTGGGCTTAGTGACCGTCACCGTGGAACTATCCAGGGTCTTGTCGCCATCCTTAACGGTAACCGTGATAGTAGTTCCGGAGGCAGCATCGGCAGGAACAGTGACCTTAACGTTGCCATCGTTATCGAAAGCACAGGTCGCACCCTTATCAGCCTCACACTTAACCGTCTTCGGCAACTTGCCATTCGCCGGATCCTTAGTCAAGGTCACATCCGTACCCGGAGCGCCACTACCGTCACCCCAAGCCGGACATCCCTTATTAGAGGACGGGCCAGCTAGAAGCGGGCATTGATCCGAGGAAGCATCCTTACCCTCATTAACCCCATCCTCATCAGTGTCAGGTTTGGTCGGGTCAGTCTTGGTGGCCTTAGAATCATCAACCTTCGGCTTACCGTTCTCATCCTTGACGACCTTGCCATCTGGGCCAATGTCGGTACCGGCC